>JAGPMT010000022.1 GCA_018052735.1 Phycisphaerae bacterium | reverse complement strand
CGTCTGCAAGGGGGTACAATTTCGATAACTGCTTGCATATAAGGGATTTAAGATTTTTACGGATTTTTGAAGATAGCAAGATAGTGCATGCAGAATTGGGACCATCTGGACAATAGCTGTCGGGTTAATACAGCCGGCGCTGGGGGGTGTTTACTGGGCAGGTTAAATTGCATTTGAATTGTGTCCCTTCGGCCGGTAGAATGGCGGCTATGTTTGAAAAGGGACTTGTGCAGATATACACCGGCGACGGCAAAGGCAAAACCACAGCGGCCTTGGGGCTGGCCGTCCGTGCCGCCGGACATGGGGCAAAGGTGCTTTTTTATCAGTTTCTAAAGCCGGCCGATCTGGATTTAGGCGAACGGAGTCTGATTCGCTCCCAGTGTCAGGCCATCACGATGCGCTGGCTGGATGAGCCGTGGGATATGTTCCGCTCGATGCACGACCAGAGGCAGATAGAGCGGATTCGCACGGCCATTCATAAGGCGATGCAGGAATTGGAGACGGCCGCCCACGAAAAATACTATGACCTGATTGTTCTGGATGAGATTGTCTTTTGTCTGAATGCGGGATTTGCCCGGATGGAGGATATCCGCCGGCTTTTGGCCCACCGCGACAGGCAGGTGGAAATCGTGCTGACCGGCCGCGGGGCCAGCGGGGAACTGATGGAGCTGGCCGACTTGGTGACGGAAATGCGCCCGGTCAAGCATCCGTATGAGACGGGCGTGAAGGCCCGCAAGGGCATTGAATATTAACGGTTAACAAGAAAGCGAGGCAGGATGTATGAAGCGATTGGTTGTTTTTTTTCTGGTGGGCGGACTGCTTGCCGGCAGCGCTGGAACAGCCGCCGGTGCAGAACCCCCCAAGCCGGCCGAGCCCAACGGCTTTGAAAAGGATGTCTTCCAAACCGACATCGGTCCGCTGACGATTACCTTTATCGGTCATGGGACGCTGATGGCCGACTGTGCCGGCAAGGTCATTCACATTGACCCGTGGACGCGTCTGGCGGACTATTCCAAGCTGCCCAAGGCCGATTTGATTCTGATTACCCACGAGCATGCCGACCATCTGGATGCCAAAGCCGTCCAGCAGCTGCGCCGGCCGGATACGGCCGTGATTCTGACGAAGGCCTGTGCCGAAAAGATTGCCGGCGGCACTATTCTTGCCAACGGGCAGACGACTCAAGCTGCCGGATTCAAGATTGAAGCCGTGGCGGCCTACAACATCCAGCACACCCGTCCGGACGGTGTGCCCTATCATCCCAAGGGGCAGGGCAACGGCTATATTATAACCCTCGGCAAGACGCGTCTGTATGTCGCCGGCGATACCGAAAACACGCCGGAGATGAAGGCCCTCCAGTCCATCGATATTGCCTTCCTGCCGGTGAATCTGCCCTATACGATGACGCCCCAGATGGCAGCCGATGCGGCCAAGGCCTTCCGCCCGAAGGTGCTGTATCCCTATCACTACGGCCAGACGGATCTCAGCACACTCCAAGCGCTTCTGGCAGAGGACAAAGACATTGAGGTGCGGATTCGCCGGCTGCCGTAGCGGACTGGCGGAAGACAATTATACAGATACCCGATGGAAAGGAGCAAGGTATGAAGACCCGTTATGCCGCCGCGGCTGTTGTATGGATAGCCGCCGCGATGCTGCCGGAGGGGTCCCGCTGCATGGCCCAGCCGGAAAAGCCGGTTGCGATCCGTGTGGATTTAGGACGGACCAAGGGGCCGATGCGGCCGGTGTGGGCATGGTTCGGCTACGACGAGCCGAACTACACCTATATGAAAGACGGCCGGAAGCTGCTGTCGGAGTTGTCGGCGCTGAGTCCGGTGCCGGTGTATGTGCGGGCGCACAATCTGATGTGCACAGGCGACGGAACGGCCGCCCTCAAATGGGGTTCGACCAATATGTACACCGAAGATGCACAGGGCAATCCGGTTTATGACTGGACGCTTATCGACCGGATCTTCGATACCTACCTCCAGCGCGGAATGAAGCCGCTGGTGGAAATGGGCTTTATGCCCAAGGCGCTGTCGATACAGCCGGAACCGTATCAGCACCAGTGGCGTCCGGGGCTGCCGTACCGGGAGATTTTTACCGGCTGGGCATATCCGCCGAAGGATTACGGCAAATGGGCTGAGCTGATCTATCAGTGGGTCAGCCACTGCCTCCAGCGGTACGGCCGGCAGGAGGTTGCCAGCTGGTACTGGGAGCTGTGGAACGAGCCGGACAGCGGCTACTGGCAGGGCACGGTTGAGGACTACTGCCGGCTGTATGACTATTCAGCCGATGCGGTCAAGCGGGCGCTGCCGGAAGGGCGTGTGGGCGGTCCGCATGTAACCGGCCCGTCCGGACAGGGGGCGGCACGCTTTCTGCGGGCTTTCCTGACCCACTGCTTCGAAGGCACCAATGCTGCAACAGGCCGGCGGGGAGCCCCGCTGGACTTTATCGCCTTTCACGCCAAAGGGGCGCCCCGCGTGGTCGATGGGCATGTCCGGATGAATATGGGCCGCCAGCTTCGCGACATCTCCAGCGGCTTTGAGATTGTTGCATCGTTTGAACCGTTCAGACACCTGCCGGTCATCATCGGCGAATCGGACCCGGAGGGCTGTGCGGCCTGCTCGATGCAGGATTATCCGGAAAATGCCTACCGCAACGGGACGCTGTATTCCAGCTATACGGCCGCTTCCTTTGCCCGCAAATACGAACTGGCTGACCTGTTCGGGGTGAATTTCCTCGGGGCGGTTTCGTGGTCGTTTGAGTTTGAAGACCAGCCGTGGTTCAACGGCTACCGCGATTTGGCCACCAACGGGGTTGACAAGCCCGTTTTGAATGTCTTTCGGATGTTCGGTCTGATGGCCGGACAGCGGGTCGAGGTCAGCGGCGATTTGGCCTACGATGTGCTGACGGTGCGGGACAGCAGCATCCGCGGTCCCCGGCCGGATATCAGCGCGCTGGCGGCCGCCGATGAGCGGTCTGCCTCAGTGATGGTCTGGAACTACCACGATGACGATGTTGACGCTGCCGATGCAACGGTAGAAGTAACGGTTGTCTCTGTTCCGGCTGCACAGGTGCTGCTGCACCACTATCGTGTGGACCGCCGGTTCAGTAATTCCTATGAGGTCTGGAAGAAGATGGGTTCTCCCCAGAATCCCACGCCGCAGCAGACAGCCGAGCTGGAGCGTGCCGGCCAGCTGGAACTGCTGGCTGCGCCGGTCTGGCTGAAGACACAAGACGGCCGGCTGACCCTTCCGATGACACTGCCGCGGCAGGGCGTCTCCCTGCTGAAGCTGACGTGGTAAGCGGGGCAAAAATAAACGGCTGTTTGACAGGCGCTGCAGATAGGCCTATAATGACCGGCAAAATAACCATTTTATATAGAGGGGTGTTTTATGAAGATACCGCGCAGGACATTTCTGGGCAGTTCCATTTTAGGAATGGGCGGATTTTTATTGGGGCGGCGTGGTTTTGCACAGGAAGCGCCGGCTCCGGCCGGTTTTGACCCGTATGAAAAGGTCGCCCTCGGTAAGACAGGGCTGAAGGTGTCGCGGGTGGGTCTGGGAACAGGCATGCGCGGGGGCAATCAGCAGTCCAACCAAACCCGCTTGGGAAAAGAGAAGTTTTCGGAGCTGATTGCCGGCTGCTTTGAGCGGGGGATCAATTGGTTCGATATGGCCGACCTGTACGGCAGTCATCCGTATGTGCTGCCGGCTTTGAACGGTGTTGAACGGGACAAAGTTGTCCTTGTAAGCAAGATATGGTTAGGCCGGGCAGGGGTGGCGATTCCGCAGGAAGAGCGGCTGGATGTCGGCAAAACGATTGACCGGTTTTTGAAGGAAATCGGCACAGATTATCTTGATTTGGTGCTGCTTCATTGTATGACCGATAAAAACTGGCCGAGCCGATATGAAACGCAGATGACGGTTCTGGACCAGCTGAAGAAAAAGGGTGTTGTACGGGCGCACGGCGTATCGTGTCATTCGCTGGATGCGTTGAAGACAGCCGCCGCCGAACCGTGGGTCGATTCGGTGCATGCCCGAATCAATCCGTACGGGACTTCGATGGACGGCGAACCGGATGTGGTTGTACCGGTTCTGGAACAGATACACGCCGCCGGCAAGGGTGTTGTGGGAATGAAGCTGATCGGAGAAGGGCGGTTTCGGGACAGCGACCTGAAGCGCAATTATTCGGTCGAGTTTGTCCTTAATTTGGGTACGGTGGACACCATGGTCGTCGGATTTGAAAATCTGGAGGAAGTGGACGATTTCGCCCGCCGGGTCAGGATGGCCATTCGACGGCCCGTCCGGGATACTGTGGCTTGAATGCCGGCGGGGGATTCTGCCGGCGTTGGTGTCCGCTGCCTTTACATCCTGTACGCAAGGGACTTACAGGCAAAAGGCAGGTTTCTCAGAGGGGATTTTCTGTCTGGCAGGCAGCTGCCGGCCGCATCTGGGGGAGGCGAGTATCCATTGTTCGGGAATGAGGCATCGGCATTTTGCATAAAAGGGGCTAAAAAAGGGTTTGCCAGTTTTGCCGGGACGTGGTATAAGAAACAATCTATTTTTTATAAAACTTCAAGCGTATGGTTTGATTCTTAGTTTTCTTTTCAAGAGATTTTTTTTGTGGAGAAATGTATGAAGCGAAAAATGGTAACGATTGATGGAAATGCCGCTGCCGCCCATGTGGCTCACGCCACCAATGAGGTGATAGCGATTTATCCGATTACGCCCAGTTCCCCGATGGGGGAGATTTCCGATGCCAAAAGTGCCGCCGGCCAGCCGAATATCTGGGGGACGGTGCCGTCGGTGACGGAAATGCAGTCCGAAGGCGGAGCCGCCGGTGCGGTGCACGGGGCGCTGCTCAGCGGTGCGCTGACTACGACCTTTACGGCCTCGCAGGGGCTGCTGCTGATGATTCCCAATATGTACAAAATCGCCGGCGAACTGCTGCCGACGGTCTTCCATGTATCGGCCCGCTCGCTGGCCTGTCAGGCCTTGAGCATTTTCGGCGACCACTCGGATGTTATGGCCTGCCGGCAGACCGGCTATGCGATGCTGGCATCCAACAATGTGCAGGAAGTGATGGATATGGCGCTGATTGCCCAGCAGGCGACGCTGGCGTCGCGCGTGCCGTTCCTGCATTTCTTCGACGGCTTCCGCACCAGCCACGAGGTGCAGAAGGTGGAAGAGCTGACCTACGATGATATGCGGGCGGTGATTGATGAGACGCTGGTGGCTGCCCATAAAGCCCGAGCGCTGAGTCCCGACCGTCCGATGATGTGCGGAACCGCACAGAATCCGGATGTGTATTTCCAAGGGCGCGAAACCGTCAATCGGTTTTATCTGGCCGCCCCGCAGATTGTTCAGGAGACGATGGACAAGCTGGCCGGCGTGGTCGGCCGCCAGTATCACCTGTTTGATTATGTCGGCGCCGCCGACGCTGAGAAGGTGATTGTGATTATGTGTTCGGGGGCTGATACCGTCCACGAGACGGTCGATTATCTTGTCAGCAAGGGCGAAAAGGTCGGCCTGCTGAAGGTGCGTCTGTTCCGTCCGTTCAGCGTCGAGCACTTTATCAAGGCGCTGCCCAAGACAGTCTCCAAGATAGCGGTTCTGGACCGCACCAAAGAGCCGGGCTCCATCGGCGAGCCGCTGTATCTGGATGTGCGGACGGCGATCGGCGAGGCGATGGCGGACAAGACCGCCCCGTTTGCGGCTTATCCGATTTGTGTCGGCGGCCGGTACGGTCTGGGGTCCAAAGAGTTTACGCCGGCGATGGTCAAGGCCGTCTTTGACAACCTCGACCGGGAAGAGCCGAAGAATCACTTCACCGTCGGCATCAACGACGATGTCTGCAAGACCAGTCTGGCCGTGGATGAAACATTTGATATCCCCAGCAAGTCCTATACGGCCATGTTCTATGGTCTGGGTTCGGATGGGACCGTCGGGGCCAACAAGAACAGCATCAAGATTATCGGCGAAGAGACCAATAACTATGCACAGGGCTACTTCGTGTACGACTCCAAGAAAGCCGGTGCCATGACCGTATCGCATCTGCGGTTTGGTCCGCAGGAAATCCGCAGCCCGTATCTGGTCAAGAAGGCTGACTTTTTGGCCTGCCACAACCCCAGCTTCCTCGAGAAGTATGATATGCTCAGCCATATCAAGCAGGGCGGCACATTCCTGCTGACCAGTCTGCACGGCCCCGATACCGTCTGGGATACCCTGCCGCTGGAAGTCCAGCAGCAGATTATCAAAAAGAAGCTCAAATTCTATGTCATCAATGCCATCCAGATTGCCGAACAGCTGGGGCTGGGCTCGCGCATCAATGTGATTATGCAGACGGCCTTCTTCAAAATCAGCGGCGTGATTGATGTGGATACCGCCGTCAATGCGATTAAGGCGGCCATCAAGAAGACCTACGGCAAGAAAGGCGATAAGGTTGTGGCGATGAACAATGCGGCCGTCGATGCGGCGCTGAGCAAGATTTACCAAGTCGAGGTTCCGGCGCAGGCCACCAGCCAAACCCATATGGCGCGGATGGTTCCGGATGATGCGCCTGACTTTGTCAAGGAGGTTACGGCCGAAATTATGGCCGGCCGCGGCGACCAGCTGCCGGTCAGCAAGATGCCCTGCGACGGCAAGTTCCCCACGGCAACCACCAAGTACGAGAAGCGCAATATTGCCGTGCATATTCCCGTCTGGGAGCCGCAGTTGTGCATCCAGTGCGGGCAGTGCTCGCTGGTGTGCCCCCATGCGGCCATTCGCATCAAGGCCTACGACCCGAAAGAGCTGGAAAAGGCCCCGCCGGCCTTCAAGAGCATCGATGCCAAAGGCAAGGAATTTGCGGGAATGAAGTTTACCGTTCAGGTGGCTCCGGAAGACTGCACCGGCTGTTCGGCCTGCGTGGTCAACTGCCCGGGCAGGGACAAAACCGATCCGCAGCGTAAGGCCATCAATATGGCGCTGCAGGAGCCGCTGCGGATGCAGGAACGCACCAATTTTGCGTTCTTCCTGTCGATTCCCGATACGGATCCGTCCAAGTTCAAGGCCGCCAGCATCAAGGGCAGCCAGCTCATTCCGGCGATGTTTGAGTTCAGCGGCGCCTGTGCCGGCTGCGGCGAAACCGCCAATGTCAAGCTGATTACGCAGCTGTTCGGGGACCGTGCATATATTGCCAATGCCACCGGCTGTTCGTCGATTTACGGCGGCAACCTGCCCACCACGCCCTATGCCAAACGGGCCGACGGCAGGGGTCCTGTCTGGAGCAACAGCTTGTTTGAGGATAACGCCGAATTCGGTCTTGGAATGCGTCTGGCCATCAACAAGTTCAAGGCGTTTGCTCTGGAACTGGTTGCCAAGACGGCCGAGGCCGGCTGCATCGAGAAGGGACTGGCCGAAGAAATCCGCACGGCCGACCAGACCTCGCCGGCAGGGATTGAAGCCCAGCGCGGCCGGGTCGAAAAGCTCAAGGACGCCTGCCGCAAGAGCAACTGTCCCGATTGCCGGCAGCTTCTGATGGTGGCCGATTATCTGGTTGAAAAGAGCGTCTGGATTGTCGGCGGCGACGGCTGGGCCTACGATATCGGTTACGGCGGACTGGACCATGTTCTGGCCAGCGGCGAAAATGTGAATGTGCTGGTGCTGGACACCGAAGTGTATTCCAATACCGGCGGTCAGATGTCCAAGTCAACGCCGCGCGGGGCAGTTGCCCAGTTTGCCGCCGGCGGCAAGCGGATGCCCAAGAAGAATATGGGCTTAATGGCGATGAGTTACGGCGGTATTTATGTGGCCTCCGTTGCCATCGGCGCCAATCCGAATCAGGCCGTCAAGGCATTTGCCGAGGCGGAAAGCTACAATGGGCCGTCGCTGATTCTGTCGTACAGCCATTGCATCGCTCACGGCTTTGATATGGCCACCGGCTATGAGACGCAGAAGAAGGCCGTCGCCAGCGGGCACTGGCCGCTTTACCGCTACGACCCGCGGCTGGCGGCTCAGGGCAAAAATCCGCTCCAGCTGGATTCCAAAGCCCCGACGATTGACTTTGCGGAATTTGCCAATGGGCAGACCCGCTTCCAGTCGCTCCAGAAGACCAATCCGCAGGCAGCTGCGGAATTGATGGAGCTGGCCAAGAAAGATGCGGCTCAAAAGTATGCCTTGATTGAAAAACTGGCCAAATTGGAATGCGACTGCAAATAGCAGCTTTTTCCAGCCCGGCTCCGCTTCTGCGGGGCTGGGCTTTATAATGTATAGCGGGCGCCCTGCGGCGGCAGATAAAATGAGTTGTCCTGAAAAGAGGAAAACAGGTATGATACGCTCGACAATCAGCAGTGCAGTTTGTTTATGCATACTCTTTCTCGGATGCAGCCGGCAATCGGCACCGATTTCCCAAGATTCCACCGAAATAAGGACACAAATATCAGCCAGCTGTATTGCCCGTTATTACAAGACCAATGGGGCGGTCTATATAACCAGCCAGCAGCACAGCTTCGATCCCCTTACCGGTTATTTTCAAATGAAGGCTCTCGAACCGGCTGGTCAGCTTCAATTTACGCTGAATAAGAATCAATACAGTGAGATAAAGCCGAAAACTGCGGTTTTATCGGACAGTCCTGTTTCTTTCTGCAATGCCCAGCTGGCTGCAGCCCTTTTCTATAGTTTTTGTGCCGGCGGCGACTTGCTGGATACCGCATCGCTTTCTTCTGGAGAACCTATCAAGCTGGAAGGGCAATGGTACCAGCCGCTTCAGACAAATTGGACGAATCCGCCGGTTGTCATTACGCTGCTGCGGTCGCTGGATACCAACCGCATCGAGCTGGTTGGGCTAGACGATGCCGACAGCGGCTTGTCGTGGCTGTTGAGAAGTTATAACCTCCGTTATAACAAGGATTTAGACAAGAGAATCCCGAGAACTATTGACGTGTTTGATACGCGCAGCGGAATCGCATCCAAGCAGCTGATGATTCAATTTGATTATAAAACTGTTCAGTCGGCCCAACTGCTTGCAGCAGGTAAAATTCAGCAAGCCGAGTGAACATTTGCGATAATTATAATGTAGAATGTTTTATTCTACAGGGAAAAATCCTCGATTTAAAGACGATGGAGTTTTTCCGTAATGTCCTGTTTACGATAATTTTGTTGTTTTTCAGATGTTAAAGCCGAAATTAAAGGTTAAGGGACGGTCGGATTTGACCGATTGGGAAGGAAGAACCTTTCTCTTTTCTGAAAGTTTTAAGAATGCGGTGTCTGCCTAAGGCAGACGAAAAAGGGCAATTTTTAGAATGGATTTTAGGCCATGAGAAGACAAAGTTTTTTTCTGCTTGCGGGTGTGTCATTGCTTATGGGTCTTGGAGGATGCAATAATGATATATTGGATCCGACGCAGTTAGGCCGATTTGAACCCACTCCGACGGTGAATGTGATCCTGGATACGCTGGGTGTGGCTGATGAACCTGCCCCGACGTATGAAGGCGCCGAAGAACCCCGGCCGGAAGACCTCATCGCATATGAATCGGACTATGTTTTCGGACCCGGTGATATTGTGCGCATCAGCATTTTTGAGCTGTATCAGGAAGGGCAGACGTATGTAAATGATTATATAGTCACCGAGACGGGCCGCCTTTCGATTCCGGATGTGGGCCTTGTTACGGCGGCTGGTCTGACCGAAGCGCAGCTGGAACGGGAAATTGCCAGTATTCTGTCGCCCAGTATTCTTAAAAATCCGTCTGTAACCGTCACCCTGATGGCCTCCCAGCAGCGGTATTTTTCGATTATCGGGCAGGGAGTTGCTCAATCGGCCCGGTATCCGCTGCCGCGGTATCCGATTCGCCTGACGGACGCAATAGCGCTGGCAGGCGGAATGGGGGACTTCAATGTCAGCTATATTTATGTGTCGCGCGATGTCAGGCAGCAGGATGTTGAGCCCGGCGCCGCAGGCACGGATTCCAAGCCCCAGCAGCCGGCTCCTGGCAAAGAGGATGAGATGCTGGAGCTGATTACGCCCAGCGAGACCCGCCGGCCCGGCGGCTTGTTTGTGACGTCGGCCGAGATGGCAACGCAAGGCGAATTGGAGACATTGGCAGCACCGGAAGGCATTGAACCGGTGCAGGGAGTAACCGATGTGAAAAGCCCTGAAGCTCTGCTGCCGCCGCAGACATCCAAACGGATCGAATGGGTTTTTGAAGACGGCAAGTGGAAGCCGATAGAAGTGGAAGGGCCTTCGGAGCAATCGCCGCAGCAGCCGGAGCTGCTCCGGCCGGAGCAGTACGCCCAGACGAAACCCCAGCGGCAGATACCGTCGGATTTCGGCCTTTCGGAGGTCGGCCGAAGCAGCACCGTAACCCGTGTTATTCAGATTCCGCGGGATCGTCTGGAATCCGGAGATCCGCGGTATAATATTGTTATTCGTCCGGGAGACCGGATTACCGTGCCGCGGGATTTGGTGGGAGAGTTCTGGGTGGCCGGCAATGTCAATGCCCCGAATGCCTACTCGATTACCGGCCGTCCTATCACGCTCAAGCAGGCGATTGCCACGGCCGGCGGCCTGAATGCGATTGCATGGCCCCAGAAGGTTGAAGTTGTTCGGCGCATCGGCAAAAACAAGGCCGGCCTGATGCAGGAAGAAATTGTTCTGGTGGATCTGCAGAAGATTGCTCAAGGGCTGCAGCCGGACTTTTTCATCAAACCGTATGACTACATCAATGTCGGCACGCATGGGACCAGCCGCTGGCTGGCTGTTCTGCGAAACGCATTCCGCGCCACGTACGGCTTCGGATTTATTTATGACCGCAACTTTGCAGACCGCGACTATTTGGGAGATCCGCTTCCGTTCTAAGCTTGGCGGACGGCGCAGAATGAATCAGAAACAAGACATATTGGTGGCTGCAGACAGGACCGAAAAACAGCCCAGCTGGCTGGATTTGGGTATCCATCTGTATATCCGCGCAGCAATTATAGCCCTGCTGATTTGGTGGATTTTCCGCGAAGAGATTAACGGTCTGGTGCTGCAGTGGATTTCCAATCCGAGCTGGTCGCATGGATTTTTGATTCCGCTGTTCAGTCTGTATTTTCTCCATCAAAACAAAGAAGAGATTCTGGCGATTCAACAGGTCCGTCCCAGCTGGTTTGCAGGGCTGGGAGCACTGCTGTTTCTGCTGGCGCTGCATCCGATCAACCTTGTGATGCTGAAGTTTATGTACGGCAAGCCGCTGACGATGATTGCAGTCATCGGAGCGGTGGTGCTGTTTTTGGGAGGATGGAAGCTGCTGCGTTATACATGGCTTCCGGTGGCATTTTTGTTCTTTGCGGTGCCGCTGCCGCAGCGTCTGTATTTTCAGCTGACCAATCCGATGCGTCAGCTGGCAGCGCAGGCGTCCACGGTTATCCTGAACCTTGTACCGCAGCTGGAGGCCGAAGTGCACGGCTCGGTGATTGATGTGCTGTACAAGGGCAAAGCCCTTGAGCCGGCGCTGGATGTGGCGGATGCGTGCAGCGGGATGCGGCTGCTGATGGCGTTTGTGGCGCTGGGAGTGGCGATGGCATACCTGCATTGGCGTCCGATCTGGCAGCGGTTGGTGCTGCTGGCCAGCACCGTGCCGATAGCCATTCTCTGCAATATTGTGCGCGTTACTGTTACAGGATTTATTTATGTGCTGGGCAATCCCAAGTATGCGCAGGGCATTTACCATGATATGCTCGGAATGCTGATGCTGCCGCTGGCATTTGCGCTCTACGGGGGATTGGCTTGGCTGATGAGCAACCTGTTTATTGAGGAAGAACAGACGCAGGAAGATATTATTGTTCGCAAGTCCGTACCCCGGCAATCACAGGAAACCTAAGTGGCCTCATCTGCTTTACAATCTTATTTGAAGCCGTCGTTTGTAGTCTGTACGGCTCTTCTGCTGACGGCTGCAGCCGCCAAGGAAACCATTATCCGCGTGCTGGGCGTGCAGATGACCAAGCAGCGCATCGAACTGCGGCATCCGCTGGCAGAGATGAACGAACAGGCGCTGCGGCCGTATGTGGTCAAGCAGAAGGAGCAGATTCTCAACCGGGATGTGCTGGAAAGTCTCGGCACGGAAGAGTATCTGCAGTGGATTTTGGAAGATCCCGAAGCGCCGGCGGGCAGTCCGCTGCGTTTCTGCTCGCTGTTTATTACGTATTATACCGGCAATCCGGATATGGTGCCGCATGTGCCGGATGAGTGCTATGTCGGGGGCGGCAATGAGCGCAAAGACGGCCAGACGCTGACTCTCGATATTCCGCTGCCGCAAGGGGAGCGAAAACTTGCATTTCAGTATGTCATTTTCGGCCGGGCCGGCACCATGGCAGCCAAAGAAGACAATTTTTCCGTGCAGTATTTCTTTCACGCCAACGGCCGGTACTGCGGCGACCGGACGCAGACACGGCTGGTTCTGGGCAGCAACTGGTTCAGCAAGTATTCGTATTTCTGCAAGGTGGAATGGAAATTTTACGGCGCCGATGCCTTCGGGGTCGTTTATCCCAGTCAGGAGCAGACGCTGGAAGCCAGCCGCAGACTGCTGGCCCGGCTGCTGCCGGAGCTGGAAGCCAATCATTGGCCGGACTGGGAAGCCGCCAATGCAAAGCCGCAGTAGCGGCAAAGACAGTAACCGCGATGGGTCGTTCGAATAGAGGACTGTATGGCAAAAAAACTGAATAAAAAAGTAGCACTTGTCGTCGGCATTCTGCTGGTCGGAATTGTGTGTGTTCTGGCAGGGGGCGTAGTGTACCTGAAAGTCCACCGCGATCCGGACCGGGCACTGGCCCAAGCGCGTCAGGCACTGGAGGCGGGGGATTATAAAAAAGCGGAGTCGCAGCTGGGCCGGGCTTTTGCATACGGCAAAGATGATGCCTATAAGATTGAACGGCTGTTTGAACTGGCGGATTTCCATTTGATTCACAATGCCCAGCATCAGGCGGAATGGAATAAGGCGATGGGCTGCTGGAGCAAGATTGTATCGATTGATACAAACAATGTCCAAGCCCGCCGCAAGCTGCTGGACTTTTACTATCAGGCCGCCGAAGCCGGCGACGCACGGGCGTGGCAGAATGTTCTGGAAAACACCACCAAGCTGCTGGATACGCTCAAAGCCGGCCAAGCCGAGCCGGACACGACCCTTTTGACGGCCCACGCCAAATCGCTGCTGTACATTGCCCAGCGGGGCGAAACCACCGATCGCCGCCAGCATCTGAGTGACTGCATGACCATCCTCGAGCAGCTGAAGGAAAAAGAGCCCGGCAATGCGGAGGTGTATCTGCTGCTGGCTGAAGCGGCCGGCCTTCAGGGCGAACTGGATACTCAATCCGGTGTGATTCGGGCTGCCGAAAATGCACGGCAGAAGGCCTTGGAGCATCTGCAGGCAGGCGTCGAGCGAGCCGATGACAAATCGGCGGCGGTGGCCAATCTGCTTCGCTATCGGCTGCAGTCAACCGTCGGCGATCCGAATGGGCTGGAAGCATTCCGGGCTGAAATTGAAACATACCGGACGCAGATTCAGCCCAACGATGTGTTCTGGCTGGTTGTCTCGATCGCGTATGAATTCCCGGGCAGGCAGTCGGCGCAGGCGGAAATCAATCAGGCCATTGAAGCGGTTCGCAGGGCACACGAGATGAAGCCCGATAATTTTGAGTATGTCCTCCGTCTGGCACGGCTTATGTACCGCAAGGCCAATGCCTTCGCGGATGCGGCGGCATTGGCAGATGCCCGGCAGATTGCCGAGGATGCGCTGTCGATGGATGCCGTGCAGGACGTGACGGGACCGCTGCAGGGACGCAATCTCAATTACCGGTTTACGCTGAATGCGTTTTTGGCGGATCTGTATCTTGACCATGCGCTGACAGCCCGGCGGGAAGGCAGAACAGCTGAAGCCGATGAGCTGACAGCCAAAGCCGAATCGTGCGTTGCTGTTATCAGCGGGATTCTGGGGACATCGGATAGTCCCACCGCGCAGAAGTATCAGGGTCTGCTGGCTCTGGCCAAGGACCAGAAAGACAAGGGACTGCGTCTTCTGCATAAGGCTTATGAGCAGTGGCGGGCGCTGGACAGGCCGCAGGAATTTTCCAATGCCGATCCGCTGGTCTGTGCGGTGCTTGCCGATTTGATGAAAGACAGCGGCGAACCGGGTATGCGCCGCGAATTTCTGCAGTGGGCAATCTACAACAACAGCCGCTATGTGCTCCAGAAGCCCAAGCTGATTCTGGATTATGCCGAGGTTCTGGGCCAGCTGCGTGCGTGGAACAATACAGAACGGATGGTGGAGGAGTATCAAAACCGCTATGGAGCCAATGGACAGAGCCAAATGCTGGCGATTCGTGCGGCGGCGGCACTGGGCAAATTTGATCAGGCCCGCCGTCTGCTGGCCCAGCTGGATGGGACGTCTGCCCCAGTGCTTCAGCTGCGGCTGGAAGTGCTGACAGCCCAAATCGCCCAGATTGCCGGTTCTATTGCCGAAGGCCGGCAGGCACAGCCGCCCAAGGAGCCCACAGCCGAACAGCTCAAGAAGCTCGATACCCTGCGGGCTGAGCGGAATACGGTTTTGCAGCAGGCGCTTCAGCTGGAGCCGGCTCAGATGGATCCCCAGCTGTTGAATGTTATTTGTATGGATATGATTCAAAACAAGCAGGCCCCGCAGGCGGCTGCCTTTCTGGATATTTATCTGGCAGCCAATCCGGATGCTTACGGTTTGCAGCTGCTTCGCCTGCGGGCGTCTCAGGACGATCCGGCAGCGCAGCCGACAGCGCAGCTGCAGGAGCAGGCCGCGGACCGGATTCAGAATCCCCGGCAGAAAGCCCTGCTGCGGTCAGCCCTCTATCGGGCACAGGGAGACTATGAAAAGGCGATGGCGGCTCTGATGCAGGATGCCGGGCCGGATGCGGCCAATGATCCGGAGATTCTGAATGCTCAATTTGATATCGCCGTTGACCAGAAGGATAGTGCCAAGGCAGAAGGCCTGCTCCAGATGATTCGTTCGAAAAATGCCGACGGATGCGAAGGCGGGCTGGCGGCTGCACGGGTGGAGATGCTCAAGGAAAATTATCCCCAAGCGCTGCGCCGTCTGGATGAGTGCCTGACCCTGCGTCCGCTGTCCAGTTATTTGTATTATCTGAAAAGTCAGGTTCAGCACCAGATGCAGGACAGCACAGCGGCTATTCAGAACGCCCGGCAGGCGGTTCAGATGAATCCCCAACATGCTGCGTATGCCCGGAATCTGGCGATGCTGCTGTTTGCGCGGAACAATGAACTGGGGACAAAAGTGACGCCGGAACAGCGCAGCGAAGCCGAACAGGCGCTGACGCTGGCGATGCTGCTTAATCCGGCCGACTGGCAGCTGCAGGGCCTCTATGCCGAAAGCATCCAGCAGCAGGCGCCGGATCGGGCTTTGCAGATTCGTCAGCGGCTGCTGCAGACTGTTCCGACGGCCTCCAATGCCCTGATGCTGGGCAATATGGCCCTTCGCATGGCGCAGTCGGAATGGGATACGGCCAAGCGGACCGGATTGGTTGAGCTGGCAGGCAAGGCCTATCAGCAGGCGATAGACCTTGAGCCGGACAATGATTCCATTCGGCAGGCGTATGCCGACTACCTCCGGCTGACCCAGCAGAGCGATAAAGCGCTGGATTTGCTCAAAGGCGACCAGAATCTGCTGTGGAAGTATTACCTTCGCGGCGGGCAGTTTGAACAGGCCGAGGCGATCTTGAAAGACCTTCTGGCGAAACATCCCGATGATGTACTGCTGTATCAGGGACTTGTGATCGCCTCCGAGGGCGCCGGCAAGCGTCAGCAGGTCAAAGAGTATCTTGATGCGCTGGTCAAGCTGGAGCAAACCAAAGACGGCGAATTGTGGATTATGCAGAAATATCTGGACAATGCTTTTACTGCCGAGGCGGAAAGCAGAATCCCCAGTTTCCAGGAGAGGTATCCGGATGACATTACCATTCTTCTGATAAAAGCATGGACAGCGATGGGGCATGGCCGGCTGGATGAGGCGCTTTCGCTGACAAATCTGTATCTGGAAAAGGATACCGCCAATGCGGGAGCATGGCGGCTGCGCGGCCGGCTGTATCGGCTGATGAATCAGCAGCAGAAAGCCATTGAGGACCTGCAGCGGAGCAAAGGCCTTCAGGATAATCCGATGGTTCGGATGGAGCTGGCCAATGTCTATAACGAGACCCGGCAGATAACCGCTGCCATTGGAGAACTGGCCTCCGCACTGGATGACCCGAAAGCCCCGATTCAGGTGCGGCTGATGCTGGAAGCGCTGTATCAGAAGAATAACCGTGCTGCGGATTTGGACAAGTTTTATCAGGGGACTTTGGAAAAATATCCCAACAGTGCGTTTTGGCATTACCGGGCGGGGATGTACTACCTCAGCCAGAAAAATTACACCCGCGCTGAGGAATTGCTGCTGTCGGCTTGGAAGCTGGCCAGTGCCCAAAACCAGCCGAATCTCGAGTTGGTACAGGGATATTTAGAAGTCTTGTATGCAGCCAAGCAATATGATAAACTTATCACTTTTGCCGGCGGTTTGATTGATACGCCGGGGGCACCGGTGGCGTATATGTATCTGGGACTGGTTCAGAGCCAGCAGGGGCAGAAGGACAAGGCGATTGACAGCTTTTATAAAGCGCTGGACAAGGCCCAGACCAGCGAGACTATGCAGGAGCTGATTCTGCAGAAAGTTCGGCCGGCGGCCGGAGAAGAAGTGCTGGACGGCTGGGTAACGAAAACGCTGGCGGCTGATGCCAAATCGCTGCCGGCCCTGCTGTTGGCCTGCCGGTTGGCGCAGGAAAAGGGTGCTTACAATAAGGCGATTGAGTATGCAGACCAGTGCATCGGTTTGATTGCGCCCGACAATCCGCAGCTGTTCCTGTATAACCTCAAGAAGGTCAATCTGCTGATCATGGCCTATGCGAAAACGGCAGACAGCAGCTATTTTGAACGCGCGGCGGACATGCTGGAGAAAATGCTTCAGATTCAGCCGAACAATTCGTCACTGCTGAACAACATGGCCTACCTGCTGGCTGACAACGACCAGCAGCTTGAAAAAGCGCTGAATTATGCACGCAGCGCTCATCAGCAGGATCCGGGAAATCCGATTTTTCTGGATACCTATGCATTTGTTCAGTGCAAAGTTGGTCAGTATGACACGGCAGAACAGAATCTGCTTCGGGCGATTCAGATTTATGATGTTTCCGGCCAGCCGGTTCCGTGGGATGTTTATAAGCATCTGGCAATGGCACAGGAAGGGCTCAATAAGCCGCAGCAGGCGATGGAGACCTATCAAAAAGCCCTTGATTCTGCACAGGAAATGCCGGATAAGGAAAAACAGCAGCTTCAGAAGGCGATTGAGCGGCTGCGTCAGCAATAATAAAACGGTTTTGTAGTGGGAGACTTGATATGGATAATGCAATCCAGCGGACAATCAATATGATGACCGGGCCGGCATCGTCCCGTCCCCCGATGACCCCCCCGCAGGGGCCGGCCAGACCTGCCGGCGGGGCCGGCGGCGGTATGGAATTGACCCCGCGGGAGATTTTGGGCATTCTGCGGCGGCATCTGTGGATGATTATACTGATGACGATTCTGGGCACGGTTATCGGCGGCGGACTGTGGTATTTGTGCGACCGTTATTATCCGCGCTATACGTCTGTTCGTGCGATCGATGTGGACCCGCCGGTGGATATGGATCCGATGCAGATAGCCAGCATTCAGGTGCAGAAGGATCTCTACTATGCGTTTCGCTTCACCAAGGCATCGATGATTCAGCAGCAGAATATGCTGCTGACCTTGCTGGAGCAGCCGAGAGTCCGGGAAACAGACTGGTTCAAGAGTTTTGCCAAGATCGACAGTCAGGGCCAGATTGTCGGCGATGTTGAAAAAGCTATCCGCGAGGCCTTGAAGGATTTGCAGGATAATCTCAGTGCAACCGCCCCCCGCGACAACAACTATCTGCTGGTTTCCATGAAGTGCCGCAATGCCCGGGATGCTAAAACAATTGTCGATGAAATGGTCCGAATTTTTATGCGGCAGCAGCAGGAACTGGCTCAAAGCACGCTCAAGCAGGAACTGGCTCAGCTTAAAAACCAGCGTGACCAGATACAGACCAAACTGAATCAGATTGAAGCCAGTCTGGAATCCATCCGTTCCGGCACGCGGTTTGCCCGCCTGAATCTTAGGGATAATCAGTCTTTCCGGGATTATATGGATGAGAAGCTGGCTGATTTGGAAAACCGATATAGTGAATATGACAGCGAAAAATCGCGGCTGGAAAGTATCATTGCAACCTTGGATGTGCGGGCCAAGGCATATGATTTTGATGAAGTGGTCAGGCAGGAAGTTGAAAATGATCCGATAGCCCGCCAGATGAGAAGCAATATAGCGGCAATGGAACCGCTGCTGGATCAGCAGCGGGCCCGTTTCGGCGATGAGCATCGTCTTGTCAAACAGACGCAGGCGGCTCTTAAAAAGATGTACGATGAGTATGATGCCCGTCAGAAGATGATTGGTGAATTGATTCGCCAGTCCAATCTGATCAATGCACGGGATACAATGACAGCGCTGACTTCGCAGTTGGAGACTGCAACCCAGCAGCTCAATGCGGCCCGTGCCGAATACAAAGAAATCGACCGAATTCGTGCTGAATATGCGCGGTATGAGCAGCAGCGGGAAGAAAATCAGAAGCTTCTGGAGGATATGAACACCCTGATTGAGAAGAAAAATGCCCAGCATGACAATCCGCGTCTGAGCAAGCTGTCGTCCCCCTACGGCGCAACAGATCCCCGGGAAAAAAGTTTCCCGCGCTGGGAGCTGTTCTTCCCGGGCGGCTTTATTCTGGGCCTGCTGGCCGGTTTAGGACTGGCTTTCCTGATTGAGCTGGCCAATGATTTGGTCCGCACGCCCAGCGATGTGGTGCGGCATCTGAGAGTGCCGCTGATGGGGATGATTTGGCATGTCAGCGATGATGATGAGGCAGAAGGGGTTGATTTGTATCATGTGGTTCGTCAAGCCCCTTATTCGATGATGAGCGAGGGCTATCGGCAGCTGCGCACCAATTTGCGTCTGTTGGGGCCGGGTGGAGCAATGCACAAGGTATTGTGCGTGACCAGCGGACAGGCCGGAGACGGAAAAACAACCGTTGCCGTCAATCTGGCCAGCACCCTGCTGATGGAAGGCCGCCGGGTTCTGCTGCTGGATGCCAATTTCCGCCGGCCGTCCACAGCGCGGTTATTCCCCCGCTCACAGGCCAATGGTTCATCGGGATTTTCGGATTTCGGCCTGAGCAATTACCTGATGGGACAATGTTCCGAGGATCGCATTATTCGGGACAGCGGCATCACCGGGTTGTACCTGATTGACAGCGGGCCGCTGCCGGCCAATCCGGCTGAACTGTTCACCAGTGAGCGGATGAAAACGCTGCTGGATTACTGCAGATCCCAGTTTGATTATATCATCATTGATGGACCTGCGATGCTGGTCAGCGATGCCAAGACGCTGGCGGCACAGGCCGACGCGGCATTGGTGGTGCTGAATGCTGCTGTTACCCGTCGCGGGGCAGCGCTGCGGATCCTGCGGGAACTGAAGGATATAAATGCCAATGTTGCCGGAGCCGTCTTGATGGGAGCCAAGAGCCGCAAAGGCGGATATTTCCGGGAGGTCTATCGTTCTTATCAGAAATATCAGCAGGTCCAAGTCCAGCAGACAGTATAACTCGGTTCTGCTCAAAACAGATTCTAAGCCCGGCATCAGTATCAGCCGGGCTTTTTTTATCTTATCAGGAAAACGGAATCCTTGGCAGACCATCCTGCCGGCGGCAGACAGGTTTGGGGCTGGACATTCAGCCGCTGCTTTGTTTTAATTAAAGTATGAAGAAAGTCGGCATTATCAGCATCGGCAATGAGCTGCTCAACGGTCATACAACGGATACCAATGCCTCGTGGCTGGCGGGGGAACTTCTGGCGATGGGTCTTCCAACAGCCGGAGTCTGGACGGTTCCCGATGAAATCAGCCGGATTATTCATGCCTTCGATGAGGCATCACGGGAGGCAGAAATCCTTCTGATAACCGGCGGCTTGGGGCCGACGGATGATGATTTGACACGGCAGGCGGCGGCTTCTTGGCTTGGGACCGATCTTGTGTTTCAGCCGGAGTGGCTGGACAAAATTGCAGATTTTTTCAAGAAGCGGGGCCGGACTATGCCTGCTCGAAATCAGTCGCAGGCCTATATCCCTGCCGGCTGCCGGCGTCTTGATAATCCAGCGGGTACGGCTTGCGGGTTCTGGGGTTTGCGCAACGGTGTTTTTTTTGCCGCCATGCCGGGAGTGCCGGAGGAGATGAAGCGCATGTTCAATGAGCAGGTCAAAGACCAAATCGATACGGCGGCACAAGGTGCGTTTACAGCGGCCGGCAAGCTGCATTGTTTTGGTGCTGGTGAATCCGATATTGCACAGCGATTGGGCGATTTAATGAACCGCAGGCGAAATCCCCTGATCAATTGTACCTGCGGGGCCGGAGAGGTCGTACTTCACATTATTGCATCTGCCGACAGTAAAATGCAGGCAATGAAAATGGTTCAGGATGATAAGCAGCGATTGAAGGCATTGCTCGGGAATATCGTATTTGGAGAAGATGACTCGAGTTTGCCTGCGGCTGTGGGGCAGCTGCTCCGAGAGAAGCACAAAACGATAGCCGCAGCTGAATCCTGTACCGGAGGATTGTTATCGAAAATGCTGACCGATATACCCGGCTCCAGTGCCTATATGCTGGCCGGCTGGGTAACTTACAGCAATGAAGCAAAAGTGCGCCAATTGGGAGTTCCCGAACAATTCATTCGGGATTTTGGCGCCGTAAGCCGGCAGGTTGCGTCGGCAATGGCAGAGGGGGCGGCAAAGAGATCCGGTGCTGATATAGCTGTTTCTATTACCGGTATTGCGGGTCCGGACGGTGGCAGCGAAGAAAAGCCGGTGGGGCTGGTGTTTATAGGGGTATGGACGGACGGCATTTGTGATGTGCAAAGATGCCGGTTTGGAGATGCAGACCGGCAGTCTATTCGGCAGCGGGCGGCGATGACAGCATTAAATCTTGTTCGGCTGCGATTGCAGGTTTGACGAGCCGTTTTTTTTATGGTACAATACATTTCTGTGCTTTACTGTTTTTTGTCCAGTAATAAGTGAGATCCAATGTCGAAAGAAAGAAGACACTTAGGCGAAATTCTCTATAAGAAAGGGTATGTCAGCAAAGAGAATCTAATCGCCGCAATTAAAAAAGGCAAGCAAACCAATAAACGGCTGGGGGAAGTGCTGCTGGAGATGAAACTGGCCACCGAAGACCAGATTTACGAGTGTCTGGCTAAACAATTCGGTTATGAATTTGTAAATCTCGATAATGTCCAAATCCCGCCAAATGTTGCTAAATTAGTTCCCGAAGATATCATCAAGCGTCATAAAATCATCCCTATCGAAGTCAATAACGGGGAGTTAAAAGTTGTCATCAAAGATCCGATGGATTTGGATACATTGGATTTGCTGCGTTTTCGGCTGAATATGGAAATCCGCTGCTGCTTGGCAAGCCCCACCAAGATTGAAAATTTTCTCAATAAATCAGAAGCGGATGAACCTGCCAAAGATGATTACCGCAGCAGCATTGACCAGACAGCCGCGGAACTGGCGGCTATGGGGCATACGATAGAAGCCGAGGTTCGCCGGGCACAGGCGGCCGAAGACGAAATGGACGATGGGCCGATCGTTCGTCTGGCAAACCTGATTATTGATGAAGCCGTTCGGATGCGGGCAAGCGATATTCATATCGAGCCCATGGCTGACCGGGTGCGAATCCGATACCGGATAGACGGTGTGTGCGTGGAACGGGACAATATTCCCAAAAATATGCAGGCGCCGCTGCTGGCCCGCATCAAAATTATGTCGGGAATGGATATCGGCGAACGGCGGCTGCCGCAGGACGGCCGTATTAAGCGGACGGTTGATGGACAGGATATCGACTTCCGTGTATCCTGTCTGCCGGGTTATCACGGCGAGAGTACGGTTCTGCGTATTTTGCGGCCCGAATCCGTCAATATCGGCATTCAGGCAATCGGTTTTGAGCCGGATGACTACGAGCGGTTTATCCGCATCATTCGGCGGCCCAATGGAATCTTTCTTGTTACAGGTCCGACGGGTTCCGGTAAAACAACAACCCTGTATTCAGCACTTCAGGAATTAAACAGGCCGGATAAGAAGATTATTACAGCAGAAGACCCCGTCGAATACAATATTTCCGGCATTAATCAATGTCAGGTGAAAACGGAAATCGGATTGACATTTGAGGCCATTCTGCGGTCTATGCTGCGTCAGGCCCCCAATATCATTCTGATTGGTGAAATTCGAGACGGCGTGGTAGCGGATATTGCGATTCAGGCCGCTCTGACCGGTCACTTGGTCTTCAGTACCCTGCACACCAACGATGCCCCCAGCGCCATCACGCGATTGATTGATATGGGGGTCAAGCCCTTCCTTGTGGCCAGTTCCATTCAGGCGATTATGGCTCAGCGTCTTGTCCGTGTCATCTGCAAAGAATGCAAGGTCGTAGATACCACCCCCGACCCGCATTACCTGCGGCTGCTGCGGATTACTCCGGAGGATATTCATAAGCATCCGATTTATAAAGGTGCCGGCTGTGCCCGATGTCAGGGAACGGGTTACAAGGGCCGTATCGCTATTTTTGAAATGCTCGAGATGAACAACCAGCTTCGGGAACTGGCTTTTTCGCGTGCGCCCGCCAGTGAATTGCGGAAAGCCGCTTTGGCTTCCGGAATGCGTTCGCTGCTGGAAGACGGCAAAATCAAGGTCTTCAAAGGCATTACAACGCCGGATGAAGTATCGCGCGTAGCACAGGCAGAAGAACTGGTTGTCGATGTATAGGAATCATTTTTTGTATTTTAGGACAGGTGTTTTGATATGGCAAGTTTGAATATTGACCGATTGCTGGAAGCGTGCATTAAAATGGGCGGTTCGGATGTCCATATTACGGTGGGGCGTCCTCCGGTCCTTCGTATTTCGGGACGTCTGCGGTCTTTGGATACCAAAGTGCTGGAGCCGGAGGATACGGTTGCGCTGATGAAAAGCATCACGCCGGAACGCAACCAGCAGGAATTGCAGGAAGTGGGAAGTACCGACTATGGATTTGCCTTTGGAGATGCAGGACGTTTCCGAACAGCAGTGTTCAAGCAGCGCGGCAATATTGCAATGGTGCTGCGTCTGATTCCGTCGCAGCTGCTGAGTCTGGAACAAATCGGTCTGCCGCATATTTGCGCGGCTTTGTGCCGGCGTCCGCGCGGTTTGTTTTTGGTTACCGGCCCGACGGGCAGCGGTAAAACGACCACTCTGGCGGCGATGATTAATTATATTAACGAAACACTGGACAGGCATATCATCACTGTCGAAGAACCCATCGAATATTACCACCAGCACAAGAAATCCATTATCAATCAGCGTGAAGTAGGTCTGGATGTTACAACATTTGCGGAGGCCCTCCGCCGTTCTCTGCGTCAAGACCCCGATGTGATTCTGGTGGGCGAACTTCGGGACTTGGAAACGATGGAAGCGGCCATTACGGCAGCCGAAACCGGACACTTGGTGTTCGGAACTCTGCACACGACTGGCTGTCAAGGAACGATTAACCGTATTATCGACGCATTCCCAGTCAGCCAGCAGGAGCAGATTCGCGTGCAGCTTAGTACCAATTTAATTGCCGTACTAAGCCAGACGCTTTGTCCGAAAAAAACCGGCCGCGGGCGGGTAGCGGCGTATGAGTTTATGATTGTTACGCCGGCTATTTCAAACCTGATTCGTGAAAATAAAGTCTATCGTATCGAATCGAGCATCCAGATCGGCAAGAAACTTGGTATGCAGCTTCTGGATGACCATTTATGGGAACTCTATGATAAAGAGATAATCGATCTGGATGAACTGTTGGATAAGGCCCGTAATCCCGGTGAAATGCTTAAAGCCGCAAAAGAGAAAGCTGGGGGAAGTCTTGGCTCTGCTGCGGCTAAGAAGCTTGAAGAAGAGTATGGTCCTGTCTTAAAGACTTCAGATTAAAAGACCTGTAATATCCTCTTGTCATAAAAAGAAGAGCTGATAGAATTACCTTATCGTTGTTTTATATGGCATGTGTCCATACAAAAAAACAGAAAAATGTTAATTTTTTTTGTTTTTTTAGGTTTTTTTGATGTATTTCGTTATTTGAAATCTTTAAGGATTTGATTACGTATTATATATCAAGTGTCCAATCTATAAAAAATTTGTTTTTTATTCAGAAAGCCGTATAATTAATAAGGTCAGTGATTTTTGCCTGTAAATAGTTAAAATCAGGCAAAGGAGTTTGATGGATTATGGCCAAAATACCTCCAGTATACGAGTTAAAAGGAAGAACACTTGGACGCATCCTTATTAAGATGGGTCTGTTGACAAGAGAAAAGGTACATAAATGTCTTGAAATTCAAAAGCAGGGGGGAAATAAACAGAAACTGGGTCAAATCTTTATTGAACAGGGCTTAATAAAACCCAGTGATCTACGGATAGCACTTGCCGGCCAGAGGGGGATGGAATATATAGACATTGAGGGGATGGAAATACCAAAAGCAGTGTTGGAACAAATTCCTGCCCAAATGGCGCGGACATACAAAATCATTCCCATTGAGTTTGACAAGTCTCGAAATCAGCTGACTGTTGCTATGGACAGTCCCGACAATTTTCGGGCTACCGATGATTTAAGCACGCTGATGGGCTATAAAGTTGTAGCCAAAGTGGCAGATGAGGAGGTTATACGAAAATACTTGGATAAATATTACGCCGAGGAGGACAGCAGCATCAATGAGCTGATAGGCGAAATAGAAAGCGATAAAACCCTTACCCAGCTTGCCGGCCGCGATGCGAGCATTGACTTGGATGATTTAAAAGATGCCGCTGAATCAACGCCGGTGATAAAGCTGCTGAACCTTGTGCTGATGCAGGCCATACGAGACAAGGCCTCGGATATCCATTTTGAACCGTTCGAGGATACCTATAAAATGCGGTATCGTATTGACGGCGTGCTCTACGAGATGGAGCCGCCGCCCAAGTATATCGCTATGGCGTTGAGCAGCCGCATCAAGGTTATGGCCAATCTGGATATTGCGGAGCGGCGTCTGCCGCAGGACGGTCGTATCCCGCTGGTGATGGGCGGCAATCCTGTTGATCTGCGTGTGAGCATCCTTCCGACGATGTTTGGCGAAAGTGTGGTGCTTCGCGTGCTCGACCGTTCGCAGGTGAATCTGTCGCTGGATATGCTGGGGATGCGCGAGCAGGATTTGGCCAAGATGCGCAGCCTGATTCAAAAGCCCAACGGCATCATTATTGTAACAGGTCCGACCGGCTCCGGCAAAACCACCACGCTCTATTCTGCCCTCAAAGAACTCAACGATGTCGAAAGCAAGATCATTACGACCGAAAACCCGGTTGAATATGACATTGACGGATTGATTCAGGTGCAGATACGTCCTGAAATCGGTCTGACATTTGCCCGCTGTCTGCGATCCATTCTGCGTCAGGACCCGGATATTGTGATGGTCGGTGAGATCCGCGATTTGGAGACTGCACAGATTGCTATTCAGGCCTCGCTGACAGGGCATTTGGTTTTCACCACCGTGCATACCAACGATGCCCCCAGCACGGTTGCCCGTCTGCTGGATTTGGGGCTGGAACCATTCTTGATGACCGCTACCATCGAGGGCATTGTGGCCCAGCGGCTGGTGCGTAAAATATGCCCCCATTGCAAGACGGAATATGAACCCACCGAAGAGATGCTGATGGAACTGAACCTGCGTCCGGAAGATGTCGGGGGCAAACGGTTCTTCTACGGCAAGGGCTGCGACAAATGCAACCGGTCGGGCTATCGCGGGCGATTAGGCATTTTTGAAATCATGGTGTTTAATGATGAGCTGCGGGATTTGGTGATGAACAATGCCTCTACATCCGTTCTGCGGGAAGCAGCAAGGCGGGCAGGGATGAAAACGCTGCGGGAAAACGGTCTGGCAGCTATCTATGACGGCATCACCACGATTGATGAAGTGTCCCGTGAAACCATTGCGGCGGAAGAGGATTAATGCGATGAATCGGTATACGGCTTTATTTTCTTAGGAGGGCACGACAATGGCGATATTTCAATATCAAGCATTGGATGCCAAAGGAAACGAAACGAAAGGCGAGATTGAGGCGCTCAGCAGCAAAGAAGCCATCAGCAAGATTCGCAACAAAGGATTGTTCCCCACCAAAGTCCGCGCACAGAATGTGTCCAAAAAGGCCAAGGTAGCCAGAGAGGCCGCTGGTCCGAAGCGGCGGGGGGCCAACGGCAAGGTCAAAATCAAGGCGGTTACGCAGTTTGCCCGGCAGATGTCCACTCTGCAGGATGCAGGTCTGGCGATTCTGCGGTCGCTGCGGATTCTGGAAGAGCAGCAGAAAAAAGGGACCTTCAAGCGGGTGATCGGGTATGTGGCGGATGAGATTGAAGGCGGTGCGACCCTGTCGGAGGCGATGAGCCACTATCCGCGCTGCTTCAACCGGCTGTTTGTGAACATGGTTGCGGCCGGAGAGGTTGGGGGCGTGCTGGATGTCATCCTCAACCGCGTGGCCGACTTTATGGAAAAAAGCGAACGGCTCAAATCCAAAATCAAAGGGGCCATGGTGTATCCGGCGGTGGTGATGACAGCTGCGTTTTTTATTGTGATGGGGCTGATGATTTTTATTGTTCCGACTTTTTCAGAGGTGCTGAAGGATATGAGCGACGGCAAAGCCCAGCTGCCGGGGCTGACGCGCGGCCTGCTGGCTATCAGCAATTGGCTGCTGGGGCGCAAGGGACTTAATGCCGCACTCGTGGCGGTCTGTCCGTTTGTGGTGTTTTCGCTGCTGAAGCTTGTTCGCCAGTTCCGCTATGGGCGCTATGCGATGGACTGGCTGAAGCTGCATACTCCGATTATCAAGAAGCTGGTGTATAAAACCTCCGTTGCCCGCTGGACGCGGACGCTGGCGACGCTGATCAGTGCCGGCGTGCCTATTCTGGAAGCGCTCAACATTACCCGTGAAACATCGGAAAATGAAATCTATTCGGCGATGCTGGCCAAGGTACAGGCCGCTATCCGGCAGGGGGATACATTTGCCAATCCGCTCCGGCAGTCGAAAACAGTGGACTCCATTGTGGTCAACATGGTCGATGTAGGCGAGGAAACAGGCGATCTCGATAAGATGCTGCTGAAGATTGCTGACAATTTTGACGAGGAAGCCGATGTGCTGGTCGGTTCGCTGATGAGCATGCTGGAGCCGATTATGATTATTATGCTGGGGGGACTGGTCGGGACGATTGTGCTGGCAATGTTTCTGCCGATGGTAAAAATGATTCAGGTGCTGATGTAGAAGGACGGACAGATCCGGACTGCAGAAAACGAACTCATTTATTTTTAGAAAGGACAAAACAATGAAGCGAACAAAGGGGTTTACGATTGTTGAACTGCTGACAGTGATGGGGGTGATTGCGGTTCTGATTGGACTGCTGGTGCCGGCGCTGGGCCTTGTGAAGGACTATTCCAAGCGCATCCAGCAGAAGGCCCAGATGCACAGTATTGACGTGGGGATTGAAATGTTTAAGAATGAATTCGGCAACTATCCGGAATCGAAAGACAACTCCTTTGCCGCTGTAAATCCCATCGATTCAACCGTGTATTGCGGAGCCAATAAACTCGCCGAGGCCATGATAGGGTGGGATTTTCTGGGGTATCATCCCCGTTCCGGTTTTACCGCCAACGGCTACAATGATGTCAACGGCGACGGGACAGCGGAGTTTGTCTATGATACAACCAACGGCATTCAGACGGGTGTGCCCGGGTCGCCCTATAATGAAGTCAACGGCGCCGAAAACATCGCCAACCGCAAGCGGTTCATTGACTTGGAAAATGCCAACGGCTTCCAAATGCAGGATGTCTATGCACCGGCTGTTGTGACAGGGGCCGGCTGGACCAAGTCAACCAATGTTGTGCTCTGCGATGTGTATGCCAAAAAGCGTCTGTCTTCCAAGAAGACAGGGATGCCGATTCTGTATTACCGGGCCCGCACGGGTTTCCAGTTTCAAGACTATACAAACGGCATCGACGATGACATTTATAACTATAATGACAACATCAATCTGCTGGCTCTGAATTCGCCGGATGACAACGCGATACAGCATCCGCTTTATGACGGAAGCAACGATTATGCAGATTTTGAAAGCATCATTTTGAATCAGCAGGTTCTTCAGGCCACTGTAACGGCTGCCAATCCCACGGGTGTCAAGCGGCCTTATCGGGCGGATTCCTTCTTTCTGCTGTCGGCGGGCAAAGACGGTCTTTACGGAACGGCTGACGATGTGGTCAACTTTGAGAAGGAAGTTACCGAATAAGCGGGGGAATGCTTTCCCTTGCATCGCTAAAGGGTCTATATGCGCCAAGCGTGCCGACAACACGGTTTTACGCTGCTGGAAATGCTGGTTACGGCGGCGGTTATTCTGATTCTTATCAGCATATTGATCGGCGCCGGCCGCCGCATCAAGGAGCGGGCTGCGGAAGACCTTAACCGAAGCATGCTGGAAGTTCTCTGCACAGCCGTCGAGCAGTACTACGATGAAGCCGGCCGTTTTCCTTTTGTGGCAAACGCCGGATTTAATGAGAACGATTTAGAAGGGCTTTTGGCTGCGGTGGTTGATCCGCCGGATTCGCTTGTGGAAAAAGACGGGCTGGGCAATGAGATTTCCAATGCATCCAGTGCGGCGCTGTATTACTTTCTGAGCCGAATCCCATCCAGCCGCTCGATTGCCGCCGCTGTCACGGATACGCTGATAACCAGTAAAGATGCTTCGGGGCAGGCAATTCGGATGGAGCAGCCGGCTGGGTCCGGCATCTGGACCGACCTGCCGCGGTATATCGACTCCTGGAAGACCAGCATTCGCTATGAGTACCAGCTGGGCTGGGCTTTTCCGGTCTTGACCAGCGCAGGGCCGGACAAAGTTTTCGGGACGCCCGATGATATTACAAGTAAATAAGCATTTTAAGTTTTGAGTTAGGGAGCCGACTAAGCCGTTGGTTTAGTGGGGCTTCTCAATGCTTATCGCTTAAAAATTCAAAAAACCCGAACATATTAAACCGGGACTTGAAACAATGAAAAAGCTGCAAAACAACAGCGGTTTTACGCTCATTGAGCTGCTGACAGTGGTGGCGATAATTGCGATGCTGATTGCGCTGTTCGGTGCCGGCCTTCAAAAGGTA
Source organism: Phycisphaerae bacterium (assembly GCA_018052735.1). Classification (GTDB taxonomy): domain Bacteria; phylum Planctomycetota; class Phycisphaerae; order Sedimentisphaerales; family Anaerohalosphaeraceae; genus 4572-13. The sequence goes on along the minus strand of JAGPMT010000022.1, from coordinate 18,682 downwards.
AAAATTGTCCAGCGCAACCTGCAGCAGAAGGCCGCCCTGAAGGCAATGGAAGTGGGACTGGAACTGTTCAGCAAGGATTTTCAGGAATATCCGGATTCGGCTCAAGTATCCGATGGAAGTACCGTTGTCTGCGGTGCCCAGCGGTTAGCCGAAGCCCTTGTCGGCCGGGATGAGCTTGGATTTCATCCCAAAACCAAATGGCATCCGAATCTGGACATGGCGGCTCCGGCACCTCATCCGGGCCTTTCGCTTTATACCTCCCAGACCCAAAAAGACCGGAAATCGCCGTATATGGAAATGAGGCGTCTGGGGGTTTATACCATTTATGAGTTATGGGCGGGCAATAACGGCGGTTCGACGATTTACGATTCCGGGGCGGTAACACCCAATGGGACCCATCGGGCGCCGGTTATTACGGACATATTCAACCGCAACCGGATAACCCTGCCCAGCGGCGACAGTGAGAGGGCCGGAATGCCGGTATTATATTTTAAGGCTGATTCTTCCAAGCGGTTTCGGGTAGATGCCTCTAACCAGCCGGTTACGAACCCCGCTGAATCCGAATACAAAAACTGGGTCTATAATTTTTCGGACAATCTGCCGATGCTGCGGCTTCCTTGGCTGCGCGACCCGGCGGCAGATACGAATAATGATATTCCCCCGCATTATCCGGATGAGGACAACGATGGGACTGCGGATAATCCGGCGCAGGTTTTTTACGAACAGCTGTCGCGGCGTCATACACCGGGTTCGAATTGGGACAAGCCCTTCAATCCAAGCACTTTTGTCCTGATTTCTGCCGGCTGGGACGGCATTTATGGAACCAAGGATGACATTACCAATTTTAACTATTGATACGGTTAGCATTCAGGAGGCGTTTTTATGAAATACAAATCGAAAACACTGCTGACCGGCTTTACGCTGGTGGAGCTGCTGACAACGCTGGCGGTTATCGGCGTGCTGCTGGCTTTGCTGATACCAGCACTCAATCAGGTGACCAAAACCGCCGCCAATGTCAAGCAGAGAGGGCAGTTTCACGCAATCGGCGTGGCTTTGGAGGCCTTCCGCAGCGACACCGGCGACTATCCGCCCAGCCAGTGGAATCCTGCTGTGTACGGCAATTATACCGCCTCGCAGCGGCTGGCAGAAGCCATTATCGGTCAGGACGGCTTCGGCTTTCATCCTGCGTCGCAGTTCCGAGCCGATGGAACAGTTGATGGCACGCCGGCCACAGCCCTGTATGCTCCGGCGGTGGATGTGACGGCCAATCCGGACAATCTTAAACTGCGCAAAGGGCCGTATCTGGAGCTGGAAAATGCCAATGCGGTCAAACTGGGCAGTCTGTACGGAACAGCGGCCGCTCCTTTGGTGGATACTTATATACTGGCTGATATGTATAAAATTACGAAGAATCTGGCTACGGGCAAAATGACCGGAATGCCGATTCTGTATTACAAGGCCAATCGCCTCAAAAGCCGTCATGCTTTTGAGGCAGCCGATAATGAAACTACAATAGCCCAGTTGAATACCTACAATGTCTATGACAGCATTAACGGCATAGCCGCCAAGCCGAATGCGGCCTATCATCCGCTGTATGCCAATCCCGGCTGGTTTTACGGGCAGACAGCCAATCCGAATTTTACCAGTCCCCCGCGGCCGTACCGGGCTGAATCATTTCTGCTGCACAGTGCCGGCCCCGATGGGAGATATGGCACATCGGATGATGTCTTTAACTTTGAGCAGGAAAAATAGCGCCTCGCTGCGAGTGCCAAGCAGCGGCTGGGATTTAGAATGCCAACGACCAGACGACAAAATGGGATTTCACTGACCGAGATTCTCGTCGTGGCGGGAATTATCGCCATCCTGATGGGCATCTCCATTCCGGCAGCCCGCAGCTTAATGGACTCGTACGAATCGACAGCCGGTGTTCGCAAACTGATTAACTCCGCCATGTCCAATGCCCGGGCTATTGCTGTTCGCGAGCAGACCTATGCCGGCATTCGCTTTCAGCCGGATATGAATGGGCATACCTATATGATTTTTATTGTCCACGACCCTGCAGCGACCGGGCTTGCCAACGGATTTCGGGCACTAACCGGCCGCAGGCCGATGAAGCTGCCGGATGATGTAGGGGCGGTCTGTTCGTACTGGATTAAGCGGGCGGATTTCTACACAACCTATGACTGGAATAAGCTGATGCCCGTCAAACTTGATGATGCAGTTTTAACAGATAACGCAGCCAATCTTGCCCCTGTCGGCACAGGAGGGGTAAATCGGTGTCTGCTGGATGCCAGCACCTTTTCGATTATTTTTTCGCCGCAAGGCCGCCTGACTGTTCATCCGGTTTGGGTGCGAAATAAAGACGGCACAACTGACGGCAGCAGCAATGATACAATTTTTAATGTGCTGGTAAAAGTCCAAGCAGGAATCAGTCAGTTTCTTCAGGATGATTATGGACTTGACCCCACCAACTGCGGTGTTGGTCCGGAAATCAGCGTGCAATCCTTTAAGCTGTACAGCAAATCAGATTACAAGCAGGCAAATGCGGCTGCCCGCTGGACAAGTTATTTGCAAACCATCAATGACGAACATATCAGCCCTTATACGGGAGAACTGGTGCTCAAATACCGTGAACAGAATCCGTAAACAATTTGGATTTTCATTGACCGAGATGCTGATTGCCACCGGCATTATGGCAATCGGATTGGTGATGGTAGCCACAATCTTTCCGGTTGGGGTCAAACTGACAACACTGACTACCGAACGGGCAGTAGGGGCGGTTGCGGCGGATGAGGCCTTTGCCAAAATCCGGCTTTATGGCCTGCGGGACTTCCAGTTCTGGCCGTCCGCACTGCTGCATCAGGCAGATCCTGCCGGTTTTCCGGATGAATACAGTACCTGCAGCAATTATATTGATGTCAACCGGTATAGTCTGGGGCCGGATAGAATCTATAACACCGTAGACGATATTCCTGTAACCGCCGATTGGGAGCAGTTCAGGTATCCGTCTGTTTTGCCGACTGCTTATCCCGAAGGGCAGAAGTATCACTGGTCTGCCCTGTGCCGTCGGGCAGGAGACAAAGCGGTGCAGATTACCGTGTTTGTCAACCGCCGCAATACGGCCGGAAACAGCTATTACGGGCATTTGGGATTTTCGGGCGATGCATCCAATCCCTATCCGGCGGCGAACAATCTCCCTTGGCCTTCGCCGGTCAGAGTGCAGGTGCGTCTTGCCGGTTTGCGGAAGCTGCAGGTTGTACCGGAGGACAATCCGAAATGGACCAATCTGCTGCTTGGCAGCAGCATTCTGGATTTTTTCAGTGACGGCTATACGATTGCAGATGATTATTCCGGCCGGATTTATCGAATCCTTGAAGTGAACCGCACCGATGGAATACTAACCCTTGCGGAAGACTGGATTACCGATCCGGCAAAGCCGGCGGGATTGGCCCATTATATCTGGGTTGTACCACCGGCGGCGGGCAGCGACCGATATCCCTGTGTCGGGGTGTATCAGAAAGTGATTCAGTTGGATCAGATTCAATAACAGCGGCAGTTGAGAAATACATCTGTGCAACCAGCGGTTTCGAAAATGGATTGTAAATTTGACAATATGACGGTAAAATCAGCACGGGGCTTTACGATTGCAGAGCTGCTGGTGGCAATGGCTCTGCTGGTGATGCTGCTGACCCTGTCGGGGCTGGTCTTTTCGACGACAGTCCAGGCCCACCGGCAGGCAGGAGCATCGATCGAGGTATCCCGCAATTTGCGGGCTGTTGCCGAGCAGATCAATGCCGATTTTCGCGGTCTGCGGAAAGAAGCGCCGCTGTTTCTGTGGTTTAATGCTGTTGATACCAATGGCGATGCTGTTCCGGATACCTATTATGATGCCATTCATTTTTTTGCCGATGGGGATTTTCAGGCGGCCCAAACGCCACTGCCGAACAAGATGATTTACGGCAATGCCGCCCGCATTTATTACGGCCATGCCAATTCGGTTAATCTGATAGCGGACCCGACAGCTGTTCCCGATTTTAAACAAGCAGAGATTCTTGCCCGCCGCTGCCACATTTTGACGGCTGACAGTCAGCTTTTGACGGTTATGCCGTATCCCAATTTGGGCATACCGCCCGACTATTCTATTTTCATAAATCCCGCAGCATCCCAGTTCCTTTTGGGCAATGAAAATGTCTGGGAGTATGATACGATTTCGCTGACGGACTGGATCAATACTCTCAATTACAGCACCAATAACGCTGGTTATTTTCTCCGAACGGTGATGTTTGATACCTCTGTGCCGGACGGCAATATCAGCCGCCCGATGGTCAATATCGACGCCGCCGACGGTCTGTGGAATCTCTTTTGCCAAGGTGTTGTTCAGATGCAGATTCAGTGGGCTTATCAGAATGAGGATCTTGTCTCCTTTACGGGGCTTGCCCCCGCTCCGCCTTTATTTATAGGCGTGCGATGGTGGCCGGATGTGGACCCTGTGGGAAATGGTAATGTGCCCCCCAATGATGTGGATTCCGATTTTTCGTTAATGGGCGTCAATAAATTCGGCGTGTGTTTTACGCTGCCCAAAGGGACGACGGATACCATCGCTAATTGGTATATGGTAAATACGGATAATGCAAGCAAAAGATGCCAAACTTTAGCATGTCCTTTTCGGAAGGATTTTTATCCCAAAGCGCTGAAGTTTACGTTTGTGCTCAAGGACAGCAACGGGATTTTCGCCGACGGCAAGATATTTACGCATATTGTATATATAGGCGATTGAAGACAAACGCGGGGCCATTGACGGTAAGCTGAAACGGAATGGAAATGTCATTGAAGGCAAACAAGGCGTTCTGCAAAGGGATTTTTCCAGCAGGAGTATCTGTATAGTCTAAAATGACAATAAAGGTGGTATTGTGAAAACACAGAATAGACAACTGCATAAAGGTTCCGCTCTGATTCTGGTGATAGTCGTTACGGTGCTGCTGGCCGTGGTGGGGGTAATGTTCCTGATGATCTCCCGTGCCGGCCAGATGGAATCGGCCGCAGTAATCCAGAGCAAGGATCTGGATGCTGCCGTCCAGACGGTGCTATCCCGTATCGATGACGTTCTTGTTGCCGATTTGTTCGGCACCAATCCGGCCCGGCCGGGTATTGCCGACGCCGGCAATCTTAATCCCGATTCCGATGAACCCTGGGATTTGGCGGAACATCATCGGGGCTTCAACAACGGTTTGGGCGTGGATGGAATAGCTGGTACGTGGGATGATATGATTGATCCCGGTCCTGACGGCCAGCTCGATCCGGCCCAAGCGCCGGCGGCAAATGATGATGTCTGGCTGCCGGGATTGCTGGATGATTATTGGCTGGCCTCGCTGGAGCCGGTCTGGTGGCACAATAACAATACGCCTGCTGACCCGACGGATGATATTTACGTCTGGCCTCATATCAGCGATTTGTGGGGGACAATTCAGGGGGCTTCAGACAGCTTGTATTATCAGCGGTTTGACCGAGGTCAGCATGTATATTACCCGCAGACGGCAGCAAGATATTGGCTTGACCCGGACAACAGCAATGTTCCATCGCAGTGGAGCACTGCTCCAGGGGTTTGGGAAGCCTATAAGGTCAGTGCCTATAATGTGCGGGCAAAAATAATTAGACCCAAGGATAGAATGAAGATTATTCTGCAGGGAGCAGCGCCGAATGTGTCGGAGTGGAACAATCCGGCCAGTACCTGCATTTACGGCGCCCGAGCCGATGCCGATGGCGACGGCGTGGCCGACAGCCGCTGGGTACTGGTGCCGGGCCTGACGACCAGCCGGGGCGAGCCGGTCTTTGCCGCCGTCCGCATTATCGACAACTGCGCGATGCTCAACCTGAATGCGGCCAGCTGTTTCAATGTGAAGGGTTATGCCGACCCTAAGAAACGATCGCCGTTTTCGGATATGTGGACTTACTGGCATGAAGATCCTGTCAATACGTTTACTTTGAAGCCATGGCATGACAATCAAAAAGACGGTTCAGGGCGGTATTTAACTGAAATAAACTATCTGCCGTTTCTGCGCGGGCGGGATTTGAACGGGGTTTTGTTTGACGGCGGAGCTTCGGGGGAATCCGGCGACCGGTGGTATGATTTAATGGCAGCAAAAGGATTAGCCAAAGTATGGGGGGGCAATATTTATCCTTTTGCTCCTGCGGCTGCTCAGGCGTTTCTGCTGAATATGGAAAAACCCCTTGCCGGCCGATTTTTTGACATCGGTGATGAACTGGAATTGCGGAACCGCTATCTTATTACCTCAATGACAGAGGCGCGGTTTGAACGAAAATCGCCTCCCGACCCGGGTGTTTTGCATTTTACATTGGATGCCGGCGGCGGGACATATGGGGCGTTGCGAACTCCGGTCGATGAGAATACGGCATTTGTATCATGGAAAATCAAAGTCGATCCGGCCAATTTCGATAAATGGGATTTGGCGGGCAATCCGCTTGCGCCAACGAATCCTTTGTTTCGATATGACCGGCGGCATCTGTGCACATTTTACAGCTTTGACCGGATGTTCCGAAGAGGCGGCTATCCGCTGCTGGAAGCAGATTTGGCGGGGATTCCTGCCGGAAGCCGCGGCCGGATTCGCTCGCTGCTGATTCCAGCCGGTCCTGTTTCCACAGACATCGCTTCGCCGGCTGAGATTCTCAAGGGCACATCCGGCAAGCCGTACAATACTATTGAAACGCGGCGCCGAATCCTGCAGCTGCTTTATGCCATGCGGGAGTATTTCTTTCAGCAAAACGGCGGCGACCTTCACGAGGCGGCCTTAAGCGCTGCCCAATTTGCAGCGAATGTGATTGATTTTTCGGATGATGGATCGCCCAACAGTCAAGTTCCCGGGGAGTCGGAAGGGCCTTTTTACCATCCCGATTACGGCGCGCAGGCCAATGTGGACTGCACCTTTATTACAGAAGACATCATTGACAAGATGCTGGCAGAGGTAACCGGCGGCCTTGTGCCGGCCGGAGCTATGCCGTTTGGTCTGGAAACAGACGATATTGTTTTCGGCTATGAGCGCCAGCCCTTTATTTCAGAAGTGTATGCCAAACGCAATGTGACTACGGGCGTACTGGAAGAGTTTGCCATTGAATTGCTGAATCCTTATCCTGACGATCTGAAGCTTGCACGTATTGATACGGCTTATACTGTTAATGAAGATGCATGGCGGATAAAAGTAGGCGATGGGGCGGTGATTAATGCTGCTGTCGGGGATCTCTATAAATTTGTACCTAAGTATGATGACCAAACTGCCCAATCACCCGGCCGGTATGTCATTCGAAGTTCTGCTGCGGTGACGCTGGCTTCCGGTCCGCTGGCATCGCTTACCTATGAACTGGCATCCCTTCTTCAGATAAATACTGTAACCGATAAGGAAATTCAGCTGCTCCGGCCGGCGCCGGCGTGGATTAAAAACAACCGCGGAATCGATTATATAGTTGTGGACAAGGTTTCTGGCGACACGGTTGCTTCTATGCTGCTGCTTGTGGGGCAAAATGCTGTCAAACGGCAGGATACGGAGTGGAAATTCATTTATGGGCGTTATGCATTGCAGCAGACAGGTGGTCCTTCTCCCAACTACACGCACACACTTGGGCAGGCCAACAGCGTAACAGTGCCCGGTGCCAAGGGCTTTCAGCTTGCTGCAGCAGATGACGGCAGGCCGCTGTGCCGGTGGCATGAGCTGGAAACGCTGCCGCTGTACGGCAACGGACCAGAAAATACATCGGACCCGAATGCTGTCATCACAGCCAAATTAACCGCAGCGGATACATCACCGCTTCATTTGGACTTGATTCAGGAGCCTGCTGTTTTAGATTATATATGCACGATTAACCGCCCCGATAGCGGCACACTTCCCGGCCGCATCAATATCAACACGGCCCCGCTGCATGTGATTGCTGCGGCTATACCCCCTGTGCTGGCTAACCCCAATGCCGCCGACCCGGATAAAACGGTTACTTTTTCATCACTGCAGCTGGCAGAGGAAATCATCCAGCATCGGCCTTATGCAAAGTTGGCAGATCTGCTGACTAAAGTACCGAGGATGAAGCAGTATTCCGACGGGCCTTGGAAAGAAGAAAATGTCGGGATGCAGAGTATCAGCGACGATATCGAGGAGGAACATTGGATTCTGTCGAATCTTGCCAATAAGTTCACAGTCCGCAGCGATGTCTTTACGGCCTACATTCTCGTACGGCTGGGAGAAGACGGTCCGCAGCGGCGGATGATCGCTGTTTTTGATCGCAGTCAGGTGTGGACTAAAAACGACCGTCCCAAACTGGTTGCGCTGCATCCGGTTGCCGACCCGCGATAATCTGAATCACAAAAGGCTGAAACATCAAAACGCAGGAATTGGCGGTGCAGGTTGATTAAGTGAGTTTCTTTTTGGCAAAAACACTCATTCTGGAGATCGTGTAATGCGAATATTAATAACAGGCGGAGCCGGCTTTATTGGTTCTCATCTGGCAGAGGCCTGCCTGCGGGAGGGTCATAGCGTAACCGTTATTGATGACCTCTCTACCGGCTCCCTGAAGAATATTGCATCTGTCGAGCATCATCCGGATTTTGAATTCGTATGCGATTCCGTTCGCAATCCCAACACGATGCATCTGCTGGTCGAAAAATGCGATGTGATTTATCATCTGGCCGCCGCTGTGGGAGTTCAGCTTATTGTTGATCGTCCGGTGCATACCATCGAGACCAATATCCACGGGACGGAAGTTGTTCTGTCGGTTGCCAACAAGTTTCGCAAAAAAGTCCTTATTGCCTCTACCAGTGAAGTGTACGGCAAAAGCGAGGCGATTCCCTTCCACGAAGATGATGACACCGTTCTGGGCAGCACGCGTTTTTCCCGCTGGTCATATGCCTGCAGCAAGGCCATCGATGAGTTTCTGGCGTTGGCCTATCATCAACAGTATGGTCTGCCGGTGGTTATTGTCCGGCTGTTTAACACAGTCGGGCCGCGGCAAACCGGACAATACGGAATGGTTATTCCGCGTTTTGTCGCCCGGGCGCTGAAAAATGAGCCTATTCAGATTTACGGCGACGGCCGGCAATCCCGATGTTTTTGCTGTGTCCACGATGTGACTGACGGCCTGATGCGTCTGATGAACTGCCGGCAAGCCGAAGGAAAAGTCTTTAACCTCGGTTCTGATGCGGAGATAACAATCGATGCTCTTGCCGACAAAATTATTGGATTGACCCAAAGCCGAAGCATCAAGCAGTATTTATCCTATGAAGAAGCATACGGCCGACCCTTTGACGATATGAAAAGGCGAGTTCCAAGTTTGGAGCGGATTCGAACGGCAATCGGATTTGTCCCGCGATATACCCTTGATCAAACACTTGAGCTGATTATTGAAGATTTGAAATAATTCAGGCGATTAAAGCGTTTATATCTCCAGAAAATACGCTTGCATCTTTCTGTTTTCGGTTATAATAGAAAGCGTTAACAGGAAAGCAATCTGTAAAAGGAGTCAAATATATGAAAAGATGCAGAATATTCCGAGTTGTTTTAATCGCGGTGTTTATGGCGGCAATGGCCGGCTGTACCACAGTACCCATAACCGGGCGCAGCCAGTTTAATACTGTACCGGACCCCCTTATCAACTCGATGGCTCTGCAGGAGTATAATAGTTTTCTCAAAGATCCGGAAACCAAGTTAAGCACTGACCCGGACAAAACAGCTATGGTGCAGCGGGTCGGCAAACGCATCGCTGATGCTGTCGAGCGGTATATGAATGAAAACTATATGAACGACCGGATTGCCGGGTACAAGTGGGAGTTTAATCTGGTTGAAAGTAAAGAAAAGAATGCTTGGGCAATGCCCGGAGGCAAGGTTGTGGTTTATACCGGTCTGCTCGAAGTAACGCAGGATGATGCAGGGCTGGCGGTGGTAATGGGCCACGAGATTGCTCATGCAATTGCCAAACACGGTGCGGAACGCATGAGCCAAGCCCTGATGGTGACACTGGGCGGCATAGGTCTGTCTCAGGCGATGAAAGATAAACCCGAAGCTACGCGGAATATTTTCCTGTCATCCTATGGGGTCGGAGCGTCGCTGGCTGTGATTCTCCCATACAGCCGTCTGCATGAAAAAGAGGCCGACCAGCTTGGGTTGATTTTTATGGCGATGGCTGGCTATGACCCTGAAGCGGCAGTTGGATTCTGGGAGAGGATGGCTGCTTCCAAAGAGGGTAGCCAGATACCGGAATTTCTCAGTACGCATCCGGCAGACCAGACCCGCATACAAAGTATCAAAGAATATCTGCCGGAGGCCCGCCGCTATTATAAGCCGCAAGGCCAGCAGGCCCCCCAATCCCAGCAGACCGGCAAGCTGGGTGTATATGGGCTTTAATCTGCAATTAGCCGGAGTCTGTAAGAATCCTCTGATAGACTGGGTATTTTAGGCCGAGCTGGTTGGTACCGGGTCTTTTTGCGGAATGCTTATCTTTCAGCCGCAGGAATACCGGATAATACGGCTATGTAAGGAAGTTCGCGGAAGCATCCATTGTAGTCGAGGCCATAGCCGACGATAAAGGCGTCATCTACTTTCAGACCTGTAAAATCAATCGGGATATTCTGTATATGGGGGATAGTCTTTTCCAGTAGAACGCAGATTTTAATGCTTTCCGGCTGATATTCTGATAATCGGGAAAGCATTGTCGCCATTGTTTGTCCTGTATCATAAATATCATCAATCAGCAGGATATTTTTACCTCGGACCAGCTGGGATAAGTCCTGCGGTCCTTCAATTTGGACAAAACCTGTCGAAACTGTCTGGCCGTAATAGCTGGATGCCTTGACGAAAATAACATCCATTGTAAAGTCCAGCTTTGCAAGCAGGTCACTGGCAAAACGGCGAGCTCCTTCCAGCATAACTACGGCTGCTGCATTTCTTCTGCCGCGATAGGTCTCGGCGATTTTTTCAGCCAAATCAGATACAATTTGGTCCAATTGTTCGGATGTTGCAAGAATTCGTTCGAACTGCATTTTATTCTCCGGTGTCGGCAAGCAGGTAATGGAGAGGATTTGCGTTTAATATCTGCCTGAGGTCGTCCTGATTTACAAATCCCGGGGCAAGTTTTGCCGTATGCTTAGCCAGCAGTTTAATAACGGCAGCAAATTTCTTATCCAGCGGGGCTGTAAAGGTTTTCAGTGTCTCTTCCTGACCGATAGGAAGCGTAAGCTGATAAGCATGCAGTGTCAGACGGCTGATCATCGGCGGTTCATCTTTATCCTGCTTGGCCTGATAATCGGGTTTAAAAGCAGACAGCATCAGCGGCTCCGCACTGCCGTAAAGGGCGTCGATTGCCAGCGGCATACCCCGATGGGCAAAATGAATCCGTATCTGATGAGTGCGTCCGGTCACTGTCTGTGCACAAACCAGTGAAACAGCGCCGAAATCAGCCAATTGCTTCCACACGGTATGTGCGGGCTTGCCTAAGCGGGGATGCACCTGCATGGCCTGCGGATTGCGCCGGCTGCGAGCAATAGGATCTTTTATGGAGCCGCCGGCATAAGGCAGCGGACCTTTGACAATGGCCAGATACAGCTTCTGAACAGTCCGTCGGGCAAACAGCCGGGAATAACGGCTCTGTGCAGTCTTGTTTTTGGCAATCAGCAGGATACCGCTGGTATCTTTGTCCAACCGATGCACCAGCCGCAGCGGTTCTGTGAGCCGCAGCTGTTTATTGAGCATCATAACCACATCCGGCGCGCCCGAACGGTCCGCAGTAACTGATAAACCGGCGGGTTTGTTGATGAGAATAATCTGCTCATCTTCAAAGAGAATAGTAATGTCGTGTTTTCCCATTGCAGGATTTTCGCAATTATTTTGAGATTTATTTCATCCTGTATTGACGATTATTTTATTGATATACCACAAAAAATGTGCATAATCCACGAAATAATAAGGCAACCAATTAGCAGGAAAGTACTGTTTTTAGGAGATCTTGGCATGGGTATTCTGGACATTATTGTATTTGTGGTGTTTGTCGTCTGTGTGGTCGGTGTAGGATTGTACAAAAGCCGCAATGAACAGTCCGGCGAAGATTACTTTTTGGCGGGCCGGGGACTGAAATGGTGGCTGATTGGTTTTTCGCTGATTGCTGCCAATATTTCTTCGGAGCAGTTTGTGGGAATGAGCGGCAATGCCGCCAGCCATGTGGGTATGGCAATTGCCAGTTATGAATGGATGGCTGCTATTACGCTGGTTGTGGTGGCGTTCGGTTTTCTGCCGTATTTTCTCAAGGCCGGCATTTATACAATGCCGGAGTTTCTTGAATATCGGTACAATCCTTTAGCCCGGGTTATAATGGCCGTCTCGATGCTTCTGATTTATATGCTTCTGCTGGGAGCGGTTACCTATTCCGGCGCCTTGACGATCAACACCATGGCAGAAGAGATGGGAATGAAAGTGGTTCCCACGGTGGCTCAGGCCTCTCTGGTGATAGGGATTATCGCGATGATTTATGTGGCCGCCGGCGGTCTGAAGGCCTGTGCGTGGGCCGACCTGATTCAGGGCAGCGCCCTGATTCTGGGCGGGGGGGTTGTGATGTATTTTGCATTCAAAATGCTCGGCAGCATCAACGAAGCAGCGTATATCGACGATGTGGCGACCGGTGCGGTTGCCTTCAAGAGTTTCGAGCCGAATCAAGGGGCGATGGAGCGGTTTGTGGAACTTAACCGGGTGCGGCTGAATATGATTTTGCCGAAAAATGATTCGGTTCTTCCATGGACGGCTCTGCTGCTGGGCTTGTGGATACCCAATTTTTACTATTGGGGGCTGAACCAGTATATTACCCAGCGCACACTGGGTTCGGCCTCGCTGGCGGAAGGCCAGAAAGGCATTGTGTTTTCAGCGTTTATGAAGCTGCTGATACCTTTTGTCATTGTAATACCCGGCATTATTTCATTTAACCTGTTTGCCTCAGAGATGAAGTCTAAAGCTGTCAACGACAATGCTCCGGTGATTGCCCGCTACCAGAAGGCCAATCCGGCCACAACACTGGTGCAGGTTGTGGAGGCGCCGGATGCCCAGTCTGTTGAAAATTGGGCGGAAGGAAAATTTATGATCGCCCTTTACCCCACTGTCCAGAGCCAAAAGGCCGCCCGGACAAAAAACCCGTATGTGCTGCCGATGGTAAAGGCCGATTATGACAAATTAGCAGTGAGGCCCTATTCGGTTTTCAAGTCGGATGATAAATCGATGAAAACGGTTTTTGGGCCGCTGGCGGCGGAGATGGAAGCATATAATAAAGCCACAGAACAGGCCGCCAAGGCGGCGAATGCCCAAATCCATACAGAAAAATTCATCGGCTATAAATACGATTCGGCGCTGGGACAGCTGCTCAGCAAGGTGCTTCCCCGCAAAACAGGATGGGTTGGCTTTGTTCTGGCCGCTTTGCTGGGAGCGATTGTCAGTTCGCTGGCAGCGATGCTGAATGCCGCTTCCACAATTTTCACAATGGATGTATTTAAAAAGTATCTCAATCCCAACGCCTCCCAAAAAACCATTGTTCTGCTGGGCCGGATTTGTGTTGTGGTCTTTTCGGTGATTGCAGTAACACTGGCTCCGGCTCTGGGCAATCCGAAAATCAGCCACAGCATCTTTACGATCATTCAGGAAAGTCAGGGGTATCTTTCCCCGGGTGTTCTGGCGGTTTTTGTGTTTGGCTTAGTTGTTCGCATAGGACCGGCTATCTGCGGCACGGCGGGTCTGGTGACCAACTTTATCGTTTACGGCGGACTGAAATATGTATCCACCATCACCAGACTGATGGAAAACAAAGCGATGGAAACTCTCATTGGCAACTTCCTCAACAGAATGGCTATCAGTTTTGTTGCCTGTCTTCTGGTGATGACGATTATCACTGTCTTAAAGCCGCTTAAAGAGCCGGTCGAATTCAGACACAATACCTCGATCGAGCTGACTCCCTCCAAAGGTGCCATGATCGCCGGGGTGATTGTGGTTATCTTGACATTGATTCTGTACGCGATTTTTAGTCCTATTGGAATAGCCAGATAAAGGAGAATACAGCAGTGGATATAGCAACCGATAAACAGGCTTTTGCTTACTTGAAGGAGCTTGCTGCTTCCAAAGGAATGAAGATGGATGGCGCCAAGGTGCGGCGCAGCTCTTCCCGCTTTTGTCTGGGCGTAGAGCATGGCGACTACAACGGTACCGAGCTGTTTGGTGTCGGCACAGACCGTTTTATCTGGATGGCCTATAAGCCCAACGGCACGAATACGATGCGGCTGTTCAGCGGCAATTTTCCTCAGGACGGCATTGTGGAGTTTGAAATCGGCAGAACGCCTGCCCCGAAATCGCCTGAGGTCAGTGATACGTGGGCGCGTTTCCCGTACGGTGTTGATTTTATTCTTCGCCGGGAAGGGTATCGTATTGCAAAAGGCATTGATGCGGTTCTTTACGGCAATATCCCCGGCGGAGGAATGAGCCGAAGCGCCTCGCTGACGCTGAATTTGATTTTGTCCATTTTGGACGCCAATGGAATTGCAGAAAAAGATTCGATGAAGATTGTGGACTTGGCGCAGGCCGTTGAGAACGACTACATCGGTTCACCCTGCGGCAAACTGGATCAGATTATGATTCTCTTTGCCAAAGAGGGCAAAGGAACGCATTACATTCCGGCTGCACGCTCCATTCAGTATGTACCGCTGGGGGCCGGTGCAAAAGATTTCCGCATCGTTGTGATGGATACAGGCACTGTTCGTCCCGGTCTGGAAAAATCAACCTATAAAATCCGCCGTGCAGAATGTGAAGAATTGGTTAAGATGGCCCAAGAAGCCGGTTTTCGTATAACCTGTCTGGCCGATGTAAGAGATGACGCCCTGTTCGGGAGGATAAAGTCCCATTTTGAAAAAAGCCACCCTCATCTGGTCAGCCGGATGACCTACATCTACAAAGCCCAAAAGCGTTTTTACCGGATGATGGATGCATGGAAGGCCGGCGACATTGAAACAGTCGGCAGTGTTTTTCGTCAGGATGGGATTGGCCTGCGGGATGAGTATGTTATTTCTGGACCGGAATTAGAGACAATGTGTGACATTGTTCGCACGATACCGGGTGTTTTGGGTGAGCGTATGCTCGGCGGCGGGGACAAAGGAGCCGCAGGATGTCTGGTGCTGGCAGCTGATGCCGATAGAGTCAGGCAGGTCGTGGAGACTGCCTATCCGAGGAGCCGGCCGGATTTTGCTGATAAATATGCTGTCCATACCTGCAAGGTAGTAGATGGGATAGTCTTATTTGAAAATGCCATTTAATCCGGAATAATTGGAACCGGTTCCGTAAAAAAAGGAACCGGTTTTTTTGTTGAACAGTTGTCTACAAAATTGTATAATCCGCTTAATTCAACACAATATTGTAAGTAACCCACAGGCTTTCAGCAGGGAGAATAAAGATGGCCAAGTCGTTGGCAAAAGAAGTGGTGCTGCTGGCTGATATTGCCAAGGCATTTGCGGAATCGCTCAATCTCGAGGCGACGCTCGAATCTATTCTTAAGGCCTTGGAAAGCCACCTTGAACTGGAAAGAGGGGCAATTACCCTGCTGGATCCAGAAACAGAAACCATCGGCATTAAGGTGGCTCATGGTCTTCCCGATGCTTCGAAAAAGCAGATTACCTATAAAGTCGGCGAAGGCATCACAGGTCTGGTTGTTCAGACCGGCAAAGAAGTCGTAGTCCCCGACATCAGCAAAGATCCGCGTTTTCTGGCTAAAACGGGCCAGCGGCCGCGTTCGAAGGGGCAGAAAATTGCTTTTTTCTGTGTTCCCATTAAGCTTGAAGGGCGAGCCATCGGCGCTATCAGTGTAGACCGCAAAGTGCGTCCTGCTGATGATTTTGATGCCCATGTCCGGCTGCTTGAAGTCATTGCTACGATGGTTGCTCAGGCCGTTAAGCTTAATAAGCTTGTGGAATCAGACCGTCGCGAACTTAAGGATGAGAATGAACGTCTGCTGCGTGAACTGAAAACAAGATTCAACATTCACAACATGGTTGGAACCAGCGGGGCCATGCAGGAGGTCTATCGGCTTATTGAGCAGGTTGCCAACAGCAATGCGACAGTTCTTATCCGCGGCGAAAGCGGCACAGGCAAGGATTTAGTTGCTCATGCCATTCATTATAACAGCTATCGTTCTGCAAAACCCTTTATTAAGGTAAATTGTACGGCTTTGCCCGAAAATCTCCTCGAGAGCGAGCTTTTTGGTCATGAAAAGGGTGCTTTTACCGGCGCTGTGGAACGAAAGCCGGGGCGTTTTGAATTAGCCGAGGGCGGAACTTTGTTTCTTGATGAAATCGGTGATTTTTCTCTGCATCTGCAGGTCAAGCTGCTGCGCGTGATTCAATTTAAGGAATATGAACGTGTCGGCGGCTATGAAACTCTGAAAGCCAATGTCCGAATCATTGTGGCGACAAATAAAAATCTCGAGGAAGAAATCAAAAACGGCCTGTTCCGCGAGGATTTATACTACCGCATCAATGTCTTTCCTATTTATATGCCTCCGCTGCGGGAGCGAAAGAATGATGTGATGCTGCTGGCAGATTATTTTCTCGAAAAATATGCACGGGAAAATCACAAAAATATCACCCGCATTTCTACTCCGGCAATTGAAATGCTGACCAGCTACCACTGGCCGGGAAATGTCCGGGAACTGGAAAACTGCATCGAAAGGGCGGTTCTTCTGTGCAATGAAGATGTTATTCGATCTGAACACCTGCCCCCGTCGCTGCAGATTGCAAAAAAAACAGTGGAAACGGGCACATACACGCTGCCGGAGAAGATTGAATATCTTGAGCGAGAAATGATTGTTGATGCACTGAAAAAAACACAAGGATGCCAGCGGCATGCTGCACGCGAGCTGGGCATAACAGAACGCATGCTGGGCTATAAGATACGAAAGTACAATATTCTTTGGAAGTAAGAAAATAAACAATAATGTAGATAATAATTGTAATAACTACATTATTGTTGTTTCCTGCAAATCAGCTTAGATGGTATTGATATTTTGTATCTCATTGTAAATAAATAAGATACAAACTTAATACTCTGCCGCCTTTTTTTGGCATATCTGTTGCGTATCTCTATTTTCAAAATGTTCGGCCGCGTCAGGCCGCAGGCAGATTAAGCACATTTCAGGAGAATAAAATGAACAAGGCGGTATTGTTTTGGATGGGATTTGTTTCAGCGTTAGCAATTTCTGCAGATGCCCAAGAGGAGAAAGCGGTCTTCTCTGTAACCAGTGATTTCAACAGCAAGTACGTCTGGCGGGGGCATAACTTGGTTGACGACTGGGTGTGGCAGCCCTCTATTGGACTATCCAAGGGAGCTTGGTCGGCAGGGATCTGGGGAAACTTGGATATGACGGATGAAAACAGCCAGTCAGGAGAATTTACTGAATACGATTTCTATGGGAGCTATACTTTCAGCATAACCGAACAGCTGTCGCTGTCTTTCGGTTATATCTATTACAGATTTCCCAGTGCCGGCAGTACACAGGAAGTCTATTCCAGTCTTGTTTGGGATACCATCCTCAGTCCCTCTCTGACAGTATATTATGATTTCGACGATATCAATGGCACCTACATCACAACCGGCATCAGTCATTCTATCGAAAAAGTTATGGAATTAACGGATTCCATACCGGTCGGCCTTGATTTGTCGTGCAATGTCGGCTGGGGCGATTCTAATTACAATGAAGGATATTGGTTGAACGGCTCCAGCGAGGCGATCCGCAGCAGTGGATGGAATGACTTATTTGTCACAGTGGGTTTCCCGATGCCCCTTGGCAAATGGACTCTTACGCCCAGTCTGAATTACGTGACCATCCTTGATTCGGATATCCGCAAAGGGCTTGTTTCGGATGATAGGGATTTGTTTTTTACGGGATTTAGTTTATCCGCAGAGTTTTAGCAAATCAGCATATAAATTTTTCTTTTCTGGTTTACCGGCATTCCTTCTGCCGAAGGCTGAACAGGATCGACCAACGTGATTGGATAGAGGAATGATGCAACACCTAAATATAATCTGCCGGTTTTAAGAATTTTTCAGCCGACTAATATGCGTGTTCGTCCCAGCCGGTAAGAATGAATTTAATTGCAATTGAGATTTTAAGATTTTTGCCTAAAAAATACAAAAATGTAGAAATATTTAATTAAAAAAACGTAAATGTATCTTTTGATTTCTGGCTATTGTCATGTTGGTGTTTCCTAACTATCGGTAATACAAGTACATATAGCATTTTTAGCAAACTATGCCTATTGGCACAAAGGTTGCTCAAGCATAAATTTTAGAAAAATGAATTACTAATTGAAAGGGGTAAAAATGTACGCAAAGAAATGTTTGAGTTCATTTAGTTTCAGGCCGCTGCTGGGGATTGTTCTGGGATTGATATGCTCGCCAGTTGTGATGGCAGCCGAAGGAGAGCCCCCTCTTGAGGGCCTGTATCAGGCGGTAGATACTGTCTGGGTTTTGATAGCTGCGTTTTTGGTATTCTTTATGCAGCCCGGCTTCGGCATGGTCGACGCCGGCTTTATTCGAGCCAAGCATACCTGTAACATATTGACCAAGAATTTTCTGGATTTCTGCATGGCCTCGCTGGGCTTTTTCCTTGTCGGCTATGC
>JAGPMT010000021.1 GCA_018052735.1 Phycisphaerae bacterium | reverse complement strand
GCAGGGTTAACACATTGGGAATCCGGCGGCTCTTGATATCCCACAGTGCCGCAGCCAGTGAGGCGCCTAATACGACGCCCCACTGGAATAATGCTGCACTTACAGCCCCGCCATCAAACAGCATACAAAAACAAACACTAATAAAAATTACTGAGTGTTTTTGGCTGCATCAATTTCATTGCCAACATCTGTGAACACGCCGGCAACTTTGGATTTGAAACCTGTGATCAGTGCTACCAATCCCAGAACAATCAAGGCAGCCATCACAACCCACTCGACGGTTTCCAAGCCGCGCTCATCCTTCAGAAAGCTTACCAGTGTTTTCATTGCATTCCCACCTTTCTTAACAAAATGGAGTCCTGTTTCGTCCGTGAGATTTTCTTATTCCTTTGATAGGTTTACGCACCTTTTTTATGTACAATTGTTAGAGAACAAAAAGTCAATCACATGCAGCGAAATGAACGGTGTCAAACAATTCCTTATTTTATTTTTTTCGTTGTCCTCTCTTCCATCTTACAGGAATTTAACTGTGCTGTCGGATTTTTGTTTAACTCCCACATAGTCATCAATTAGCTTTTATTGTACAGCAGAAGGCAAAATATTTCAAGAAAACATCGGTTTGGGACGATAATTTTTAAGACTGCTTATCGTTTCCCAAGCTCCGTCCGATAAAGACGAAGCATCATTGTATTCAGGTTCATTATTATAGGAAAAAGAGATTGCTGTCGGTATTTTTACCGATAGCAGAAAAAACCGTTTCCATAAGAAATTTTCTTTTTTATTTGGCTTAGACACCCTTCTGCTTGTGATTTTCCAAAAAATTTGGTATGATAAAATAATGTGGATTCCTGCCGGCAGCAAGCTGTGCACCAATTTGCAATGCAGCCCCTGCCGGCTTCCGAAATCACTTCTATGAAGGAAGATAGATATGCAACTCAAACACAAAGGCATCGCAATTGTCTGGGTAGCGGTTCTGCTGATTGTATTTATCGGCTTTATGGGGCTTGTGATAGATGCCGCCCGTGTGTATATCACCGGTCATCAGCTCCACAATGCTGCCGATGCAGCGGCCTTAGCCGGAGCAAGATGGGTTCCCGACCCTGACTCTTCGCCTCTTGGATATAACGCCCGACAGAAAGCCGTAGAATATGCCGCTAAGAATTATGCAGCACAAAGACCAGTCTGGATAAATGAAAACGGCTCTTTTGACGGCCAGATTGATTTTAAAAATTCAGCCAACATACGTGCAATTCTCAATAGCGGCGGCGGTGTTTATATTGGCCGCTATATTGACCATTCACGCATACTTTATGCGGATGATGATACGCCGGATTCCATGCTGGTCGTCGTCCAAAAAAAAGACGGGAACCCCAACGGAACACTGCCGCTGATGTTCGGCCCCATTTTCCAAGTCAATAACATCGGCATCCAGAAATACGCCGTCGCCAAGGTTGATGATGCTTATGGAGCCGGTTTGCATTCGATTACAGATTTAGAATTTAAGGGGCAACCCATTGTAGACGTTCAAAATGGAGGAGCAATACGGGTAGGTTACAATGTTTTAATGAGCGGAAATGCTGACCCGCTTATTATAGCGGAACGCATGTATATTGGTGAAGACCTTGATGATAAATATGTTCCACCTCCTACTTTGGATGTTCAGACACAATTGGATACAACTCATACAGACGTGAGGTTTATGGATCCCTATCGACTGAACGGTCCCGAAGCGTTGATTGAGCCGACAATACCTCCGTCTTATTTACCTGTTTCCCCAACCTCTCCAGCGTCAAGCAGGACAGTCACGCTAAAACCCGGCTATTATCCGAACGGTTTTAATTTCAAGGGCGGCGATAATATTACGCTGGAAAGTGGTATTTATCAGTTGGGCGGTGCTGGTTTACAAATCAGCGGAAGTGCCAAATTGAATGCGACAAGCGGAGTTATGTTCCACATTGTTGATACCGGAAAAGTTCTAATCAGCACCAGCGAAACGGGAATGGTTAACATTAAGGGATTGCCGGTAAGCGATGGCCGCGTTATTGCCATCTTCCAGAGTCGAACAGACACTGCGCCTGCGGAAATTCAGGGTACCGGTTATCTCAATATAAACGGAGAAATCTATTTCCCGAATAATCATTTGGAAATCAGCGGTTCAGGCAATGGTTTCGGTACACGTTTGATTGCCTATTCAATCTTAATAAATGGAAAAGGCAGTAACGATGCCATAACGATCAATTTCGCCGGCAGACCCAAAATCGCTGAAAAGTCCTATCTTGTGGAATAAAAAACTTGGTAACGCGGACGTCAGCGCCCGCAAAGAAACACAGGCAACCTGTCTGCGCCGTATTTTAACGCGGTGTGGAAGAATCGCGTTCTTTCTATTTCCTCGCGGCCTGCTGGGCCTGTCGCCTCTGGAAGATAATTTCTTCGGCCAGCTTGTTGGGAACCGGGGCATAGCGGCACATTTCCATCGTGAATGTCGCCATTCCCTTGCTCAAACCCCGCACCACAGTAGCGTATCCAAACATACTGGCCAGCGGCACCTCGGCCCGTACGACTGTTAAGGGTCCTCTTTGTTCGGCCCCCATAATCATCCCCCTGCGGCTGTTGAGGTCACCGACAATAGCCCCCTGATACTCCGCAGGGGTTTCCACTTCTACTTTCATAATCGGCTCCAGCAGACAGGGTTTGGAATTTTTGAAGGCCTCATGAAAGGCATCGCGGGCACAAATACGAAAGGCCATTTCACTCGAATCGACAGGGTGAAACGACCCGTCATTCAAACACATTTTGACACCGGTAATTTCATACCCGGCCAGAGGTCCTTTTTTCATCGCTTCCTGAAAGCCCTTATTGACAGCCGGGATATACTCGCTGGGAATGTGCCCGCTGACGATATTGTCCTCAAACTCATAAGGTGCATCGGCATCTGTCGGCAGCGGAATCAGCCGCCCAACCACATGGGCATACTGCCCGGCGCCGCCGGTTTGCTTTTTATGCTTGTAGTTAAAGTCGGCCTCGATAGTCGGCGCTTCACGATAGCTGACATTCGGCTGGCCAAACGTTACATTGGCCTTGAATTCCCGACGCATCCGCTCCACATAAATATCAAGGTGCAGTTCCCCCATTCCGGCGATAATCGTCTGGCCTGTTTCAGGGTCGCTGTGGACACGGAAGGTCGGGTCTTCTTTCATAAATCGGCTCAGGGCCTTGGCCATACGGTCTTGGTCGGCTGAACTGGCGGGAGTAATCGACAGACTAATGACCGGATTGGCCACATAGATGCTTTCCAGTGAATAATTGATGCCTTCGCCGCAGAAGGTATCGCCGCTGGCACAATCCACCCCGATCAGCGCAATAATATCGCCCGGGCCGGCATCGGAAATATCCTCACGGTCGTTGGCATGCATCCGTACAATACGGCCGATGCGCTGCATCTTGTTGGTACGGGCATTCCGATAGGATTTGCCTTTTTCAATGCGTCCCTGATAAATGCGGGTATAGGTGAGCTGCCCATAGGTTTCATCGGCAATCTTAAATGCCATCGCAACAAGCGGCGCATCGGGATCCCCTGCCAGAGGCGTTTCGGTGCCGCCGTTGTCATGGTCGCGGGCAAAGGCGCAGCGGTCCAGCGGGCTTGGCAGGTAGTCGCAGACAGCATCCATCAGAAGCTGGACGCCTTTGTTTTTAAACGCCGAACCCATCATCACCGGAACAATATCGCGGTTGATTGTGGCCTCGCGGATGGTGCTTCGAATCATCCCTTCATCGACGGGCTTGTCTTCCAGCAGAAGGGTCATCATTTCATCGTTGTACATACTCAGGGCTTCCAGCATTTCTTGGCGCGCAATCTGGGCCGCTTCGGTATAGTCTGACCAGACAGGACTGCGGACAACCTTTTCGCCGTTATCGCCTTCGAAGGTTACGGCTTCCATCGTAATCAGATCCACAACACCCTGAAAATTATCGGCCTGCCCCAATTGAATCTGCAGCGGGACAACATTAAGCCCCAGTTTTTCCCGCATATCTTTGCACACCCGTTCGGGATCGGCTCCCGTGCGGTCCATCTTGTTGATAAAAGCAATGCGCGGCACACGGTAGCGCTTCATCTGCTGGTCAACCGTGAAGGACTGGCTCTGTACACCCCCGACAGAACAAAGCACCATAATCGCTCCATCCAACACACGCAGCGACCGTTCTACCTCAACGGTAAAGTCCACATGACCGGGTGTATCGATAAGATTGATATAGCGGTCTTTCCAGATAACCTGTGTTGAGGCGGAGGTAATGGTGATGCCGCGCTCCCGCTCGAGGTCCATAAAATCCATTGTTGCTCCGGTTCCTTCGCCGCGGACCTCCTGCATTCTGTGAATGCGGCCTGCATAATACAATATGCGCTCGCTAAGGGTCGTTTTGCCTGAATCAATATGAGCCGAAATACCAATATTTCTGATTCTGCTGATTTTTTCCATAAAAACTCTGTCTTTCTCTATCCACTTGCTAAATAGTCAATTTAAAAAAACATCCCACCCCCATATGCAATATGGAATCCGAATGCTGAAGCGGCGGGAAATGATAATCAAATCATATAAAGATTTTTCATTATCCTATAAATCAATATAAAGTCAAGTAAATTTTTGCCGTCTGTACAATTTTTTCGGTGTTTTCCATCTCTTCTATTCTATCTATGTCATTTCTATGTCATTCTTTGGATATCCTCCCGGTGTTTATCGCTCTGCCGGAATGGCAGAATATCCCTGGTGTTGATTGGTTATAAATGGCAGATGATATAGATTTGACTGATTTTCGGGAGTCTTTGTCAGAATGTTATTGAATCTGTATCTTCTTTCTATAAAATAGCTTATAAAGATTTTACTCGGTCTTGAATTAAGAAAGCTTTTGTGACTGGTATTGATTTTGCATATTTAGCGTTCTTCTGTGGTTTTAAAAAAAGACAATCTAACTACATTAAACGGAAATTAGGAGAGGCAACATTATGGCAGTGAAAGACTTAGCTTTTAACAGCGAAGCCCGCAACGCCCTATTGGCCGGTGTTGAAAAACTGGCCGCTGCTGTGAAATCCACATTAGGTCCACGCGGCCGGTGTGCAATTATTGATAAGGGCTGGGGCGGACCTACCGTTACGAAAGACGGTGTAACCGTAGCCGAAGAAATCGAGCTGGTTGACAAGGCTGAAAACATGGGAGCCAAGCTTGTCCGTGAGGCAGCCAGCAAAACATCCAAAGTCGCCGGTGACGGCACCACCACAGCCACTGTTCTGGCCGAAGCACTTTTCAGAGAGGCCTTTAAGAATCTTGCCGCAGGGGCAGATGCGATGAGCTTGAATCGCGGCATACAGAAGGCCGTTGCGGCAGCTGTTGACCAATTAGCAAAACTTGCCAAGCCGATCGATATCGCCAAAAAAGATGACATTGTCAATATTGCTGCCATCAGCGCCAATAACGATGTCGAAATCGGCAAGAAGATGGCCGAGGCCTTTATGCGGGTCGGCAAAGACGGCGTGATCACGATTGAAGAGGGTAAGAGTCTTGAAACGACTGTCGAGTATGTAGAGGGCATGCAGTTCGACAGAGGTTATCTGTCGCCGCACTTTGTAACAGATGCAGACCATATGACCTGCGAACTGAACAAGCCCTATATTCTGGTTTATGAAGATAAAATCAGCAATGTCCAAAAGATTGTCCCGCTGCTGGAAGCTGTCGCCAAGAGCAAACGCCCCCTTCTGATTATTGCCGAAGATGTCGAAGGCGAGGCGCTGGCGACACTGGTTGTCAACAAACTGCGCGGCATTCTGCAGGTTGCGGCCGTGAAGGCTCCCGGCTACGGCGACCGCCGCAAGGCCATGCTGGAAGATATTGCCATCTTGACTGGCGCCCAGCCGATTTTCAAAGATTTAGGGATTGAGCTGGATAAAGTAACGCTCAGCCAGCTTGGTCAAGCCAAAAAGATTACCATTGATAGCGACAATACAATAATTGTGGAAGGGGCTGGCTCATCTGAAGCAATCAAGGGACGGATTGCCCAGATTCGCAGTGAAATCGAAACAACAACAAGCGATTACGACCGTGAAAAACTTCAGGAACGGCTGGCGAAACTAACCGGCGGCGTTGCACAGATCAATGTCGGCGCCGGCAGCGAAGCCGAAATGAAGGAAAAGAAGGCCCGGATTGAAGATGCCCTGCATGCCACCCGTGCGGCTATTGAAGAAGGCATCGTGCCCGGCGGCGGCGTTGCCTTAATCCGCTGCATTGAAGCGGTCAAGAAACTCAAACTGGAAGGCGATGAGCAGACCGGTGCGAATATTGTAGCCAATGCCCTCAAGATGCCCTGCTACTATATTGCAGAAAATGCCGGTGCCGTCGGAACCCTTGTCGTCAACAAAGTTGCTCAGGGCAAAGGCGGCTTTGGCTACAATGCTGACAAAGACATCTATGAAGACCTTCTGGAGGCCGGTGTTATCGATCCTCATAAGGTTACGCGCATCGCCCTGCAGAATGCAGCTTCGGTCGCGGGTCTGCTGCTGACTACCGACTGCATTGTTACAGAAAAACCGAAGGACAAAGAGCCCGCCGGCGCCGGCCGACATGGCGGCATGGGCGGTATGGGCGGTATGGATGATATGGATATGATGTAAAGCCCAAACGGCAGAATACTGCCGAAAACAGCAACATAACCGACAATCAATTAAACAGGAGAGACATATATGAAACTGGTACCATTGGAAGATCGCGTGGTCGTCAAGCCGCAGGAAGCAGAAAACAAAACCGCCGGCGGAATCGTTCTGCCGGACACAGCCAAAGAAAAACCGCTGATGGGCAAGGTGATTGCTGTCGGCCCCGGCAAGCTTCTGGACAACGGCAGCCGCGGCAGTATGAGTGTCAAGAAGAATGATATCGTGCTCTACGGCAAATACAGCGGCTCGGAAGTCGAGATAGAAGGGACGGAATACAAGATTCTTCGCGAAAGCGAGATTCTGGGTATCGTCGAAAAATAACTGAATTTCAACTATCCCTAAGATAGTATGGAGGTTATCAAACAATGGCAAAACAAATGATGTTTCAGGAAACGGCCCGGGCCCAGCTCAAAGAAGGGCTGGGGCAGCTCGCTGCTGCCGTCAAAGTAACCCTCGGCCCGACAGGCCGCAATGTGCTGCTGCACAAAAGCTACGGTTCCCCCAAGGTCACAAAGGACGGGGTGTCGGTCAGCAAGGAAATAGAGCTGCCGGACCCGTTCAAGAATATCGGTGCCAAAATGGTCAATCAGGTGGCCAGTAAAACCAGTGATGTTGTCGGCGATGGAACAACAACCGCTACGGTTCTGGCGGAAGCAATTTACAATGAAGGGCTTAAATATGTTGCTGCCGGTGTCAATCCCGTTGCCCTTCAGCGGGGCATCAGCAAAGCGGCGGCGGTGGTAAGCGATTTTATCACTGCTTCTGCCAAACCCGTCAAGGGGCATGAAGATATTGCCAAAGTCGGTGCCATCAGCGCCAACAACAATCCGGCGGTCGGGGAGATTTTGGCTGATGCTATGGATAAGGTGGGCAAGGAAGGCGTCATTGAAGTCGAAGAAGGCAAGGGAATGGAAACAGAACTGCAGGTTGTTGAAGGCATGCAGTTTGATAAAGGCTATCTGTCGCCTTATTTTATGACCAGTGCCGAAACGCTCGAGTGTGTTCTCGAAGACGCCTATATTCTGCTGCATGAAAAGAAACTTTCCAACCTGCGGGAACTGCTGCCGCTGCTGGAAAAAATTGCTCAAATCGGCGCTCCCCTGCTGATTATTGCAGAAGATGTAGAGGGTGAGGCGCTGGCGGCACTTGTAATCAACCGGCTGCAGGGCATCCTAAAGGTTTGCGCTGTCAAAGCTCCCGGATTTGGTGACCGCCGCAAAGCCATGATGCAGGATTTGGCCATTGTAACCGGCGGTCAGCTGATTACCGAAGATTTGGGCATTAAGCTGGAAAGCATAGAATTGTCGCAATTGGGCCGCGCCAAGAAGATCGTGGTCAGCAAAGACAACACCACAATAATCGAAGGTGCCGGCAAGAAGAAAGACATCACAGCCCGCTGCGACCAGATTCGCAATCAGATTGAAAAAACGACCAGCAACTATGACAAAGAGAAACTTCAGGAACGCCTTGCGAAACTGACCGGCGGGGTGGCAGTTATTAAGGCCGGGGCCGCAACCGAAACCGAAATGAAAGAACGCAAAGATCTGCTGGACGACGCCCTGCATGCTACCAAGGCAGCAGCGCAGGAAGGTATCGTCCCCGGCGGCGGAACAATCTATCTGAGGGCTATCGCGGAGGTTGAAAAAGCCAAAGCTAAAGCCAAAGGCGATGAAAAGATTGGATACGATATTATGATTAGCGCCCTGAAAGCCCCGACTCGCCAAATCGTCGAAAACGGCGGCGGCGAAGGCGATGTGGTTGTGGCTGAACTGCTCGAAAAAAGCGACAATATCGGCTATGACGCCAATACCGGCCAATATGTGGATATGATCAAGGCCGGCATCATCGATCCAGCCAAGGTTGCTCGTACCGCCCTGCAGAATGCAGCCTCTGTTGCCGGATTGATGCTGACAACCAATGTTGTCATTGCAGATTTGAAAGAAGATAAGCCCGAAAATGCCGTTCTTGGTGCGGTAATTTAAGCGGCGATTTTTATTGCCGGGTCCCGCTTGGGGTTGGGGGCAGAGCACAGACGGGACTCGGCTTTGTTCTTTATAAAACACGTATCCGAATTAGACAGTTCGGTGTTTATATATATTGGATCAAGATAGCTTATGGCCAAACGCGATTATTATGAGGTGCTTGGGGTTGAGCGAAACGCATCAGCCGATGATATTAAACGCGCCTATCGGCGGATGGCCATCAAATACCATCCTGACAAAAATCCCGGCAACAAAGAAGCCGAAGAAAAATTCAAGGAATGCGCTGAGGCCTATGAAGTTCTCAGCGATGAAGAAAAACGCAAACGCTATGACCAGTTCGGTCATGACGGTCTGCGCGGATACGGTGTCCATGACTATTCCCATATGAATGTCAGCGACATCAGCGACATCTTCGGGGATATGTTCGGGGATGTATTTGGGGATATCTTCGGTGGAGGGCGCCGCCGGAGCAGTTCCGGCCGGCGTGCCTCACGCGGGTACGATTTGGAAACAGCTGTGGAATTAACACTGGAAGAAGTAGCCCGCGGAACAGAAAAAACTATTGAATTTACGCGGCAGGATGTATGCCCCGATTGCAGCGGCACCGGTGTTACCAAAGGCAAACAGCCCACCCGCTGTACGATGTGCGGGGGCAGCGGTCAGGTGCAGAGGGCAGGATTGGGGGGCTTTTTTCAGATGGTATCCACCTGTCCGCAATGCCGGGGCGCAGGCGAGGTGATTACCGATCCCTGTAAAAAATGCCGCGGCAGCGGTCAGGTTCCTAAAAAACGGAAACTCAATGTCAAGATTCCTGCTGGTGTCCATGAGGGGCAGGGAATTCGTGTCGCGGGGGAAGGCGAACCCGGTAAAATGGGCGGGCCTCAGGGCGATTTGTATTGCTATGTACGGATTAAATCGCATCCATTCCTAATGCGGGACGGTTCCAATCTGGTGGTTACAGTACCCCTCAGCTTTACCCAGATGGCGCTGGGCAGCACAATTGATGTGCCGACGCTGGATGGAACACGGCAGCTGAAAATTCCGGCCGGCAGCCAGCATGGGAGTATTTTGCGAATTCGCGGACAGGGCCTGCCGGATATCCGCACCGGCGTTAAAGGCGACCTGCTGGTGCAGCTTTCGGTGGTCATTCCGAAAAAACTGACCGCTGAGCAGGAACGGCTGCTGCGGGATTTTGCTAAAACAGAAGAACAAGACTCGGAAACCAAGAGTTTTTTCGAGAAAATCAGGCAGCATTTTAATAAATAATTATGAGCGAAAAAGATCTTACAAAAGCTGACAAAAAAATTGCTGAACTGGAAGAGCAAATTAAAGAGCTGAATCAGCAGATTGACAAACTGAAGGCCGAAAAGAATGAAACACTAGAGCAGCTTCAGCGCGTCAGTGCCGATTATGCCAATTACCAAAAACGCATTCCCCGGCAGATTGCCGAATCGGTTCTTTACGAAAAAAAAACTTTTCTGCGTTCGCTGCTTCCTACAATCGATAATTTTGAGCGCGCCCTATCCCACGGAGCCGCCTCACAGAGTCAACAGTCGCTGGAGAACTTTCTCCAAGGGATTCAACTGGTGTTTGAGCATATGCTCGATGCGCTCAAGACGCTGGGAGTCAAACGAATCGATGCAGTGGGACAGCCATTTGATCCGGCTCTGCATGAAGCCCTGATGCAGCGGTGCGAACCGGATAAGCCGGATAATACGATTTTGGAGGTATGCCAAACAGGTTATCTGCTGGGCGAGCAGGTGCTGCGGCCAAGCAAGGTGATTGTTAATAAATTTGAGGAGAAGGATCTTCCTGCCCCGGATGTACCGCAGGAAGAGGCAGAAACTACAGACACGGAATCGGAGGTGTAATATGCCGACATATGAATATAAGTGTGATTACTGCAATTATGAGCTGGAAGCTTTTCAATCTATTGCTGCCAAGCCGCTCAAAAAGTGTCCTGAATGCGGCAAGGCAACTCTTAAACGGCTGCTGGGAACAGGAGCAGGATTAATCTTTAAAGGCAGCGGATTTTACCAGACCGACTATCGCTCCGAAAGTTATAAAAAAGCTGCCGAAAGTGAAAAGTCCGCTGCCTCGCCAGCCAAGAAGGATTCTAAGGCCGAATCAAAATCTGAAAATAAAAGCACTGCGACGGAAGCGTCAAAAAAATAATACTGCAGCAGACACGGGTACTTCAATCTTCAAAAACCGAATTGCTGTCAGCCGAGAAAGATTTATTTAACCAGTTTCGACAGTTCTCTGAATTTTTCGTGTTTGGAATCTCCAAGCAGCTCAAACAGAAGCATTTCGGTCGAACTGATAACTGCACCTGCAGACTTCATTCGGTCCAGTCCGATTTGTTTGTTTTCCAGTGTGCGGGCCGATGTTGCATCGGCGATGACATGAATATACAGTCCCTTTTGTATTAAATCTGTCGCTGTCTGAAACACACATACATGTGTTTCAATGCCGCACAGGACGGCCGTCTGAATGCCAAGGGCATCCAGTGCATCCAGAAAGTTTTTATTGCCGGCACAACTGAAGCTGGTTTTATCTATTGGGGTAAAATCCCCCAGCAGCGAGGCCAGTTCATTAACCGTCGGACCAAGAGCAGATGGAGCCTGCTGACACCATATGATAGGAATCCCGAGGGCTTTTGCCGCCTGTATGAGAATAGAGCAGTTCTTAACAACTTGTTCCGGATTGTGCATCACGCGCAGCAGCTTTTCCTGAATATCAATCAGTATCAGACAGGTGTTATCAGGTTTCAGCATCAAAGCATCCTTATATGGAGAAGGCAGACTTGGTTGAGTTACTCGGCATTTCGCTTTACGGAAATATGCAGCTTTACAGGCTGTTCTAAAACTGGAGTCGTTTGATTGGGGGCATATCGCCCTGTTAAGATGGGAGGATTTAGCTCGGGATATATGTTGTCCGATAACTGATTTTCTATTCCGGCCGGTCTGCCTGCATAAGAATCATCCCTTTTTAAATTTGCTGATGCATATCGTACGGCCAATCGAGCAAGAAGTTCAGGGCTGTCTTCTCTGGCTAAAGTGCTGATTTGCTCCGGCTGTACATTAGGAATTTCAATCGTCTGCTTGTTTGCGCTATTGTAAACATTCAGGATTACCTGCTCACAGCGAGGCCAAACCGGCTGCAGGGCATCAACCAATTCAGCAATCTTTTCAGCAGGGGCTGTAATCTGATAGGTCATCGTATCATCGATGCGATTTGGCACCATAAAACGTATTAACCCGATGTCAAAAACCTTTTTTTCAATGAAATTGCCGACAGCCATCGGCTGACTTGTTTTAAATACAAGAAAACCTTCGAATGGCGGCGTTGGAGCAGCAGGAACAGAGGGAAGAGATGATGCTGTATGTTCGTCGGCCAATGTTTGTTTTGCAGGAACATAGCTGGAAATTTCAGCGGGCGGCTTGAGAATCTCAAAAACCACCACACCCAGCAATCCTAACGGCAGCAGCAGCATCGCTGCAACCGTCAAAATCCGCCGCAACAACAAATTGCCGGCGCCCATTACCGACCGTGAAGATTCCCGATAATCTCCGAGAATCAGATTACGTTCCATCGCAGCTTTGATATCGGCCAGCAAGGATTCCGGTGCCGGTTCTATGGGCAATGCATTAAGCAGCTGCTTTTGATGCCGCAATGCGGCAAGCTGATCGGCCAAAGCCGGTTCGTGCTGCAAAAGCCGCTTGAATTCGGTCTTT
Source organism: Phycisphaerae bacterium (assembly GCA_018052735.1). Lineage (GTDB taxonomy): Bacteria > Planctomycetota > Phycisphaerae > Sedimentisphaerales > Anaerohalosphaeraceae > 4572-13. Next base: position 37,285 of record JAGPMT010000021.1, on the reverse strand, counting down.
TGACGCTCGCTGGCATCCTCATCAATCAAGGCGCTCAGCAATTCCTCAATTTCTGGCTTGGGTGTGTCATTCATGTCAGCACCGGTTCTAATAATTCCCGCAATAACGTACGTGCCCGGCTTAGGCGGCTTTTTACCGTGCCAATTTCAAGCTCAAGAACATCGGCAATATGAGCATAACCCATCTGTTCTATATCCCGCAATACCAGAACCACACGAAAATCCTGCGGCAACTGGCCTATCAGGTTCACTACAATTTGTGCCAGCTCTTTCTGCTGAGCAATCTCTGCCGGATCCGGTCCATTTGGATCGGCCAGCATAGATACAAGACGTTCCTTGTCTTTTTCAAAATGCTCATTTGCTGCATCCAGCGATACAGCCGTAGTCTTGAACCGCTTACGGCAGTGGTTGAGCGTCAGATTTACAGCCACCCGAAACAGCCAAGTATAAAAGCTGCTTCGGCCGCTGAAGCTCTGAATGCTCTCTAATACTTTGACAAACGTATCCTGTGTAAGTTCCGCCGCATCATCACGATTTTGGCAAATTTTTAGAATTGTATTATATATTCTATCCTGATACTTAAGAATCAGGCAGTCCATTGCTTTCGAATCGCCTCTTTGGCATTGGCGAACCAAGGTTATATCATCGAAGCTTTTGGTCTCGCTGTAGTGATTAAAAAAAGCCACTTTGTTGTTCCACTCTCTTGTCTGTTATAACGTTCTATGTCGTTTTTTTATTATAAGCGATGTATTCCAATCCAACAACTCGGAAGATTGAATTTAACCTCATCGCTTTAAACAACAGAGCTTTAATAACTATCGCTTGAATTAAAACTTCCGCATTGATATGACAACAATAAAAGCTATATCAAGACAAAACAAGTCTTTATCTTGTTTGTCTCAATTCTTTTTTGAATTGCTAGTTTTATCAAGTCGATGGTTTTTTATATTAAAATTCGGTTAACAAAAATATTGACTCATCCACAAAATCCTTTCTATCGTGGAGTTTATCGTCCGATAAGTCTTTTCAATAAAACTTTTTATAAAAAATTAAAGATTTTGACGAAAATTTCTTTGACAATTCCTTAATAACTTTTACATTTTATAAAACACAAAAATTATTAATTGAACATCTTTGATTGTGAGGGTTTTCAAACATGCAGGTTCATCAAGCGAAAGAGGCGTTTTGCGTTCCGGCAAAGCTGTATCGTATTGGTGAAATTGTCCAAAATACTCCCTTTACCCGCCAGACCATTCACAATTACACCACCATGGGGCTTATCCGTGAAACCGACTGGACCAAAGGAGGGCATCGTCTGTACGACGAATCTGTGTTTGAACGGCTATGGCGGATTCATGAACTGCGTAAAACCAAAACCCTTACGGAGATTCAGAAGATTTTTGAATCGGAAGATTCACTGTCGGCAAGATCATCATAAAGAAAAAACCATAGGAAACTGACAGATGAAAACAACCTCTATCACTCTTGACAACGTCACTGAGGTTCTGACGCAAATAATAGAATTCACAGAACGTCGCCGCGACATATTGACACGCAATTTGTTCGATTACAAGTCGGAAGGATTTCGTCCCAAAGACCTGCCGGTTGGTGAGTTTGCTGAGTGCATGACCGAAGCGCTTTCAGAGCATCTGCGTTCCCAGCGGCTGCTCCTGTGCGATCGGGAGCATATTACCTTCGGGCAGGATGGATGTTTTGATGCATTGCCGACTGTTGATCTGGAGGCGGAAAAACTGCTGAAATCAAATGTAAAGCAATATCTGCAGATGCAGATTCATAAGCTCTCTGAAAATTTAATGAATAACCGAATTGCTGTTGAGCTGCTCAAGCATAAACAAGGGCTGCTTTAAGGTCCGCCGGCGAAACTGCGTGCATTTTGACATTGTTTTCTAATGCCCAGCTTTTGCAGAAGGCCATAGGATAATTGTGTCGCGTTGTGTTCGGCGACAACACCGGCAGCAGTATAAGAGTAAGCATAACCGATAGGCAACCACGACAATCCATATGCCGGAACGCCGGAACAATAAAGATACAATCGTATTGGCTGTTACAAGCGGGAAAGGCGGTGTAGGAAAGACCAACATAACCGCCAATCTGGCTGTCTGCATAGCCGCTCAGAATCAGCGTGTAACCGTGCTGGATGCGGACTTAGGTTTGGGTAATCTGGATGTTCTGATGAATATACAGCCCCGCTATAATCTCGGTCATGTTATATCGGGGCAGCGTACCCTTGAACAAATTACTCATATTGGTCCCAACGGCATAGAAATCATCTGCGGCGGGTCGGGAATAGAAACGTTAGCCAACCTGAATAGCTTTCAGCGTCAGCGTCTGATGGAGGAGATGGAAGCTCTTCACAACCGAGCTGATGTGATTCTAATTGATACCGGTGCGGGTATTCATTCGGCAGTCATCGGTTTCTGCATGGCAGCAGACCATACGCTGGTCGTCACCACTCCGGAGCCGACAGCCATGACTGATGCATATGCGATGATTAAGGTACTCAGCTCCAAGCAGTATCCGGGTCAGATTAGTCTGCTTGTCAATATGGCCTGTTCACGCATCGAGGGGAAAAAAGTATATCGGCAAATATCCGATGTAGCAGCTCGGTTTCTCGGTGTGCCGGTCTATGAGGCAGGAATCTTGTGTCGGGATGACTATTTATTGACAGCCGTACGCCAACGGGAACTTGTAGTACAGGCATTTCCCAAAGCAGATATCTCTCGTTCATTGGAGGCCATCGGTCAGCGACTGACGCAGGGAACGAATAAAACAATTAACAAGGATGGATTTTTACGTAAAGTGGCTAACTGGTTCTTTTAAAGTTAACCGCAAAAACGGCCGATAGTTTTTCGCCTCATTGCGGAAGTTTGGCGTCAGTAGAGGCGGACGGTCAATAAGAGACGTTAAACTTATCGGACCTATAAATGCTCAATACTGTAAAACATGGAGGTTTCAGGCATGAAAACCGCCCAGACAGATAAAATAAATATCGAACAGGTTTGGACAGAGTTTTTTAAGACCCGCTCAGAGCAGTGCCGCAATCTGCTGATGGAACATTATCTGCATCTGGTTAAATATACTGCTGAACGCATCTGGATTAAGCTGCCGGATAAAGTCGAACTGGATGACTTGTTTCAGGCCGGCATCTTTGGTCTTAAGGACGCTATCGAAGCCTACGACCCGGAACGCGGGGTTAAGTTCGAAACGTATTGCACTCCCCGAATCCGCGGCAGTATATTGGATGAGCTTCGCAGTATGGATTGGGTACCCCGACTGGTCCGGGCCAGGGCTCACCAGCTGGAGCGAGCCCGCCAAACTCTGGAAGCCATCCTCGGAAGAATGCCAACCGATGAAGAATTGGCGGATGAATTGAATCTTGACAGAGAAGAATTCAGCCGCCTTCAACGTGATGCCAATGCCATTGGATTGATTTCGCTGAATAATAAATTTAACGAACATGAAGGTGAAAAGGATATTCGCGAAATCGATATTATAAAAGATCAGAAAAGCAAGAATCCTGTTACGGAAGCGCAGAAACGAGATCTGAAAAACCTGATTTCCAAAGGTCTGACCCGCGCGGAACGGCTTATCATTATTCTGTATTACTATGAAGAAATGACAATGAAGGAAATCGGGGCAACGCTGGACTTGTCCGAGTCGCGTGTTTCGCAAATGCATTCATCAATCGTAGCCCGGCTGAAAGCCCAGATGACCAGCCGGAAAAAGGAATTTGTCATTCATTCCTGACAGAATTCCGCACGCTGCTTTGCAGCTCTCAAAATAGTTGATAGTAAACTGCATTGACAGTTCATCCTCCCTATGCTAATTCTCTTACCTGAATCATTTCCTCAGAAGCAGATTAAAGTGTCAATTGACAGTAGACACAATGTCAATTTTGGAGTATGGTTATGGGGATTTCCTGAATTTTACAAAGGATACGATGGGATTAACGGATAAAACAACTGCCATTCTGAGCAAACTTAAGTCCATAGAAACCCTTAAGCGTCTATGCATCGATGCAGATTGTCATATTGATGTACAGAACGATATCTCCATTCTGTCAGAGCCGGTGCAGGCCGGTGTCCTTTGTATCCCGAATTCTTTTGCTATTCATCCGATGGAAGGGGCTGACGGGAATACGGATGGTACCCCTAGCCCCCTGACATTTCGCCGATACCAACGTTTCGCTGCCGGCGGTGCTGGATTGATATGGGTAGAGGCCATCGCAGTGGTTCCAGAGGGTCGGTCTAATTCACATCAGCTCTGGATACATAAAGAAAACAAAAAAGCATTTTCCGAGCTGATTTATCTGATTCGGAGAACAGCCAACGACAGCATTGGTTCAAAACACCGCCCTGTCATGGTAGCACAGCTTACACATTCCGGCAGGTACAGTCGCCCCAAGGATTGCCCAGAACCAATGATTCTTCAATCTGATCCCTATCGCGATGCACTATGTCCGATGCCTGTTCCTGCTGCTAATTATGCAAGTGCTCTGCCTCCAGATAAGACTGTTTTAGTAGACGATGAATATCTTGATAATCTTCAATGGAAATATATAGAGGCGGCAAAACTGGCCTTTGATGCCGGCTTTGATGCGGTGGATATCAAGGCCTGTCATGGATACCTGATAAGTGAACTTCTATCCAGCCGCTGCCGACAGGGAAAATACGGCACTACATTTGAAAATCGCTCACGCTTTCTCCTTGAGGTCATCGACAAGATTCATCAGAATCTTGGTGCGGATTGCCCGATTTCCTGCCGGCTTGGCTTTTACGATGCTATCCCCTATCCATACGGCTGGGGAGTCAGCCACGATGATTTCTCTAAAGCCGATCTGGATGAACCTAAAAAACTGATGGGACTGCTCGTGCAGCGAGGTGTTCGACTTTTCAATTTCACAATCGGTAATCCGTATCTGAATCCACACCTTGGCCGCCCATTCAATCGTTCGGCCACAGATGGGTATATCTCACCTGAACATCCGCTTAAAGGCGTTGAGCGAATGATTACACTGGCCGGTGAGCTGCAAAAGTGTTATCCTGATGCTGTTTTTGTTGGAACGGGCTATAGCTGGCTTGGTCCGATGATGGGATACGCAGGAGCAGCTGCAAAAGCATTGGGAAAAAGTAAGATGATAGGTGTCGGGCGGATGGCTTTTGCCTATCCGGATTTTGCTAAAGACCTGCTAAACAAGGGGACTTTGGAAGAGAATAAAGTCTGTATTGCCTGCAGCGGATGTTCGCAGCTGCTGCGCCGCGGTCTGCCGACCGGATGTATTATCAGGGACTCGAGCTTTTATGGGAAAGAGAAAAAAAGCAAATCCCCAACCAGCTGATAACAGCTCCCCCCTTCCGCCTGCAGGTATCCGCAGACATTGGGCAGCGTCGGAAGCGGCAGCAGGCGCAGGATTGGCGTTATTTCTTTTTACGATTTACACCGCAACTATGCTGCAGGGTGTGGATGCAGGGGATTCGGCCGAACTGCAGTTTATGAGTCCTCTGTTAGGGGTGTGTCATCCGCCGGGGTATGCTATTGAAGTATGCTTTGGCAAGTTGTTCAGCATGCTGCCTTTCGGACCCTCCGCAGCATGGCGGATCAATTTTATGATGGTTATCAGCGGCACAGCGGGCTGTCTTGCGCTGTATGGAACCATCCGGCGAATCACAGGAAGCATCATAGCTGGAGTGGTTGGGGCACTGACGCTGGGATTAAGCAGTATTTACTGGTCCTTCAGTGTGGCAGCAGAAGTATATGTTTTTTATGCGATGTTTCTGCTTTGGGGGCTCTATTGCATTGTCCGGTTCATTGACAGCAAACGTTCTGTTTGGCTGTATGCGGCAGCGGCAGTTCTTGGGATATGTACAGCAGACAGAATATCAGAGATACTGATAATGCCGGGATTTTTACTGCTGTGGGCTTCCGTGCGAAAAGAAGTTAAACTCAGCATTCTGCAATTGCTGGCCGCTGCCATCGTGTTTATTCTTCCTTTTCTCTTTACAGTAAGTTTTCATCTTATCCAAAATCATCCCCAAAAAAGAACCGAGGCCTTATACGGACGGGACTCGGCACTTCGATTTCAGATTTTGGCCGATCATTTCGAGGTTTATATCCCTCCTCTGCTTCAGCGCATCAAAGGGGCTGTACAGTACTGTCTGGGGCTGATGTACAAAAAAGATGCCAAGTTTAATACCTCAGTGATGGCGTGGGATATGAATAAGTATGTTTGGCTGCTAAGCGGTATGGGAGCAGCAGGCGAACGATTTCCGTCAGGGGACAGGCGAAACAGCGAACAAGGAACCGGCACGAGTATCGGAATACTCGGATTAGCCGCCGCAGCAGCCGGATTAATTCAGCACCGGAAAAACTGGGGATGGCTGCTGCTTGGATTATGGATGTTTTCGGCCAATCTCATCTTTATCCTCTGGCATCACCGCTGGGATAACCTTACATTTACAATCCCCGGCCTTGCTGGATTGGCGATGCTGGCAGGAATAGGTGCCTCAGGCGGACAAGAAGCGGGCAGAAAAACAGTTATTTATCGGTACATTTGTTTGATTATTCCGCTTTTTCTGCTGGTTACAAATTACCCGTTAGTCAACCGCAATACAGCCGCAGAAAAGAAGAATTTGGAGCAGTTGCAGAAAATTTCCAAGGCCTCTTTTGCCGCCAACAGCGCAATCATAACAACCTATTGGCCCGCTATGACTTATCGTTACTTAATACAGCTCGAAGGAGGACGAGAGGATATACGGATTATTCATGAAGAAACAAAAAACTGGCAAAAACTCGTGGATTATTTCCTCAACAAGGGCCTGCCGGTCTATATGGAAAAAAACAGGATGAATCCCGATATACTTCAGCAAGCCCAGAAGCAAACAGAGACGGACGTATGGCAGGCAGGATTTGTGAAGCTGCCGCAATTGGAACCGCATCGGAATTGACATGCTTTCAAAACAGAATTATTATTCCTCCCCTTCTAAAACGAATCGGACTATAAACCTTTTTAGAAATCCTTGCAAATTTTGGTTATTTAGGGTATAAGATTAAATTACACAGCAGTAATACTATATAGGTGCTGGATTAAAAAGATAACAGATGCATAATTTATGGAATTAGCAGAACTTCGTACATCAATTGGTGATTTAGAGGCCCGGATTGAACAAGTCCGGGACTGGCTTTGACGTGCCTGCCAAAATTGCGCTTCGTGATAAATTAGAGAAGCAAATTGCACAACCTCACTTCTGGGACAATCCTGAAACCGCCCGTCAGGTCGTTACGCAGCTTAGTACCGTTAAATCGGTGATTGCGCCTATTCAGGAAGCCGAAAAAACCCTTCAGGACATTCATGAGCTGTTTGTATTAGCAAGTGAAGAAGGAGACGAGGCAACATTGGCTTCGATACAGGCCGATTTGGAAAAACTGGCTGCTCAATGCGATAAAATCGAAATAGCCGGAATGCTCAATGGTCCGGATGATTCACGCCCCTGCTTTTTCGGAATTCACGCTGGAGCCGGAGGGACTGAAAGCTGTGATTGGGCGGCAATGCTGCTGCGGATGTATACACGTTATTTTGACGACAACAAGTATCGGTATGAGCAGCTTGATCTTACGCCGGGCGAGGAAGCCGGTATTCGCTCGATTACCCTGCGGGTCGAAGGGCCGTTTGCCTTCGGCAAGCTTTCCTGCGAAACGGGTGTCCATCGGCTGGTTCGCATCAGTCCGTTCGATGCGGCCGGACGCCGGCATACAAGCTTTGCCGCAGTGGATGTGATGCCGGAGTATGAAGACGACATCGAAATAGACATTAATGAAGAGGACCTGCGGATTGACTACTACCGCGCCGGAGGAGCTGGCGGTCAGCATGTCAATAAAACCAGCTCCGCCGTCCGGATAACACATCTGCCAACCAATATTGTCGTCCAATGTCAAAATGACCGCAGTCAGCATAAAAACAAGGCAGAAGCAATGAAACTGCTCAAGAGCAGATTGTATATGCTTGAGCAGCAGAAGCGCGATGCAGAACTGGCTAAACTTTATTCCAGTAAAGGCGATATCGCCTGGGGCAATCAGATACGAAGTTACGTACTCCAGCCGTATCAGATGATCAAAGACCATCGTACAGACTATCAGAGCGGCAACGTACAGGCAGTTCTGGACGGGGATATCGAACCGTTCATCGAGAGCTACCTTCGCTATCGGGCACAGAAAAAACATAAACCTTCATGAAAACGCATCCACAAAAACTGTATTCACGGCGTCACTTTCTTAAAACAGCTGCTGCGAGTGCGGCAGCTGTTTACGCAGGCTGCTGTTCAACCCAGCAAATCTGCCGCCGACAGTCAGCAGGTAAACCCAATATCATTTACATCCTCGCCGATGACCTCGGATATGGCGATTTAAGCTGTTATGGTCAAAAGCGGTTCAGCACTCCCCATATTGACCGATTGGCTGACGAAGGTCTTCTCTTTACCCGGCATTATGCCGGCAGCACAGTCTGTGCTCCGTCGCGGTGTTCGCTAATGACCGGACTGCATACCGGCCACTGCCAGATTCGGGGCAACCTGAGTGTTGAGCCGGAAGGCCAATGGCCGCTGGCAGCAGGAACAAAAACGGCGGCCTCTGTTCTGAAGGAGGCCGGCTATAGTACCGGTGCTTTCGGTAAATGGGGGCTGGGAGGACCTGACAGTTCAGGCGACCCGAATCGTCAGGGCTTTGATGAATTTTTCGGCTTTAAATGCCAGACAATGGCTCATAAATACTACCAGCGGTATCTTTGGCGAAATAATGAAAAGGTTTACCTGCCCGGCAACGACCCTGAAAAGCAAACCGGCCAATATTGTCATGACTTAATCGTTGACCAGGCAATTGAATTTATTAAAACGCACCACAAGAGGCCTTTTTTTGCCTATTTGGCTCTGACTATCCCGCATGCCGAACTGGCAGTTCCTGCAGACTCGCTCGAGAAATACAAAGGGCTGTTTCCAGAAGACAATCCGTTTATTCCCAATCCCAATCAGGATTATGGACGTCAGCTCCATCCCCGGGCGGCCTATGCGGCAATGATTGACCGGATGGACCGAGATGTAGGACGGATTTTAACCCTGCTGAAAGAACTGCATATTGATGACAATACCATTGTCTTCTTCAGCAGCGACAACGGGCCGCACAAAGAAGGCGGCGGAGATCCAGACTTTTTTGACAGCAATGGGCCTTTGCGGGGATATAAGCGGGATTTATACGAAGGCGGTATTCGTGTACCGCTGCTGGTTCGCTGGCCCAGCGTCATCAAAGCCGGAACCCGCACAGATCATATCAGCGCATTTTGGGATACATTGCCGACATTTGCTCAGCTGGCAGGAACACAAAGCTTTCCTGACAGTGACGGCATTTCATTTCTGCCTGTGCTGCTGGGCAATCCAGATGCACAACTTCGGCATCCTTATCTGTATTGGGAATTTCACGAGCGCGGGGGCAAACAAGCCGTCCTTATTGGGAATCAGAAGGCCGTTCGCCTGAATGCGATGAACAATCCGGATGCTCCCTTGGAATTGTATGATTTAGCTGAGGATCCGTCGGAAGAAAACAATATTGCAGCTGCGCATCCGCAATTAATTGAAAAAATGACTTTTCTTATCCATCAAGCACACAAGCCAAACAAAACATTTCCTTTCTTTGCATCTGAAAGAAACAGCTCGTTACAGAGATAATAAATTTAATGAAAGACCGAACCAATGACTAAACAGTTAATAGACATTGCAGTTGGGGTACAAAAGACCGACATCTTTACCTGTGCTGCCGATATAGCAGCGGTGGGAGTTTTTGAGGATAATTACTCAGGACATCTGATAAAAGAACTTGATAAACGGTTGGGCGGGCAGATCAAATTCATAGAAAAGCTTGGGGATTTTGACGGGAAAGCTGCAAGCCTTTGTCTGCTGTATACAAATGGCAAGTTAGCTGCTAAACGGCTTCTTCTGGTCGGCTTAGGCAAGCGCAGTAAGCTGACGGCTGCTGTGCTGCACAAATGCGCTGCAGCAGCTGCCGGCAAAGCGGTCGAGATAAATGCCGGCTCGGCCGTATTCTGTCTGCATTCAGATGCCGCTGCGAAGCTGGCAATGGAAGATATTGGTCAGATTCTGACTGAAGGAGCAATGTTCGGAGCTTTTCGCTATGATGAATATATAACAAATCCCGAAAAGAAACGTCCTGCGCGCCTGAAAATCATTTTAGCCGATAGCAGCCCTGCTGTCGTCAAGCAGCTCAAACAAGGAGCCGCTGCCGGCATCATCACAGGTTCGGCCCAAAACTATGCCCGTGCATTCGCCAACCGCCCCGCCAATGTGATTACCCCTGCCGTGCTGGCTGCAGAAGCCAAAAGGCTTTCCCAAATCAGTTCACGGCTGCGCTGTACAATATTCAACCAAAGGCAGCTGCAGACAAAAAAAATGGAAGGTATTTTAGCTGTGGGGCAAGGTTCCAACAATCCTCCTCGTCTGATTGTATTAGAATACACACCCGCGGGAGCATCAGGGCGCCTTTCTTCGGTTGCGCTGGTCGGCAAAGCGATAACATTTGACTCAGGCGGTATTTCACTCAAACCGGGCGAAGGAATGCAGGATATGAAATTTGACAAATCCGGCGGATTGGCGGTTCTCGGCGCGATGAGGGCTATCGCTGCCTTACAGCCCAAAGTGCGTGTTTTCGGCATCATTCCAGCTGCCGAAAATATGCCGTCCGGCAGAAGTTATCGTCCGGGTGATATTATAACCACATACAGCGGCAAAACTGTAGAAATCCACAGCACGGACGCAGAGGGCCGTATGATTTTGTGCGATGCTCTGGCGTATGCCGCCAATACGCTGGGCTGTCCTGTTATCGTTGATATAGCCACACTGACCGGCGCCTGTGTTGTAGCATTGGGACAGAAGCGGGCGGGTTTGCTGGGCAATGATGATGAGCTGATGGAACAACTGAAGGCCGCCTCGGCCAAAACCGGTGAGCGGATTTGGCCGCTGCCCTGTGATGACGAATATCTGGAAGCGATGAAAAGCAAAATCGCTGACTTGAAAAATACCGGCGGCAAATGGGGTGGGGCCTGTACGGCAGGGGCCTTTTTAAGCCAGTTTGTAGGCAAAGCCAAATGGGCACATATTGATATGGCCGGCGTCGGCGTTTGGGGAGGCGCAGAAGGCGAGACGGCCGGCTCCATCGGCTTTGGAGTGCGGCTTCTGACAGAATTTGTTCGGAATTACAAATAGCGGCTTCTTATCCGAAAACGCTGCTTATCCGCTGACTGTCAGAATCACTTTCTTAAGATCGCAGTCACGGGAAGAATTGCCGACCATTATCTCAAAAGCCCCCGGCTCAACAATATAGTCCATATCAATGTTATAAAACGCCAAATGTTCCGGCTCAATATCAAAATGCACAGTGCGGGTCTGTCCCGGAGCCAGAGAAATCCGCTGGAAACCCTTCAGTTCTTTGACCGGACGGGTTACAGTACTGTAACAGTCGCGTATATACATTTGCACGACTTCGTCGCCTTCCCGGCTGCCCGTATTGGTCACATCAACACAGACAGTAGTTGATTCGTCCGGACGAATTGTCTGTTTTTGGAGCCGAAGATTGGTAAATGCGAATTGCGTATAGCTGAGGCCGAATCCAAATGCATACAGAGGGCTTACAGAATCAAACAGGTATCCGCGGCGGGCAGAAGGTTTATAATTATAATAAGCAGGAATATGTCCGACAGAGCGGGGAAAAGAAATCGGCAGCTTGCCGCCGGGATTGAGCTGCCCAAACAAGGCCTCCGCTACCGCTGGCCCGGTTTCCTGCCCCAGATACCAGCACTCAAAAATAACAGGAACCTTTTCGGCCAGATGACGAATATCCAGCGGCCGACCGTTAAAGAGAACCGCAATAACCGGCTTGCCGGAAGCCGCTACCGCATCGACTAGTTCATCCTGCAAACCTACCATTCGCAGGTCTGCCCGATCGCCCATATGGTTTTTATCCCATGCCTCACGCGAGGTCTGTTCGTTGCCGCCGATGACAAGCACGACAGCATCCGCCTGCCGGGCGATTTTTGCTGCTTCGGCAATCGACTTGCGGTCTTCGGCTGGATCACTCAAAATCACTTCATCCTGCTGCCAAGAACCGCCGACGGTGATTTTGCAGCCTTCGTGATAAAGAATTTCTGCAGAATTGCCCAAAAAGTCACGGAGACCCTGCAGGACAGTCGTATAACGCGGCGGAGTTCCGCTGTAACCGCCCAGCATAACGCGATCCGCATTGGGTCCGATTACGGCCAGTGTTTTAATAGCCGATGCGTTCAACGGTGCCACTGCGCCGTCATTTTTAAGCAGCGTAACAGTTTTTCTGGCTGCTTCCATCGCCAGACGGCTGTTTTCTTCACACCCGACAATTCGTTCTGCGGCATCCGGATCGACCCACGGATCTTCGAACAATCCCAGCCTGAATTTCCACTCAAGCATTGGCGCAACAAGATTATCCAAAAGTGATTCTGGAATGCTTCCTTCCTTGACAAGCTGAATCAGGTGCGGATAGCAATCCGGATCCGGCAGTTCAATATTCACGCCGGCTCTGACAGCCAGCGCTGCGGCCTGTTTGGGATTTTCGGCTAAATACTGACCGAAAAAGCCGGGCCTCTCGTTAAGCTCCCGTATCGCATAATAATCCGACACTACATACCCTTTAAAGCCCCATTCCTTCCTCAGGACATCCTGCAGCAACCATTTGTTGGCATGGGAAGGCACACTGTCAATTTCATTATAGGAAGCCATAACACTAATAGCAGGCCCTTCTTGCACGGCCTTTTTGAAAGGATATAAAAAAACTTCACGCAGGATACGCTGGGATACATTAACCGGAGCACAGTTGGTTCCCGATTCAGGCTGGCCGTGGGCGGCAAAGTGTTTGAGCGTTGCTATCAGATGTTTTTTATCCTTAAAAGTCCCATCCCCCTGAAATCCCCGAACAGCTGCAAGCCCCATTTGGGCTGCCAGATAGGGATCTTCACCAAAGGTTTCTTCAACCCTCCCCCATCGCGGCTCTCGCGCCACATCCAGAACCGGAGTCAAGGCCTGATGGGCTCCCCGAAGACGGGTTTCTTCGGCTGTCATTTGATAAAGCCGCATAACAAGCTCCGGATCGAACGTGGCTGCTAATCCTATCGGCTGCGGGAAGCTGGTTGCCCCTAAGGCAGCATGCCCGTGAAGGCACTCCTCATGAATGACAACAGGTATGCCAAGTCGGGTATTTTTCCGCATATATTCCTGAATAGCATTGGCCATCTGGGCTGTTTTATAAGCAGTTAAGCCCCCGGCCGCATCGCTGAGCCGCCCTATCTGGCCGAGGCCGTTTTGCAAGTTGAGTTTGCTGCTTTGCGGATTAAAATGTCCTTTTTCATCGAAAAAAGTCCCACACTTGCTCTGCCATACACACAGCATCTGCGCGACTTTTTCTTCCAACGTCATCCGCGAAAGAAGATCTTGTACCCGTAGTTCAACCGGTAAATCAGGATTCCAATACGGATGCTTCTTGTTCTCTGTCTTATTCATCGGCACTTTTTCAATCCTTTTCTTTTCGTGTTGTTCTATTTGATGTTCTCAAAAAATGGTCTGTTCAATTGCCTGCAGAGTTTTTCTGCCGGCGCTCATTTAATTGTGACTCTATCGTTTTCATCCGCTGGTTATTCAATGGATAAAACAGCATAACAGCCGCACCTAACAGAGCAAAAATACCAGCATACACACTCATTACCATGCGAATGCCTGTAAGGGCCTGCGGGGTCTGCGGCTGATTGGCAACATAGCCGTAAGCAGCCATAATCCATGCCTGTGCTGTCCCGCCCAGCGCTACACCCATTTTCAAGGCGAAAAGGGATGCAGCCATAATCAATGCAGTCGCCCGCCGATTGGTTTTCCATTCGGAATAATCGGCTGTATCGGTATAAATAGCCCACTGCAGAACCGATACCGGTCCGATGGCAAATGACGTAATAAACTGCAGCACGAAGAGAAGAACAATATCGTCCGGCCCCAGCACAAACACCAGTGCACTGGCGATCCCTGCTATGGCCAATCCGCCGGAATAAGTCTGGGATTTTCCAAAAGCCCGGGCAATCCATTTGGTCAGAACAGCCCCCAGAATGGTAAAAACTGTTCCTGTCAGCAGATAAGCCGAAACGATATCCTCAAAGGAGTAGACTTTTGTTTTGCCGAAAAATGACAATTCCTTATTGCCAAGGTAGTATTCAAAATAATACATAATACTGCTGCTTCGGATCACAATGAACATCAATTGGAAAACCGTGGCGCTGCCAATCAGCAGCCATGGCTTATTGGTCAGAAGATCCTTAAGATCATCGGCCAGTTTATTACGCTGTTGGCCGATGGGCTGCACGCGTTCGCGGGTAGTAAAAAAAGTAATCAGAAACAACACCACCGCCAGACCTGCAAGGGCTGCCGCAGCCAGCTGCCAGCCAAGCTGCTCATTGCCTCCGCCGAACAGCTTCACCAGTCGAAGCAGGGCATACTGCACAATAAACATTCCGACAAACGCCAGAACAAAACGGAATGACGAAACAACCGTTCGCTCCATAGAGTCAGGACTGATAACCCCCATCAGCGCTGCATACGGGACGTTAACGGCGGTGTAAATCATTGTCATAGCAATGTACGTTACATAGGCGTAGATCAGTTTGCCGGTCGGGCTAAACTGGGGTGTTGTAAACATCAGTACACCCAATATGCCGAACGGCACCGCACCAAATAAAAGATAGGGTCGAAACTTGCCCCATCGTGAAACCGTACGGTCGGCAAGCATGCCCATAATGGGATCGTTGACTGCATCCCAAAAACGGGTCACTAGCAGCATTAAGCCAAGCTGGGCTGCTGTTATGCCGAACACATCCGTATAAAAGTAAAGCAGAAAAATAATGAAAATTTGGAAAAACAGGTTGGAAGCTGTATCCCCAAGACCGTAACCGATTTTTTCAAAAATAGATAGCTTCTGTGCGTTCGATTCCATTGCTGATTCCTTTAAAAAAACAGATCTTTAGACAGGTTTATCTGCGGGTAATGTCTTTATCCAGTCTCCATACTGATAAAAAATGCCTTTTACAGATTGTTCTGAAGGTATTTTTGGGGATTGACCACCCACCGGCCGGGCTGTTTGGGGCTGGCCTCAAAATCCTTGATAATAAAAATTTCCTCTTTCTTGTTGTACTCGGCATGGCCGTCATAAAAACCGATATTGGCCCCCTCGCTGTGGCGGTAGATAGTAGGACCGTGCAATCCGACATCTTTATAGGCCTGAATATTGGCCTGCCCCAGCACATCCCAACCCTTGCGATAGTCCGCAGCAGACCACTGAACCCACCAGTCATTAGAGTCAATAAAAGCGATGCGTGTCGCAGGAGAGGTAATGTTGCTCATTTTGTGGCCGGCACAATCAACCATATCCCATCCCCAGTCGGTATAATTATAGCCGTAGCTGATTAATACACCCTGTACTGCATTGGCGGGATCTTTGCCGATTTTATCGGTCGGGCACAGAAACTTCTCAGGCGATTTATATTTCATCGTCGAATTGCTTTGAAAAGAATCCAAGTCCAGATTGGCACGAAAGGACATATTGGTAATCCAGTGGTTCTGAAAATCCTTACGGTTTCTGTCTAAAATCGGCACATAAGCTCCATTATGCTGATTGGCATACAATTCGTTGGCAATTCCCAGTGACTTGAGATTATTAATGCATACGGTTCGCTGGGCCGCTTCTTTGGCTCTCTTCAGTGCAGGCATCATAATCGACAGCAGTAGAGCAATAATTGCTATCACCACCAGCAGCTCAATCAAGGTAAATCCTATTTTCTTTCTCATGTCTTTTTCCTTCCAAACATTTATCCTTTAATTCTCCCTGCTGCTATCCGATTATACACACCCCCTCCCCCTTGCAGCGGCCCGCTGGACAGCGGGCCGCTGCTACTTCTGTTCCTTTTCCCTACACGCTGCCAATTTTAAAACAGGACTACTTCTTCCGCAATAAGGCAATTGCACCCAATCCCAGCAGGGTTAACGTAGCCGGCTCAGGTATTATACCTGCGGCGTAGTGAGCTGCAACACGGTCAGCGCTTAGTACAGTATCATAAATTGCCACTTCGTCGAGCAGGCCGACAAAACCATTGTACAAATACCATCGATTGCCTTCACTGCCAAGGGTCAGACGGTCGTAACTAAAGCCCAACGCCCCGTCTTCGATAACATTGCCCCATTTGCCGACACCGTCAATATAGACATACTCGTACATATCGTCTATGCCATCTTCATTATCCAGAAGCGGATTGTAGGTCACAACGATATGATGCCATTCGCCGTCAAAGACATTGCCCGTGCCGGTGTACCATGTAGTTCCGGCTCCAATCACCGTGATGTCTCCGGTCGTCGAACCATAGGACCCAATCCCGTAACCATCCAAGGTATTATAGGCGCCGTTGTGCTGCATAATGCGGGCATAGCCGCCCGTGGTGCTGCTCTTGATCCAAGCCTCAAGCGAAACCGTCTGAAGAGGATAGCCGAAGCTGTCCTTGGACAAGGAATAGGGATAGGCAGCACCATCCCAGATATCAATGCAGTTGCCGGCACCGCCGCTGCCTGAACCGTTTAACTGCGCCGCCTGGCCGACCTTTCCGGGTACCAGAGCAATATCCGCAACGCCTGTACCATTAGTAATGTAGGTGCCATTTTTATAGGCACGGGTTGCCGAATCGAGGCAGACATCGCCGTTGGCACTGGAAGCATCCTCGAACTCCCAAAACGACAAGGGATTGTCTGCCATTACAACATCCCTGTAGGCAGCCGGCGATGAAACGCTCATCGCTGCGCACAAAACACCCAAAACAATCTTTGCTGCATTCAGTTTCTTCATCGTTACATCCTCCCAACCAAAAAATTAATGCCTGCCTCGCACGCCGAGACAGATTCTGCCGCATTTGTTTTTATCTATCTGGCAATCTTTATTCTGCTTGATGCTGCCGCTTACCAATTTGCAGCACAGTCTGGATCCGTCCCAAACAACGCAGGATCATTGCACAGCAGCCAGCCGGAAGCCACCGCCGCAAAATCGGTCAAATCCACATCACAGTCCTTGTCTACATCGGCAGTCAGCCCTTGCCCTTTAATCCACACCTGCCGGCAGGTCTTGGGCTTCATTGCCGCCAGTCCCGCTGCGTAGTGTGTGGCCACACGACTTTCCGAAAGCACGCCGGCGTACACTGCAAATTCATCAATCAGACCCGAGAAGCGATTGCCGGGATTCGTTGCTGTATAGGTACCCGTGCCGCCGATAACAAGGTGATTCAGCTCGGGCCCTAATTTGGCCTGACCGGTTGTACTGGTAATCGCTTTGGTCGATACTTTAGCCCCATCCTTATACAGTTCAATTGTCATATGATCCGGATCAATCTCATCATATGTCAGAACAATATGATGCCATTTGCCGTCCAAGGGTGTAGCTGCACCGGTATAAGTCCAGTTCTGATTGTTATCGGGATTTCCGTCATCGCCGCATAAAATCCGCAAAGTACCATTGCTGTTCCCGATGCCCGGAGCCACCAGTTCTGTCCTGCCCTGCTGAAAAATAGTAGCATAAGCATCCATCCCTGTGCTGTTTACCCAGAACTCAAATGTGATATCGCCATCAGCAAAAGCATAGTTGTCGCCAGTGAGCGTCAAATCTGCCGGCATTGCCGCTGCCGGCCCTGCCGCTACGGCATTATCAGCGCTGTTGGGAATATAGACCGAATTGTCGATTCCCCACGAGGTCTCAAAGGGACTCAGCTGGACGCCCGTATTATGTGCAACCCAGTAGCTGTTGGCAGATGAATCCACAAGGGGAAACTCTTCAAACCGCAGATACAGCACCGGATTATCATCCATCACTTCTTCCACATAGGATTTATGTGTAATCTGCTCAATCGTCGAATCGTATGTAACGACCAGATGATGCCAATTGCCGTCTGCAATGGATACGCCTCCGGACGTATCGAAATAATTTGTCGTTCCGCCACCGATTACACCAATAGTGTTTGCATCAACCAGCATAACACCATAGCTGCTGGGGCTGTCCCATCCGCCATTATGCTGGAACAACCGCGGATAAGTATTAGGATCTGCTGTGATCTGCATCCATAATTCAATCGTAATATCCTCCAGAGAAAAAGCCCCCGATGCATCCGAGACATCCACGCAATCCCCTGCTCCATCGGGAGCATCGCCGTGAAATACGGCTGCTTTGCCCGCAACACCGGCCGAAAGGGATACACTGTCAATGTAGGTACCGTTTACGTTGGCAGTTCCGCTGTTTTTGGCGGGGCTGTTATTGAAACTGTTGGGGTCCTCAAACCGCAGATACAGCAAAGGATTGTCGCTGAGTACCTGATTGACATAAGCATTGGGATCGGAATACAGCGCATTGTAATGAGCGGTAATCCGCAAACTATTTAAGATGCCGGCGTACACCGCAAATTCATCAATCTTGCCGTTGTATTCGTTATAGCGATAGCCAACGCCCCCCTCTGCTCCGATAATAAGACGGTCATAGGCATAGACCAGCGCGGCTTCGGCTGTCGTCTGACCCATATAAACACCGTCCAGATAAAGGGTCTTCACCACATTGTCTGCCCGCGCAAAACCGCTCAGCAGCAGAACAAGCCCTAACATATATTGAGATCTCATATTCTTTCTCCTCATACCGATCGTTTCCTGATACCTTGTTATCCAGCTTGGGCGAATTTAATCGCATGCACCGGGCTGGGGATCATAGCAGTTAGCCCAATTTTCAATGATCAATGCCAGATCTTGCATATCGACCCGGCAATCTCCCGTCAGGTCGCCGGGATAATTGAATCCGTACGTCCGTACTTGGGCACAATTGCTCATTACAACAGGCCCGCTGTAATTGAGTCTGAGGTCCACAATATTGTTATAGCGGATTGTCGGTGTTTTCCACGTTATTGTGTGACTGCCCGGGAAAAGATTGATCGTACGTGCTGTTGTCTCATAGATCATCCCATCGGCATACTGGGGACAGGTGACAGCTCCCAACAATACCCCATCAATAAATATCTGCATGGAAGCGGAACCTGAGGCGGTAACAACACCTGCAGTGAGACTGTACTGCCCCATATTCTCAAGATCAACCGTTATATCATAATCCATATATTCTCCCGGAGCCAAATACGAGACATAACTTCCGATTCCTGCCGTATATCCTGTATCCGGCCCATAACGGGTAGGTTCTCCATCTCGGCTATTGGTATCATAGGCTGCCGTATAATTGACGGCACTGATAACGGTGCCTGTTTTCTGAATCTGCACCGGCATTTTCTTGCCGACAAGCTGGATGCCGTTCAGCTCATTGGAATACCACAGCCGGACACTGTTGGGGTCAGCAATCGATATATTTTCAAACACAACATAATTTTTGCCTAATTCGAATACCCCGGGGGTGACTGTTCCGGTTACAGCTCCTGCCGCTATAAGACGAGGGCTGACGCTGTTGGCATCCGTCAGTTTAAAGCTTCCTGCGCTGTTGCCGTATAGATAAACATCAAATGTGCCCTTGTAGGCATGGCTCAGACCGGCATCGCCAAACAGATCCAGACCAATAAAGGATATATTCGGATCGTTTCCCGTAAACGTGGGAGAAGGCGTATTGCTTACAAAACCGTCATCCAATAAACCGCTGCTTGCGCCGGTTACATAGCTGTGTCCGCCGGGGTCCCCGATCCAAACCTGCTCGGCATAAGTGCTGGCCTGAATCGTTCCGGTTTTAGCAAGATTGGCACTTCGGGGCGAACCAGCCGGCACTCCCCAGCCCCCGTAATAGGCAATCCATTGAGATGCACCCGAAACCGCCGCCTCGCCGGAATAGGCGATTTCATTGCCGTAATTATTGATGTCGATGCTGATAACCTCAACAGCAGGGGCAGCAGCAGCCATAGCGATTATCAGAACTGTTATCCAAACTCTCATCTTTCCCATAATATTGCCTCCAGTAAATTGCCTTTTTATCGAATTGGCTCTGCCGTGGACGAACGAACAACCAGCTCCTGCTGCACGCGAATATGTTCGGCAGGCCGTTCGCCGGGAGCCGCTTCCATCTGCCGAAGAAGCATTTCGGCAGCGATTTGCCCCATTTGCCGTGACGGCACTCCGATGGTTGTCAGCGGCGGCATTACCATGTCACACAGATATTCATCGTTAAAACAGATTAAACTAACCTGCCGGGGAATATCGATATTCAAGATATGGGCATCGTGCAGGATTTTCAGGGCAATAACATGGTCGTAGGCCACAATAGCCGTAGCTTTCTGCTTAAGAACAACCGATACCAGATAATCCAATCCGGAAATAAACTGTTCATTATGCCCGGCGATGGGCTCCAATCCGCGAATCCTCAATTCAGAAAGATAGGTTTGATGACGATCGGCCACACTGGCATGGCTGCGGTGCTGGGGTGTTGGACCTGCATAGGCAATCCGCCGATGCCCCAATCCCAGAAGATGCTCCACTGCACGCCGGGCCGCATGGATATCGTCCGGCACAACCGATGAACAACTGGGACCCCCTTTCCCGTTGACAACAACATAGGGCACATCAATCCGTTCCATCTCATCGATAGTCTCAGGAGAACACTCCTGCAGTACAAGCACGCCGTCCACACGCCAAGGCGGCAATTCTGTATTATCTCTTTCCAGATTTGGCGCTGTTATACAGACATTGTAGCCCCGGCTTTGTAGAAGACGTATAGCCGCCTCACTGGTATTCTGATAAATATTGCTTGGCCAGCCGAAAACAGTATTGCAACCCAGGATAGCCACTGTCATCGTCTGACGCTGGACAAGGTTTTTAGCGGCAAGATTTGGACGGTAGCCAAGCTCATCGGCTACTTTTGTGATGTGATTATGCAGCTCTTGGCGAACGGAAAAACCATTGGTATATTTGCGGTTTAGAACGCGGCTGACCGTAGCAACACTTACACCGCAGTGGGATGCTATTTCCCGAACGGTAGGTACCGACCGTTTCTTGGCCATCCTTCCTCTCCTCGTCAGCATGAAAAGCATCAGTAAACGTTTACTTATAGCTTATTCTCTCATATCATAAGCTGTCAAGAAATAATCTTATAAATCACAATTTTGTCCTAATTATTCACCCGAACTGGAATCCTTGTGAATATTTATAAGTATTTATTTTAAAAGATTTTAAAGCAAAATCTAAAAACTGTTCTGCACGCATTGTAATTTTGTTTTGGTAAAATATTTTTATCGGACTTTGTGTTAAAAAAGCCTGATATTGGGGTTATTTCGACGTAAATAGAAGGTATGCGGTAAATCACATTGACAACACTGGTCTTTTCTAAATAAAATAAGTTATATCCTCAGTAAACGTTTACTGAACAAAGAAGAGGCAAAATAATTGCCTGAATTTCTCATATAAGGGGGCAAAAGAAAAGTGATAGAACACATCCATACTTGCCGTTTATTGTACAAATATAATTTTCACACATCTATCAAATACGGACTTTTATTTGTCTTTTTTACCTTTAATTCTCTCCTTTACAGTGCTGTCAATTTGTTAACCAATCCCGGCTTTGAAGAAGGCACAACCGGCTGGCAAGCCAGAAACTGCTCCATTTCTGCGGTCACCGCCTCCCCCCGCAGCGGCTTGCAATGCGGCCGTGCCTATAACCGAACAGCCGTCTGGCAAGGCATCAAACAATCGATACTCGGCAAAGCAGCACCCGGACAAACCGTAACCATCTCGGGCTGGGTACGGCTTGAAAATACCGCCAGCGACACCATTAAATTGACGGTTGAGCAGCGGGACGATGCGGGCACAAAATATATCGGGATTTCCCAGAAAACAGTCAGTAATAGCCAATGGACCCAATTAACAGGGCAATTTACGCTGGCTGTTTCTGGCACATTGACTTATCTGGATATCTATTTTGAAGGTCCTGCAGCCGGAATCAGTTTCTATGTCGATGACGCCGAAGTTCTTGGACCAGATTCCAGTACAGCAAGCTGTCGCATTGATATCTCTGATCGTCATCAGATTATTGAAGGATTCGGTGCTGCCGGCGCATGGTATGAAGGCCTGCTGGTCAATCATCCCCAGAAAAACACTTTGTATGATTTGATGTTTAATCAGCTTGGATTGGAGATTTATCGAATCCGGAATACCTTTGAAATCGATTCAGCATATATGGACCGTACCGCTCAAATCATTCGGGAAGCACGGGCTCTTACCGGAAGGCCGTTGAAAATTATGATTTCTTCATGGTCTCCGCCGGCCTATTTGAAAAGCAACAACAACACCCGTGAAGGAACGCTGAAAAAAAATGAGTACAACGAGTATATGTATCCGGAATTCGCAAATTGGTGGTATAGAAGTCTGGTTAGTTGGGCTTCCCGGGGAATTGCAGCAACTTATATTAATATCCAGAACGAGCCGGACTATGTCAATTCCGGGTGGGACACCTGCTATTTATGGGCGACAGAGACCTCGACAATGGCCGGCTATAATTTGGCTTTTGAAGCGGTCTGGCAGGAGCTGAATGGGCAGATGGGGCTTTTGATGCCGAAGATGCTGGCCCCGGAAACAACCGGATTTTCAAATATTGGGAATTATATCAGCAATCTTATCGATGATTCCCATGTCTACGGCTATGCTCACCATCTGTACAACTGCAGCAACAGTACTGGCGGTGCCGGCTGCGGAGATGAGCCGGACCGCTATCTAACGACCATGGCTAATTTCGCCTCTCAATACGGCACCAAACCCCTGTTTCAGTCGGAATATGAGGATGCAACCAATGCTTGGCCGGATGCCCTGAATTTAGCCCTGCTGCTGCACAATTCTCTGACAGTTGAAGGGGTTGCAGCTTACTTGTATTGGGATTTATTCTGGAACAGCGGAGGTCTGATTACCTTAACTTCATCCGGCTATACTCTCAATAACGATTATTATGGATTCAAGCATTTTTCTGCGTTTATTCACTCCGGCTGGCAGCGGCTGGGAACCGTTCTGGATATTGCCGGGCTGCGGATATCTGCCTACATCAGTCCCGATAATCAGCATCTGTCAGCAGTTATTATCAATCCCGGCTCTGCTGCCGTCGAGCTGACTGTTTCTATCCCTGAGTTCTCAATCAACAGCGGCGACATTTATCGCAGTACGGCCTCGCAGAATACTGAACATCTGGGAACATTTAATCCAACCGATACATTGAGTATCCCAGCAATGTCTATCACTACTCTGTCCTTAACCGGCTCGGTTATTCCCCCTGATTGCAGCAAGGTCATCGCATGGGGTTTCCGCCTGCCGGAAGACCTTGATGGAAACTGCCGTGTCGATTGGAGCGATTTGCTGCTGCTGGCTCACCAATGGCTGACTGAAACGCCGCAGCCGCCGGCACCCAACTACTCGGCTGATTTAACAGGGGATAATCATATCGACCTGTTCGATGCAGCAGCCCTGCTCAAGCAGTGGATGGTTTGCAATGAGCCGGAAACTGTCGGATGCATAGAGAATTGGCAGCCGGCTATTCTGGAGCCCCATTAAATAAGACAGTTTTACTATCTCAATGCCGCCAACAATCTTCAAGACCCATCAAGAACTCCGCAAGCCGGACGGGGGCGATTGCTTACCAATCATTCACTTGTCTGAATCTCCCTTTGCAAAACGCCCGAAGTAAGTCAGACATACATTCTGCCATTGGACAGCATTTTCGTACTGTACTGTCAGACGCTGCTGTACATCTTTGTAACGTTCGGCATCTATATTCCCCTTGAGTGATTCCCAGACACGCTGCATCCATTCGACATATTCTACTCCGCTTTGGTAATGGGCCTGCAACTCTTTCCACAGCGTGCGTCCCGAGCTAAGCTGCTGATTCCATGGAATATGATGAAACCACAGGAGGTATTTTTCCGGGCAGGTTTCGGAGCAATTCCACCAATCCCGCAGCGGCGGATGATACTGGCTGACCGCATTGCTGCCTTTGTCGGTGCGGTCAAAGCCGAGTCCTTCCAAGTCGGCACGATGATAATACGTGGAACTCCAATCTGCCCTGCCGGCGTGCACAAATCCCGGATCCGGACCGTAGTGATGCCCTTCGGCCATCAAATGATGCAACCCCAACGGAGTCATATAATCGACACACGCTTGCCAGGAACCTTCCATCATACAGCGTATCGCTGATACAGATTGCGGGTCATTGGTCCAGGTCATCCGAATCCATTCTTCGGCAATTTGCCCGCTTGACAGCGACATATCCCAAGCCAAGCGTCCAAAAGCATACCAGTTAGCCTGTGAGAAATGATGGCCCGTCCAGTTGCGGTCGCTGCCGATTCCGCTGACACCAGCTATGCCGCTGATAGAATGGCCTTGGGCACTGCCGTCAACAATATCCTTCACCAGAGTGTTGGGACCGTTGGCAAAAGTATCTGAGAAAAGCACTTCTTTCCACTGCGGCGCTAAATAGACCAAATGTTTGGCCTGTCCGGTGTATTCCTGTGTAATCTGAAGCTCCATCATCAGCGGCGTTTTCGGCATTGCCCCAAACAGCGGATTAAACGGCTCTCGCGGCTGAAAGTCAATCGGTCCATTCTTCGTTTGAATGAAGATATTCGGACCGAATTGGCCATCCAGCGGCACAAACTCTTTATAGGCGCATTTGGCTCGGTCTGAATCAATAGAAGTATCATAAACGAACGAACGCCACATCAGAATGCCTCCATGCGGCCGCAGGACCTCGGCGAGCATATTGGCCCCATCCGCATGCGTCCGGTTGTACGCCTGCGGGCCCGGCTGGCCTTCCGAATAGGCCTTGACCAGAAATCCGCCAAAATCGGGAATAAAACGATATATTTCCTCTGCCTTCTGACGCCACCATTGACGTACCTGCGGCCGTAGAGGATCTGCCGTATCCAGCCCCCCGATTTCAATAGGGGCTGTAAATTTTACGCTCAAATACACCCGAATGCCGTAAGGACGGAAAATATCCGCCAGCACAGCGGCCTTTTGCAGGTATTGACTTGTCAAAACTTCGGCTTGGGCATTTACATTGTTCAACACAGTTCCATTGATGCCGATGGAAGCATTGGCACGGGCATAATCCGTGTAACGCTGTTCAATCTGGCTGGGAAGCCGGTTCCACTGCCACAATGAGCGGCCGGCATAGCCGCGCTCCACAGAACCATTGAGATTATCCCAATGATTCAGAAGCCGATACTGAATCTGCGGCTTCTGATGAATGCAGAGCTCTTGAAGCGGCTGCTGAGTCTGCATCAGCCGGAGCAGGTGAAAGACCCCATAGAGTGCTCCTATCGGCTCTTTAGCAGCAACGGCTGTTATCGGATGCTTCTTCCAGAACACAGAGCAAAGAAGATATCCTTCTGAACCAAGACTGTCTATTCTGCTTTTGCTGAACAATTCCTGTATAATCGGCGATGTCTGGTATGTGCCGACGACAATGGCTCCATCCTGTGTAACAGACGATGCAGAAGGAACCGCAACTCCCAACAAACCGGACAGGCCCTGCTGCAGCTCCTTTTCAATCACCGTAAATGTCTCGGTCTGCCCCTGAATAACAATTTCAGTTGCCTGCCTGTGATACTGCAGCAGACAGGCGGAATCCGCTCTTTCATAACGCATCCACAAGCGGTAACCGTCTTCGCCGGCTGCCGTACTTCCGAGAAAAACAGCCAGCCAATACAGAATCCATCGTTGGCTTCTCATGCAACATAAAGTCATCTGACACCTGATCACTTTTATCATAAGCAGAGTTGATTTACCGGCTTCTGTACTGCTGAGATAATTTGTAGATTTCGCTGCCGGCCAAAAGAAACCCGCCTAATCCATAATCTTCAAAATTGGGCACTTTGTCATACGTTACAGGTTGGCCGTCGGAGGGCTGCTTGCCGGTACTCTGAACATATCCGAGAAAACCGTTGGGATGCAGCGCTTCTTTGGCCATTCCGTTCCAGCCGCGAACAGCAGCCGGAAGATAGACGGCTTCTTCCAGCATGCCTTTGCGAACCCCCCAGGCAAATCCATAGGTGAAGAATGCCGTTCCCGTCAATTCCTTGCCGCCGAAGTTGGTTGGATCGTGCAGACTGACATTCCAGAAGCCGTCCGGCCGCTGAATCGGCAGCAGGGCAGCGGCCATTTCCCGGAAGGTTTTGATATACTCGTCGCGGTGCGGCGCATCCGAAGGCATTATGTCCAAAACCCGAACCAGCGCCGCAAACACCCAGCCGTTGCCCCGCGACCAGTAGCAATCCTCGCCGTTGGGTTCGCGGTAAGGCGGGTCAAAATCCTTATCCCGCCACCACAGATGATCTTGCGGATTATACAGGCCGTTGTCGCCGTGTTTTTCCTTGGTATATATATAGAGCTGATACATTTTTTCAAAGTAGCGGTTATCCTGATAAAGAACTCCCAAACGAGCAAACACCGGCATTGCCATCTGAAGCGCATCAATCCACCACCAGTCATCGTTTTTATCACTGCTGACCATGGCATCAATGCATTCCTTGATTTGGGCGATCCGCTCGGGTTTGGGATCAATGCGGTATAAATCTATATAGGTTTGCCCGCAGCATTGGTCATCGGCATTGCGGGTTCTGCTGCCGCTGCGCAGCCCCCATTGATGGGCTTGTCCCCAAGCAACCGCATAGTCATAATAGGTTTTCTGCGGGTCGATTTCATAAAGAGCCATCAGCCCTTCATAATACGTGCCGCGGGTCCAGATATTGCTGGGACGCGTTTTATCCGTTACAATCGGTTTGCCGGGGTCCGGCCACTTATCCATAAAATACTGATTGGCCAGCCGCATGGCTGCCAGTATATCCGCTTGCGGGGGCAGCTCATAGTCGGCTTTAGCTGTCCCAGAATGACCAGCCTCTTTCTGGTGTTCTGCCGAACAGCCAGCTGTGCTGAACATAAAACCTGCCATCAGAGCAATTGCCCATATCCAGTAAATCCTGCTGTTTTTCATTGTGCATCTCCATTGGGTATCCGACTTTTATTCATAAAATCCGTATTCATAAGCCGCATCATACAGCGCAACGATGTTTTCGACAGGAACTTCGGCTTGGATGTTGTGAATATTGTTAAAGACATAGCCGCCGCCGGGCTTGAATATTTCAAGATGCCGGCGGACTTCTTCCCGGACCTGCTGCGGTGACGCAAAAGGCAGTACATGCTGGGAGTCAATCGCCCCGCCCCAGAAAACCAGTTTATCGCCAAACTGGCGCTTGATCTGTGCCGGCTCCATTCCAGCAGCACCGATTTGAATGGGATTGAGGATATCAATTCCATTGTCCAGCAGGTCAGGAATATAGAGTTTGCACCCCCCGCAGGTATGATACCAGATTTTGGCTGCTGTCAGCAATTTGATATGCTGAATCAGCTTCTTCTGACGGGGCTTGACAACCTTTCGATAAAACTCCGGATTGAACAGAGGCCCATCCTGACCTGCCAAATCATCGCCGAGCATTACAATATCCACAAGGTCGCCGACTTCTCTTAAAAAGCCGGTATAATAATCCATCCAATAAGCCAGCATCTTATCCAGCAGCATTTCGCAAAAGGCTGGATTTTCCATCATATCTATATACCACCGCTCCAGCCCCCGCAGATACCAGCAAGTCTCATAAATCACCCCGCCGATGCCGGTGCTGAGGGCATAGGGAGTTTCCTGACGCAGACGAGCCGCGTCATCCCGCAGACCGGCAAAACGGGACGGGTCTTTGCCGTTGGGAAACGGATAATGTCTCAACTCCGTAATGGATGCATTTGCCAAAGGATGATAGGAAATATCCATATACAGCGGCCGGTCATCGGGCATTGACCATATAACGCCGAATTCATCGGTCAGGTCGTGCCATATACGGCCGCTTCGCCGATTGGTTTTTATGGATCCGTCAAATCCCGCCGGACTTCTGGATGTTATATAGCGAATATCCACGTGAAACCGCTGCAAAACAGTTTCGCTGGGCTTGGCAAGCTGCTGAACTGGATCCATAATCTGAATCTTCTCTTGAAGGCCCCAGTAGTCCAGCAGATTTTTGTAGGCCTTTACATGAATGCCGGTCTGAAAACCGCCGAGATCTATCGGCACACGGTCCGGCTGCTGATGGTTCAATGCAGCGGATACCCGCTGACGCGAAGTCATTGTCTCTTTCTTCATTTCTGCACTTTCAGAACTGGATATCCAACAAGCTGTTTTACTGCGGGCTGTACTCGTTTAAGGCAATAAGGGTCACAGGCCCCAAAAGACCCGATTCAACAATCTCCCATTGCGAAGCATCAAACTTTTTATAATCAATATTAACAATATTGATATCCCCAAAGTATTTCCACGGCACTTGGCGTATATCTAAATCCCGAATGCGATTGGCCGAAAGATTTGTTACCTCAATCTCCAGCTGATTGGCATTGGACTTCAGCAGTGTCTTGGGTACTTCGACGGCAAACGGCACAGAGAACACTGTTCCCAGAGACTGTCCGTTCAGACGAACACGTGCACTGGCAGCCACTCTGCCTAAGTCCAGCCGCCAGGCATCAGCCCTCATCTGGGGCAAGTCAAAAGTCAGACGATAGCGGGCCGTGCCTGCAAATCGCTGAGCCTCTTGGCCTTGTTTGGTCCAAGATTCAAGCACAGTGGTCGAAAAAGAAGGCGGAAGCTGCGGCCCGCCCGTAATAAAATCTACTTTCCAGCTGCCTTCCAGCCTCAGGGAATCCGCATCCTGATGCCATGTCCATCGGACGGCATCATTTTGTTTTTCACCAAAAAGACGCAGAATCAGCGATTGGCCGGCTTGCAATTGGATATAAACCTGTGTCCTTCCGTCCTGTGTCTGCCGCATTGGGCTGAATCCGGTTTTGGCATCCATTGGGTCGATAATAAGAATTGATTGTGCCGGCCGAGTCAGAGTAATCCATCCGGCAAAAGCAGACACAGCTGGATTTTCTGTAAACTGTTCATCCTGATTGGTTACAAAATACCAATATCCTTTATCATCTCTGCGGCGGATATAATATAATCCCTTATGGTCAACCAGAGTTTCGCGCTGAATGCCGGCTTGATTCATTAGAGATGCGACATCTTCACTGACATAAAATGCACCTTGGCCGACTTTGCCTGTCTTCACCAAACCGGACTGCGGCTGCCAAATTATTGAGTCCATTAATGCTTTCAGAGCAGCGCGACGTCTTTCCAAGTCGCCCAATCCCGGTACATCCTGCGGCAGCGCTTTCTCAAACAGAATGATCGCCCCCTGCTGAGCCAGCAAAAACAACTTCTGCAGACTGTCAAGAGGGATATAGGTACAATGCGGCACAACAACAACCCGATAATCGCCGCCGGGAACTTTGATTCTGCCGGTGTCATAATAGACCTGCTGAAGCTGGCGGTCAGAAATATAGTCAAAGGCATATCCTTTGTTCCATAACTCTTTTGCCAATCGGCCGATGGGCTGCTGGGCCAACCATTGCGTACTGTGGACGGTCATATCCAGATTCATACCCTTCGGATTGTGCCAGTAGTCGCTGATTGGCCAATAGACCAGCAAGTCATTATCCGGCCGGCCGGCCTGCAATACCGATTGGCATCGCGTAATATAGGCATTCAGGGCATTCACATCATACCAGATAGAATTGCGGGGATTCATCTGGGTGGATGCATAAAAGACCCAACCGGGCCATTCGGCATCTCTGGGAGAATAACAGGTACCGTGATAAAAAATATGGTTGATTCCGCTGATAAACAGCCCATCAATAAAATTTTTCAAATGGCCCAGCGTCACATGAAAGTGCTCTTTTAGCCATGTTCCTGTCTCGCTGCTGGTTCGCAGACGGCCTGCCGTATGAGCCGCCGATGAAGCGAATTTGGCCACCAGCGGATTGCGGTCCAGTCGGAAAAACTCCGTCTCGGGGATATCAGCAAGAGCATACAAATCAAGAAGGTTTCCCGGAGAACCGTGGGCTTCATTGCGGGTTATAAAGCCGTTTTTATGCGACCATTGGACCCACAGCGAATAATTTTCTACCATCAAATCTGACAGCGTTTGACGGTAATCTCCCTTCAGGCGGCTAGTCCGTTCGGTGTCTTGACTGTATCCCAGAAACTCCGGCAAAAACTCTTCGAGACGGTAACCCCGCCGTTTGTAAAACTCGCTCAGTAAATCCGGCGACCAATTGGAGACATATTCATACGAATCATGATAAGTCGCCCGGGGCTTCAGCCCGCTGTAATCCTTAAATGCCTGATCGAACCAAGCCAGATATTCTTCCATCGCCGGCCGATAAAACGGATTGAGCATATGCCCTTCGCCACCCGGTGCCGCCCGCTTGACCTTTCGGCCGGACGGCTTTTGCCAGAGTTCATACACCTGCCATGTACCGTCGGAAGCTGTCCAGTCGAGGGTGCCATCGGGTTTCAGGCGGCTTGTCAAATCCACCGCCTTTTGTCCGGGACCATAAGCAGCAACATACAACGGCAATGCAGATCTGAGTTTTACCGATGATTGACCTGCTTCAATAGTCTGCACGGCATGCTCAACAACCGCGTTGGCCTGCTGATTTGTAATCGTCGGCCCCCCAAAGCACCAGCCGGTGCCCAGCGTCATATCCACGCCCATTCCAAGCTGACGGGCTTGACGCACTGTATAATCCAGCATCTCCAACCATTGGGGGCTGAGATACTCAATATACTGCTTTTCGTATCCTTTGACGCCGTAGATGGGAATAATATGGACTCCGCCCAGCCCTGCCTTTTGATATGCCTCCAATTGAAACGCAATACTGTCCTTCTCCACCGCGCTGCCCATCCACCACCAATAGGTCCACGGCCGGCATTGGGCCTCCATTGCCGGCCACGGCGAAGCCGTCGGTTGTGCTGCACAGCTGCAGATAAGAAACATCCATCCCATAAGCCCTGTTATTAATAACCGCTTGCTCCCGCTGCATTTTATAACAGCCACGTCTTCAGTCCTTTCCTGTCAGCAGTATTAGAAGCACCTGTAAGCACAATCACAGGTACCTTTTCTCCGAATAAGAATAACCAATTTGCATTAAGGGATCGGCCCTTCAAATATTTCTTCTGTCGCTGTTTTCTGCTTTTGATAGATGCTCGGCTGCGATCCATCATCTGCCAGCTTCGGACCGGCATAAAGAACAGCCACATCGGCTACAGAAGCAGTGGAATCGCCCCCAAATCCGGACAAGATATGTATTTTAATGCGGCCGGCGTCCGTTGTTTTGCCGAAATCTATCGTTTGAGGATGAAATGTTGATTTCAATTGGCCTTGTGCTGCCAGTGTCCAATTCTGTCCGTCACTGCTGATTTCAATCCTGTAATCACGGACATCACCTTCATGTTCCCGGTGGTTCTGGCGGTTCATCCATACAAGCCCCTTCAGCGCAACGGCCTGCGGAAATGTAATTGCCAACTCATACGGATGCCCCTGCCCGCGTCCTCCCGCAAGCCAATAGGTATTGGGATTGCCGTCAAGGATATTGGAAGCCGGATTGCCGGGATTCTGCATGCTGGCGGTAACAGCGGCCTGCAGTTTCTTCATTATTCGGTTATCAAAATGCAGCCCTTCCAACTGCTCTAACGAAATCTCTGCCGACGGATTAAAGTGACTGCCCCCCATATAATCCAGCAGACTCCGGCGAAGCTGGCGTGCGGCCGGCCGCCTATCGAGGTTTGACTCCAAATCCGCCGCACACACCAGCAGCCGGCCTGAACCGACGCGGCATTCAAATACTGCGGCCAGTTTATAATTGCGGTTCCAGTCATCAATCATCTGCACAATCGGCTTGAGCGTCTTGGGCAGAGCATCGATATTCACAGCCCGGCACGCAGGGCTGAAAACATCCTGCCATTGCCAATCGTAATGCTCATCCGTCGGGAAGAATGCCAGCGCCGGATGAGACGGCTGGCAGACCAGCCCTAAAAACCGCTCCCAGCCGGGACCCATCAGACGATTCCAGAAAATCGGCAGCCGGCCGATAGGCGGACTTTGCCACTGAAGCTGGTCCGAAGTCGGCATCAGCAAAACCTTCTGCCCTTTTTGAAGTGCCGCTGCCGCCGCTTCGAAAGAACGTGTAAGAACAACATCCTGCGGCACTGCTGTATCCAATTGCGCCGGATACAGCCAGAACTCCCAGTCATTCTCAATCTCCATGCCCAAAAGCCCCACTACAAGCCGGTATTTGGCCGGCGCTTTGAGACTGCCCAGAGAGATTGAAACCGTCCCCAGCGGAATAGCGTTTTCGACAGTTATGGTTTTTCTTTCAAACTGACCGCCGGCAGCTTCTTTGCCGCCGGAATCAACAATTTTCCAAAACGGCTGGACATCCTGAAGCGGCTGCGCTCCGAAATGCGCAATCTCACAATCAACATTGAGCTGTTCGGCTGTTGTATAAATCTGGCGCTTCATCCGCGCCAGCGGAACTGTCGCATTGCAGAAACGCCGGAACTCCGACGGTGTAATGTATCCTTTGGATTCCCAGAAAACATTCAAAATCCCAACCAGTGCCGTCCCTTGTCCGGGATAATCGTGCAGATCCAGAAGCTGAAATCCGCCCATTCCGGGTGTTCGCAGCAAGGCCTCAATTTCCTCTTTATAGCAGGCGGCCTGCAGCTTCCCGCTGGCAAGCAGAAAATCGCCCGCTTGGTCCAGCATGCCGTGTTCGGCCAGCGAGTCTCGGAATATCTCAAAATTCTTCGGTTTCAGTTTTCCGGTGTATTTGGGGATTTCCGAAAAATCTGGATACACGCACCATTGACCTGTTTCATGGGAAATAACAGGGTACGTCGTTCCTTCCAAAGAACGGGAAAAATCGCTGCCGAACCAGCCGGTTGCACCGCGAAACATATACGAGCCGATGCGCATTGTATCCAGATAGTCAATATCCGGCACAGGGCCGGGACGTTCCGCAAAGAAACGGCCAGTCTGACTGGCATACAGACGCCGGTTGTCGCGGGCCTTCCAGTCCCGGCACCATTTCAGCAAGGGTTCCTGCCAAGGCCCGGCCGGCTCATTGCCGGTTGAAAACAATACAAAAGAAGGATGATTGCCGTAAGCCCGAATGATTCGCTCTGTTTCCCTTTCGAGCCATTCCACAAGGCGGGTATCGCGGGATGAATACTGTCCCCAGTTGGAACATTCCGGCTGCAGATAGATGCCCATTTCATCGGCCGCTGTAAAAGCCGCTTCCGGAGGACACCAGGAATGAAACCGCATATGGTTAAGACCATAATCTTTGCAGATCTTGAATATTTTCCGCCACGATTCCACATCTGTGGGCGGATAGCCGGTCAGCGGAAACTGACACCCTTCATGCGTCCCGCGGAAGAAAACCCGGCGCCCATTTAAATAAAAGCGCCCCCCTTCGGCCTTGATTTGCCGCAATCCGACTGTCAGTTCCCGCTGGTCGTCGGCCTGCTGCCCCGTCAGCTTCAGCGTCAGCCGGTGCAGCGAAGGATGGAACTCATCCCACAGGGCAGCACTGTCCCCCAGCGGATAATCCGCTTCTGCATATCCTGCCTCCGCCGTCCATTGTACGGGAATCGGCTTATCATTGACATACAAGGTACCGCTGCCGGCCTTGCCGGTCATATTGCCTATCCATACTTTCAAATGTACTGTTTTTGTTTCTATGTCTGAAAACGCCCGCACATCATCAATCCAAACGGGCGTCGTAGAGGTTAAAGAAAGAGTGCCGATTAGGCCATTCCAGTTGGTTTGCGTGGAATCGGTGATGCTGTGAGCGTCTTCGCGGATGTCCTGCAGCATTCGGTTGTCAACACAAATCGTCAACCGATGCCGCCCCGGACTTACAAGACCTAATGGGTAAATATGAGGCGCTGAAAGCCCGTCATTGAAGCCGATTTGCTTCTCATCGAGCCAGACCGTCGTAGACCAGTGGGGTCGCTCCAGAGTCAGTACCACGCGCCGGCCCTGCCAGACGGCCGGGATTTCTATGTCCCGCTGATACCACGCCCAGCCAATATAATGCCGTTCGGGCTGAAGCCAGAAGGGTATCTTGATATTGCCCGGCTGGGCATATCGTTCATAGTCTACCCGCAGATACCAATGTTTGTCATGCAGCCGCGACATCCACGGTGTGGCTGTAGATACTTCATCTCCAAAGCCCTGCTCCTGCAGCGTTCCGGGCAATTGGATTGTTTCCGGCAGCACCCGCTTAAACCATTCCTGACTGATTCCCTGCCCTTCTTTGTCAAGGGCAAACCGCCACGTTCCGCTTAGAGAAACAGAGGCAGATAAAGATTTCCCCCATCCAGCCGATACAATGCTGATTGCAACAAATACAAGCCATCCGTGCTTCATTTGTTCACTCCAGTATTAAAATAGGATTAGCAAAAAGACACCAGTCATAACCGATTCTGCTGGGACGGTTTTCTTCTTCTATCTGGCCTTCTGTAGCAGCCAGCGTCAAAAACCGGTCGTTCTCATTTAATTCAATAGCAACCGTGTCGATACGCCCTTTGGTCTGCACATCCGTCTGCTTGTACCGCACCCGCCCATCGACAAGCACCCAGAAGTCCGCCGAGAAGGAGCCGGGAACAGATTCGCTGACGCCGATGTCTGCCTGAAAACAAACAATTCGGACATCCGGCAGACGGGAACGGAACGCATCCAAGTCAAAGGTTATCCCCAGATTGGCATGGAGAAAAATACAGGCTTTGCCGGGCTGGCTGTAATTGATGCCGTCCAAAACCAGCGGGTAACGGCGGCCGTCTTTTTCTGTCCGGATAAATTCAGGGCAATTGGAGATATCAGCGTAATACACCCCGGATGTTGCAGGACAATCCTCAAAGCAATGCCCCCGAGAGCTGACGACCTGCTCTGTTTGTCCGTTGGGAACGAATACTCCGTCGATAAAAACACTGGACGGAATTAAAATATACGTGTTTGGGCTTTTGCGAATCAGATTTTCCACCGTTCCAAACTGCCCGTTTTTTGGATTCAATCCCATTCCGAAGCGGCCGGTTCCAAAACCGCTGCCGCCCCCCACCACATCCGACAGGTCAATCCTATGCCGTCCTCTCCAAAGAAAACGGCTCTTGGAATCAATCGCCTGTACAAACGCCTCCTGATTCAGCGCTATCGGCTTGACCTCGCTGGTCTGTCGGTCGATGCTGAAGGCCTGCCCTGCAGATACATCAACTGCATTTTTAGTTTTGCTTTTCGTGCTTGGAATCAAAACAGTTTTCCCTTTGAACACATGCAGCTCGGTTCCTCGGTGCGGATCTGCCTGAACGCCGAAAAGCGTCCCCATGTCTATAATTTTAGAGTCTGTTGTCTGAACACTGAAACCGTTTCCCATCTCGGATGTTATCAGCGTCAGAAGACGTCCCTGATCCAATACAATTTCTGAGCCGCTTGTAAACTGAAATGCCGCAGGAGCTTCCAGAATAATCTGAACTCCTCTGTCCGTCTCAATTTTGACCACGCCTTTATCGAGCTGAATCCAATCGGACATCGCTGAAATACGCTGGCCTTCACGAAATGCTGCTCCCGAAGCGGATTGTGCATCTATCGCATCCAGCACTGTTGCCACCTCATAGGACGGATACGGATGGAGATAAATATAAACCAGCAAAACTAATATTGCCGCCAAAGAAACCGCTATCGTCAGCAGCGAGGACCGGGAAACCCTGCGAATTGGTTTTTCCACCGGAATTTTTGAGACAGGTATTTCGGATTCATCCTCCTGAGGCAGATGGATGGCCCGTGCCTGCTTTTCATATTCACCCCAGAGCTGGAGCATCTCGAGAGAAACCGCCTCGGATGCGGCCTGGAGACACTCCGGTTCTTCCAAACGGCTCTCCAGAGACACAGAAATGCCCTTATTGTATTGCGTGGCCGCCTGCAGATTGCACAGATCCGTACACAAAGACACATAATCCCAATAAAGATCCAATACCTGCTGGTTTTCGGCCAGCAGTGCATCGAGCTCCTTAAACTCCTGCCGGCTGATCGTCCCGTCCCGCACACCTCCGAACAGGTAAAACAAACGATTTAATTGTTCGGGTGTAAAAGTCACAGCGGTTCTCCCTCCGCAAGCATCTGCCGGATGCACAGTAGAAGTTTGGCGTGGATTTTATTTAAAAGCCGATACAGCACATGCAGTTCCTTGCCGGTTTGTAAGGATACGCTTTTGGTTGAAGCACCCGGCTCATAGCGCATCTGAATGAGCGTCTGCTCATGGCTTTTCAATTTATTCAGACATTTTCGCAAAATCTCCAGACGCTCTTCAACATCCGGCATCTGTTTTATCCCCTTTTCAGCCAGTGCTTCAATAACTTGGTCGCTGAAATAAAGCTTATCCTTTTTCCTTTTTTTGTAATAATTCAGCACCTGATTATGTGCAATTTTTAACGCCCATGCGGAAAAGTTGGTCCCCCGCTCAAACTCACCAAATTTAGACCACATTACAGAGGCCACTTCCTGAATCAGGTCATCCACATCCGACCAATTAGGTATAAACGACCTGATGTATCCGTATATGCGGCGCTCATTGGCCAGATACAGTTTTATAAAAAGCTGATAATTCCTTGTATTTCCGTGCTTTGTCTCTTCTCCCATTCTGTTTCCCTCTGAGCTCCTAAACTGGTTTATTATAGCCCTCATTACTGGTTAGGATATAGATGTTTTTATAATTATTTATAAAAAAAATATAAAATCTGTAAAAAAGCGGCTTAGAAACTATATATCCAATAAAGAAACTGCTCGAAGGGTAAACTTATTGCTCGGGGGTGTAAATGAGACTATGCGCGATTGCTATTATTATATGCTTGCTGCTGTCGCCTTCTATGGTATATGCGGCTCGCTATATGGAAAATCTCGACCGCGGCACAGTTGCTGTTCGGATAAGCTCCAATCAGGTATATGTCGGGTGGCGCATGCTCGGCACCGAATGGGGGAAAAATATCGGCTATCATGTCTATCGCGGCTCAACCCGCATTACCTCAACACCAATTACCGATTCGACAAACATTCTTGATACAACAACACTTTCCAGCACGTATAGTATCAGTGCCGTCATAGATGGGGTCGAACGGCCGGCCTCTCCGCCAGTTGCTGTATGGGATACTTTTTATCGGGATATTCCCCTCCAGCGTCCGGCAGGCGGCAC
>JAGPMT010000048.1 GCA_018052735.1 Phycisphaerae bacterium | reverse complement strand
ACCGACACTGTTGACCAAAACAACTGAAAACACGGCAGTATCGCCGGCAAATACCGCCTGATCTGCCGGATGCGACGAGAAGCTCGGGACCACACTGATTGTTTTAAAACTCCACACAGGGCCAACAACGGTATTGGCATCACTGGGGCTGGAATCGTTAATGCTTGCGTCAGCTCGCCAATAATATACCGTATCGGGATTGAGTGTCAGAGGGACTGCCGCGGCAATAGGATCTGTTGTGTCTGTAACGATTACAGGATCAATAAAATTCGGTTCAGCCTCGCGAATGTAAAGATAATGTTTGGTTACATGAGCAATCTGTGCAGTATCCCATTGAACAGCAGAAGTATTTTGAGAATCAATAGTAAGACTGCCGGTCGCCGGAACAGGATTATGAGCCCACGGAATCAATGTTCCTAACAGCATATCCCCAGGAGCTCTGGCTATGCTGCTGATGCGAACAATATCGATCAGCCCCTCGAAGTTTTCATCAGCAAGAGAATAACTTCGCAGTTCATTGCCCACGCAAAATTTGGTTTGGTCTGCTGCATCCAAATCGGCTGTCATTGTAAATGGGCCGCCTACTTCTACGGCTTCGGAAACTCCTGATGCAATCGGAGTCCAGTAAAGCTTCAGGTTTCCGGCCTGATTGGGAATGCCGTTGTAGGTAACAGCAGCGTGGTACCATTGGCCTGCCGTATAGGTAATAGGCGCATCAAATGCTGTTGTGGATCCGGACAGAGTCTGAAACCGGAGTGTTGTTCCATTATTTTGTATTCTGAATTGAAAACCCCGGTCTGTGGGTCCGCCGTCTGTTTCGCCGCTGATAATTTCCATATGGCCCAGAAGACCAGCCGGCCCTGCATCGGGCCGAACCAGGGCTTCAAATGTGAACGCTCCGTCTGCTCCGGTAAATTCTGAAATGGCGGCTGTTAGATTATAATCGCCGGCTCGTCCGGCAAAAGGACCGTTATTTCCGGCGGTATTATCATACGTATTCAGGGCGTTTCCGCATCCGGATGCGGATGCTTTTAAAGATGCTTTGTTATAGAGTGCCAAATCAATCGGATTGGTCCGGACCATATCATGCATAATACCTGCGGATTCCACATCGAATTGATACAGATGGCGGGTATTCTTATCGACAGGCAGAGGTCCCCGTATAGCAGCTTGGATGCTGCCCGCACTTATGCAAAGCAGAAAAATTATCATTTTTTTCATTGTTTCAACTCCTGTTTTTCAAATTATCAAACAATGCTTGACATAATGTTTTGCCTGACAGTCTCAATCTTCAATCCGCTGGTTGCTCAGTATAATCCATTTGTCAGCCAGCTTTGAGCAAAAGCCGCAATATCGGCCAAATCAATCCGGCAATACGAATGACCGCTGTTGTCATAGTTCAATTCACTCCCGACAAAATTGTGATTGGCACACGGTCTATAGCCGAGTTCATTCAAGGCGGCATATTCAGCGGCGATTTCGTCAGGCGAGACGGCGTAGTTGTATATTCGCATTTTATCTGCCGCACCTTTGAGGAAATTGGTCAATATATGACGGGCTGTCCCAGAGGACCGCGAAGCCCCTAAAATATTGCTTCGCTCCCAAGGATTGTATTTTTCAGGAAATCCTGCTGTTGCAGAGCCCACCTGTTCGCCGTTGATATACACCCGCACAGTGCTGTCCTGCCACGTGGCAGCAAGCAAATGCCAGGAGCCGTCTTGAAGACTGAAATTGCCTTTATTCAGACTGCCGCTGGCGGTGCCGATTTCCTGATAAGATCCGTCCCAGTTTTCACCGCGGACAATCATGCGGGCATTGTTGGCAGAGGCGGTGGTTAATCCGAAAAGCGTATCATCCGGATCTGAATTAGCATTGGTATAGATAGCCCCTGCTGTAAGGGGTTTTACCCAGCACAAAACAGTACCTTCTTCCATGCCATGGCCAAGACCTGACCGTTCGTAACTTTGGCCGCGAGCGTCACCAGCGGTATTCAGTGGACCGGCCTTTGGATATCCGCCACTGCCGAAATCAACAAACTGGCTGCCGTCCAGATAAATCGCTTTGCCGTCAATGCCGTCCACATAGACCGGTGCTGTAGAAACGGCTGCTGTCTCGTTGGGTTCGGGTAAACCGGCTACTGATTTGACTTGTCCTGACGGGGCATTGCTGCCGCTGCTGTCGGACAAATTCTGCTCAAAGTCGTATTTTGCCAGCATCCGCTTGATAACCAGTAAGGCCGATGCAGTCCGTACGTCATCGGTTGTCAGGGCCGGGTCGACACTCAACAGGCAGGAATATGTCCCTTCATCGCTCAGGGTGGGTGTACTAATCTGAAGCGTAGAGGATGTGCTTGTATTGGTGATAGAAATATCCCCTCCGGCAGTCAGAAGAGAACCGTTTTTATACCAACTGACAGTTACAGGGTTGACACTGGTAAACACGACAGTGAAGGCGGCGGCCGATTCGTTTTCAAAAACACGCACATCTGTCAAATCCTGCTGTATGACCGGAATAGACAGAAGCGTATCAAATGTCCACACAGGGCCAATGATGTTGTTGGGATCCACATCGCCAAGAGTGCTGATGCCTTTTGTAAATGTTTGCGTATAGCCGGTCAGTGCTTCTGCTACAGCCCACCGGTAAGTGCTGTCATACAGAAGATTTTCAACAGTAAATGATGAACTTGGATTTTCTATGCTGGGGGCGCCTGCGGAGCCGACATAATACAAGTTCGGGTCCGATGCATTCTTGGACATAAAGAGGTATTCCTCTGCAATAGCAGGATTGACAGCGTAAATGCCGGCCGGATCAGCTCCTGCCTTCCATCCCAGCGCAGCGTTCACCTTGCCGCTGACAGGATTCGCCATCTGTTCAACGGATGGATCGTGGGGACCGAAGGTTTCGCTTTCTATTCGCAGATTGTCCAGATCGCCGAATACTGCAACATTCCGAAAATCCCCAAAAAAGCCCACGGCCTTTCCGATATTCGTATTAGCAATGGAAGCGGTTGCAAAATCCGTGTAGGTTGTGCGGTCCACAATAAAACCCAGCGTAAATTCCGTTAAGCTGTTGCGGCGAATATACAGACCGGTAACGTGATTTTTGGGATCTGCAGGAAGGCCGCCGGCATAAATCGTACTTCCTGCGGTTTTGCCGTTTACAAAAATTCCCTTCAAATTGGTGTTGTCAGCTTGCACATAAACGGCAATATAATCTTCCCGCACATCACCGGTTGCGCCGTCAGCCAGTCCCGCCGGATTTTTTACAGCAGCTACAGCAATCCCAATATCGTTGCGAGCAACCTGACCCCATGTCAGATCCGCTGTCAGCATCTGATTGACGCCCAATGAATAATCATCCCGCAGCAAGAGAAGCTGTTCCACCCCGTTTGCCCCTCCCGTCAGCTGCAGTGTGCCGGCGGGTGATTGAAACACAGCTGTATGTCCGGCGTTCTGATCCAAAATGACTGTTTTGGTGTATTCGGACAGACTCGCGTCGCTGAAATTGTCTATCAGAATAAAAGGCGTTGCCCCCTGAAGGGTTACGGCAAATACTGTTCCCAGCAAAATTATCAGATATTTCCTCATATCACAATCTCCGAACTATTGATCCTCGCTTGATTTAATATTTATTTTAACTCGGTCAGCAGGAGCCGGGGCTGGGCAATGAGAGTCCAGTCATTGGTATTGCCCCACGGGTCGCTGCCTTGCGTGGTCACCAGTGTTAAAAAACGGTCTTCAGGATATATGTCAACTGCAATTGCAGCTGCGGCATCCGCTACAGAAAGATCTTTTTTGGCAAAACGCGCTTGCCCGTCCACCAGCACATACACATCTGCCAGCGAACATTCGGGCATCAGGTTCGTCCAGTTATCCTTCCACGCTCGAAGCTGGTCAGCATAATCGCTCAGTGTATCCGATATGCCGCAAAGGGCGGTAAATCTATAAATCGCTAACTTCGGAAAGCCGCTGCGCAATGCATTCAGGTCAAATGTGATACCTTGATTGGCATGGATATAAATGGAAGGCTGGATGCCGGTGCCGTAAACGATGCCATCCAATCGCAGCGGATGTCTGGGAATAGCGGAAACTGTGGATTCATGCCAACCCCCGTTGAAAATTCCTCCCCAGAATTGACCATTGGTATCAGGACAGTTTTCAAACCGATGTCCCTGACTGGATACAACTACCGGGCCGCTGCCTCCATCCGGCACAAAAACACCGTCGATAAAGGGATTTTCCCGAACAGCCAGATACTCTCTTGTCCCCGGCTGAGAACCGCCGGCTTCCGTAAACAATTTTACAGTACCGGTCAGTACATCGACTCCTTTATTGAGCTGCCCATTTCCAGTACCGTTTCCTCCGCCGACAATATCAGCCAAACAAAGGTATTTTCGGGTTAAAATTGTTTTAGTTTCAGAATTGAAATATTGGATGAAAGTCCGTTCATGGAACGCACATTCTTCAATCGTTCCCGTTTGAATATCAATTTTTCTGCTTTGATTCTTGGTAAGGATGACGGATTTAACTTGTTTTGACGGCGATCTTGAAACAAGTTGTGTTTGTCCCTGAAAAACATTGATAGAAGAAGAACCGCACGGTTCTACCTCCACCCCAAACTCCGTACCCAGATCAATCATGCGGGACGATGGTGTTTCAATTATAAATCCGATAGCTTCCGGGGGTACCGATGCAAATGCTTTGCCGGATTTCAGTTCAAGAGTGCCATTGGACTTGCAGGCAAATTCACAAGGCGCTTCGATTATGACATCGGCTCCATACCCGAACTGGATATTGACAATTCCTTGTTCCAGGGCAATAGGCCTGTCGGTATTGTAAAAGATATCGCCTTTTTTAAGCGTTTTGAAGGTATTTTTGACTTTGATGTCCATCGCATCATTGAGGACAGCGGCTGGTTCGCGTGAAGGTACAACCTGCACATAGGCGATCATGCACAATAGGGCAGCCAGCGATACAGCAGCAACAGCCAGTGAAAAGCGGTTGATTTTTCTTACTTTTTTCTCCAGCGGCTGTGCAGGAATAATTGGCTGATGCGTATTTGGTTTGTCGGCGGAAAGCTTTATAGAAGGAGCGGTTCGTTCTTCAACCGCAAGACAATGAAGCAGGTTGAATTGCTCTGTTATTTCATTTTTTGTGCCAAAGAAAGCATGGGGTATAGTATTAGTCTTTCGCAGTGCAGAAGACATTAGATAAAAGTCCAGACTGTATTGCAGCGCCTCAGGAGAGGACTGGAGGATGGCATTGAGTTTTTCGGTCTGCCAAGGCTGGGCCGATCGCTCCAAAGTGAGATATAACAATTCATTTAATTCTTGTTTTTGTTTTGCATCCATTATATCTCAAATCCTATGCCTGACGCATGCACTCCAGAAGCCGTCCGTGAACACGCGACAGACTTTTGTAGGTATTCAATATCGACAAGCCGAGAACTGAGGCAATTTGCTGCGGCTTAAAATTCTGATAATATCGGAGCTCGATAAGCTTGTATTCTCTTTCACTAAGTCTTTGAAGGCACTTTTTTAATTTTTCAATCCGGCTGTCAACCTTTGTGTGGGCCTGCTGAACAATTGGAACTATTTTTTCAAACAATTCGTTATCGAGCAGAATATGAGAATTATTTTTTTGATGTTTTCGGAAATCCAAAATCTTGTAATAAGCGATCTGAATTCCCCAAGACACAAAATCTTTAATCGGCTTACAATCCGGATATTTTTGCCACATTATATTTGCGGTTTCCTGCATTAAATCATCGGCATCTTCGTAATTGCGAACCAGACTTAAGATAAAAGCGTAAATACGCATCTGGTTAATTAAAAGCAGCTGCAGGAACTCATGAGAATCTTTTATTTCCATCCATCACTCCGATTAGCTCTCATTGGCCGTTTAACTTTAAGTATGTTGAATGTCTATGTAAAATTGAGACATAAAAGGCAGAATTTTAATAAGAAAATACTATAAAAAGTTTGTTTGATCCAGAATGTGCTAATGCAGATTTATATTGTCTTGAATGGGAACTTCGATAAATAATCTTATTATGGTAAGGATTTTTTTCTAAAATTCCGCCCAATTTAGCATTACCTATGCAAATATTGTAGAAATTGCGGTAATAGAAGATGCAGAACGATAAAAGCGAACAATTTCTGTCTTTATTTGCGAAAAATCAGAAACGCATCTATGGTTTCATTACAGTGCTGGTGCCGCAAGCTGTAGACGCCGACGATTTAATGCAGGAGACGATGCTTGTGATGTGGCGTCGTTTTAATGAGTTCAAGATGGGTACTGATTTTGCCGCTTGGGGTATTTCTGTTGCTCGGCGGATTGTTTTGAAATTTTACTCCGAACGAAAGAACAAAGCACTGCTCTTTGATGACGAAACCATGCAGGCAATCCTTCAGCAGACAGAAAGGATAAGCATTCATAATACAGATTATAATGCAGCACTTCAGCACTGTATGGAAAAACTGAATCCGCAAGACCGCACCGTTATTCGCCTTCGTTATGAGCACGAAATGAGTACCCGAATGCTGGCACTCCAATTGGGAAAAACACTCGAGAATACCTATAAAATACTTGCCCGCATTCATACACTCCTGCAGCGCTGTGTGCAAAAAACGCTGCTTGTCTGGGATACCCATCCATGAATGTCGATAAGGAATCATTCGAATTGAATCGGCAGATTCTTTCTGTGATTGACGGGACCATCAGTCAGGAGGAGTTTTCTGCGCTGAAGCAAATGATACGGGAAAATCCGAAGGTCACAGGGCACTATATTCAGTTTATGATGCTTTATGCCTGTCTCAGACAGCCCGGTCAGATAAGTACTCATTTTGTGCAGGAAGCCGGAACGAAAGATCCTGTGCTGGATGAAAAAATATGGAAGGAACTGGCTTATTTTGAGCATACAGCACAGACGCTCGAAGTCCCCAAGCCCTCA
This sequence comes from Phycisphaerae bacterium, assembly GCA_018052735.1. Lineage (GTDB taxonomy): Bacteria > Planctomycetota > Phycisphaerae > Sedimentisphaerales > Anaerohalosphaeraceae > 4572-13. The sequence continues at coordinate 6,125 of JAGPMT010000048.1, read as the reverse complement.
CGAACAGCCTCGGAGGCTATTCAGCCGAAAGCTGCTCCGGTAAGAATACAGCATCATGTTTCGAAAATCCCTTGGATTGTTTCATTTTTGTCATTGGCCGCGTCACTGGCCATGATTGTTTATGTTATCTATTTTTATCCCCAGACAAGCACTCCTGTGGTCGGAGTGCTGACGGGGCAGATTGGGGCTCAGTGGGGGCAGACCGGCGGTCCGTTGGAACCCGGCGGGGATTTGCACGCCGGGCCGATGCATCTTACAAGGGGATTGGTCTCCCTGCGGCTCGACAGCGGGGCGGAAGTGGTGGTTGAGGCCCCTGCAGAACTCGAATTGCTGACTACCAATGGGCTTTCACTGTCACATGGAAAGTTAGTTGCCAGAGTAGGAAGGGATGCAGTGGGTTTTACTGTCCATACCCCGCAGAGTAAAGTGCTGGATATGGGGACGGAATTTGGTGTCTCTGTCGAGGAGTCGGGCATCGAGCAGATCCACGTTTTTAAGGGAGAAATCGCACTTTATCCCAATGCCGGCACAGAACATTTTTCTGTTTCAAGCGGGCAAGGGCGAATAGTGGACAGTGCGGGGCGAATTTCGACAACGAAGGCCAATCCCTTCTATTTCACACAACCCGATGAATTTGCTTGGCAGCTGCTTGCACAAAAAGGGGATTCCTACCATCGATGGAAAGCCTTCGTCTCCGAACTTCAGCGGGACTCCTCTTTAATTGCTCATTATTTTTACGAAATGCAGTCTGACCAGCCCGACTGTGTGATGAACTTTGCCGCCGCAACATATGGGAAACTGAATGGGCAGCTGGGTGATGAAGGACGCACCAAACCCCAGTGGGTGCAGGGACGCTGGCCCCAAAAGCAGGGTATCCGCTTCGAACGGAATAAGCAGCAGGTAGTGATTATACCGGCTGATCCTCTTCTGGCTGTTACCGAACCCTTAACGATTTCTACATGGGTTTGCTTCCCCAATGCAGACCAGTATGGCGGCCATCTTGTTTCCTGCCGGGATAATTACCGGGTTAATTACCAATTCTCAATTTTTGACCACAATTACCAATTTGATTACCAGATAAACAGGTTTGAGTTTATCCAATACAGCCAAAGAGACGATAAAAAATTGTATTCGGAGAAGTTTATTCCCAAGCCGCAACAGTGGTATCACTTTGCTGTTACCTATCGCAATGCGGCAGTTTCTTTTTATGTCAATGGAACACTGTTTGAGTCTCAGCCGTATCCGGCATCGGTCAAGCCTGTGCCGGCTCCGCTGATTGTAGGCACGATGAGAACCCGAGATTACGCCTATGAAAAGGGAGATTTTGATGGAATTATTGATGAGTTGATGATTTTCAGCAGAGCCCTGACGGCAGAAGAAATCCGACGGATTTATGAAGCGGGCAGGCCGGATTAAAGCATGCCGACTTGCCGCTGAAGGTTAGAAAATAATGGTAAAACGGTTTTGGCCGCCTGCTCAAAAAGACCGTTTTCTGAATGAGCCAGCAGGCATATGCGGAGGATTGAAAGATGAAAAAGATGCTCTTATTGTGCAGTGTGACAGTTTTTATGGCCCAAGCCGGGGCTGTTCTGGTAGACAATTTCGAAAGCTATCAGGCAGGACTAATCAGAGATGGTGTTACAGGCGGTGTCTGGAAAGAGATTACCGCCGGTACATCCTTTGCTGTCATTGGCGAGGATGCGGGAAACAAGTTCCTCCAGACGGGCTGGAGCGGAGGCGGCCGCGGAGCCTACCGCTGTATTGATCCTATTGCAGACTCTGTATCCGCAATCACACTGTATTTGCGGATTTATGCCGTTACCAGCTCGCAGGACACCAGTTTCGGTCTGGCTGACCAGATTACGACATCGGCGGCTACATGGGGAGATTTTGAAGTTCAAATGGTTCTTGGCAACGGCGATGATGCCGACCATGTAAATCTGCGTGCCCGCGACGGCGGCACGGTTGAGACCTATATGGCATTGGCTGTCGGCCAGTGGTACAACATCTGGGCTGTTATTGACCAGACAACAGATTCGTTCGATATGTATGTAACGGCCGGTTATGAAAGTGCTGTTGGCTTGAGCCCAATTAATCCCGATCCGATTAACTTCCGCAATGGAACGACGGCTGATTTGTCGTACTTTCTAGCCCTAACCAACTACCGGGATTTTAATTACCGGCTGGATGATATCCACATCACATTGGGAAAGAATCTGGCTATTCCTGAGCCGGTCACGATGCTGATGATGGGACTGGGCGGCCTGATGCTTGCACTGCGGAAGCGGTGAGGCCTTACATGCCGGCTATCCGCACAGAAATTGCCATGACAATTCTGCATCCAAAAAGGATAGCAATTTTAGGACTGTGATGACAGGATTAATGACGGCCTTTTTATGAGGACTGTTTTGTATATGTTGACAATGCAGCAGAGGCAAAACAGCAAGTCAAGAGAGTATGGCATAAGAACCGATGAAATAACATAATTTATGGGGCAACCCGTATTCAGTGTGTGAATTAATAATTTTTAAGCGAAAGGATACAATTATGAAAAAATCTGTATGTACACTGTTCTTTCTGCTGCTGGTGTATGCGGCACAGGGAGTTCTGCTGGATGATTTTGAAAGTTATACCCCCGGTGCATTGGTTAATGCCGGCGGTACGCCTTGGACAATGCTTCCAAGCTGGTCTGGCGCTGCCTATTTTCAGGCGGAAGCAGACAATACCTATGTTGCTTATTGGGGTGCAAACAATGGAACCCGGGGCATCTACCGTTCGCTTGGAGATAACCGCATCCCGGCTTCGGACACTGCAACAACAGTCTTTATGAGGGTTTTAGCCGAAACAGCCAATACCGATGCCTCATTTGGGTTAACAGATCTGGCTGTACCTACCCTCGGCGGCGATGGCTATCCTGTATTCGGTGATTTTGAAGTGCAGGCAGCCCTAATCAGCGGTACGCTCAGAGCACGCAATGCAGGAACGATTGTAAACCTTGCGACTATTTCGGTCGGTACTTGGTATAATATCTGGCTGGTTGTCAATAACAGCACCGACACATACAGTCTTTATATGACCACCGGTCAGACCAGTGCTATGGGCACCACTCCGCTGGCGTCTAATTTCGGTTTCCGCAATGGCGCTGCTGCCAACGATCTGGTAACTATTCTTGCGATCGGCGCAACAAAAGCCAATCCGGAAAGAGTTCGCATTGATGATATTCATATAATGCCGGGTGTCAATCTGACAAATCCGACAGCCGGACCGTATGATCCGGTCGTCAATCAAATAACGCCGACGGCGATTGTATTGCAGTGGAAAGCGGCTCCGGATCCTGCCGGCGTCTATGCCGTTAATCCTGCTATTGTGGATCAATATGTCTTTATGTCAACGGGAAATCCGGCTGATCCAAATCTGTATTATATTGGGGCTACCGGCGCGGACCCGGGAACAGACAATCCGCTGTCTCAATACCCTGCATCTGGGACAATAACCGTTGCTTATGACAAGACATACTACTGGGCAGTTGTGGAAGCTATAGAGGGTTATCAGCAGTCGTTTAGCCCCGGCGCTTCATTCAAGTCAGTGGATCCCAACAATATCATCGGCGGCATCTGGACATATGTGTCAACAAAGTCACAGCCGATTATTACTGTTCAGCCGGCGGATGTGCGGGTGTTTACAACCGATTCTGCTGCCTCATTTACAGTGGAGTTTACAAGTCCTGTTAATCCGGTAACAGCCGCTTGGTATAAAAATGATGTGCCCTTGACTGCCGGCGGCGATATTTCCATTGTTACAGATCCTCATGCTTCATCCACGTTGACTATTGCTACTCCCGAACTGGCCGATGAAGGCAAGTACTACTGCATCCTGAGCGTTCAGGAAGGGACAGCAGATGATTTGCAAACCGCAACCCGCATGCTGGTGATCAAAAAAGAGCTGGCACGGTTTGAATTTGAAGAAAATCTGGCCGACAGCAGCGGCAACAATGCACCGGCTGGTCTGGCCAAATCGGTGGCTCATCTGGCCGAGCCGAATGATGCGGCTGCCGTTATTATAGAGCCTGTCTATGTGGATGGGATTGACGGCAAAGCAGTGTATCTGAGCAGCCGGCAGTATATTGACTTTGGCATCGACGGCTATCCCAAAGCCGGGCCGCTGAACACGCTTGGCGATATTCGGGGGGCATCCTATGAAAAGGTCGGCTTTGGCCGCGGAATGGATCAGGGCTCGATTCTCTGCTGGGTCAAGCCGCAGTCCAATGCGGTTATTTACAGCAATGCCAATGCAGGGGACGCCACCCATTTTGCTCTGACGACCAATGGCACGACTACTGCACGAGGGATTGTCCGCGGCAACAATTATGACGATACCGCCCAGAATCTGGGTGAAGCCAGCGGCAGTCTTCAAATGACCGGATTTAATCTGCAGGACGGCAAGTGGCATATGTTTGCAGCTACGTGGCTGGATAGCACCATTCGTGTTTATCTGGATGGTGAACAGGTCGCAACCAATACTCAGGGTTATACGGAAAAGTATCTGCCCTGGCAGCGGGGGAACCTGCTGGGGGCATCCCGCACGGCCGCCAACCGTGCTATCCTGAATGCGGCTGATTTTCTGACAGGGGCGGTGGATAAACTGCGGGTGTATAATTATGTTATCTGGCCGGATGAAATCGCTGTCGAATACCAGACGCTCAGCGGAAGAACACCGTGTGCCAACCACAGTTTCGACGGCTATCTCTACAATCTCGATAACACCGAATTGTCTTACTGCAGAATCGATCTGGCCGACTTTGCAGTGATGGCGTCCAACTGGCTTGCAGCCGGCCTGTATGCAGGATTATAAACCGGACAGATGAGAATGTGAGCAATGAAACCTTATAGAACGAAAGGGAAAACAATATGAAACAGATAGCAACTACAGCCGCATATCTGCTGACAGCTCTGATTGTCCAAGCCCATCTGGTGGATGATTTTGAAAGCTATCAGACGGGCGGAATTGGAACTGTAACGACTGCTTGGGTCGGCAGTTCTGACGGCGGCGTCAATCCTTCTACGGCGTCAATAATCACAGATACCATTGACCTGCGCAATAAAGCGATACAGCTGACCGAAGGCGGCGGCACAGGACAGCAGTGGGTACGATGCGCCTTAAGTGCCCCTGCCCAAATAGCCCAGGCAGGCACTGGGACCTTGTTTGTGCGGTTTCGGGCAGCGGCTGCGAGCGATATTTCATTTGGTCTGACCGATTTGGATACCGCTTCCAACGACTGGAATCACTTTCGTGTGCAGATAGCGGTTATTAACGGAACAATCCGTGCCCGCGACGGCGGCAGCACACGCATACTGGCGTGGAAGCGAAACGGCACGCAGGTGGCACTCAATACGGATTGGTATTATCTGTGGGTGGTTGTAGACAACAATGCTGATAATATCAGGGTTTATCTCAATCAGACCGGTGCAGATGCTACGGAAAATGACCGGCTTGTGCGTTCCGACCTTCTGACGCAGGAGACATTTGCGTTTCGCTCGGCTGCCGATACGCTGGATCAGTTTTTCTGGCGTGCCCAGAATGGTGCAGTAAGCCGTCTGCTGGTGCTGGATGATATTCATATTCGGCAGGGTGCTGATTTGACTGTGCCGGCGATGAACAAACCCTATAGTCCAGCTGTAGCACAAACGCAGGACAATGCCAACAATGATGTGGATGTGGTGCTGTCCTGGAAGGCTGCTGCGGACCCAACCGGCGTCAATGCCGTGAATCCCGATATTGTGGATCAATATGTCTTCATGAGCATCGGGGCTGATCCGAATATGTATTATCGCGGTGCAACAGGCATCGATCCGGGATTGACCAACCCCGATTCAGGTTTTGCTCTTAATGTAGCGCCGGGACAGCCCTGCAAGTGGGTGGTTGTAGAGGCGATGAGCGGACATAAGCAGGTATTTACCCCCAATGTCAGTCAGATCACAGCAGTTGATCCGAATAATATTGTCGGTCCGACATGGAGTTTTACGTCTATCCTTTTGGTGCCGGACTTTACAGGTAATCCGTCTGACCAGTGGGTTTTCCCCGGTGAAACGGCGGTATTTTCTGTTGCACTCCGCAATGCAGCCGGC
>JAGPMT010000069.1 GCA_018052735.1 Phycisphaerae bacterium | reverse complement strand
CAGTTCAATTGCACTGCCGTCTTTGCCGGCCGCAACACGATACTCTGCTGCGGTTGCGATATGGGCCGGAGCACCGGGGACTTCTTCCTGTACCGAATCCGCCAGATAACCGCCTGTTGTGTTGGGATCATCCAGCTTCCACCAGCCGGCCAGACGCTTGGTCATCACTTGAGCCGCGGATGAGGTTACTGAACTGGGCAAGGTATTGGACGCTGTACAGGTATAAAATCCCTCATTGGCCAGCTGAAAATTCGGGATAGTTAAGGTAGGACTGGTTTCGCCGGCCAGAATAGAACCGTTTTTATACCATTGCCACGATGTGGCATTGAGGGTTTCAAAGGTCAGGACCACTGTATCACCGGCGGCGACTGTTTGGCTGACCGGATCCGCAACACTGATGACAGCCAGAGGAACAGTCGTGAACTCCCAGACGGGGCCGGAATGAGGAATCGGCGCATACGGAGCTATCAGATTGGGCTCAAGTGCCTCGACACGCCAGTAATACGTAGTGCCGTTGGTCAGGGCCGGTGTCGGTGTATAAGTTGTTCCCGGCTGGTTAGCGACATAATAATCAGCTTCCGCAGGGGTCAGGTTCGGTTCAAATGGATCGATATACACATTGTAGCCGACCGGGATGAATGCATTGGGGGCCGTCCAGCTTAACTGCACATTCGTGGCCTGATTGACCGCCCCGTCGGCGGGGGCCGTGTAGGTCGGATAGGGGGTGACATCACTGTAGGTGGCGATGTAATGAGCTTCCCAAGCAGGCTGGTTCATCGTCGTACCGCCAGTAACAAAGCCGCCGGTAAAAGCATTTGATGTATCCAGTTCGACACCGCCTAAACTGATGTAAAAATTGCCGTCGGCATTTTTCCGCATAAATGTCATGGCGTACAGGGTATTCGGCTGCACAGGAACATAGTCAAACTGCCAGGTGACTGTTCGGAAGCCGGTATACCATGTTGTGCCAAAACCGGTATTGCTTCCTTCTTCGGTCCGCCAAGCAGCATACTCGGCCGCCATATCAACATAGCTGCTCGAGATGCCGACAACTGTTGAATTAGCCAAATTGCCGTCCCATGTCATTACAGCCAAATACATCCCGTCACTGCAGCCGTTCCCGGTAGATGACAGGGCATAAGTCCAATTCCGCAGGTACATCGGTGCCGGCAAAGGCGAAGGGGCACCCGTCAGGGTAGCCTGCCCGGTCTTCCAGACGAACGCGTAGCCGGCTGCGTTGTTGTTGATAAAATTGCCATAGCTTTCGGTAAACTCAATGGCTATGGCGGCACTTTGGAAAAATCCAAGAAGCACTGCCAGCGTTACCATTGCTGCCCATTGATATTTCTTCATCATAGACACCTCCCAATAAACTGTTTTGTTAATGAATCCATTCGTTATTTTCTGTCTGAATCCTTGTTTATCATGTGTTAATACCGCATCCATTTTCCTTCGCCAATATCCTTACTTTTCAGCCGCTGTGCTTTGATTGCTGCTGAGCAGATGAGGGATAAAGGTGAAATGCTTTGATATCCTCTCGGCTGCCAGAGCGCTGTTATGGCCAGCCAGCGCCTCGTACAATTCACGGTGGGTCGGCGTGCCGGGTGCTTCCAATGTATGGCTGTAATTCTCTTTGCCCATTGCCCGAACAAGCAGCTGATAAGACATCGCATACCACTGCAGCAGTTTGGAGCGGAAAATCTGCTTGTAGTGTTCCCCGCCGGCAAATTCGACGACTTGCAGATGAAACAAAATATCGGATTTTCGGAATTCCACCATATCCGAGTTTTGCTTGGCTTGTTCGAGTGCCGTTAGAATGGAATACAGTTGGTTAAGCTGCGCATCAGTAATCTTGGCCGCCAGAGTATAGAATGCTCCGGTTTCGAATGACAGCCGAAATTGATAAATTTGACTGGCAATCGCTGGATCGCTGAAATCGACAAAAAAAGATCCTCGATTGCCGATGGTTTGAATCCACCCTTCCTGACGCAGACGGTAAATCGCCTCTCTTACCGGACCGTTGCTCATTTGAAGGACATTGGCAATTTTGGACTCCGTGATTTTCCCGCCGTATTGGATGCCCGAACTGTTATTGTCTTGGGGAAATACAATATGAGCCAGAATATGTTCATAGGCATCTTCGGAAAGCAGTGCTCCTTTGCGTGGATTGCTGTGAAGTGGAATAAAGTCAAAAACATGCCGCAAGGGGATTGCCCTTTCCCGTAATATCGTCTCTGATATCTGTTCCACAATGTTCTCCCGATCTAATGCGATTAGTATCAGTGCTTAAGCACTTAAGTGCTTAAGCTATATAATAAGGTATTGTGGAAAGGATGTCAAACGAAATTTTTAAAAATTTTATCTTATTATAAACCATTTATTTATATGTACTTATGAAAAATACAAAAGAAGATTACACCCAAAAAGGGCATCAAAAACATGCAAAAACACATTTTGCAGATATTTTGTGAGATACTTTTTCTAATCCCAAAGGGGGGATGGCAATCCGTAAACAAGGATTAAGTTGCGGGGACTTTAGAGTCGCATAAAAATACGGCATTGCAAGAAATCTGTCTATTCTTAAGAATGTTATAGGACTTATCAAATGCATTAACAACAAAAGGCAGCGACGACAATGCCGAGCCTGATGTGTTGCATACCGATGGGAAACCAAGACTATGCGTCGGAATAATGGACCATAACAATCAGGATATCAGGAATCTTCTGAAGTGTCCTGACTGCTGTAGGAAATGGTTTGTTGTCCCGCTGATAACTCTGCAGCGGCCAGACAATCACCATCCCTAAGTATTTGCAGGGTCATTATTGTTGCGGCTGCATAGGGAAAGCAGAATCGATTTTGCTGTTGGCCAATTCTGCAAGAAACCGACTGATGCGATCGCATACCAATGCAAGGTACTGCTTTCCTTTTTGGCAAGCGGGGGGAA
>JAGPMT010000047.1 GCA_018052735.1 Phycisphaerae bacterium | reverse complement strand
GAGCAAGGCGCGTGCCAATCTGGACTGGGAAGCACACTTGAGCAAAGCAATAGACCCCCTGACAGCTCGTGCAATGTACGAGGAAGCATGCCGGCAAAGCACCATGCCCAGCCGCGGCGGGGACGATTATTGTACCATGTGCGGACGCGAATGGTGCAGCATGCGGATCAACAAGGAACTGCAAACCCTTTATGCGGGGGCCTCAGGAGCTGGGAGCAGCCAATGGCCGAATACCGATTGAAACCTGCAGTCATTTTGACGGCCGATCGGACGCTTTTTGCGGACTACCGCATCTTGTTTGAAGGTATTTTTGCCACGATGCAGACGACGAAGGTGCCGCTGTGGGCAATGCGTCGCTTTGTTGCGCCGCGCGTGCGAACCAGCAGTGCCGGCCGTGCCCTTGTTGCACCGCTGGGCCTGCGGCGTGTGGAGTCGGCTTTGATACAGCGTCTGGGATTGTCGCCGGAAGAGGTTGTCTGCACTACACCCGAGCGGCTGCCTTCTCTGATAGGCCCCTGGGTCAAGGCCGTCTGCTTCAGCTCCAGCGATCCTCTGGGAATGGGCATGAGCAATACCACAACGACTCAATTCTGGTCGGGTGAACTCTATACGCGGTATTTTTCACGACAGCAGCTCGAGTATCTCCGCAAGGCCAAAAATAAATATGCGTTCAAAGTTGTCGGAGGCGGTGCCGGAGCTTGGCAATGGCTGTATTATAAGGATCCTGCTGCCCAGGAGACTTTGGACTGTATTTATGAGGGCTATTTCGAAGATGCCGGCCCCGAACTGTTCAAGCGGATTCTCAACGGAAAATCGGTTGACCGGCATATCCGAGCGGATGCCGTCGGAGCAGCTCACATTTGTCCGATTCGGGGCGCTTCCGGGCTGGGGATTATAGAACTGTCCCGGGGATGCGGACGCGGGTGCCGTTTTTGCACCATTGCCCGGAAAAAAATGGAACATCTGCCGGCTGACATTATTCTCAGCGACCTCCAAACCAACGTGTCTGCCGGCATCCGTTCTGTTGTCAGCGGCAGTGAGGATTTCTTCCGTTACGGTTCCTCCGGCCTGAAGCCGGATTTTGAAAAACTGCGTGCTCTTCTGATTCAGATGCGGCAGATTCAGGATCTGTCTTTTATGCAGATTGACCACGCCAACATCACCAGCATTGCCCAATTGACCGATGAGCAGCTTCGGGAGATTCGCCGTCTGCTGTCGTGGCAGAAGCCCAGCCGGTATCTGTGGGTCAATATGGGTGCCGAAAGTGCCAGCGGCGCATTGGTGGCCGCCAATTGTCCCGGCAAAATTGCCCCTTACCGGCCGGAAGACTGGGAAGGACTGCTGTATGAAACAGCTGAGCGGATAACGCGAAACGGATTTTTCGGGGTATTCAGCTTGGTGCTGGGACTGCCGGGCGAAACACCCGATGATATTGCACGTACAAGGAAGCTGGTTCGATACTTGGAACATCAGAATGCCGTGGTCTTTCCGGTGTTTTATGAGCCCTCCAATGCCGGCGATATCTCGCAGGGACAGCGGTTTACAATAGAGACCATGCAGAGCGAACATCTGGAGCTGTATCAGGCCTGCTATGAAATCAACTTCCGAAAAGTGCCGCTGCTGTTCTGGGATAACCAGCGCTGCGGCGGAGTGCCTTGGGCCAAACGGCTGGCCATGCGACTGCTGGGCAGGGGTGAAATAAAGCAGTGGCGAAGGGCGTTTAGAAAAACAGCCGAACGAATTCGCAGCCGCACCCGTGCGGCCGGGAGTGTAAAAAATGCCGGATAATCAGCATATCATGTTAGGACAGGGGAATGTATGCGGCGGAATACCCAACAGCCCCCAAGACCGCGTAAAAATCCGCTCGGCCTGCCGTCTGATGGTGCAGCAAAAAAATTTAGTCCCGCCGATGAGTTTAGAAGGATTGAAAAAAAATGCCTCGGCTGTTCTGGAGCAGGCTGGATTCGGTCTGGAATACCTGCCGTTTGCTGCGGTGATTTTCAATAATGAACTGTGGCGGCCTGTAATCGAGCGCATCCCTTTTTCGAGACGTCTGCTGCTGATTCCCCAATGCCTCAGGCACATTCCTGATTGTCCTGCCCAGATTGACTCACTGGGTCTGATCTGCCGACATTGCGGCCGGTGTATGATTGACAGAATTCTCCGCCGGGCTGATGAACTGGGGTATGTCTCATTAGTTGCCGAAGGATCGCCGGTTGTAATGGCCCTGATTGAATCAGGACAGGTGCAGGCAACCATCGGCGTCAGCTGCTTGTCCGTTCTGGAGCGCGTGTTCCCCTATATGGAGGCCGGCGCGGTGCCGGGGATTGCCATCCCGCTGCTCAAAGACGGCTGCCGCCATACATATTTTGACATGGATTGGCTCCGCGAAGCAATGGAAGCAAGAGATGACCAGCAGGCAGGACCGGTTAATTTGTCGCAGCTGGGTCAGAAGGTCCGGGACTGGTTTGATGCAGATACTCTCCGGGCTGTCTTTAATGAAGCAGATGGTCCGGCCGCGGCGCTTGCATTGGCTTGGATGGCCGAAGACGGCAAGCGATACCGGCCGATGCTGACGGCAGGCATCTATGCGGTGCTGACGGGGACGGCAGTTGAGCAGATACCGCCGGCGGTCAAGCAGGCGGCTATTGCGGTCGAATGTTTTCATAAGGCCTCGCTGATTCACGATGATATAGAAGATAACGATGCGATGCGGTACAACCAGCCCACTCTGCATCAGCGGTATGGCATACCGTCGGCGCTGAATGCAGGTGATTATCTGCTTGGTAAGGGCTACCAATTGCTGACCGACTTAAATTGTCAAGATGCCCAGAGGATGCGCATTCTTCAAATTGCCGCACAGGGACACCGCACGCTTTGCATTGGTCAAGGGAAGGAGCTGGATTGCGTCTGGGCAAAAACAGCTCCCGGCAGGCAGAAGCTTTTGGAAATATTTTTGCAAAAAACCTCGCCGGCGTTTGCAGTTGCTCTGAAAATAGGGGCTGTTTTGGGAGGTGCTGACGAGCCGCTGCTGAAAGTGCTGGATGCCTACAGCGATGCCGTCGGAATTGCCTACCAAATACGCGATGACCTTTATGACCATCTTGCCGGACAGGCCGGCCAGCCATTGTCTATTCTTTCTGCTCTCCAGCTGGAAGGACAGGCAAAAGCCGATATCGAAGCCAGAAAAATGCTTGCCGAGTTCAGAAAAACAGCTGTGGAATGTCTGGAACCCATCGTCCAGTCCGACTGCAAGGCGTTTCTTTGCAAAGTTGCTGCAAAACTTCTGGACGGTACGGAATTGATGGAATGCTGCGATGAATATTTGTCAGACGCTTCTTGAATCGGCTTCCCGCTCAAGATTTCTGCTGAAAGAACGCAAGAGTGAGATTGCGGAAGTGATTCTTTGCCGACAAAATAAGGATGGGGGATTCATAGGCAAAGGAGCTCAAAGCGACCTGTATTATACCGGTTTTGCTCTTTTGTCGCTGCTTGCACTGGAGGTGCCGTTTAACAGGGCACAGGTTGTTTCCTTCTTGAATACGGCTGATACAGGTACGGATTGTGATTTAGCCCATCTTGCTGCGCTGATACGCTGCCGGCGGCTGATGATGCCTTCTAATCGGCAGACGCAGAATGCATTTCGCCGACGGTTGGAATCTTTCCGCTGTTCGGATGGGGCTTACCACCACCTCCATGCGGCTAATCAAGGTTCAGCTTACGGCTGTTTTCTGGCTGTAGGGGCTTATCAGGATTTGGATGCAGCTTTGCCAGACGGCAGCAGGGACAAAATGTTAGAATGTCTTGAGCGGCTGAATAAGGGGCAGGGCGGATACTTCAATGAGCCTGATATTCCGGCTCCTTCTGTTCCGGCAACAGCCGCAGCCATTGTTGTCCAGCGTGCATTAACTGGTTCGGTAAAGTCTTCTAAATCTGTCCAATGGCTGATGAGCTGCTATGACGAGGGCGGTTTTCGCGTAATGCCTATAGCGCCGGTATCGGATTTGCTGTCTACGGCGGTTGCCGTATTTGCACTGTCCGCAGCAGGAGCAGATTTAAAATCGATTCGGCAGCCGTGCCTTTGTTTTACGGATATGCTCTGGAAAGGGGGCGTCGGATTTTGCGCCAATCCGTTCGATTCTATCAGCGATACAGAATACATGTTTTATGGTCTGCTGACAGCGGGAATACTTTGTGCAGGGATACAATGAATCGATAATGCTGTCCAATGCCCGCCGGCTTCTGCTGGAGGCGCGAACAGCCGATGGCATCTGGCAGGGACGGCTTAGTTCCAGCCCTTTGGCGACTGCGGTGGCGGTCTTTGCCCTGCATTGTGCTGATGCAGCAGCGCACAGCGAATTGATAGACAGGGGACTCGGCTGGCTGGCTGCCCATCAGCATCCGGATGGCGGCTGGGGAGATGCCGAGATACTGGATCCGCCCAATCTCAGCTCGACATTGTTGTGTTATGCCGCCTTGAATGCCATTAACAAAGAAAAATACCGAACGGCAGTTGATTCTGCGGCAAGATGGCTGGTTCAAAAGGCAGGGGGACTGGAACCAGACAGCTTGGCCAAGGCGGTTTATCGGTCATACGGCACCGACCGCACTTTTGCAGTGCCGATTTTAGCAATGTGTGCGTTGGCAGATGTGCTGGGCAAAAATGGCTGGCGGTATGTAAAAGCCCTGCCGTATGAACTGGCTGTTTTGCCCCGTTGTCTGTTCCGATGGCTGAACCTGACGGTGGTCAGCTATGCGCTGCCGGCATTAATAGCTATCGGGCAGGTCAAACAGCATTTCAGTCCTTCGGCCAATATCATAGTTCGAGGCATTCGCCGTTTTGTAACAGCGCCGACACAGGCCCTGCTCGAGCGCCTGCAGCCGACCCATGGGGGTTTTTTAGAAGCTGTGCCGCTGACCGGATTTGTCCTAATGAGTTTGGCTGCGATGGGATTAACCGGCAGCAAAACGGCTCAAAAAGCTGCGGTTTTTCTCTGCCGTTCGGTAAGAAATGACGGGAGCTGGCCGATTGATACCAATCTCTCAACGTGGGTAACCAGCTTGGCAGTACGCGCACTGCTGGAAGGACAGCAGACTCTGTTGTCTGAATCCGAGCGTCTGAATATTGCCCAATGGTATCTCGACCAGCAGTTCCGCAGCCGGCATATTTATACCGGAGCATCCGCCGGCGGGTGGGGGTGGACTAATCTACCGGGGGCTGTGCCAGATGCCGATGATACAGCAGGGGCGTTGATCACCCTGCATCGGCTTGGCATTCGCAGCCAGCCTTTACTGGAGTCAGTCCGAAATGGTGTTAAATGGCTACTGGATATGCAGAACAGCGACGGGGGGATCCCTACGTTTTGCCGCGGATGGGGCAAGCTTGAATTCGACCGGAGCTGTCCAGATATAACCGCTCACGCTGTTACAGCATGGCAATTATGGAAGGATGCATTTGATTCACAATTCAATCATCGTATCCATTCTTCAATCCAAAAAGCATTATGTTATCTATATTCGGCACAAAATAAAGACGGTTCATGGACACCGCTTTGGTTTGGCTGCCCGTTTAGTGACAGATTTGAAAATCTGATTTATGGCACATCAATGGTGCTTCAGACATTGGTTCTTCTGGAGGATTATCCCTTAAGCAGCATAATGGGAAAAAAGGGCACAGAATTTCTTTTAGATGCTCAAAATAAAGACGGCGGCTGGGGTGCTCAAAAGGGGTATCCTTCAACTGTGGAGGAGACCTCGCTTGCAATTCGGTCTTTAATTAAAATGGAATTAACAGAGGCAGAAGAAAACCAAATTGAACAAGGACTTAAATGGCTGACCGAACAAACGAAGGAAGGGGTGTGTTTTAAGCCGAAGCCTATTGGCCTTTATTTTGCCCGCTTATGGTATGCCGAGCATTTATATCCGGTTATATTTTTATCCGGTATAAATGGATATGCATTATAGCATATAAAGCTGTTTAAAAGCATTTTGAAATTTTTCTATTTTAACATTGTACAATACATTATAATAAAAACTTGGATGCTGTAATTTTTTTGAATTGACAAATGTTTTTAATCAGGATTTTTTTATAAAAAAACAAAAAAATTTGTCTAATCTTAATTTTTAACCAGATTTACTATAAAGGAGGCTTCTTGTAGAGGCCTAAAAATGCAAAAGGAATTTGCAGGAGACAAAGAATATGACAAAGCATATCCGAAAATCAGGTTTTACACTGATTGAACTGTTGGTAGTAATTGCGATTATTGCCCTTTTGTTGAGCATTATCATTCCGGCGATAGGTAGGGCGAAGGTGTATGCCCAGAAGGTAATGTGCTCCAGCAATCTGCGCCAGCAGTGCTTGGGAACCACTTTATATTCAAATGAGAATGATTCTTATGTACCCACCTGCTGGCTTGGGCCTTGGCTGTGGGACATCAGCTTCTTTGCAACGAATCAATTATCATACTATGCCGGATTCAGCGATAATAAGATTTTCTTCTGTCCGGCTAACAGAATAAAAAAGTCCACCGATGCCCGCTTCTGGCAGTTCAGCTGGCTCGGCTCGACAGGCGGACCTTACCCGAATGAAGTGCCGCTGCGTGATGAAAGCGTCCTTACTGTAGCACAGCAGAAATATTATTACCGAGTGCCGCCGACCCTGTATATGTTTGACAAGTACAACAGTTCAACAGGAGCATCGATTTTAGACAGATACCTTGTCACAGGTGAAGAAGCCAATTGGATTCGCAAATTGTCAAACGTCAAGGCATCCGGTTCCAAAACAATGCTGATGGATGTTGTTATCAGCCAGAACAATAACTGGAAATTTTTTGGGATTGATGGAGGCGGCATCGTAGGGCTGAGCGGTGGCACCCTGACGGATGATTCAAACCACAAGTCCCGCCAGATGATTGTGGTATCCCCAACAGCCCAAGGACCTAAGCCGGAAGGCGGTAATGTGGGGTATGCCGATGGACATGTGGACTGGCGGCGTTTTGAAGATATGAAACACCGCTATACCCGCGTAATGTGGTTTTGGTGGTAAGCCGCCAAGAAGATAAACGAATGGAAATAAAAATGGCTCGCTTTTAATACAAGCGAGCCATTTTTTTTCATATTCATAGCTTCCAGCTTTATTGCTGGCCCTGCTGACGACGCTGACCCCGCGGCTGATCCTGACCGGCCTGCGGGCCGCCGCCTTCCTGCCGGCGCTGCATCATTCGCTCACGCATCTGGGTGCGAAGGTCCTGAAGTTTCGTAAGCTGTTCCTGCGTTAAAACGGCCTTGACCTGTTTAGTTACAGCAGCACGATGCAGAGCTTGTTTGGTATAGGCATCGCCAAGAGCTTTGCCGGCGGCCGTAATCTTGGCATCATTGCCTTCTTCAACCGCTTCATTCAACGCCATCGTAGCATCACGGACAGCTGTCTGAAGCTCCTGAGTTTTTTCTCTGTTTTCTTCCCGTATAGCTTCAAGCTTGGTTCTCTGGGAATCGGTCAAACCAATATCTTCGGCCGCACGCCCCAGCAGCATTGACAGCGTATCGCCGCCCATCATGCCGCCAAAACCAAAACCGCCGCGCATCCCCTGCATTCCCTCTGGGCCGCCTTGTCCTCTCTGTCCGCGTGGACCAGCAGCATCCGGTGCAGCCATGACCATTGGAGCCAGCACTGCGGCTACTACAACCGCAACAATCACAACAGTTCTTGTCTTCATTTGTGTTTCCTTTCCATTATAAAAATATAACCCTTTATTGTTTTCCCCCGAATCTGGGGACTTTTCATCAGGTTAATGAATGTATTTGTTGAAAGGTTACAGGAAAGGAAAATATTTTATTATACAAACAGGACAATATGAGATAAAAATAAAGATGTATTTTTACTGTTTCTTGGTAATTTCCCGAAGCAATACGGTGGCATAGCATCCGCTGGGGAGTTCAAAACTCAATTGCAGAAAGTCCCCGTGGTCATCACGGCTGGTGGTCAGGCGAATATTTTTCGGAAGGAAACGCAACGGCCTCCGGCCGCCTGCACCTCCATACCGCTTGATACGAATATAATCCTCCGGAGCAAGGGCGGTTTTCTGCAGAATAGGATTCTCAATTTCGCCGGCAGGACCAGTTAGCTCCATCATTCTGGCCCCAAGCAGGGGACCGGTTGGGCTGATTTCAAATGCAGCGCATCGCGGCTGTTCGGCAGAAGGATTCTCGACACGAAAACAGGCCCCGTTGTCATGTTTGTAAGCCATGTCGCCTTCCAGAACGATGTCGATTTTGTCTATCCGCTTTGCCAGTACCTCATTGAATAAATCCGATTGCCAAGCCGAAACAAACAGACTCAGCAGCCGCCTGTCCATTGCGCGAAGGGCTTTATTGAGATTGCCATTGCTTTGAATGATTGCCTTCAATCCGTCGCGATGATCGCGAAAACCCGGATGCCATGCATCATAAGCCGCCTGAAAATTTCCTTGATGATACAGCGTTCGAGCCGGCACAAACTCCGGCTGAGACTCTAATTCAGGATGCCCCAAAAGAAAATCAAAAAATCGCTGTATATCATTTTTAACCAAGGCCTCTCCCAGCAGGTGCGTATCATATCGGTATCCGAATCGCTGCGGGCCGAAATAATTTGGAACTCCCCGCCGGCACAGGACATCTAAAATCTTTTGAGCCAGTGCCTCTGCTTCCTGCAAAGGGCAATGAAGATTGCGAATGCGGATAGTAAATCGGTTTCCTTTTAAGTGCCCGACTTTTAATTTGTTATTATGACGTGTAATATCCAGAATCTTGATTTTATTGAGTTTTAATTGCTTCAATTTCTCCGGGTCAATATGCTCTAAGGAGAACCATTGACGGGTAATAGCGTTAGAATCTTTTCGGCCTGCATAGCCGATATCAAACCGTCGTACGCCTAATGCCTGCGACAGCCGTGAAATTGTTTCAGCGGTTGTAAGCCCTTTTTTCTGCACATAAAAGAAGACGTGCGTGCCAGTTCCGGAAAACTCATACAGAGGAATTTCCTCCACGACAAAATCGGATGGAATTGTTTTAATATTGCCTCCAATTCCCTGCATACCGGCAGTCAGCAAGGGCAGCTGGGGCTGGAGCGGCGAGACGCTGTCTTCACCATTTGACCGAGATGATGAATCCGTAGTCATATCAGCAGAATGCATTGGGATAATGCCGAATATCCGGCGGTCCGCTGGGACCTATAACGACAGTAACAACATCGAACCGCAAAGGTCTTCCTGAAATCTTGAAATGTCTCAAAAATCGCTTTGCGGTTCGAATGATTTTTTGTTTTTTTTCACGATTAACGGCTGCCAGAGCCGGGATAAAATCCTCACTTTGCCGTGTTTTTACTTCTATAAAAATGAGCATTCCATCGGCGTCAGCCATCACCAAATCCAGCTCTCCGCCTTGAACTGCCCAGTTGCGGGCTATCGTTCTCAATCCCCTGCGTTTGAGAAAGCGTTCAGCTTGGTTTTGTCCCCAGTGGCCTAATTGCGCAGGCGCATTGAGCAGCTTCTTTCGCACCCACGGCAGAAGCATCGGCAGTATCCGTATTGTTATTTTGTTACGGTATGATCGCTGTGCCGCTGCGACAGGCGTACGCCTTTGCCGACACGCTTGCGCAGGAAATAAAGTTTCGAACGGCGGACCTTACCGCTGCGGATCGGCCGAATATCCAGAACATTGGGTGAATGAAGCGGGAAAATGCGTTCCACGCCTTCGTCCCCGACCATCCGGCGGACGGTGAATGTTTCGTTCATCCCTCGGCCTTTGCGGGCGATTACGATGCCGCCGAATATCTGGGTGCGTGTTTTGTCGCCTTCCTGAATTTTGCAATACACATCGACCGTGTCGCCGACCTCGAAATAGGGTATCTCTTTGCGGATGCTTTTGCTTTCAACCGAATCGAGTATTTTTGTGTTCACGGAAAATTCTCCTGTTCATATTAGTTGTTATTCTTTTGTATCGGGATTGCTTTTCAAATACTTTTCATATAAATCGGGCCGCCATAAGCGAGTGCGTTCCAAACGCTGCTGGTGCCGCCACTGGGCAATTTTGCCGTGGTCGCCGCCCAGCAGAATTGACGGCACACGCATTCCGCGAAACTCTTCCGGCCGTGTATATTGCGGATATTCCAGAAGCCCGCCTCTGTGGGACTCCTCAGCGGCAGAATCCTCATCACCCAGCGCACCGGGCAGCAGCCGCACCACAGCATCTATTACGACCATTGCAGCCAGTTCACCGCCGCTGAGTACATAGTCGCCGATGGAAATCGACTCGGCAGCCAGACCCATCCGAATACGCTCGTCGAAGCCCTCGTACCGTCCGGCAATCAGAACAAGCCGGGGCCGCCGGCTTAGCTCGATGACTTTTTCCTGGGTCAGGGGCGTTCCCTGAGGAGTCAGCAGAATGATATGTCCCGGTTCAGATGCCTGCTGTTGAACATGCTCCACACAGTCAAACACAGGCCCCGGCATCATAACCATCCCGGGACCTCCGCCGTAGGGTTTGTCATCAACCTTCCGGTAGCTGTCGAGGGCAAAATCTCTAATATTTGAAAGAACAATCTCTACAAGGTTCTGTTCCTGTGCCCGCTTGAGAATAGAATAGCTCAACGGTGAAGCAAACATTTCGGGAAACAGTGTCAGAACATCAATTCGCATAAAGCGGATTTACTCTTCTTTTGCCGCCTGTCCTTCGCCGGCTCCTGCACCTCCAGCAGCCAGACGTTCGGCTTTGGTAAACGGTTTACCCAGTTTGCGTGCAACAGCGCGGGCACGGGCACGCCGCTGAAGCTTGGCTTCGTAATGCGGACAGGTGATGCTTAACTGGCGTTTGAAGATTTCGGCACAGGTATCGCTTGGAATAGCACCCTGTCCAAGCCAGTACTCAATGCGCTCTCGGTTAAGCACATATTGCTTGTCGGCATTCTTTTCGAGCGGGTCATAGTGGCCCAGCTTCTCAAGAATGCGTCCATCCCGCGGAGTGCGGCTTTCAACCGCATTGATGCGGAAGAATGGCCGATGCCGGCGACCCATTCGGGTCATTCTGATTTTAACTGCCATAGTACTTTCCTTTCATTGTGTGTATAATAAATTTTTGTGTCAGCCCAATGCGGACACAAAACACGTTTTCATATCTTGCTTTTCATAGGCCGCCGGCAACCTAAAAACTTCCTGCTGCGGCTGAAAATTAAATCCCTGTTGCGTTTTACCTTTTAATTTTTTTTGTTTTCGCCTCTGCTATAGCAAAGCCGTTAATAAAGATAGCGATCAACGCCTTGTCTGCTTTGGCATCTTCTGCAATCCGCTCAATCTGCTCATCTGTCAGCAAGGCGGCATTTTTCTTTTCCGCCTGCGTCATAATCGCTACCGCCCGGCACAGCTGCTCGTATTCATCCCTTCTGGGAGACTGAAGCACAGCCAATTCGCTGCTGCCGGTGATTGAACAAAACTGATTTCTAACCTGCCGTCCGTAAGGGTTATCGATAAAAGGTTCCAGCGATTTTAAATACTCTTCGATTGTCAACAATCACCTGCGTTTTCGCCGCGGCGGACGCTTTCGCTTGCTCCGCTGCTTGACTTTCTTCATACTGTTCATTGCACTGATGACATCGGTCTTGCCGGAAAACAGACTCTTCAGTGCCGTCATTCCTCCTCCGCCGCCTGCGAGCATTTTCATCATATCACGGCTGCGCATAAAAGTCTTGATTAAACCAGCAACCTCCTGCACATCCCGTCCGCATCCGCGGGCAATGCGCCGCCGCCGCGAGGAATCAATAATATCGGGATTCGAGCGTTCCTGCAATGTCATTGAGTGCACAATGCCTTCGATTTTATTGATTTCCCGGTCGTCTAACTCTAAATTCCCTATTCCCCCCATCCCCGGCAGAAGCTTCAGCATACTGCTTAATCCGCCCATTTTTCGCAGCATCTGCATTTGTTTAAGGAAATCGTCAAAACCAAATGTTCCTTTGGCCATTTTGACCTGCATCTTTTGAGCTTGTTCCGCATCAAATTGCTGCTGGGCTTTTTCCACAAGCGTTACAACATCGCCCATCCCTAAAATTCGGCTGGCCATTCTGTCTGGATGGAAAGGCTCAAGATTATCCAGTTTTTCGCCCATTCCAACAAATTTAATGGGCTTGCCTGTAACGGCCTTTACACTTAATGCTGCACCGCCGCGTGCATCGCCATCCAGCTTTGTAAGGATGACGCCATCCAGTTCCAATCGGTCGTTGAATTCTTTGGCAGAATTGACGGCATCCTGTCCGGTCATTGCATCACAGACAAGATAAATTTGATGGGGAGAGACTGCTTTTGCGACAGCGGCTATCTCGTTCATCATTTCTTCATCAACATGCAACCGGCCTGCCGTATCAAGAATAACTGCATCATAGCCGCCGGCTTTTGCATGCTTGAGTCCGTTTTTAGCTACCTGAACAGCATCTCGAACACCATCTTCCTTATAGACATCAACGCCGATTTGCATGCCCAGCGTACAGAGCTGTTCAATCGCCGCAGGACGCTGGAGGTCGTCAGCAACCAATAGAGGCCTTTTTTTATCCTTTTCAGCAATCATTTTGGCCAATTTGGCAGCTGTTGTGGTTTTACCGGAACCCTGAAGACCTGCCATCATAATAATTGTCGGCCCGGGAGAAACATAATAAACCTTAGGATCAACAGGTCCCATCAGCCGGGTTAACTCATCATTGACTATCTTAATCATCAATTGGCCGGGATGCAGACTTTTGATTACTTCTGCCCCCATCGCTGCCTGCTGCACATCCTTGCAAAACTGCTTGGCAACCTGATAATTTACGTCTGCTTCAAGGAGGGCTTGGCGCACTTGACGCATTGCATCCGAGACATTGGCCTCTGTAATGCGGCCACGGCCTGAAAGCGAGCGAAAAACGCCGTTTAATTTATTGGTTAGCGCATCAAACATATTCGAAATTAAAGTTCCCGGCTTATTTCAAGTTTGCCTGCCATGCAGAACATATTTAATGAAAACGAGAAATTTTAGATGATTGAGATAGTTTTTTCAAGCCAAAAATCCTGATTATGGGTCGTATTTTAAGCAGGTCTTAATGACGATGGGAGTGAGATTACATGGGATGCTATTATAGCAGATATAATAGAGGTTGTAAGTTTGGATATGAGGTTATCGGAACATATTAAAAAAATGGTG
>JAGPMT010000020.1 GCA_018052735.1 Phycisphaerae bacterium | reverse complement strand
TGACAATGTAACAGCTCCGGACGGCAGTCTGGAATTGCGGAACCGCGGGTCGATGGGCTCCGGCCACGGCTGGGCAATGGGCTGGGCAGTGATCTGGAACTGCACGGCCAAAGACTACATCGTTCAGAATCCGCCCGGTGCCGTCAACTGGGTCATCGGCAGCGTCGGTCAGCTCAAAACAGCAGCCCGTCCGTTTGCCAGCCGTCCAGACCTGCCGGCAGCTATAGTCGATGCACATGCCACGCCCGTCGTGCCGCAGAGTTTGTATCTGGCCCAGTTGGCCGAGCGGCTGGGGCCGCAGGCTCTTCAAAACATCGGTTATTGAGTTTATTCTTTTACCAAGACAACATAATCGAGCGTCTGGGCGGGAATAGAGATGGTTTGCCCCGGTTCGACGCGGCGGCTTGCGGCTTTATAATCTGCCAGCCAGAGGTCGTGTCCCCGCCAGATGCCCCGGATGCCTGCATCGTCGAAACCGGCTTTTTGGAGGGCTTCTTCCAGCTGAGCTGCCGCATTCTGAATCGATGCATCGGGCTTTCGAAGCGTGTGTGCCGGGAAGGTCCCCGTCGCATACATAACATACACTGTTGCCGGCCGCCTCAGACTGAAAGATAGCGCCGTTTTATTCTTTGGCTCGCTCAGCCGTCTGGTGGCAATCCAGCGTGCGCCTTCGAGCGGTGCGGGCAAGAGGTCAAACGTATTGTCGGAAGAGCCGTCAACATCGGTGTAGAACGGTCCCTGCGCTTCTGCCGGTCTGTCGATAAAGAAGGCCGGATTGTCCGGATTGGAGCTTGTCAGATTGACTACCAGACTGTCCAGGGATTCGGGCATGGTTCCTTCGGCAGACTTTTGATAAATAACCATCGATTCCCGGCCGCCCCGGTTGTCGCGTACTTCAATGAGGTTTTTGCCGGGCTGAAGAGCAGTATTCCAGAAAAAGACATTATTCACGGCTATTCCCTTGACTGTTTCGGTTCCGCTGCCGCTGCGCTTGACGGAGTCGGGCTGAACATACTGGCCGTTTCGGCGGATACCCTGTGATAGGCCGTTGACAAACAGCTCCGCCGATGCGGCATTGGAATAAGCCTTGATGCCGTTGTCCGGTGCAAACTGCCGGCAGAAATGATGCCGTCCGCACAGATGCAGGACGGGTTTATCCGGCTGGAGGAAGGCCTGATAGAGATAATAGTAATCTTTTGGCATTCCGGCCAGCGTCAAAATGCCTTTGGTATTGCGGTTGTTTTTGAATTTCTTGTTGTAGAACTCCCGGAAGTTCCACCATAAAAACATCTTATGACCCGACGGGTTATTCCGGAAGATGGTTTGGAAGCGAAACTCCGCAAACAGCTCATTGTATTCTTCCGGCTCGAACTTGTCGACTTCCCACCGGACTGTTCCGTACGGCACATGGTGGGTTATCCACGAACCGGAGCCGGTTTCAGATATAAACGCATTGTCCGGCAGTTTGGCAAAGTCGGTGTAATGGGCATAATACCACCCTTGATAGGTATTGCCGGCCACGAAATCCACATTGGCCGGTTTTTCTCCTGCTGACGCATAGGTAATCAGACGGGAGCGGTCTTCCTGACGAATAATATCGGCATAATGCGAAGCCACCTCCTGATAGGTTTCATTGCCGCTGCTCCAGAAAAGAATGCTCGGATGGTTCCAGTTCTGACGGACCATTTCGCGGGTGATGCGTTCGCCGTCGGCATTGGGGGTTGTTTCACGCTTGATGCCCTGATCCCATTTTTGACCGGCCAAGCCGTTTTCCGCCCAGACGGCAATGCCGTTTTCATCGGCCAGATGGTACTCCAGCCGGCGGTGCGGATAATGTGCCAGCCGTACGGTATTGCATCCCAGATCGATTATTCCTTTCCATTCTTCGAGCAAATCCGCATCGGTCATCGCATTCCACTGATGTTCGCCCTGATGGTGCTTGCAGACGCCGCGCGCCAGCAGTTCTTTGCCGTTGAGCATAAAGCGGTCGCCATCCATCGCAATCGTGCGAAAGCCCGTCCGTTCTGTCAGCATATCGGACAGCTTCTGATCGGCCAGAATTTCCGTCTGCACTGTGTACAGATTGGGCTGATGAATATCCCACAACTGGGGGTCTTTAACCGGCTGGACGGCGGTTATCGGCTGGACGGCACCGGCGGCGACAGTGGCTTGGACTTCAAAGATACCGCAGGTTTTTCCATTCGGGCCAATCAGCGTGTGCCGCACAACAACATCGGCCGTTTCGCTTTTGCAGTTTTTTACATAGGTCCTGACTTCGAGGTCTGCATGCTGCGGCGTAATATTTTTGGCCGTCAGATATACGCCGGTAGAACCCATATCGGGATAGATATGGACTTGGCTGGTCTTAATCAGCCATACAGGGCGATACAGCCCCCCGTTTGTATAATAGAGATTGGATTGCGACAGACAATTGCCTGCTTCTGAATCCCGATTGGTAACGCGAATGGTCAGGACATTATCCCCAGTCAAATCCAGCGCATCTGTCAGGTCAAACGCTGCGGCGGTAAAAGCCCCGCGATGCTGTCCGATATGCCGGCCGTTGACAAAGACATCGGCTACGGAACCGGCGCCTTCGAGAAACAGATAAAAACGCTTGTCCTGTTCGGATGCTGCTGCCGGCACCATGCACCGGTACCAGCCGGCCGATTGCTCATGCAGACCAGACAGGCGGAAGACATGGGGGATGCGAACCTCTGCCCATTCTGCTGCTGCAGGAGGAATCGGCGTTGTTCCTTCAGGGGTTGTATCCGGGCAGAATTGCCATTTATCAAGCTCCACTTTTTCACGGACCTGAGCGGAGTGAAAATTGGCACATCCTGCAATAACAGACAGCAGAACTGATAACAAGACAGATGAGTTCTTCATAATCTATATCTCCTGCAAGATTCACCCGCTTTTTAAACTGTGCGGACTGTTTTTAAGGCTGGGCCGGCTTGTACTTGGCAAGCTCCTCTTTGAGCTGCTCATTTTCGACTGTCAGGGTCTCATTGCGTTTTTCTGATTCGGAGACCATTTCCAGCAGTTTGAGATGCACTTCCCCGCAGCTGGCAATTGCCTGTTCCCGCTCATTTTTAAGCGTTTCGGTTTCTTTTTTTAACTGCTCAATCTGGCGTTCTTTTTCTTCCAATTGCTTTTGAAGCTTGAGATTTTCATTGGCAACCAGCCGTGCCCGGCGAACCATTACGGAATCGGACTCCTGACACCCGCAAAATCCCCAGATGCACATCCCTGCAAGCAGAACAGCCACAATGCGTTTTTTCATATAGGCCTCCATTGGTAATTGATCTTTTACAAATTGATTTTAAGGAAAAAAGCGATAGAATCAACACCTTTTCCTCAGCAGGCAAGAAAAGCTTGCCTGCGTGAAATGTGTTTTTTTGTTGTAAAGTCGGCAGTTGTGCCGACATTATTCCTATGTCAATTACACAGTCGAGAATACCATACGACCGCATTATTGAAACTGTTGTGCTGCTGCTGATGGCCATCGGGACGGTTTTTGTATTTTCCGCCGGAGCGACGGTCAGCGGCGGCTACGATTTAAGCCAGTTTTACAATGTTACGACACTTAAGCAGCTGATTTTTTTCCCTCTGGCTGTGGGGGTGATGTATGCGGTATCCCTGATCGATTACCGCAGGTTCAGCATCACCGACCGTCCGCTCGGTTATTCGCTGACACCTTGGCTGTCGGCGCTGACAGTAGGACTGCTGGTTGCAGTGCTGTTTTGGGGGGTCGAGCGCAATTATTCCAAACGCTGGCTGGATTTGGCGCCCGGGCCGCTGTATATCAGTTTTCAGCCGTCCGAACTTGCAAAATGGGTTATGATTCTCTTTTTGGGGGCGTATTTGGAGCGGTTTTCCGACCAAATGCATCTGTTTTGGCGGAGGTTTATCCCCGTCTGCCTTGCTGCCGGTTTGGTGGTTGGACTGATTGTTATTGAAGATTTCGGAACAGCCGCTTTCATTGTAATGATGACTTTTCTGATGCTTTTCATCGGCGGAGCAAAGATCCTGCATCTGCTGTCGCCTCTGCCGGTTGTTATTCCGGCTTTTATTGCAGCTGTTTTGGCAAGCCCGACCCGCATCAACCGCATTAAGGCGTTTCTTGATCCAGACAATATGCAGTATCAGGCCAAACAGTCCCTGATTGCCATCAGCACCGGCGGTCTGTTCGGCAAGGGGCTGGGCAGGGGAATCATCAAATATGGGCATCTGCCGGAGGACACGACCGACTTTATTTTTGCCATCATTGCTGAAGAGATGGGGCTGGCCGCTTGCGTGGTGGTGATAATGCTGTTTGTGATTTTTGCGATTGTAGGCATTGCAGCGGTCTTGCGCTGCCGCGACCGGTTCGGGCGGCTGATTGGTGCTGGAATTGTGATGGCTGTAACGATTCAGGCCGCCGTCAATATAGGAGTTGTTACCGTAGTACTGCCTACAAAGGGCATTCCGCTGCCGTTTATCAGTGCCGGCGGGACAAGTATGCTTTTGACTTCGGCAGCAGTGGGAGTTTTGCTCAATATGATTCGCCAGACAGAACAGCCGCAAATCGATGCTGAATGGAATGCTGTTATGGGACGGCAGGAGGGTATCAGATGACCGTCTCATTGGCTAAAATGCGGTATTTTATTTTTGCAGGCGGCGGAACCGGCGGCCATATTTATCCTAATTTGGCTGTTTCTGATGCGTTAAGTCGTCAATGCAGAGATGCCCAGATCATTTTTTTTTGCAGCAGCCGGGATATTGATGCCCGCATTCTGGCTCCCAGCGGATATGACTTTCTGCCGCTGCCGGCAATTGGTTTTAGTCTGCGAAAATGTCTCCTGTTTTTTGCTCAATTTGTAAAGAGCTATTATTTTGTCAAACAGATTTTAACTCCTATCCGCAGGGAAGCAGTCGTTATCGGTACCGGCGGGTTTGTAACAGCCCCAGTAGTGCTGGCGGCAAAGACGCTGAAAATCCCGATTTATTTAATAAACGTCGACAGCGTTCCCGGCAAGGCCAACCGATTCCTTGCCCGATTTGCCAATAAGGTGTTTGTGCAGTTTGCAGAAACAGCGGCTTGTTTCAAGGCCAGCCATGCTGAGGTGTTGGGATGTCCCCTGAGGTCGGGCTTTCAAAATCCCGACCGGCACAAACCCTTTTCGGACCTTGCGCTGGAGGAGAACAAAAAAATCCTGCTGATAACCGGTGCATCGAGCGGTTCAGCCAGCATCAACAATACAATGATTTCTATTCTGCCCGAATTAAATGCCTTTGCTGCTGCTTGGCAGGTCGTGCATCTGACGGGTCTGCTGCATATTGAGAAGGTCAAAGAGGCCGTCAAGGGGCTGGATATCGCCTACCATGCGGTCGATTACTATGATGATATGCCCAACCTGCTGGCTGCTGCGGATGTGGTCGTCGGCAGGGCCGGTGCGGTCAGCGTGGCCGAGTATGCCGCCGCGGGGGTACCGGCTGTGTGCCTGCCGTACCCGTATCATAAGGACCGCCACCAGTACAAAAACGCCCACGTTCTTGCAGATGCCGGTGCGGCGGTTATCGTGGATGACAACATCAGCAATCCTTCGCAAACGGCACACGATTTGCTAACGGTGCTTAAAGACCTGCTGGCAGATGATGCCAAACGCGGACAAATGGCTGCCGCTGCACGGAAAATCGGCATTACCGATGCCGCCGAACGCATTCTGGCGGCTCTCTAAACAATGACTTTGCGTTTCTTAAGCGTCTTGTGCTGTTGACAAGCAGGCTGCGTATTGATATGCTCCGGTTTGCAACCGTTCTTCTGCCCTTCTGCGGACGGCAAAATGGGAAAAAACATTCACATGTCGATGGCTGCTGACCTGTGGGCACCTATACAGACAGGCCGGCAGTCAGTCTGCCGGATTCTTATCGCCCTTGCCGCGCTGGCTGCTGCACTCTATGCCGAACATACCGCCCCGATTCCGCCCCTGCGTGTTTACGCCGGCGGGGTTGCGGGTCTGACCGATATGCTTGATGCCGCCGGCTCGCGTCAATTTCGCGCGGCAGGCGGGGGGCTGTATCTGCACAACAGCGGCTGGCAGACACTCCGGGCGGACCAGCGGAAAAAAATCCTCGAAAACTTCTCCGATTGCCCGGTCATGCTGGAACTGGGATTTGGCCGCGACGCCGGGCAGGTGAAGGCATGGGCCGAAGTTTTGAAGAAAGACTATTTGGACTTGGGCGTCCGACCCGTTGTCATCGCCTCCAACGCCTTTGACAGCAATACCCGTCCTACCCTTGAACAGTGGCTTGCTTTCGCCCAAGGCCTTCGCCAGGCAGGGCTTGCTGAAACGACGAAATTGCTGCCGACATTTGAGTATCAGAATTATCACCTCGCCGACCAACTGGCTCAAAACAGGATCACTTTATCGGCCGACTTTCAAAATCTGCTGCGTGCGGCAGGGGGCATTGTCATCGATTCCCCGGCGGGCTATTTCTTTTCCCGCGAGCAGGCCTACCGCGACTGGGTGGTGGATGCCATTCGGTGGTCGCACAGCCAGCAGCTTTACGCTCTTGTCATCGTCTCGCCGCATACCTCAGCCGACCAATACAGCGAGGACGCCGAACGTTTTGTGCGATATCTTTGTGAGCATGATGCTGTGCCTGACGCATTCTCTGTGGAGAACTACAATCCCGCCGCCGGGCCGGATTGGCCCAACCGTGTCGGACGGGAAGACCAGCCGGACTCCCAGCTGGGTGTGGCTTGGTTTCTGCTGGGCGACCTGCTGCCGCGCCTCCTGCAGCCGGAGTCCAAGGCAAATGATTCAACCGGTCAATAAGCCCCCGTACAGTGTATCCCGGCAAAGCAGATGTTTCTGACGGGGCAATCTGCCGTTTTGCTTTTTTTATCGTCCAAATCGTATCCAGTAAAAGGCGCATAAATACCATCGGCGGAACGCTTGAAAACAAACAAGCCTTCCAAGGGACATCGCTGTAAAAGCGTTTGCGCTAATGTATCTCCATTTTGCCGGCGGCGCTGCTTGGCTTAAGCGAGTGCCTATAAGCAATCACCGCAGTTTGAGTTTCTTGTATTTGCTGCGGCGGTGGGTGATGCGTTCGGGGTTTTCGGCCAGAACCTTTTCTTCGTAAGCTGCAAAATTGCCTACAAACCACTGTATCTTGCCGGCGCCTTCAAAGATTAAAAGATGGGTGCAGATGCGGTCTAAGAAAAACCGGTCGTGGCTGATGACCATTGCGGAGCCCTGAAAGTCGATAATAGACTGCTCCAATACCCGCATGGTGTTTACATCCAGATCGTTGGTTGGCTCGTCCAGCAGAAGCAGGTTTCCTCCGCGGCGGAGCATTTTAGCCAGATGGATGCGGTTTCGCTCGCCGCCGGAGCATTCGGATACTTTCTTCTGCTGCTGGCTTCCGCGAAAGTTGAACTTGGCTGCATACGCCCGCGCGTTGACATCTCTGCCGCCGACAGTGATGACATCTTTGCCGTCGGATATCTCCTCAAAGATCGTTCGGTTGCCGTCCAGAGCATCACGGTGCTGGTCCACATAGCCGATTGACACGGACGGTCCGATTTCAATGGTGCCGCTGTCGGGGGCAATTTCGCCGGTAATCAGGCGAAACAGGGTTGTCTTGCCGATGCCGTTTGGACCGATAACGCCGACGATGGCATTGGGCGGCAGCTCAAACGAACAATCCTCAATCAGCGGTTCCGAGCCGAACGACTTGCTGACATGATGAAACGCCAGCACCTTCTGCCCCAATCGCGGCCCCGACGGAATTTGTATTAAAACCTCGCTGCGGGCGGCTTCTTCAGCGCGGGCGGCCAATTCTTCATAGGCATGGATGCGTGCCTGATTTTTCTGGTTGCGTCCCTTGACCGAAGTATTAATCCATTCCAGTTCGCGCAGCAGGGTTTTCTGCCGCTGGCTTTCCTTCTTTTCGGCAATGCGCAGCAGTTCGGCCTTCTGGGCCAGCCACGAGGAATAATTGCCTTCAAACGGCAGACCATATCCGTTTTCCAGCTCGAGTATCCATTTGGTAATGTTGTCCAGAAAATAGCGGTCGTGCGTAACAATAATCACGGTGCCGGGATAGTCCCGCAGGGCATTTTCGAGCCATTGAATTGTTTCAGCATCCAAGTGATTGGTTGGTTCGTCCAGAAGCAGCAAATCCGGCTTTTCCAGCAGCGCCATACACAAGGCCACGCGGCGGCGCTCGCCGCCGGAAAGCTGGCGGATAACCGCATCATCCGGGGGCAGAACCATGGCATCGGAAACGATCTCTATTAACCGGTCGGTTTCCCAGCCCCCGCAGGCGTCAATTTGATCCTGCAGCCGCCCCATCTCTTCCAGCAGCTTGTCCATATCGTCCTCGGGGCCGGGATTGCCGAGTTTTTCTGAAACCGCATCAAACCGCTGGACCATGTCCAGAATGGGTTTAATCGCCGTCTGGAGATGGTCCCGTACGGTTTTATCCAGTTCCAGCTGCGGTTCCTGGGCCACGTAGCGGACTTTCATTTTGGCAGCCAGTTTGGTCTGGCCGTGAAAATCATTGTCAAGCCCGGCCATAATTTTCAGCAGGGTGCTTTTGCCGGCTCCATTTTCGCCCACAACGCCGATTTTGGCGCCGTAATAGAACGACAGCGAAATATCCCGCAGAACGACCTTGTCGCCGTAGCGTTTGGATACATTGGTCATTTCAAAAACAAATTGGGGAGGCATAGTATTTCCTTGGACAAGAGGATGATTTGCTATTTAATCCGTCGGGTTAGGGACTGAATACCCGACAGGATTGTAACAAGCACCATCAGAACATAGGTGATTATGGTAAACCAATCGCCCCATGGGCGGGAGACATACGCCCAGCCGATTAAAACAGTCCCGATTCCGAAGGACTGAAGAAACATCTTCAGTTTGCCCGACCAGATAGCTCCGAACTGCACGCCGCGGCTTTCGGCGATATGACGCAGTGTTTGAACAACAACCTCCCGGGCAAAAATAACAACGGCTGTCCCCCAGCGGATAAAGTCGAGAGTCCATTCTGAAAGGCCCAAGCCGGCCATCAGGGGCTGATTGACCCAAGCAAAGCAAAAGAATGCCCCGCAGACAAGAAATTTGTCAGCTAACGGGTCCACCACCCGTCCAAAACGGCTGGTTACCTCAAATCGGCGCGCCAGATATCCGTCGATAATATCTGTCAGGCCTGTGATGACAAACAGGACAAACGCCCCCATCAGCAGGCCGGCCGGTTTGGGCTGACTGGTCTTTGGCGCATAGACAATCAGCCCCAGAAATACCACCGTCAGAACCAGCCGTCCAACCGTCAGTGCGTTGGGAATATAACGAATCAATCCTTTTTTCTGTTTTTCCTTCATCGGGCGGAATTATAGCGGTATTGCACTGTCAGAGCAAGGGTAAATCCAAAGCTCAAGAAGCCAAACTATAGCGGGTGGACAATAAAATCATAACCGTCACGGCCGATAACGCGGGTTTGGATGAATTGCCCCGGTTCGACGGCGGCATTCTGGATTTTGCAGAAGCTGTCAATGTGGGGGGCTTGGCCGTAAAAGCGTCCGACCGCTTGATTGTCGAAGGCCTCATCAACCAAAACGGTCAGCGGGCGTCCGAGCTGGGCGTCCATTTTTCTAAATACAAGCTCTTGCTGGGTTTGCATCAGGGTATCCAGACGCTCCTGTTTGACGGCATCCGGCAGCTGACCGGGCAGATCCGCAGCAGGGGTTCCTGCCTCAGGATAAAAGGGAAAACAGCCCAGCGCATCAAATCCAGCCCACCGGATAAAATCCAGCAGTTCTTCGAATTGGGCCTCGGTTTCACCGGGATAGCCGACGATAACGGTGGTTCGCAGCACAATATCCGGCATTGCCTTTCGCAGTTTTTCCACCAGCTCTATAGTGTGTTCTTTGGTATCGGCTCGACGCATGGAAGAAAGGATGGGATTGCTGATATGCTGAATCGGCATATCGATGTAGCGGACCACTTTCCTGCTTTCAGCAACGGCTTCAATCAGAGTATCATCCACAGCTGCCGGATAGAGATACATCAGCCGCAGCCATTGAAGGGGCTCGATTGTTTCAAGCCGGCCAATCAGCTGTATTAATCCGTTTTTAAGTCCAATATCCCGACCATAGAAACTGCTGTCCTGTGCGATAATGCTCAGTTCCACAGCACCGCTGGAAACCAGTTCACGGGCCTCATCGAGGATCATTTCCATGGGTTTACTGCGAAATTTTCCGCGAATCGAGGGAATAGTACAGAAGGAGCATTTTCGGCTGCATCCTTCACTGATGCGCAGATACGCCCAATGTCCCGGAGTTATCAGCAGGCGTCCCCGGTCATCGTGAATCCCGCTGCCAGACGGCTCAATAAAAAGTTTTGTGGCCGGAGAATGTTTAGGACTAAAGCAGTTTTGAATGATTGAGGCGATTTGGTCCCGCTGCGAAAGACCGACAACAGCATCGATGCCGTTGACTTCGTCGGCCAGCGCCTGCCCCATACGCTCAGAAAGGCAGCCGGCCACAATGACTTTGCGAATCCGGCCTTTTTTCTTTTGCCGCACGGCATGCCGGATGGCCTCCAGCGCTTCCTGTTTGGCCGGCTCAATAAAACCGCAGGTATTGATAACGACCACATCGGAGGCATCCGTATCAGAACTAAGCACAAAGCCGGCCTGTCCAATCTGGGCGAGCATAACCTCGCTGTCGACCATGTTTTTGGGACACCCCAGAGCGACAAAAGCCACGGAAATAGATTTTTTATTTTTTTGGACCATTAGACAAAGAAAAATAACATAAACGGACTCAAAAATCCATCACTTTATAAAACACGACGCATTGTGTGGAGAAATTTGCCTGTTGGTCTGCAATAGACTGCCCGAATCATTCGTTTTAGGCAATAAAAAGGATGATTATAGATACCAGGGGCAAAAAGATTGGTTATCTGTATTTTCACTGCTGTTTGATTTTAGAAAAAACGTTTCATGAGCCGAAGAAACAATATTGAAAAGCGTACCTGATGAAGGGGCGGATGAAAAAAGGGTGTTTATTATGTTTTTGGATTGATTAATGTCCGGAATGTCCCGTTTAAAAATTTGCTTTTTCCTTCTCGGGCTGGCTATTGTTTTGGCCGGCTGCGGGGATTTTTTTGCTGAAAAGCCCACCGAGTTGGAATCCAAAGCGGTCATACGGGATATAGCGCGGGTACGGGAAAATCCCCATATCGGCAATCCCTTGCCTCAGGTCTATCGGGAAGGTCCCAAACGGCTCAAAGTGGAAGACGGGGTGAAGCTGTTTTACTTTACAAAATACCAGCCGGTGGGTGATTTGACTTTTTCAGATAAAGACCCTGCCCGCGTCAAACAGGTTCACGGATACGGCGGCACCATCCGGGATTTGGGCTTTAAGGTCAGTACGAATCCGGTAACCAATCAGCTGATTGTGCATTGTGCGACAGATGAAGAATGCGACCAAGTACTGGCATATTTGGAAAAGACCGATGTGCCGCCGATACAGGTGCATATTGACTGCCTGATTCTGGAGCGGTTCGGTGATGTTACAAAAGACTGGGAGACGACGCTGCTGATTGAAAATCTGCTGGGCGAGGGAATTACACTGGGAGCGGATAAGTATCCCAAGCCGGCTTTTCCGGGGGCCTCGCTGCGGGAAGCGAAACGGTCCACATTTGGATTGGATTTCGGCTACTGGAAAAACGAAGGCGTGCCGGGACATCAGGTTCGCCTGCTGGTGGATGTGCTTGAATCGCGCGGCTACCTGAAAATTTTGATGAACCCGACCATTGAGACAGTCAATGGCAAAACGGCTCAGGTGCAGATTCGCGACAATGCTCCTATCGAATTGACGGTTACCGAAGGCGGCAGAGCCCCTTATTCGGTGACCGATTATCGATGGGTGGCGGATACCTTGTCCGTAACGCCGTATGTTTATGCGGATGGTTCTATTGGATTGAAGACCGATATTACCTTCGGTTCCAAGTCCAAGCCGGAAGGGGTTGTGCAGGCGCCGATTATCACCGAACGGTCGGTTCAGGTTGCCGAGAATCGAATCCAGCCGGGCAAATCGCTGATTATTGGCGGGATGCGCAAAAGCGAAAACCGCTCTGTTGTACGGGGTGTGCCGTTTTTGAAGGATATACCAATTATCGGGATACTTTTTTCCAGCAAGGATTTTGAAGAAAATGCCACAGAGGTCATTTTTATTTTAACGCCTACCATCTCTTCCGGCGGCACGGAATACAAGGAAATGGCGGATATGGTTCGTCAGAAGTTTCAAACGCCGGATTACGGCTCTGATTTTGATGCGATTGTAACCGATCCGCTGGGGACCACGGCCTACTCACAGGTTCTTGAGCAGCAGGCCGAACAGGCCGAGTCGGAGATGATTCGGCTTCAGGTTCAAACCGCACGTGCCGAGCGGCAGGCACAGGCCGCCCGGCTGCAGGCACAAAAGGCAGCGGCTCTTGCCCGGGAAATGGAAAGCGTGGCCAAGGAATCCGCTGCCCAGATAGAGCATGCCAAGGCGCAGAAGGCAGCTGCGGAGGCCGAACAGGAAGCGGCCCTTAAAGAAGCCGCTGCCCAGCAGAGCCGGCTGACAGAGACGCAGGCGGCAGTCGAGCAGGTCCAGGCCGAGGCCCAGCGTGCGCGTCAGGCAGCGCAGGAAGCTCAGGCGGCGCTGGAACAGATACGCCTGAAAGTTCAGCAGTTCTCACAGGAAGCCCAGAAAGCCCACGAAGAAGCCCAGCGCATTCAGCAGCAGCTGGATGAACTGGAACGGCAGAACGCTGCCGAAGTCCCGCCATCTTCAGAGGCCGGCTTGCCGGAAACAGAATCGCCGGCGGCAGAACCGCAGCCGTCAGTTCCCAATGAAGGTGTTCAAGGTGCTCAAAGTCAATAACCGTATAATTTGGATAAAGGCCATTTGCCTGTATGCCATAGCCGGAATGCTCGGCGGGTGCGGGGATTTTTTTGCCCAAAAGCCGACGGAAGCCGAGTCCATAGAAACCCTGCGTGAGCTCAGCGCCGTTCGCGAAAATGTACAGACCGACAATCTGCCCCCGGAGGTTTATCGTCAGCCGCCTTCGCGGCTGGCCATCAAGGACGGCGTCAAGCTGTTCTATTTTACCAAGCACCATCCGGCCGGCAATCTGGCAGCCCTGCTGCAGCAGCAGCTGGATGTGTCATCGACGGTGAATGCCAGTACCAATCAGATTGTGGCCTACTGCAAGGATCAGGCACAAGCCGATGCAGTCCAGCAATACTTGGAGCTGATTGATGTTGCTCCTGTGCAAGTCAATGTGGATTGTCTGATTCTGGAGCGGTTCGGGGATGTTACAACGGATTGGGAAACCACTCTTCTGATAGAAAATCTGATGGGGGAGCAGATTACGCTGGGTGAATCAAAATATCCCAAACCGGTTTTTCCGGGTGCTTCGCTGCGAGAGAAAAAGCGAGCCAATTTCGGATTGGATTTCGGGTATTGGCGAAACAAGGGCATTGACGGCCATCAGGTGCGGGCGATTGTGGATGTGCTGATTTCACGGGGCTATCTGAAGATTCTTTTGAATCCGCAGCTGGAAACCGTCAACGGCCAGCCGGCAACAGTTACAATAAAGGATTATTCTCCGATAGAAGAAGTCCGGACCGGTGCTGCCGGCGCCAGCGGTGTTTATAACATCACCAAGTATGTGTGGGTGGAAAATACCTTAAGCGTAACGCCCTATGTTTATTCGGACGGTTCGATTGGCCTGAAAACGGATATCAAAATAGGTTCGCGGTCCAAACCCGAAGGGGTTGTTCAGTCGCCGATTATTACGGAGCGGTCGATTAATGTTGAGGAAAACCGCATTGAGCCGGGTAAAAGCTTAATTATCGGCGGGATGCGCAAGAGTGAACGAAGGTCGGTGGTGCGCGGCATTCCATTCTTTAAGGATTTGCCTCTTCTGGGCATTCTGTTTTCCAGCAAGGATTTTGAAGAAAAAGGGACAGAAATTATTTTTATTCTTACCCCCAGCATTTCCTCCGGCGGTCAGGATAACACCAAGGTGGTAGAGGATATCCGGCGGAAATATGCAGCGCCGCAGTACCAGAAGGGACTGACCGGCACGGTAGCCGGTCCCTTCACAGATGCCTATCTGAAGGTAGCCGAAAAAAGAGCTACCGAAGCAGAAATGGCGCGTGTTCAGGCCGAAGTGGATTTGGAGCAGGCCCTGCAGCGTGCCAAGGCGGAAAAGGAGCGTGCAGACCGAGCGGAAGCGGAAACGCAGATACTCCGCCAAAAGGCATTACAGCTCCAGCAGCAGGCCCAAGAAGTGCAGGCCCAAGCGCAAGCCGCTGCAGAACAAGCTCAAAACACCCGAAGCCAGATTCAGACGAGTATGCAGAAAGTTGAAGAACTGGAGGCGCAGCGTCTCCAGCTGAATGCCCAAATTCAGGAAACACTTCAGGAAGCCCAGCGGCTGCAGCAGGAAGCGGAAGATGCCCGACAAAAAGCCGCACAAGCCGAACAGCAGGCACAGGAAGCACGCCAACAGCTTCAGCAAGCCGAAGAGCAGACCAACCCTGCCGAACCTGCAGACCAGCAGCCGACACCGCCCGATGAGCAGACGCCGGAATCCCCTAAAGAGGAAGCGCCTGCACCTGCACAGCCCCAGCCCTAATCATAAGGGTCCATTTCGATTTGATGCGGCAGGTCTTCCAGCGGACAGCCCTTGCAGACAGGTTGTTTTTTGCAGTGTTCCTTTCCAAGGCGGACAATCAGGGCATGAAACTCGTTAAAAAGTGAAACATCTTTTTCAAGGCCGCTGTGAAACAGTTCCTGTATTTGATCATATCCGCTGCCGTCTTCAATCAACCGATGTCGTCCCAGCATACGGGCAGTATAGGCATCTACGACAAAAATTGGTTTTCCAAATGCATAAAGACATATCGAATCGGCGGTTTCCGGACCGATGCCTTTAATGCCCAGAAGCTGTTTGCGCAATGTCAGCGGCGACATTGCAGCCAGCTTTTCCAGACAACCATCGTGTTTTTCGAACAGCCAGTCTAAAAAATGCTTCAGACGGCTTGCCTTTATATTGAAATATCCAGCGGGTCTGATGTAAGATGCCAGCTGTTCTGTCGGAAGCCGATGCAGTTGTTCGGGCGTCAGACAGCCGGCTTTTTTGAGATTTTCAATGGCTTTTTCGACGTTCGACCAGTTCGTATTCTGGGTTAAAATCGCTCCGACAATGATTTCAAAAGGCGTTTGTCCCGGCCACCAGTGCTGCGGACCATACCGTTGGTAAAGCCGGTTATAAATATCCAGAAGCTTCGTATATGCCATTGCGGTTCCTGTTTTTTATCGCCAATTTCCATTTGACTTTCGGCCAGTTTGATTATACTGATGGCGGAGTTGAAATCAATGCAGAGATTCAGGAGTTTTTGTGGCACGTTATTATGACCGCCGGGCAGTATCCGGACAGCTGGTAGCATTCGTTCCCAATTCGTATGCGGAGCGAACCAGCCGGCCGATTTATGGGCTGGTGTATCTGCTGGGCTTTTTGTGTCTGTTTCTGGTCGGCACATTTTTAATTCAGCCGGCTGTGCTCTCGCAGTCGCTGGCAGAGCCGCAGGTGCGCGTTGTTGCTTTTGTCTGGATTCAAAACATTATGGAGTATCTCGGCTTTCCGCCGCGTACGGCGCTGATTGCAACGCCGCTGGTGGTGGTATTTATTCTGCTGATACTTCAGATAACCTCGAAAGCTCCATGGCGGATTCAGTGGGGGGATTTTCTGCTGATGGGCGGCGAATGCATTCTGCTGTCGATTCCGCTGATTGTTCTAAGTCTGCTGCTCAATCGCAGCAATCCGCCTGCCGGGGCTGCGGTGAATGCTTTGCCGACTCCTGTACAGAACCAGATTCTGGTGGATATGATCACCGGCATCGGAGCCGGTGTTTTTGAAGAGTTCATTTTCCGACTGGTACTGATTTGCCTGCTGATGCTGGTATTTCAGGACATATTCGGATTGGAAAAAACGCCTTCCATTATACTGTCGGTGGCCATTTCTGCTGTTCTTTTCAGCATGCATCACCATTTCTTTTTTGCCAACGGCCATTTTTATCAGGGCGATACATTTACCGTTGGCAAATTTGTCTTTCGGGCCATGGCGGGGGTCTATTTTGCCGTTCTTTATGCTGTGCGGGGGTTCGGCATAACGGCCGGCACACATGTTTTCTACAATGTTTTGGCGGCACTAGTCCGCACACTGATTTTTATGATTCAGCCCGATTCATAAAAAATTTTTTTATTTGCTAATGTCTTTGACTTCTTATACTTGCAAAATCACCGTCCGATAAGCCGCACAAACTTGCCTATCAATACTGAAAATGGCCTTGATTCAGACAGTCTATTTTCATATAATAACAGCTGTAATACGACAGCAATGATGTCTATGTGTGAGAGAACCAATGGAAACACCCAAAAGCCATTTAGCCGTCAGCGAATTAAACTTCTCCCTTTTTCAGCGCCCGCTTCACCCGGAACTTTTTACGATTTATGCCCAGCGGCGCATAAAAACAGAAAATTATGAGACGTTGATTTGGGCCACAGGCGGCTCCCACGTGGTAACCCTGATAACCAAAGATGCCTGCCTGACAGAACTGATATGCACACCGGATCAGTGTCTGCCCAAGCGGGGTTTGATTGAGCGGTTTCAGTTTCGCGGTCAGCGCAGTCACAAATGCACACTAAGCCGCGGGCTCAGCTACATGACCGATTTTCAAGTTGAAAAGATGAGTGCCAATCTCTATCGGCAGAGTCATTATGACCTTGAACGGTTTGCCCGCAATCGGGGGATTTTTGTCCCGCACCCGGAATTGGCTGTCGGCGGCCTGGAGCCGTTTACCTATATTGATTTTGAGGCCCGTCGGGACGAGCTGCATATCCATGCATTTCATGCTTTTCCCGATCAGGTGACGATTATTAAAACCCAGTCTCTTTTTGACCTGCATTAAAACCGGCGGATAATCCCGACAGCGACAGCCTGAATTTGGCACGAATCCGAATAAATCGGCTCAAAAGCGTCATTGGCCGGCAGGAGGCGAGCAGTTTTTCTGTCCTTGTAAAAGCGTTTAAGGGTGGCATTCTGTCCGTCCAGCATAGCTACGACAATTTGGCCGTTTTCAGCTGTTTGGGCGCTTCGGCAAATGATATAATCCCCATCGTGAATGCCGGCTCCAATCATGCTCTGGCCGCAAACCCGAAGCACAAATAACTGTTGGCGGCTGCCGAACACATCATCCAGCGAAAAAGGTTCTTTTTCTTCAATGGCATCTATCCCATATCCGGCGGATACGCGACCGCAAAGAAAAATACTTTCGCTGTGTGTCTTAGCGGCATAGGGCTGAAGGGTTGGTTTTTGTTTAGGAGTTTTAGGCCGCTGAGCCCGCTCGAGCAGGGTTTCGCCGGCCGGCGTAAGTGTCAAACAGCGTGCCCTGCCTGTTGAATGTTCCAGAAGGCCTTTTTCGCGAAGTGCGGCGACGTGCTCGAACGCGGTGGTCCGGCTGATGTGCAGGGCCGCAGCCAGTTCCCCAATCGTCGCCGAATAACATTGCTTCTGTGCAAGATGTTTTACCTGCCGCAGCGTATGAAGCTGGCGGGGTGTGATGGGAATATGCGGGCTCATTCTCTGTTTTCTCCCGAGATGCAGTTTGCAGATTCAGCGGTTCCGTCGGCAGGGCGCATGCAATTTCCGTCAAAATTTCCGGCTGTACAGCGGCGCCGAGGATTTCCGCGATAAGATTCAGAACTTTTCCCAGCGGCGAATGCCTTTCCTGCGGCATCGGCGATTCCGGGGCAGACCAGGAATTGACATAATCGCCGCCCGGCCCAAATTTGCATAAAGGGATATCCTGTTTTGTTTTTTCAAACCGATTCATTCCTGCGTTCCTTGCTGTAATTTATTTTTATTTCTGCAAAAGAGCATCTTCAAACTTTTTTTATCTGCAAATGTTTGATTGTCTCTGCAACTTCCGCGTTAGGATATATCGGCAAAGAGGGCTTAAAAACCCAAACAAAAACCGAACAAATTTTTCAATACAAGACCAGTATTTTTTCGGACAAAATATAACCGCTGTTTTAATAATAAGTTATGGCCAGAGCATATTGTTTCGGGAGGAAAATTATTCCGGAAGACTATCATTAACCGTAATGGCGATAATGCGGATGTAGTTATAGCATAAATGGCAAAAGATGCGGCTTCAGGTTTGTGTAAACAGCACCGAAAATCCGCTTATGCATTGTGAAGGATTCGCGCGGCCTCTTTGGCAAAATAGGTAATGATAATATCCGCTCCGGCGCGTTTTATGGAAATAAGTGTTTCGAGCATTGCTTGTGTTCTGTCGAGCAGGCCGGCTTCGGCGGCGGCATTCAGCATCATATATTCGCCGGAGACATTATAAGCCGCAAGGGGTACATCGAAGCGGTCTTTGGCGATTCGTATCACATCCAAATAGGCCAATGCCGGTTTGACCATTACGATATCGGCTCCCTCTTGGATATCCATCTCGATTTCCCGCAGAGCCTGTCGGCTGTCGGCCGGATCCATCTGGTATGTTTTGCGGTCGCCGAATGCCGGTGCGCTGTCGGCTGCTTGGCGAAACGGTCCGTAGAAGGCCGATGCATATTTGGCCGAATAGGCCATAATAGCCGTGTCTGTAAAGCCGTCGGCATCGAGCATTTGACGGATGACGCTGACGCGGCCGTCCATCATATCCGAAGGAGCCACCATATCCGCTCCCGCCTTGGCGTGAGCAAGAGCCATTCGGCCTAAAAGCTGGCAGGTCTTGTCATTGGCGATTCTACCGTCTTCAATCAGACCGCAGTGTCCGTGGTCGGTATAGGCGCACAGGCAGACATCGGTGCAGACAACCATATCCGGTACAGCGTCTTTGATGCGTTTGATTGATTCGCAGACAGCGCTGTCGGCCCGGTATGCCTCGGAGCCGGCAGAATCTTTCTTGTCTGCCAACCCGAACAGCAGAACAGCACCGATGCCGACGGCGGCGGCCTGCACTGCTTCGTGGGCCGCAGTGTCAGGAGACAGATGAAAACAGTCTTTCATGGAATCAATCGGTTCCTTGATCTTGCTGCCCCTGCGTACAAACAGCGGATAAATGAAATTGTCTGTACAAAGCGATGTTTCGCGAACGAGCCGCCTCATCGAGGGGCTTGTCCGAAGCCGCCGAAGCCGTGCTGCAGGATAACTCATTTTTGTTTTGTCCTTTCTATGCCATTATCGGCAATCATTCTGGTTTTGTCTGCTCAGCCGGTCGAGTATCTCTTTTCCGCCTGCCTGCAGAATCTGGGCGACTATCATATCAGCGGCATGCAAAGCCGTCTCGGCCGGACAGATCTGCTCTTTTCGAATCAGGCCTGTTCCGTCCGGATTCAACAGAACGGCCCGGATGCATGCCTGTCCGTTCTCAATTGAACAATAAGCCCCCAGCGGGATGCTGCATCCGCCGTGCAGACCGGCCAGAATCCGCCGCTCGGTCTGGGTTGCAATCCGAGTCCGGGCGTCATCCAGCACCGATACGGCATCCATCAGCCGGCGGTTGTCAT
Organism: Phycisphaerae bacterium; assembly: GCA_018052735.1. Lineage (GTDB taxonomy): Bacteria > Planctomycetota > Phycisphaerae > Sedimentisphaerales > Anaerohalosphaeraceae > 4572-13. The sequence continues at coordinate 31,915 of JAGPMT010000020.1, read as the reverse complement.
CGCGCACTTGTATTGCCAAAGCCCCCTGTCCCGGTGCAGGCAGAAACCTGTCGGCCGGCAGGATATACGAAACGGCTTTCTCCAAACCCAGCCGGTTCAGCCCTGCCTGTGCCACGACGGCAGCCGTCATTTGTCCTGACAGGACCTTCTTCAAACGGGTTTCGATATTGCCCCGCAGGGGCCGGCAGTCCACATCCGGACGCATTGCTTTAAGCTGGGCGATTCGGCGAAGACTGGATGTCCCGACAACTGCCCCAACAGGCAAATCATCCAGCGAGTCCAGATTCTTTTGTGCAGCGATGACATCGCAGGCCGACTCGCGCGGCGGAACAGCCGCGATGGTCAGTCCTTTGGTTGGGGCAGTAGGCAGGTCTTTCAGCGAATGCACAGCCAGATCGGCTCTGCCGTCTAAGAGGGCTTGTTCGACCTCCGATGTGAAATAGCCGACGGATTCGGACTTGTACAGAAAATCCGAAGGATCTCGGTCGCCTTTGGTTGAAACTGCTTCAAAAGTAATGAAGCAATCCGGCAAAAGCTGCTGGAGCATCCGGCCAACCGATTCGGCCTGAGCCATCGCCAATTTACTGGCACGGGTTGCGATTTTCAAATGCCGTTTCACATCAAAGACCTCGTCTGCTGCATCCACCAGACGGCTATTGTAGGCATAAAACCGATTGATTTCAAGGATTTAAGATTAATAGGCCCCCCGTGCAGCAATCGCCCCGCACCTTGGATAGATTGTTGCCCGATACAGCGCTGGTTAATCCGTCTGATGGCCTTATAAAGCAGCCTTGCTTCGGCGTATCAGTTCTGCTGCCGAGCAGGGACGCTTAACCTGATACCCTTTCAGCGGAAGAATGTGCTCGTGAATCATATCCAGAAAATCAGACGGATACGGGAAGAAAGCATCTTCGACCTCATCGGGCGGAGTGATCCAGTTGCGTGCGCCGAGGACAACCGGCGGAGCATCCAATTCATCGAATGCCAGCAGACCGATGGTCGAAGCCATCGTATGCAGAAACGAACCCCGCTGACAGGCATCGGAAGCCAGAAGTATCTTGCGGGTCTTTTTAACCGATTCGATGACTGGTTCATAATTGAACGGGACCAGGGAGCGGGCATCGATGACCTCACAGGTTAAGCCCCAGTTTTGCTCTAATTGCTTGGCAGCTTCCAGTGCCCGATACAGCGTTGCACCGATAGTGAGAATAGTCAGGTCCCTGCCTTCCCGGCGGACAGCCGGCTGGCCGAACGGCACTTCATAATAATCCAGCGGAACCCCGCCTTGGACGAATTCCTCGGCTATGCCGTAAAGCCGCTGGCTTTCAAAGAAAATAACCGGATCTGTGCCCGTTAGAGCCGCATACATCAGTCCTTTGGCATCATAGGGCGTGGCCGGAAAAACGACTTTCAACCCGGGAATATGGGCACACAGCGAGGTCCAGTCCTGACTGTGCTGGGCGCCGTATTTGCTGCCGACGGACACGCGTACGACCACCGGCATTTTCAGCAGACCACCGCTCATCGATTGCCATTTGCACAATTGGTTGAATATTTCGTCCCCGGCCCGTCCCAGAAAATCGCAGTACATCAGCTCGACCAGTGCCCGACCGCCTTCCAGAGCATAGCCGACAGCGGTGCCCACGATGGCGCCTTCGGCAATAGGAGCATTAAACAGCCGATGGTAAGGCAGGGCTTCCGTCAGGCCGCGGTACACCGCAAAGGCCCCGCCCCAATCCCTGTTTTCTTCCCCGTAAGCCACCAAAGTGGGGTCCGCATAGAAGCGGTCGAGAATGGCCTCAAACAAAGCATCGCGCAGAACGACGCAGCGGCTGTCCTTAAGCCGCTGGCCGGTTTCATCAAATGCCGACCGGCTTCGGGCGGTCAGCGCCTGAACGCGGGGATTTTGGTCTTTGCTCAGAAGCACTTCCGGCTTTCTGCCCGGTTCCATGGAATCAAATTTCTGATTGGAATACATTGTCTGGTCGAGCAGACAGTTGGCTTTTTTCAGGTCTGCACGGGGGGAGATGGTTTTATCTACTGCTTTGCGGCAGGCCTTGATGATAAGCTGCTCGACATGCTGTCTGATTGCGTCAATGGCTTGATCCTCGCAGATGCCGGCGGCAGCAAGTTCTTTGGCAAAATGAACAATTGGGTCATGCTGCTGCCATGCCTCCACTTCGGTTTTCTCGCGGTAGCTGCTTTGGTCGGAAGGTGAATGGCCGCTGTAGCGGTAGGTGATGGTGTCCAGCAGCACGGGGCCGTCTCCCTGTTCAAGAATCTGACGCTTGCGCAGGACAGCATCGGCAACCGCCAGCGGATTATAGCCGTCGATGCGTTCGGCATACATCTGCTGCGGATTCAGGCCGGCTCCGAGCCGTGCCAGCATCCCAAAGCCCATCGTCTCGCCTTCCGGCTGGCCGCCCATGCCGTAGAAATTGTTGTTGAAATTGACAATCAGCGGCAGCCCGCCGCGGTGTGCTTCGTCCCAGAGTGTTTTAAATTGCTCCATTGTCGCAAAGCACAGCCCTTCCCAGACAGGCCCGCAGGAAGACGATGCGTCGCCGATGTTGGCAATGACTATGCCGCTTTTTTTATTCACTTTTTTGTAGAGGGCTGCCCCCACTGCGATATCGCCTGAGCCGCCGACAATCGCATTGTTGGGATAGATGCCAAACGGCGGGAAAAAGGCATGCATGGAGCCGCCCATTCCCTTGTTGAAGCCGGCTTCCCGGCCGAATATCTCGGCCAGCGTGCCGTAAATGAGGAAATCAATCGCCAGATCCTTCACCGAGCCGGCAGCGTCTTTTTCGACAATTTTGAGACACTGCCCGTCAAAATAGTTTTTCATTATCTGCATCAATGCCGCATCATCCAGCTTTTGAATAGCGGACAGCCCTTTGGCCAAAATCTCGCCGTGACTGCGGTGGCTGCCGTAAATATGGTCATCGATACCCAGATGAAATGCCTGACCGACAGCGGCGGCTTCCTGTCCGATAGACAGATGTGCCGGTCCATTGTGCATATACTCGATACCCATGTAGGAGCCGCGGAGCTTGATTTCATTGAGCATCGTTTCAAAGGTGCGCAGAATCAGCATATCCCGCTGAATGCGTACCAAGTCTTCTTTGGTGTAGCGGCTGAGTTCATCCCTGACGGTTTTGCTGTATTGATTAACCGGAATCGGCGTAAATTGAATAAATGTGGCTTTGCGTTTTTCGTTGGGATCGACCATTAAACATTTCGGCATTTGTGCTGCTCCTGATTATCTATTAAGAACCTGTTGTTAAGAGTGATTGTGAGACGCCGGCGTCTGGGAAGAGCACGGCAATGTTTTTTTTCTCCAGATAGGCACACCATTGTTCGGAGGGCCGACGGTCGGTTATAATGGTGCTGAGGCAGTCAAAGTCGGCGATTTTGTACAGGGATGGACTTCCGAACTTGCTGTGGTCGGCCAGCAGAACAACTTGACGGGCATTGCGGGCGGCCAGCCCAAACAGGTGGGCACTTTCTATATCGATAGAAGTCAGCCCAAAGTCCATTCCCAGTCCATCGGTGCCCAGAAACGCACAATAGCCGCGCAGCCGGCCTAATGTTTCAGCTGCCAGCGGGCCGACCGTGTCCATTCGCTCCGGACGGTACTGCCCTCCGAGCATCAGGACTTTCAGTGTCGGAGTGAAAAGCTCCTGAGCCGTGCGTATCGAATTGACAATGACCGACAAACTGCGTTTGTTTCGCAAGAAAGGGGTCATTTCAAAACAGGTAGTTCCGGAGTCGAGAAATATCTGTTCACCGTCAGCAATCATCTGGCTGGCCATTTTGGCAATTGTTCGTTTGGCTTCAACGTTGCGCATCGATTTGGAAATAAACGAATAATCGGAATTGCGGACAACAGATGCACCCCCGTGAGTCAGCTCCAGCAGACCTTCGGCGGCTAATCCCTGCAAATCCCGCCGAACCGTGGCTTCGGAGACTTGAAGTTCCTCAGCCAGCCGGCGGACAGAAACATGGCCGAGCTGGTAAACCCAGTTCATAACAGCTTGTCGTCTTTGCTGGATTGTGTATGTCATAATTATCGGGCTTTGATTTTTTTGATAAATCTTAAGTTGTTATAATAAAGCATAAAAAACAAAAACGCAACAATATTTTGCAATATTATGCTTGATTTGTGAAATAATTTGGTGTATTTTTGAAATATTATAATGAATATTGCATAAACGGAGAGCCCTATGTTTGTTATAAAATATCCCTCAAAAGGGATTCCTGCATCAGAAGGTGTAGTGGCGGCTTGGACAGCCAGTGAGGGAAAACTTGTTAAAAAGGGCGAAATTCTGGCTAAAATTGAGATTTCGAGTGCCGTCATAGCATTAGAAAGTTCCATAAGTGGCACATTGAGGAAAATAATGGCTCCCGCCGGCACACCGGTAAAGGTGGGAGATGCTTTGGCACTTGTGGGCCGTCCAGAAGAAGACATTTCGAGTATTCTTTCAAAAATCACTCCGCCGTTGCCTGCTGTCGATGAACCAAAAGATGCAAAGCCCGAAACTTCTGCGGGCTTTTCGGTGGAAAGCCAAAAAGACGACAAAAGACAACCAAATATATTAAAGAAGGAAGAAAATATGACACCTGCCAAGCCGATCCAGCCTGCCGCCAATTCAGGGGGCATTATTCCTGTTTTAATGCCGCAGGCCGGCCAGACGATGGAGGAAGGCACGATTTTGTCGTGGAAGGTTAAGGAAGGCGATAGAATTGCGGTTGGTCAGGTAATAATGGAGATTGAGACGGACAAGGCGGCCATGGAAGTTGAAGCGGTCGATGCTGGCCGAATTGCAAAAATCATTGCTCCTGAGGGTACAGTTGTGCCGGTAAAGACCCCGGTTGCTTATCTGGCAGAGGAAGGGATCGATATTGATGCTTTTCTTGCCTCAGGAGCGGATGCTTCAGTGCCTTCGGTACAGTCTGCCGACACGATGGCGGCACCAGCTCAGTCCAGAGATACAGAGTCATCCCGACAGCCGGCTTCTGTCAGTGAAACCGGGCGAGTTAAGGCCTCGCCGGCTGCCCGCAAAATGGCACGGGATAAGGGCATTGACCTTGCCGGCCTGACCGCCGGCTCAGGGCCCGGCGGACGCATTCTTTCCGCCGATGTGCAGGCGGTACAAGCGGTTCCTTCTCAAGTACAGACATATGCGGTCGACAAAATGCGGCAGGCCATTGCCAACAATCTATTGTATTCCAAACAGAATATCCCGCATTTTTATGCCAAATTGACTCTTGATGCCGGCAGCTTGTATGCCGTCTATCGCAAGACAAAGGAGCAGTTCAAGTGCAGTATCAATGATTTCATAACTGCCGCGTGTGCAAGGGCAATCCGTCAGTATCCGGCTTTTCGGAGCCAATATAGGGATGGGCAGATTGTTGAAAATCCGGCCGTCAATATCGGCATTGCTGTAGGAACGGAAAATGGACTGACTGTACCGGTTGTGCTGAATGCCGACCGGATGAATTTGGAACAATTGGCATCCAGCAGCCGTCAAGTCGTAGAAGCTGCCCGCAGCGGCAAGCTCATAGGGGTTGGACAAGGCGTATTTACCATCACCAATTTGGGGATGTTTGGAGTGGAGGAATTTGCAGCCATTATAAATCCGCCTGAATCGGCGATTCTGGCTGTGGGAGCTCTTCGCGAGGGAACAGCTGTTGAAAACGGAGCCATCCGTGCAACTCGGCTGATGACGATTACCCTGAGTGTGGATCATCGTGTAATAGATGGGGTTTTGGCAGCTGAGTTTCTTAAAACTGTCAAAGAGCTCCTGGAAAAACCGGAACAATTGATTTAATATCGCACGGCAAGGATAACGTTATGACTGAGCATTATCAAATAGCCGTTATCGGAGCAGGACCCGGCGGGTATATCGCCGCACTTAAAGCCGCTCGGATGGGGGCCAAAACGGCGATTGTGGAAAAGCATCATGTGGGCGGGACCTGTCTGAATTACGGCTGTATCCCTTCCAAAGCACTGCTGGCTTCGGCAGAACTGCTTCACCGCATACGCAAAGCAGATTCATTGGGCATTCGGGTAAACGGGGCGGTCAGTTTTGACTGGCCGTCTATCCAGAAGCGGAAAGACAAAGTCCTGATGAAGCTGCGGGGCGGAATTAAGGGGCTTTTCGCGGCCGCTGGAGTCACCCTGCATAGCGGACGGGCAGTTCTTGACGGGCCGGGCAGGATTGCTGTTCTGGATGAGCAAGGTTCAGCGGTTTCTTTTACAGCAGACAGCGTTATTTTGGCGCCGGGCTCGATACCGGCTCGTATTCCCGGCTGGCCGACAGATACGCATCTTGTCTGTACATCCGATGAAGCCCTGCACTGGAAAGATTTACCCCAACGGCTGCTGATTGTCGGAGGCGGCGTTATCGGCTGCGAGTTTGCCTGTATGATGCAGGAGTACGGCGTCGAGGTGGCCATAGTGGAAATGCTGGATTCCCTGCTGCCGGAGATGGAGACAGCGCTGGGGGCGGCTCTTAAAGATATTTTTATCCGGCGCGGAATTGCTGTGTATACAGGCAGCAAGGTTGACAATCTGTCTGTCAAAGACGGCTCTGTGGAGGCGGTCTTGTCAGGCGGTCAGGTCATTAAAGCAGATCGGGTGCTTACAGCTGCCGGACGAAAGCCGGCGGTGCAGGATTTGGGATTGGAAACAGTCGGACTGGAGACCGAAAGGGGCTTTGTCCGTGTGGATGACCGAATGCAGACGAAGGCAAAGAATTATTACTGCATCGGTGATGCCAACGGGCGATGCCTGCTGGCTCATGCTGCCAGTGCGCAGGGCGAGACAGCTGTAGAAAACGCCTTGGGACACCGCAAAGAACTGACGCTGCCGATTCCAAGTGCTGTTTATACCTTTCCTGAAATTGCCTCTGTCGGCCTGACGACTCGACAGGCCCGCCGGCAGGGCATTCCGGTTCGCATCGGCGAATTTCCTGTTGGCCATCTGGGCAAGGCGATGGCGGTTGGTGAAGAGACAGGTTTTGTTCGGGTGATTCGCCATTTTGACAGCGGCCGGCTGCTGGGCGTGCATATGCTCGGCCACAATGCCACCGAAATCATTGAGGCGGCTGCGGCTGTGCTGATGGAAAAAGGCAGCGCCGCGGATTTGGCGGAAATGATTTTTGCACATCCGACATTATCGGAAGCGGTCAAGGAAGCTGCCGGCGATGCATTTCAGTCGGCTCTGCATCTGCCGCCCCGCAAGATGATGCAGGCCGCCGCGGATGTTCACGAGATACGGTAATCAAGCCAAGAAGAATGATTGGTCAAGAGTGAAGATGAATAAGCACAAGTCAGAACCGATGGGAGTAACGGATTTTTTTCTGGAACTGGGCTTATCGGATGAAATCAAAGCCGCAGCAGGCAGCGATCCCCAGCTTAATCGGCCTATTGCCTTCAACAGCCATATTCACTTGCCCCCGAATTTTTCGGCATTTGAAACAGTCCAGCAGGCCGTTGACCTTGCAGCCCAGCAGGAGGTGCGGATTTTGGGCGTCGGGAATTATTATGATTTTTCTGTCTATCAGGAGTTTATGCAGGCTGCCCGACGCAGAGGGATTTTCCCGTTGTTTGGGACAGAAATTATCGCCCTTGAAACCGGCCTACAGAAGAAGGGCATTCGCGTCAATGATCCCGGCAATCCCGGCAAATATTATATCTGCGGCAAAGGCATCAGCCGGTTTGAACAGCTTTCGGACAGAGCTGCGGAGCTGCTAAGCATTATTCGCAGGAACGATGCCCTGCGGATGCGGCAGATGACAGCCAAGCTGGCAGAGGCATTCAGCCGTCAGGGAGTGGATACCGGCCTCGATGAGCAGGCAATTATCGCCCGTGTTGTCCGTCGCCATCAGTGCCGTCCCGAAACAGTGGTTTTGCAGGAACGGCATCTCTGTCAGGCGTTTCAGGAGCGTTTTTTTGAGAAGGTGCCCGCAGCACAGCGGACGACGGTGTTGAGCGCCCTTTTTGGGACTGCACCCAAGGCCCAGCCGGAAGATGCCGTAGGCATTCAGAACGAAATCCGTTCGCATTTGATGAAGGCCGGCAAGTCCTGTTTTGTGCCGGAGGCCTTTGTCAGTCTGGCTGAAGCCAAAGAGCTGATAGCCCAGCTGGGCGGAATAGCCTGTTATCCGGTTCTGGCAGACGGAGCTAAACAGCGGTGCGAATACGAAACTCCGGTTGAAACGCTGGTTGAAACGCTCAAGGCCGAAAATTACAGGATGGTTGAATTGATTCCGATTCGAAATCACCCTGATGTTTTAATCGAATATGTTACAGCGATTCGCCAAGCCGGCATTGCCGTGGTAGCCGGCACAGAGCATAATACGCTGGATCTGCTGTCGATGGAACCGGCCTGCGTCAATGGCCAGCCGATTCCCGAAACGGTCAAAGCAATTTTCCAAGAGGGCATCTGTGTGCTGGCTGCACATCAGTTTTTAAGTGCTCATCGCCAGGCAGGTTTTGACACGGCGGGGGGATCCCCTCAGCAGCGCATCGAGACATTTCGAAAAATAGGAATAGCTGTTCTGAACCGGTATTTCCGGTAAGACAGCAGATTGGATATGAGGTTTTGGTAGTGATGGATCAGGAGATGACGAAAAAAATAAATATAATAGCACCGGTGCTGCGGATGCTTCTCCGCCGACAAGGACGCTGTCCGGTGGTCCGATATGCAAAATCCCCGGCAGCCGGCCCGCTCTTAAAGACTGCAATTGCCCCAGATGCTGATACAGCCGCTGTGATTGAACAGCTTCGGACGGCAGTTTGCGGCCAGCCGAGACCGGTCGGAGCCGTGCAGATTGAAGGTGTCGGCTGTTTTGAAATTGTTTGGGAAGAAGTGCCGCCTGCTGGACGGGCGGCGGGGCTGGCGGCTGTAGTGACAGGAGCAGCGCAGGGCTTCGGACTGGAGATTTCGCAGCATATGGTTCAGCAGGGCGCCCGGGTGGTATTGGCCGATATTAATCTGCCGGCAGCCCAAGAAGAAGCCCGCCTGCTGACCGATGCCTACGGACCGGACCGGGCGATGGCGGTGGCTATGGATGTGACCAATCCGGAGTCCATCCAACATGCACTCAGCGAAGTTGTTGCAGCATGGGGCGGATTGGATGTGTTTATCTCCAATGCCGGTGTGTTGAAGGCCGGCAGCGTCAAAACCCAGCCGAAGAAGGATTTTGATTTTGTAACCGATGTCAATTACAAGGGTTATTTCTACTGTGTACAGGTGGTATCGCCTCTGCTGGCAGTGCAGCATCAGGTCTGTCCCGATTATACCAGCGATATCATTCAAATCAATTCCAAGTCGGGGCTGGTTGGCTCCAACCGCAACGGGGCATATGCCGGCAGCAAATTCGGCGGCATCGGGCTGACACAGTCGTTTGCCCTTGAGCTGGTGGAGGACGGCATCAAAGTGAATTCTATCTGTCCGGGCAATTTCTTTGATGGGCCGCTGTGGTCCAATCCGGAAAACGGACTGTTTGTTCAGTATCTGCGAGCCGGCAAAATCCCCGGCGCTAAGACCATCGCCGATGTGCGTCGGGCCTATGAGGAAAAGGTGCCGATGAAGCGGGGCTGTACAACAGCCGATGTGATGGCGGCGATCTATTATCTGATAGAGCAGAAGTATGAAACCGGCCAGGCCTTGCCTGTTACCGGCGGGCAGGTCATGCTGCATTGACAAGCTCGATGGGCGGAAGCAATCGTGTTGATTCATTATATAAAGTGCAGAACTATCTGCTGCAGAAAAAGAAAGAATGGAAGAAGATGAATGGCATTCCCGAAAAACAGACGGCAGTCCAATTAATCGGGCCTGACAAGCTGATGCTGAATTCAGCCAAACCGGTCGATAAGCCGGGGCCCTATCAGATTCTGGCTCGGGTGGAGGCCGTGGGTTTGTGTTTTTCCGATTTGAAGCTGCTCAAGCAGTTTGACAAACACGCCCGCAAGAGCGAGATTATTGCCGGCATCGATCCGGCTGTTCTAACCGATATCCCCAGCTACCGCCCCGGCACAGAGCCCACAGTGCCCGGACATGAGGCCTTTTGTACGATTGCGGCTGTTGGCCGCAAGGTCCGGCGGCATTGGGTCGGGCAGCGTGTTCTGGTGCAGACCGATTACCGCTGGCTTAAAACTGCCGAATCCAACTCGGCATTCGGGTATAACTTTGAAGGGGCGCTGCAGCAGTATGTTCTGATGGATGAACGGATTATTGTTGATCCCCAAACCGGCGAAAGTTTTTTGATTCCGGTTGAGAAAGACCTCAGTGCTTCTGCTATCGCACTGGTGGAGCCGTGGGCGTGCGTGGAAAGTTCGTATGCCACGGAAGAGCGAAATGCCGTACTGGCGGCAGGCAAACTGCTGGTTGCTGCCGAAGCGGGCAGAAAGATTGAAGGGCTCTTGGAAAGTTTTTTGCCGCAGGGCAGACCTGCTGCGATTACCGCCGTCTGTGCTGACGAGAGCCAATACGAACTGCTCAAAGGACTGGGCGTCAAACTGACGCGTGCCAATGCTGTGTCGCTGCTGCCTGATGAGGCATTTGATGATATTGTCTATTTCGGCTCATCACCGGCGACGATTGAAATTCTCAACGACAAGCTGGCGGCCCGGGGGATTATCAATATTGTGCTGGCCGGCCGGCCGATTGGGCAGGATGTATCGGTCGGCGTCGGCCGGATACATTATGGATTGACCCGGTGGATCGGCACAACGGGGGCCAATGCAGCCGAAAGCTACAAGCATATTCCCTCTGTTGGGGAAGTCCGGCGGGGGGACCGGGTGCTGATTGCGGGAGCTGCAGGCCCCATGGGACAGATGCATACCATTCGCCTCATTTGTTCGGGCATTGAAAACCTGTCGATTACAGGGACAGATTTTGATGATCAACGGCTGGAGGAACTGGCTCATAAGTCTGCACCGCTGGCTCAGCAGCGCAGCGTGCATCTCGAGCTGGTCAATCCGAACAAACAGCCCCCGCAGGGCAAATTCAGTTATTTTGCGATTATGGCGCCGGCAGGAGCGCTGGTGGCGCAGGCCATCAGAGACAGCACCGAAGGGACGCTGATCAATGTCTTTGCGGGCATTCCCGCCTCTGTCCGGCAGGGTGTGGATCTGGATACTTATATTGCCAATCGATGCTTTATTTTTGGAACCAGCGGCTCGCGTTTGTCCGATATGAAGGCTGTGCTCCAAAAAGTCCTGTCAGGGCAGCTGGATACCAACAGTTCCGTCGGCGCTGTCAGCGGCTTGGCCGGTGCGATTGAAGGGATGCGGGCGGTTGAAAACCGCACCATTGCAGGTAAAATCCTCGTTTACCCCGCCCTTGAAGCGATGCCTTTAATCACGCTGCCGCAGCTTGAGCAGGTCTATCCTTCTGTTGCCCGAAAGCTGGACAACGGAATTTGGACCAAAAGCGCCGAAGAGGAGCTTTTTCGTGTTGGACGCAAGGTCTGATGCGGTATATAATAATGGTGCAGGATAAACCGATTTTTGGAAAGGAAACAGGTATGGCAAAAGCGCAGAAAGCGGAATGTTTACCCGAAATCAAGAAAGCATCTCCCCGAATCCCAGTCATCGGTGTTTTTGCGCCCTGCGATCCGCGCATCGATGCCGACAGCCGGAAACGTGCCCAGAATATTATCGGGATGGTTGCTGATTCTGTCAGCGGTCAGGTGGTATTGCCCGATAAAACGCCGGTGCCGGTAGTCTATTCAACTGTCCTAATCGACAGCGAGGCCCAAGCCGATATCGTCGCCCAGCAGTTCCGCACCGCCGGCGTGAATATTCTGGTCTGTGCCCCCGATACATGGTCGTTTCCGCAGCTGACGATTATTTCGCTTTTGCAGCAGTTTCCCAAAGATACGCCGCTGAATATTACCTGCGGCAACAGCGGCCCCAAGCCCGGTGTGGTCTATGCTCATGCGGCGGCAGGTGCTATCAGCCAATACGGCAAGCTGGTGCATCTGAATGTGGGCAACTGGCCGGATACCGGAATGAATCCGGTGATGACCAAAGCCACGGCCGAAGCGCTGATTGACTGGTGCTATGCGGCTGTAACGGCAGCGGCGCTGAAAGGCAGACGCGTGGTTGTTTTCGGCCATGATTCGATGGGGATGGAGACGGCGCTGGCGCATATTCTGCCGACACGAAATACGTTTGGACTGGAAATTACCCGTCTGGATATGAAACTGCTGGCGGATATGATAAACAAAGGCGCCTACAATCAGAAGGAGCTCAGCGAGCTTCGCGGCTGGATTGATGCGTCTATCGGCAAGCGGCTGGAGCTGAAAAGCCAGGCCGACAGCCAGCGCTTCAACCAGAGCTTGGCGATGTATTTGATAAACCGCGACCTTATCGCTGACCTGAATGCGGTCGGCGGCGGCTTTATGAGCCAGCTGGAATGGGGCAGCGACCGGCGGGGCATTCCCATGCCGGTGGCAGATGTAATGGAGTCGCTGTTTAACAGCACCTTTGACCACAACGGCCCCAAGGCTCCGCTGCCGTACGCAACGGAGGCCGATGTGCAGGGATTGCTGACCATGCTGTTTATGACGTGGCTCAGCGGCGGCAATCCGCCTCTGTTTATGGACTTCCGCAAGGTCTGGGAAGGGTGGGAAATCAAGGCCTTAGCCGCCAAGCTGGGCGTGAAGGTCAATCCCAAGGCCGATTATATTGTCAAGGGCCTTGTGGACGGCGACAACTCCGGCAGTGCGGCGTTTGACTGGGCCGCCAAGCCCGGCGCATCGGTCAAGGAGATTCTGAAGCAGGTGTCGATGCCTCTGGCCGATGAAGGCTACTTCCCCGGCGGTGGCAATTCCGTCACATTTATGACGCCGGCAGGCATCGAAGGCATCGCCGGACGTATGGCCTACAGCGCCTTGAACAACAAATTCAGTCTGATCTGGGATGAGGCCTATACCACCAGTGTTCCAGCCAAGCTGGGGCAGGCTATGTGCAATCTGACCAATCCGACATGGCCGCACACGTTCGTGGTGCCGCGCTATGCCAGCATGGTCGAATACAAGCAGTATGCGCCGGCCAACCACTTCCATATGACATGGAATCTGCCGGTCAGCCGGCTGCAGTACTGGATGGACTTGACAGGTGTGCTGAACGCCTCGCCGTGGGCGGCCCGACCGGCCTTCATCGAAGGCAAAGACCGGCCGCTGCCTTTGATTTATCATCTCAACGGCGGCGAGGCGGCCTACAAAAACCGCTGATGCAATACGGCTCTTTCGGCAGCAGCGCTTGTAAGCAGCCGGAATATACAGCTGTATTCGCAAACGGCAGGGTGTTATGTGCACCCTGCCGTTTGCTGTTATCTGCTGTTTGGCCGACTGAAACAGCAAAAGCACTGTTGAGACGAAATGAATGGGCGGAATCAATGGTCTTGTTTGCAGGATATTTCTATTTTTAAAGTGACTACTATCCTATTTCATTGAAGTGCATCCGGGGTGCCTGAGTTTATTCCTGCTGATGGCAAGAGGCGTTTTTTCTTCCGCCGGCGATAGCTGATAATTATCTTATAGGTCAGCCAATACCCTGCTGCTGCAATAAAAATTCCGAGAATCACACCGCCGATGAATATTTCTAATCCAATCTTGGCAAGGATAGCTGCCAAATGCTTCCAGTAGTCATAGGAAAACAAATGCCAAATCATCTCCCAGAAGGAAAGATGCTCTTCTAAGATAAATTCCAATTGTTCAGCATCGACTTCGGCCTTTTTGTGAAACAGCGACAGCACGACTCTGCCAATGCGGTAGCAGGGGTAAAATACGGCCATAGCTGTCAGTGGATTGCTGACCCATGTGGTCATCACGGCGACAGCTTTGTTGGCTTTTGTCCACTTGGCCGTCAGAAAGGCAAGAATCATTTGCAGACCCAGCAGAGGCAGATAGGCGAAAAATAGTCCGATTGCAGCCCCGCGGGCGATTCGCTCCGGGGAATCTTCAAGGTGAAAGATGCGAAATTTGACAAATCGCAACGCCGGACGCAGCCGTATCAATAGTCGGTATCGCAGAGTCTTCATTCATTCACAAACACTGAACGGCAGGTATTTGTTCGAGAATTTTTTCAATGACCATCTCCGCCGGCACATGCTCAATCCGATACGCGGGATTGGAACTTTTCACGGCACAGCCGCGTTTGTCAGGATCAATAGCGGCGATGCACTCGGGTCGGCGGTAGGGGCCTAACCGAAGGGGATTGGTTGGCCCAAAGACCAGTACAGCCGGACTTTTAACTGCCAAGGCAATATGTCCGGGACCGGTGTCATTGGAGATAACCGCCGCAGAATGCCGAAATAGGGCAATTAATTCCGGGATACTGGTTTGACCGGCTAAATTTGCCACCGGTATCCTGCAGCAGCTCTGAATGGCTTCTATTGCCGTTTTATCGCCGGCAGTACCAACGGCAGCAGTATCCCAGCCGAAACGCTTATGAAGTGATTCCGCGGCGGCGGCAAAATGCTGCGGCGGCCAACATTTAGAAGCATGGGCAGAACTGGCAATCAGAACGAGAAATTGCTTGGGGCGCAGACCATACAGCTGCATTTTCTGCAAGATTGAATTTTCCGCCGCCGGCGGGACGGTTAAAGGACATTCTGTCAATCGTACAGATGCGCCGATGGCCTGCAGAATGCTGTGATAGTAATCCAGCAAGTGTACAGTTCCGGCGGGCCGGTCTATAATCCGAGTATGGAACAAATGAGCCCCTTCACGGGCCTCCCGCATCCCGATCCGGTCAGGACAGCCGGTCATCCACGCAAATATAGCGCTTCGAAGCAGACCTTGCAGGTCCAATACAAGATCAAATCTGGCTGCTCGCAGCTGGTTTCGAAGCTCCAACAGAGACATCAACGCCCGCCTATTGCGATACCATCGCCCCATTTCTTTCCGGTCAAAGGTAATGATATTGTCAAGTCCCTCCGCACACTCCAGCAGAGGAGCAAATTCCTTCCGCACAAGCCAGCTTAGACGGCTTTTCGGAAATGAAGCACGCAGCGAACTTAAAACAGGCAGTGCATGGACAATATCCCCCAGAGCACTGGGTTTAATAATAAGAATATTGTGATAGTCTGCTCTATTCATATTTTGAGAATTTTTACGCCTATCCAGATTGGGCGATATTCTATTCAATAAGCCAATGATTGCAACAGCATATCCTGCTGCATATTAAGATTAAAATCTTCAAAATTATATAAAAAATATCCAATTTTTTCGGGAAATAGTATGACCAAAGACGACTATGATTTGGTTTCTGCCAGCAGCTGCCAACAGCAATTGTAATTGTACAAAGCAATTATATAGAGCCAGAAACTCCTATATTTGGAATATTTTTCGTTTAATTAAAACCATGTCAAAAAGTATAATCCTCTTGTAAACTGCGTAAATAAAGGACAAAAAAGGCTGAAAATAGCATTAAATACGATACAGATTAGCGTTATTTGTCGGCAAAACCAAGCCCTGTAATTTCTGAATCCAATCTCGATCCAAGTACAGGGAAATGTAATTTGTGTTGTTCTTGACTTTGCAGGATGGGTCAAGTACACTCCTTTCTTTCCATTTAACTGACAAAAGATGAGGTTGTTATGATAGTAACGCGGTTTGCACCTTCCCCGACTGGATACCTGCATGTCGGCGGAGCCAGAACGGCTTTATTCAATTGGCTGCTGGCCCGGCGCCTTGGCGGGAAATTCCTGCTGCGAATTGAAGATACCGACTTAAAACGGAATACGCCTACGGCGACTGCCCAAGTTCTTAAAGACCTGCACTGGCTGGGCTTAGATTGGGACGAAGGCCCCGATGTGGGGGGGCCAAACGGACCGTATCTGCAGTCGCAGCGGCGCGCCATTTATGACCATTACATCCGCAAGCTCTTGGATGAGCAGAAGGCTTATTATTGTTTTGATACGCCCCAAGAGCTGGAAGAAATGCGAAGCCGTGCCGAAGCAGAAAAACGGCATAATCTATATCCCCGGCCGGAACAATTTCCCACCGAAGCCGATGCACAAAAAGCCCGCCGAGAAGGGCGGCCGGTAACCGTGCGGTTTGCTGTGACGCAGACAGAGCCGATTGTGATAGATGATGAAATCCGCGGGCAGGTTACCTTTAATCCGGCTGAAATCGGCGATTTTATCATCCTCAAAAGTGACGGCTTTCCAACCTATCACTTTGCGGTGGTTGTGGACGATGAGCTGATGGGGGTGACGCATGTCATCCGCGGGCAGGAACATTTGATGAATACTCCCAATCACCAGCTTTTGCAGAAGGCGCTGGGATTTCGTATTCCCAAGTATGCCCATATGTCTGTAACCGTCAGCGATACCGGCGGCAAGCTCAGCAAGCGCGAACGTCCGCAGGCTTTGCGCAACGCAATGGCAGGCATGAAGCATCTGGACAAGGCAGCAGCGGCCAAGGCCGGCGGCATTTCTCTTGACCAGCTGGAAAGCTTTTTAAATGGCGATTCCACACCGGATATGCCGGCTATTGATGCGATGGCGCAGTACCTTGGCGTTCATCTGCCGGAAATCAATGTTGTCGACTTCTTCCGCAGCGGCTACCTGCCGGAAACAATGGTTAATTTTCTGGCCCTGCTGGGCTGGAATCCGGGTGACGGGCGGGAAATAATGACCCGCCGGCAGCTGATAGAATCTTTTGACCTGACGCGCGTGACCAAGGCCAACAGCTTATTTGACCGCAGCAAACTGCTGTCGTTTAATACCGAGCACATCAAACTGACGCCGATAGATACTCTGGTCGGCCATTTCCGCAGCTACCTCGAAGCGGTGAAGTCCCCGGTGGCAAAGGCCGACGATGCGATGCTGGCTCGGATTATCCGTCTCAATGAAGGCGCCCGGACGCTGGCGCAAATGGAGATGAAATCAAGGTTTGCGTTCATCCCCAACGAAGAAGTTGTCTATGACCCGGAGTCGGTCAAAAAGGTGCTGCTCAAAGGCGACGGCTTGGCGATTCTGCAGGAAATAGGGCAGGAACTGGGGGCTCTGACGGAGCTGACGGCAGAGAATGTGGAAACACTGCTGAGGGATCTGGCGGCCCGCCGGCAGGTCGGGCTGGGCAAGGTTGCGCAGCCGCTGCGTGTGGCGCTGTGCGGCACAACCGTCAGTCTGCCGATTTTTGATGCAGTCCAGATGCTCGGCATCGCCAATACACTCAAGCGGATTAAACAGACAGTAAGCAAGTTTGGTTCTGCTAAGGAAGGATAAGAGGTAATCGGATGTCTCTGCTGGTAACGGGTTCGGTTGGAATTGATACGGTTCAGACCCCTTTTGGATTGAATCGGGATTGCATCGGAGGATCTGCGGTCTATTTTACGATGGCCGCCGGCTTCTTTACGGATGTCAAGTTTATTGGTGTGGTCGGCGACGATTGCCCTTTTAATCTGGAGGAGCTGTTCAGCGGCAAGAAAGTGGACTTGACAGGGCTGGAAGTTCGCCGCGGCAGCCGGACATTCCGCTGGCACGGTACCTATGAAGGCGATATGAATCAGGCCCGGACAGATGCTGTTGAACTGAATGTTCTGGCCGAACGTCCGCCGGCTGTTCCAGATAGTTACCGGGATTGCGAATATGTGTTTTTGGCCAATACCGCGCCATTGCTTCAGATGGAGCTGCTGGCTCAACTTGGAAATCCGGAATTTGTAGCGGCTGATACGATGAATCTGTGGATTGAGACGGCCAATCAGGACCTGCGGCGGCTGCTGGAGCAGATTGACATGCTGGTGCTCAATGAAAATGAGGCCAAGCTGCTGACCGGCTATCACAATTTAATCAGCGCCGCCAAGGCTATTGCTGCAATGGGACCGCGGATTGTGATTATCAAAAAAGGCCAATACGGTTCAATGATGTATGAAAAAAACGGCAGTATTTTCCTGCTGCCGGCCTATCCGACGGAAGTGGTCATTGACCCTACAGGGGCCGGTGATGCATTTGCCGGCGGTTTGATGGGCTATCTGGCTCAAGTTCAGACGGTCGATTTGACCAGTCTTCAGAATGCGATGGCCTACGGGACAGTAATGGCTTCGTTTACCATCGGCGATTTTTCCATCTACGGCATTCGTTCGGCCACGCAGGAAAAAATCGAGCAGCGGTTTGATATGCTTCGCAAGGTTACACAGTTCTGAGGCAGGTGAGGAAACGGAATGCGGCTGTTTGCAGCGATAGATATTGATCCGCAGGTGCGTGGGCGGATTGAAGCGGTTCAAAAACAGCTGGCCCGCCAGCTGAACCTGACCGGCCGGGATGTCAAATGGGTGCGGCCCGACCAGATACATCTGACGCTGAAATTTCTTGGCGAGGTGCGGGATGCGGCGGTAGGGCAGGTTTGCGATGCGGTTATACGAACGGCCGGCCGCTTCAGCGGCTTCGATTTTGAAGTCCGCGGCACGGGTGTATTCGGCCGGCCGGCACGGATTGTGTGGGCAGGCGGGGCGCCGTGTCCGCCTCTGATGGACCTTCAGGCGGCACTGGAAGACGAATTCAGCCGCCTCGGATGGCAGAAGGAAAGCCGTCCTTTTACCTGCCATCTGACTCTGTGCCGCGTTAAAAGCGCTGCGGCCGGATACAGACTGGCCGAGGCAATCGAGGCTTATCGGGATGAACCGTTCGGTTCCGTGAGCGTCAGCAGCATAGTGCTGTATCACAGCCAGCTGGATTCGGCAGGGCCCCAGTACAGCGTTGTTTGTACGGGGGCACTGAAATAGTACAATAAAACACACAGCGTGTCATTGAGGATGACAATAATCAAACAGGAGTGTTGAATATGGCCAAAGCAAAGCAGAAAACCGCCGACAAAGAAACGAAAACTGTCGATTCCGCCAGAAGCGATGCCCTCGACCGTGCGATTGCCCAGATTGAAAAGCAGTATGGTGTCGGCTCTATTATGAAAATGGATGAATCCCAGCATCCGAAAATAGAAGGTATTTCCACCGGCGCTCTGTCGCTGGATATTGCCTTGGGAGGTGCCGGCATCCCGCGCGGCCGTATTGTAGAATTTTACGGCCCTGAATCGTCCGGCAAAACGACCTTGGCTCTTCACGTGATAGCCAATGCCCAGAAAGCCGGCGGTGTGGCGGCCTTTATTGATGCCGAGCATGCATTGGACACAACATGGGCCAAAAAACTCGGTGTAGATATCAGCGGTCTGCTTATCAGCCAGCCGGATACCGGCGAGCAGGCCCTCGACATCGCCGAGATGCTGGTAAAGTCCAATGCGGTCGATATCATCGTGATTGATTCGGTGGCGGCATTGGTTCCGGCAGCCGAATTGCAGGGCGAAATGGGCCAAAGCCATGTCGGTCTGCAGGCGCGGCTGATGAGCCAGGCACTGCGGAAATTGACCGGTGTTATCGCCAAAAGCAAATGCTGTCTGATTTTCATTAACCAAATCCGTATGAAGATTGGAGTGATGTTCGGAAATCCCGAAACTACAACCGGCGGCAATGCCCTGAAGTTTTATGCATCGGTGCGGGTGGATGTGCGGCGGATATCCACCATCAAAGCTGCCAATGATGAAGCGATTGGCAACCGTGTTCGGGCCCGTGTGGTTAAAAACAAGGTTGCTCCGCCTTTCCGGGCTGCTGAATTCGATATTATGTTTGACAGCGGCATCAATTATGTTGGCGATCTGCTGGATTTGGCTGTTGAATGCGGCCTTGTCAACAAGAGCGGGGCGTGGTTTACCTGCGGCGACCTTAAGCTGGGGCAGGGACGGGATAAGGCAATGCAGTATCTCAAAGACAATCCCGCGCTGCTTTGTGAACTGAAGGATAAGGTGCTGGCCAACCGCGGTCTGATTCAGTGCAGGGACAGCGGGAAGGAAGCGTCCGACGAGACCAGCGAATAACCAACAGGAATAATCAGTCAAAACAAATGCGGCAGATGCCGCGCTAAACTTTTTTTTCGGATAGGTCCATGGTGTTAAGTTCAAAAGACATTCGCAGCGGATTTATAGAATTTTTCAAGGGACACAACCACTTGTTTATTCCCAGCTGGCCGGTGGTGCCGATTGGCGACGAAACACTGCTGTTTACCAATGCCGGCATGAACCAGTTCAAGGAATACTTTCTGGGCCATCGAACCCCCTCATTCAAGCGGGCCGTCAACAGCCAGAAGTGCATTCGTGTTTCCGGCAAGCACAACGACCTCGAGGAAGTCGGGCTGGATACCTATCACCATACATTCTTCGAGATGCTGGGCAACTGGTCGTTTGATGATTATTTCAAGGCCGAATCGATTGAATGGGCTTGGCAGCTGCTGACGGGGGTGTATGGCATTGCCCCGGACCGGCTGTGGGCGACTGTGTTTGCCGGCGATAAAGAGGATAATGCTGCTGCGGATACCGAAGCCGCTGAACTCTGGACCAAGCTGACGCCTCTGCCCAAGGAGCGTGTTTTGTTCTGCGGACGCAAAGACAATTTCTGGGAAATGGGCAATACCGGTCCCTGCGGTCCCTGCAGCGAGATACATATTGATTTAGGCCCTGACCGCTGCGATATGAAGCATATTCCCGGCCATCGATGCGCCGTCAATGCTGGATGCAGCCGGTTTATTGAATTATGGAATCTGGTTTTCATCCAATTCAACCGCAAGCCTGACGGCAGGCTTGAGCGCCTTAGTGCCAATTATGTCGATACCGGCGCAGGTCTGGAACGCATTACGGCTGTTTTACAGAACAAACGCAGCAACTATGACACGGATTTGTTTTTGCCGATAATTCAATCGGTTGAGCAAATTGCCGGCCGACACTATACATCGCAGCTGGGCAATAAAACCGACAACGCCTTTCGGGTTATCGCAGACCATATCCGCACGCTTACATTTGCAATTGCTGACGGCGTCAATCCCAGCAATGAAGGACGCGGCTATGTAATGCGCCGGCTGCTGCGGAGGGCCTGCCGCTTCGGGCGGTCGCTGAATCTTCACGAGCCGTTTATGTATAAACTGGTGGATGTGGTGGTAGATAATATGGGGCAGGCCTTTCCGGAAATCCGCGAGCGGCGGGAGTTTGTGGCATCGGTCATTCAGGCCGAAGAGGCCTCGTTTGGACGCACGCTGGACCGCGGTCTGGAAATTTTCGCCAACGCCGCAAAAGATGCAAAAAACGGGATTATCTCTGGTCAGGATGCTTTCCAGTTATACGATACCTATGGCTTTCCGCTGGACTTAACCCAGCTGATGGCGCGGGAACAGGGACTTACAGTGGATATCGATGAGTTTGAACGGCTGATGACCCAGCAGCGTCAGAGAGCACGGGCTGCCCAGAAGACCGGCTCTCTGGCGGCAACTTTAACCGGCGTAGAACTGCCGGAAACCGATGATTCGCTCAAATATGAAACGGAAACCTGCAGAGCCAAGCTGCTGGGCTGGATAAATGACGACGGCTTTACCACGAAGGGAGAGTTAACGGATACAGAACATCCGGCAGCCCTTGTTTTGGATAAAACCTGCTTCTATGCCGAATCGGGCGGGCAGGTTGGCGATTGCGGAATAATTAAAACTGAGGATGCGGAATTCTGCGTTGAAACAACAGATAAGATTGCCGATTGCGTGCTCCATCGCGGAAGACTCCTGTCCGGTTCGCTGTGGGTGGGGGATCAGGTTCAGGCGTGTGTGGATAAAAGCCGGCTAGCCAGCCGCAAGAACCATACGGCAACGCACATCCTGCAATGGGCACTCCAGACAGTACTGGGCCAAACGGTTAAGCAGCAGGGATCGCTGGTTTGTCCTGACTATCTGCGGTTTGATTTTACGTGGCCCAAGGCACTGACCAAAGAACAGATTCAGCAGGTCGAAGCGCTGGTGCAGGACAAGATAGAAGCCGCACTGCCGGTCACAACAGCCGTTATGGATATCGACCGGGCCCGTCAGCTTGGTGCAATGGCTCTTTTCGGCGAAAAATACGGCCAGCAGGTGCGTGTCTTGGCAATCGGTGCCTCTGATAAGGACCATATCAAGGATGCCTTCAGCAAAGAATTCTGCGGCGGAACCCATGTATCCAATACGGCTGAAATCGGCGGTTTTGCCATTCAAAAAGAAGAAAGCATTTCGGCCGGCGTACGCCGTATTACCGCGTTGACGGGGCCGGGTCTGATGCGTTATCTGCTGGACCGCAGCCGGATTGCAGATGAGCTTGTCGAATTGCTCAAAGTCCCTGCCGACCAGATTGTTCAGCGCATTGGGAAACTCGTGGATGAGAACAAAACGCTCAAAAAGGAACTTAAATCCGGCGTCGGAAAATCAGCATCGGATGCCTTTGGCGCCGCCGATAAGCTGCTCGAATCTGCTCAAAAAGCGGGGGAAGCTTTTGTTGTAGTGGGGCAATTGCCTTCGGTGGATGTGGAACAGGCCAGAGCGGCTGTTGACAGCATTAAGAAAAAAGCCCGCTGCGCTGCAATTGTATTTGGCATGGTAACCGGCGACAACAAGGTAATGCTTCTGGCAGGTGTTACGGAAGATCTTATTCAAAAGGGACTAAAAGCCGGTGATATTGTCAAGGAAATCGCCCCGATTGTCGGCGGCGGCGGCGGCGGAAAGCCTAATATGGCTCAAGCCGGGGGCAAAGAACCAGACAAACTTGACCAAGCTCTGGAACGGGCAAAACAGATTATAACAGCACATCTGGGCTGATTTGTTAAACAAGCAGTGCATATTGGATTGGAAAAGTCTCTATCGTGGTCTTTTTTGACGATTAATCTGTTACTAATTCGATTGGCCGGCTATGAATTGGAAGATATTTCAAAATCAGCAGAACCGACTTTTGCGGAAAATAAAAAAGGAAGAAAATATAAAAAAAATACAGTTTGTTTTTGATTTTAAGTTCTTTAATTGAAATAGGATATAAACAAGATAGATGGTATCCATTGAAATTCTGTAAAAATGTGGTTGACACGGATAGACCAGATAGGGTAAATTGTCGGATGAATTAGTGTGTGCGGAGAAGAGATGGAAAGAGAAGGATGCGCCTATCTGACCAGCTCCTCTAAAAAAGGATGGAATAGAGTATGTTTATAAGGATCAGAAAGGAGAGGAAAGATGAAGAAGTTTGCGGTACTGATGTTATTAATTTCAGTGGTGACTGCACAGGCGAGTTTGAAAATTTATGTGAAATGGGATGAGGGACCGTACGGGAGTATGTACATTGATTACCCGGACAGCAAGTTAACCATTAACCCCAGCGATGTGATTACTATAGGGATAATGGATATCCTCGGGCAAACACAACCGGGTGCTTTGGCTTTGGGAATTTCAATGGGACCCGGCAGTCTCGATGCCAGCGGAATGAAGCCCTTGGCGGGTGTATCGGCAGCATTGACAAATGATCCGGATAGCGCGGCCCAGTATGGTTTGCTCAGTCCATATGTAGCCCTTGAAATTGGGCCCAACATGACCGGAATGCTGATTAGAGACCTTCTGTTCCATTGCGATGGACCGGGCGATGTAACAATCGTGTTGGTCGATGAGAACGGGATGATTGTAGACAGCCAAGTAATCCATGTAATCCATCAGCCCGAACCCATGACCCTTGGCCTGTTGGGCTTAGGCGGACTGTCGCTTGTGATGTCTCGGAAGCGCCGGGCAGCTTAATAAACATAAGCTCGCTGAGAGTGGTTTTTGTGCAGTTATTCCAGATTGTTGGATAAGAAATCTGGAAAGAGTAGGAGTTTTTAGAATTGTTTCGAGTGCTGAAGTGTGGTAGTTGAAGTGTGTTGGGAGTATGGTGAACTGAGATGATTTTTTTTGGGAGGTAGGCGTTATGATGAAAAGAATACTAATGATGTTGCTTCTTTGCGGCTTGGCGAATGCGTCGTTGTATATCACAGTCAATGGTGTAATCAATCCCCCCGATAGTACTGTTACTATTAAACCGAGTGATACCCTGTGGATAGGTATTTGGGATGATGGTCAGACAGCTCCCGGCTTGCTTGCAATGGGGCTTACAATGGGGCCCGGCAGTTTAGACGCAAGCAAGATGTCGGTTCAGGCCGGTGTTTTGGCTGCGGTATCAGATGATGCAGGCAAGGCCGGCGATCTGGGTCTTCAAAGTCCATTTATCGCAATGGAGATAGGGCAGATCCAGCCGGGCACTCTTATCAGTGAAGTGCTGTTCCACTGTGATGGCCCGGGCGATGTAACAATCGCATTAGTGGATGACAACGGAATCGTCGTTGACACACAAGTTATCCATCAGGTTCCCGAACCGTTTACATTGGCAACGCTGGCGCTTGGCAGCTTACTGCTGAGACGCAGGATTGCCTAATACACGACGCGGTTTTTATTGAAAAATTAGTGGTTGATATACAGGGACTTCCCTTAAAAGGGGAGTCCCTTTTTATTTTGGTTTTAATTTACAGAAAACATTGTTCTCGATAAACATAGAAGAAACGGAAGGATTATAAGACTTTGCCGCAGGATTTGTTTTTTGAAAGAATAGCGGTGCCCGGGATATATTCCTGACTTTAATTTCCCATCCATTATCTTTGACTTAGTTTGTTTTTTCTGCTATAATAACGCAAATTAGAATGAGGTTTATTTTGTTTTGCTGACAGGGAAAAGAATTGTCATTTTGAGGAGACCAGGAACACCGCGGTTGTGAGATATTGTTTCTGTTTTAGGGCATCTTAAAAAATTAATTATATCGGCAGGCGGGTTATGAAAAGGGAGCTTTACTTCTTACTGTCTGTTCTTTTTTCAGCAAGATTAGTCGGGGGGACTTTGTATGTCCCGACCCAATATGGTTCTATCCAGTCCGCTATCAATGCCGCCGCAGAAAAAGATGTGATTATTGTTCAGCCGGGGACGTATGTAGAGAACATCAATTTTTTGGGGAAAAAAATAACTGTTCAATCTGCTGATCCGGACGATCCCAATGTTGTTGCCGCTACGATTATTGACGGTTCAGCCCCAGATGATCCAGCACAGGCATCTGTTGTTACCTTCAGCAGCGGCGAAGATAATGAATCGATTCTGACGGGTTTTACGATTCGGGGAGGGACCGGTTCATGGATTGCGGTTGCGTGGAAATATCAGGGCCTGCGGTGGAATCGATGCGGCGGGGGTGTGGTATGCTATAATCTGTCAGCCCCCACTATTGAAAAGAACGTATTTATCCAAAATTCTGCCGGTCAAGGCGGAGCCATTTATCTGTATGGCAATCCAGTCAATCCCTCTGATCCGGTGAATCCGGCGGTTCATATTCGCCCGGTCATTCGGCGCAATACCTTTATCAGCAATACCGCACTGATCAGCCATGGATATGCGCCGCCGGACAATCAGTATCCGGCTAATGACCATGGCGATGGAGGGGCGATTGTCGCATTTCAGGGCGTCGATGCTGAGATTACAGATAATCGGATCGGGAATAACCGAGCCGACTATTACGGCGGCGGCATCCATTGCCGCCAGTGGAGCAATAGTCTGATCGAGGGAAATACGATTGAATCGAATAGCTCCTTGCTGGGCGGCGGAGTGCATATCACCTATTTTTCCAACCCGACCGTCAGGTCAAATACCATCACGCAGAATAATGCATCCAGTCTGGGCGGCGGCGGTATATATGTCTATTACCAGTCAGCCCCCGTTATTGAAAGAAATCTCATAAAGCAGAATTCCTCGACTAATGGAGCCGGGATAGCGGTTTTCTATCAGAGTTCACCCGTTATTAGGAATAATTTGATTGTAAAAAATACCGATGGTTCCGGTATTGTTATGACCAGCAGCTGGCCTCAGATTTTATTTAATACTATTGCCGATAACGACAGTACGGGTATTTATCTAAAAAGTGAAGGAAGCAGTCCGGCCATAGAAAACAATATTATTGCGTCCAACGGCAGCGGCTGGGGGATTTATATGGCCCCGGGCAATTCCCCAACTGTTTCTTATAACAATGTCTGGGGCAACAGCAAGGGCCAATACTATCCGGATGCATCGGATCAAACCGGCCGGGATGGGAATATCTCTGCCGATCCGCAGTTTGCAGATTCTGCCGGGGGAAATTACCATCTGAATATAACCAGCCCATGCATTAATGCTGCTGATCCGGCATTTTCGAATCCGCTGGGCTTGACCGATTATGCCGGGCAGAACCGCATTCTCGGGTCCGCCGCGGATATGGGAGCATTGGAAGCCCTGCCGGTTTGGAATCTAACAAGCGGCAGTCAATACCTTGTTATTCAGCAGGCAATCGATGATTCCATCAGCGGCGATCGGCTGGCGATGATTCCCGGAATTTACCGAGGAGACGGCAATCGCGATATCGAATTCAGAGGCAAATCGATTGTTCTGCAGAGCTTAAATCCCGAAAATCCGGATATTGTGAATGCCACCATTATTGACTGTCAGGGTTCAGGCAGCAGTCCGCATCGGGCCTTCTGGTTTCGCGGGCAAGAAGACAATGATGCTGTTTTGCAGGGCATTACGATTATAAACGGCGGCGGCAGGTATGATGGCGGGGCCATTAAATGCGGCGGTCTTATTGAATCTCAAAAAAACAGCAATCCTACAATCCGCCGATGCGTATTTAAGAATAATGCGGCCACTGGTTACGGCGGTGCGATTTATGTTTACAGTTCCAATCCTGTCATTGCCGACTGTGTATTTATCAGCAATATGGCCAGCGATGGGTATGGCGGCGCTATCGCTTGTACCTATGCCTCGCCGCTTATTGCCAATTGTATTATTACCGGCAATAAAGCCGTCGGTGCCGATCATCATGGAGGGGGCATCTGCTGCTGGGGCGGAAATGATGCTGCCGGCAATCTCCTTCCCAGCAACCCGCTTGTCATCAATTGTAGTGTGACGGGTAATTCAGCAGATCACAGGGGCGGGGGATTCTATGCCTACTGGTCCCAGCCGACATTTATAAACTGCACCGTCGTCGGAAATCGGGCGCTGGAAGGCGGAGGAATAGCCTCTTTTCGGGAAAGCAATCCTTCGGTTATAAACTGCATCGTCCGGGACAATCGCTCTCCCGACGGCAATCAGCTGGCACTGATTAACACATCGCGCGTCTGGCCGGCAAGCAAACCGACAGCAATGACCGTTTCCTACAGCAACATCAAAACCGGCACCGGCGAAATAACAGTCGATGCATCCTGTCTGCTCAATTGGGGCAGCGGCAATATAGACAGTGAACCTCTGTTTCTTAATCCCGGAATGTGGATTGACCCGAATACGCCTGCAAATCCGCACGATGACTGGTTCGTCAGCGGAAACTATCATATTGTGCCTGAATCCCCATGTCTTGATGCCGGCGATAATCTTTCTGTTCCCTGGCAGTCAACGGCGGACATTGACGGAGAAGCTCGCATATGCGGCAGCAGCGTCGATATAGGAGCGGATGAAGTGTATATGGATCCGGCCGATTTTAATAGCGACGGCACTGTGGATACGGCGGATTTGCTTCTGTTTGCCGATTCGTGGCTTCAGAATGATCCAATGATGGATCTGAACAAGGATAGTATTATAAATGCAGCGGATTTTGTCCGTTTTGCTTCTGGATGGCTATGGAAAGCTCAATGGTATCCTGAATGAAGGTTGGAAAAAACGATCAGGATGTCAAGGCTGATCGGTACCATATTGACCAGCAGGGTCAAGAAGGTTTTGAAACATGACATAGAAAGAGGGGTAAAACAGCAGGCAGTACGCTGTCTTTTGGGCAGTTTTTAATAAATATGGGGCATTGTGTGAAACACGATCGGAGCAGAGGGTGGTTTGAGAAAGGGTATATTATCCTTGCGCTTCTATTGTGTCTATCTCCCTGCGGAATTGCCGCCGGCAGCAATGGGTTCTCCCATCACCCGCATTCCTCCTCCAAACCGCTGATAGGAGAAAGATATTCGAATGACCGCGATGCCAATGGCGTTGAAGACCAGTTGGAAAGACGTCTTGAAAAGACCATGCGGGATGCAGAAAAGGCGGTTTTGCCGGCAGACAAAGAGAAAATACGCAGGCAGCTGGATGAGATAATAGAAGTCGAGCTGATATTTAAAGAACCTATTGCCAATACTCACCTCAAGAAATTTGAGCTTCTGGGGGGGCAGGTAGATTACATCTATAAAGCCGTATCCTATGGCTGGAACGGGAGAATCCCTCTGCAAAAGGTCCGTCTGCTTCCGGAGGTTATGGGTTCGGAATTTGTTTTGGTCCAGCAAACCCGTGAGATTGAAGCCCACCTTGATATAGCAACACGCAACGGACGTGTCCGGCCGGTCTGGGCGCCCGGTTTTGCAGGCAGCACAAGCGGTTTTAAGGGCTCGGACAATATTACCATTGCTATTGTTGATTCAGGCATTGATGCAGATCATCCGGATATGGCCGGACGGTGTGTGTTTTGGCACGACTATACAACGGATAATTCATCGGTTCCTGTTGATAAATTTCACCATGGCACCCACGTAGCTGGTATTGCAGCCGGCACGGGGGTTTCGGCAGGTTCGCAGACCGGTACGCTTTACTATACAGATCGGAGCATCACCTTCCTCACATATATGCCAAAAGGCTACTTTATCCCCAGCCCCATCAGTCTGCCCGATGGACAGGTGGTCTTTTCCTCTACTGCAAGCTGGTACGGCGGCGCTCCGACCTCGCTTTACCTGTTTTCTAAACCCAAGGGAGTAAGACTGGATTCGAATGTTAATAACAGCTTGTGGACAGCACTATCAGCGCCTGCAACCGGCTACTCACCTTTGCAGGAGAGCAACACATTTACGGCATCCAGCGATTTGATTTATACACCGGCTTTGGCTGCCAATTATGTTGACGCCCAGCATGTAGTGGGCCGTTTTGCGATGGTTAATTCCATAACAAATTACCCCGGCAGCGGTGATGGATTTAACAGATTATCAGGCATTGCTCCCGAATGCAGATTGGCGGCTTCGAAGGTGTTTACCAACAGCGGTTCCGGTTATACCAATTGGCTGGAATCGGCAATAGATGACCTTGTAGCCAATCGCATCGAACAAAATATAAAGGTGATAAACTTAAGTCTGGGCATCATCGGTGACCCCGGCCTTTCTCCCAGTTTGCGGCAGAAAATCAATACGGCTGTTGCCAACGGCATTCTTGTTGTTATTTCGGCAGGCAACGGCGGCGAGGGGGCTACGGCAGCGGAACGTGTTGTCGATGACCCCGGCAGAGCGGCTTATGCCTTGACAGTTGCCGCTTCCAACGATGAAAATCAATTAACCGATTATTCCAGTCAAGGCTTTTTAGATCCCAATACAACACCGGGACAGGAGGAAGATTATAAGCCGGATATTACAGCTCCGGGCGGTTCTATTTATTATACCTACATCATGTCTGTTGACAGCGGTTCCGGCGACGGCGGGAGTTTTGTTGACCAGCAGCCGAATGATTACATGCAAATGCGCGGCACATCAATGGCCAGCCCCTTTGCTGCCGGCTGCGCGGCTTTGGTGATTGATGCACTTGAGCAGAATGGGAAGGTTTGGGATTTTAACTCCCCGGCGGACCCGTTTTTTGTCAAGATGATTCTGTGTGCGACAGCTTCGGAAACCAATAGCCAGCGGGAAAATGGTCTTTATTCTCCAACCTTGGAAAGGGCAGCGCAGGGACCGGGCGGATTTCCTGCAGGCAAAGACCTCAACGAGGGCTATGGCCTGATCAATGCCGATGCTGCTGTCGAGGGTTTAACCTGCCAATATATCGTGAATTCAATAGAGTCCGAAACATTGGGCAGCGGTCCTTATGACAAGCGTGTGTGGGCACGCCGTATTTTTATTCCTGCCGGCCTGATGTTTGAACCTACTTTACTTGTGCCCAGCGGCGGCGATTACGATTTATATCTTTACAGTTTTCAGCCCGGCCTGTACGGCAGACCGGTTATTGCCGCATCCAGCACCAATGTCGGCCAGGGATTCATAGAATCATTCATTTACCAGCCCCAGACCGACTTTGTTGGGCTGTTAGCGGTAAAAAGAGTATCAGGGGCGGGTGAATTTATTCTAACACCCCAAAAGACTCTTACTCTGTCTTCAACAAATGGCGGAACAATAATGGATCCCGGCATCGGTGTATTTAGATACAACAAGGGCGATTCAGTCGATGTTACTGCGGTTGCAGATGGGGGATACCATTTTGTTGAGTGGACAGGCAGCGCTGCAGATGCGGGCAAGGTGCAGAATCCCTATTCAGCCAGTACAACTATCACAGTCGATGACAACTATACAGCCATAGCCAATTTTGCGGTAAATATATATACACTTACTGTTACTGCCGGCGATCACGGTTCTGTCGATCCTAACGGGGTATTGACGCTTGCTTACGGTTCCAGTCAATTGTTTACGGCGGCACCCGATGAAGGATACACGGTAGACGTCTGGACAGTTGACGGAACAGAGGTTCAGTCCGGCGGGACTACCTATGAGATGACTGATATTCGTTCTGACCACACGGTTTTGGTAACATTCCATCCTGTAAATGTGACGGTGTCCGCTTCAGCCGGCGATCACGGTTCTGTTGACCCCAACGGGGTATTGACGCTTGCTTTCGGTTCCAGTCAATTGTTTACGGCGGCACCCGATGAAGGATACACGGTAGACGTCTGGACAGTTGACGGAACAGAGGTTCAGTCCGGCGGGACTACCTATGAGATGACTGATATTCGTGCCGACCATGCGGTTTTGGTGTCCTTCAAGCTTCTGTCTTTTACGGTGACTGCTTCGGCCGGCGATCACGGTTCTGTTGACCCCAACGGGGTATTGACGCTTGCTTTCGGTTCCAGTCAATTGTTTACGGCGGCACCGGATGAAGGGTACACAGTCGATTCCTGGAGCATAGATGGCGAAATCGTTCAATCCGGCGGCCAGACATATACGCTGGAAAACATCACCGCTGACCATACTGTTTTGGTGACATTCAAGCTTTTGTCCTTTACGGTGACCGCTTCCGCCGGCGATTACGGTTCTGTCGACCCCAACGGGGTATTGACGCTTGCTTACGGCAGCAGTCAATTATTTACAGCCGTTCCTGATACTGGATACACGGTCGATTCCTGGAGCGTAGACGGGACAGAGGTTCAATCCGGCGGCCTGACGTATACGCTGGAAAACATCACCGCCGACCATGTAGTTTTAGTAACATTCCATCCTGTAAATGTAATGGTGACCGCTTCCGCCGGCGGTCACGGTTCTGTTGACCCCAACGGGGTATTGACGCTTGCTTACGGTTCCAGTCAATTGTTTACGGCGGCACCCGATGAAGGATACACGGTCGATTCCTGGACGGTAGACGGCGAAATCGTTCAATCCGGCGGGACTACCTATGAGATGACTGATATTCGTGCCGACCATGCGGTTTTGGTGTCCTTCAAGCTTCTGTCTTTTACGGTGACTGCTTCGGCCGGCGGTCACGGTTCTGTCGACCCCAATGGGGTATTGACGCTTGCTTACGGCAGCAGCCAATTATTTACAGCCGTTCCTGATGCCGGATACACGGTAGACGTCTGGACAGTAGACGGAACAGAGGTTCAATCCGGCGGCCTGACGTATACGCTGGAAAACATCACCGCCGACCATGCGGTTTTGGTAACATTCCATCCTGTAAATGTAATGGTGACCGCTTCGGCCGGCGATCACGGTTCTGTCGACCCCAACGGGGTATTGACGCTTGCTTACGGCAGCAGCCAATTATTTACAGCCGTTCCTGATGCCGAATACACGGTAGACGTCTGGACAGTAGACGGGACAGAGGTTCAATCCGGCGGCCTGACGTATACACTGGAAAACATCACCGCCGACCATGCGGTTTTGGTAACATTCCATCCTGTAAATGTAATGGTGACCGCTTCGGCCGGCGATCACGGTTCTGTCGACCCCAACGGGGTATTGACGCTTGCTTACGGCA
>JAGPMT010000019.1 GCA_018052735.1 Phycisphaerae bacterium | reverse complement strand
GCCAGTTCCTCACCGGCCGCCTTTTCCAGCGCCTGCCGTTTCCATTCCGTAATCTGGTTGGGGTGGACATCGAACTCCGTGGCCAACTGCGCCAGCGTCTTGTCCTCACGCAACGCCGCTCGCACCGCACGGGCCTTGAATTCCGCCGTAAAGCGTCGTCGTTTCTGTGTCATCGTTTTCAGTCCCTTTCTGAGCTTTTCGCTCCAGTATACCCGAAAACAATTCCACCTTAAATACCTGTCCAGTTTTTGGGGACACGCTCAGTTTTCTTTGAGCAGAGAGGGGTATTTCTGATAAACCTCTAAAATCAGCTCACCAAACAGGGTATTTGCCCAAGCAAACCAGCTTCGCGAGAAATCCGCCGGATTGTCTTTATTGAAGGATTCATGCATAAATCCCGTTCCTGCATGCGTGGCTTTCAGCATCCGCAGGCACAAGTGAATCTCATCCATGCTTTCACTGGTTAGCGCTCGAAGGATAATTCCCATCGGCCAGATGCTGTTTTTGCCCGTATGCGGACTGCCGTATCCTTCTGCGGCCTTTCCCCGCAGATACCACGGATTGTTTTCGCTCATAAGAAAGGTGCGGGTCCGCTGATAGATTTCATCCTGCGGCTTATGAATTCCCAAATAGCTCAGCGACATTAAGCTGGGCACATTGGCATCATCCATAAACAGCCGATTGCCGAATCCGTCTGCCTCATAGGCATAAATCCGTCCGTAATCCAGATGGTCAGCTGTTGCCCATTTCATTACGGCTTCCTGAACCTCATCGGCCAGACTGGTGCACGCACGGGCGAAGGCCGCATCTTGGACTGCTTTGGTGTAAATCTCAGCCAGCTGGCGCAAAGCCTGAACCGCAAAGAGATTCGAGGGAACCAGAAACGGCAGGATGGTTGCATCATCCGATGGACGGAACATAGAGCAAATCATTCCGACCGGCCGCACCGGATACCCCGTGCCGTCATAAACGGGCGCATCGGTCATCCGCGAGGTTGTGCGAATGAAGCGGTAGGGGCTTTGGCCGTCTTTTCGCTGTTCGGTCTTAAAGGTTGCCACAATCAGACGCATGGCGCGATCCCAGTCTTTATCAAAGCAGGAAACATCACCTGTCAGGCGGTAATATTCATACCCCAGCCGAACCACGTAGCACAGTGAATCGATTTCCCACTTCCGTTCATGAACACCGGGCTGCAGTTTGGGCCTATCCTGATTCCATTCGGATATACGCGAAAGATCTTTGTAAAATGCGTTGGCGTAAGGGTCCAGCAGAACGCACTTGACCTGACGGTTAATAAGTCCCTGAATCAGTGTGCGCAGCTTTTCCTCTTTTTGAATCAGCGGCATATAGGGCCAGACCTGACAGGTTGAATCGCGCAGCCACATTGCATCAATATCGCCGGTAATGATAAAAGTATCGGGTTTGCCGTCGATAATTTCAAAATCAGTCGTTGTATCGAGTGTGTTGGGGAAACAATTCTCAAACATCCACGCCAATTCCGGATCCTTCATAAAGGATGTAACCTCTCGAATCGTTTGTTCCACGATAGGGCTGACAAAGGTCCGTTTCTCTTGGGGCGGACGCTTTGAAGCAAATGCCGGCAGCGATTGGGCATTTGCTCCCGAGCGCGGCATTGAAAATCCGGCTGCCGCAGCAGCGGTGGTTTTAAGGAAATCTCTGCGTGTAAACATTCTGCACCTCATACAATAAAGTTATTTCTTCTTCGGATTGTCCAATTGATTAAGAGCATAGGCATATGCCCCAATAGAAACCGCATGGCTGGTATCCAAAACCGCCCGTCCAATCCCGATTCGCTTGAGTGAATCGTACTTGATAATTCTTTTGCTGCCGGGCACATGGATTTCTTTGATGCGGCCTTCCAAAAATAGCCGGCAGGCTTCCGGGTTTTCCAAGTCAAAGCATCGTTGGACAATGCGGGGCAGTTTTTGGCCGCTGTAGCTTTCAATAGTCCCGTTCATTTCTTTGAGAACAGCATCAATAAAAAGCGGATACGCTGCTGCCAGCCCGCCGCCGATAACGATGAGGCCATCAATCAGCGTGATAGCATTGGCCAGAGCATCGCCGATGACTTCGCCCATTTCCTCAAATGCCTGACGGGCTGCATCTTTATTGCCCGGCTGGCGGCCGATGCCGATTTCGTAGATATCCTTTGGCGTTGGTGCATCGGAAACAGCGATGCCGGTAACCCGGGCGTACGAACCGCGGACAGCGCGGATGCTGACGCCTTCTTCTGCAAAGCATTTGGGATGACGCTTGTTGCGGGTAATCCAGATTTCGCCGGCTGCGGAGTTGTCCCCAATAAACAGTCTTCCGTCGGCGACAATCCCGCCCCCGAAGCCGGTCCCCAGCGTAATGCCGAAAAGCTTGCTGAACCGTTTTGGGGAACCCGCCTGTTCCAGCATGCGGTTGACTTTGGGCAGCAGGCCGGCTATCGCTTCCCCGTAAGCGAACAAATCGCCGTCGTTATTGATAAAAACCGGCATCTGAAATGTTTCTTCCAGATAGGGCCCTAAGGCAACGCCGCCGCGATAGGCCGGAAGATTGCCCATATTGTCGATAATGCCGTTCGGGTAGTCTGCCGGCCCTGGGAAGGCAAAACTGATAGCTGCCGGCTTCTGCGGCAATTGGGATATCACTTGCGAAAAACCCTCCCGGATAGAAGCCAAGCTTTTTTCCAAATTATCGGCATAAGCCGGCAGACGGACCGGTGCTGCTGCTTCCTTCATATCCTGAATAGCCGAAAAAACAAAGTTGGTTCCGCCGGCATCCAGCGTCAGAACAATACGATGATCTTGCATTCTCTTGCTTCCTTAAAATAGGGTTAAAAGAGTATCACTGCGCTGCTGCTGGTTTAACCTTGCTGGGGCCTTTCAGCGACAGTGCCAGCAGATAGAAAAAGCAGATAACCGGTATGATGAATGCTTTTGCGGCCAGCCCGCTGTCGACCAGCTTGCTCATCGCCAGCGGAACCAGTGCCCCGCCGGAAATAGCCATGCACATCAGCCCGCTCAATTCGCTGCTGCGCTGAGGTTCTTCTTCAACCGTAATCGAAAACAGCATCGGCCAGATATTTGCAAATCCCAAACCAGCTGCCAGTACGCCGAGAATGGCAAAGGATGGATTGCCCAGCATCAGCAGACCGGCCCCCAGCAATCCCAGAGCTGCTGACAAGCGGAAAAATGTTCTTGGCGTCAGCAAAGTCAGTACGGCACCGCCGGCTAAACGGCCGACCGTCAGCATCATAAAAAAG
The DNA here is from genome assembly GCA_018052735.1 of Phycisphaerae bacterium. Lineage (GTDB taxonomy): Bacteria > Planctomycetota > Phycisphaerae > Sedimentisphaerales > Anaerohalosphaeraceae > 4572-13. Next base: position 48,582 of record JAGPMT010000019.1, on the reverse strand, counting down.
AACGCCGGTCCGAATTTTGAGGCGGTGGATTTCTCCAATCCCATAGCTTCCAGCAGCGGCAGAAGAAACCGCCCCATGCAGACTTCCGCTCCGACATACAGAAAAATCCCCAAAACGGCCATCGCAAATACCGGCTTCTGCAGCAGCTGGAGACTCGTGAGAATGCTGGGCGGAACATCGGCTTTGGTCTCTTCGATTTTCAACGTGGCAACCCAGACAAATGTAACCGCCATAAGGATAAAGAAAATCGGAAATACCCCCCGCCAGCCCATACTTTCAAAAAGGGCAAAACCTGCTATTGCTGTAACTAAATAGGATGAAACGGTACTGCCGATTCCCTTAAAGCCTTGGGCAAAGCTGAGGTTGCGGCCGTAAGCGCCTTGCGGACTGACATCCCGCATAATGGGATTGCCGGCAACCTGCAAAAAAGTTGTGCCGATGCCCAGCACGAAAATGCAGACCAGCAGCAGCGCAAATCCCGGCTGCATCAGACAGGGAATCAGCATGGCCGCAGCATTCAATCCCAGCCCCAGAAGAAGCAGTTTTTTCTTGCCGATGTAAGTTGCCAACAGCCCCCCCGGCACACTGAATACCGCAAAGGCAATAAAAACAAAAAAGGACAGCAGGGTGGCCATCACATTGCTCAGCTGATAGTTTTGCCGAACGGCATCTGACATAGGCCCCATCGCATCGGCAACTCCCATTACAAAAAAGGCCAGCAGAATAGGCAGTGTTTTCATTCCCATAAAATTTCCTTTCGATAGAGGTGACTAATTAACAGCATATCTGACCAAGATAACGTTCAATGTTTTTCGCTGGACATCGAGTACGGGACATCATCCGGGCCGCTGCCCCAGTTTGGATTGGGCTTGTCTCCCATCGCAATCTGCAGTTTGCCGCCCTTGATTATATCGTGATGCTGCAGATAGGTTTTTGTATACGTTCGTCCATTCAGTTTAGCCGATTGGATATAGAGGTTTTCTGCCGAATTCTTAGGAGCCGAAATTTCGAAGATTTTTCCATTCGGCAGGTGAAGCACCGCATTTTTGAACAGCGGAGCTCCCAGCACATACTGGCCCGAACCGGGACAGACCGGATAAAAGCCGAGTGCCGAAAATACATACCAAGCTGAGGTCTGGCCGTTGTCTTCATCCCCGCATAAGCCGTCCGGAGTAGGCGTATAGAGTCTGTTCATTACTTCCCGTACCCATTTCTGCGCTTTCCACGGCTGGCCGGCGTAGTTGTACAGGTAAATCATATGCTGAATCGGCTGATTGCCGTGAGCATACTGGCCCATATCCATTACCGTCATCTCAATAATTTCATGAATGGGGAAACCGTAGTACGAACAGTCATACTTGGGGGGAGTTGTAAAAACAGCATCCAGTTTGGCTGCAAATGCTTCACGCCCGCCCATTAAATCTATCAGCCCCTGCGGGTCGTGAAAAACAGACCACGTGTAATGCCATGCACATCCCTCGGTGAAATCTCCGCCCCATTTTTCCGGCACAAAAGGTTCGGACCAGGAGCCGTCTTTTCTTCGCCCGCGCATAAAATTGGTCGAGGCATCAAAAACATTTTTGTAGTACTGTGCCCGGCGGAAAAAGCGGTCAATCTCATCCTGCGGGCGATTCAGCGCTCTGGCCAGCTTCCAGATGGTAAAATCCGCATAACAGTATTCCAGCGTCCGGGCAACGCTTTCATTGACGTTCACATCGCAGGGGACATACCCCAGCGTGTTATAATATTCGACACCAAACCGTCCGACGGAACGGAGGGGACCGGCATTTTCGGAATTCTTCAGAATTGCTTCGTACAGGGTATCGATGTCATAGCCCCGAATGCCCTTCAGATACGCATCGGCGATATTGACAGCTGAATTGGAGCCGATCATGCAGTCCCGATGTCCCGGACTGGCCCACTCCGGAAGCCAGCCGCTTTCTGTATAGGTATTAACCAGACCTTCCATAATCTGGGCATTGAGTTCAGGATACATCAGCGTCAGGAATGGAAAAACCGCACGAAAGGTATCCCAGAACCCGTTGTCGGTGAACATATACCCCGGCAGAACCTGACCGTTGTAGGGACTGTAATGCACAATTCTGCCCGCTGCATCCAATTCGTAAAACATCCGGGGAAACAGCAGCGCCCGGTACAAGGCTGTATAAAAATTCTGATATTGTGCTTCGGTGCCTCCGCTGACGCGGAACCGCCCCAAATGGCTGTTCCATATATCTTTTGCTTTACGGCATGTTTGGTCAAAAGAATCATCGGCCAGTTCCCGCTGCAGATTCAGTTTGGCCTGCTGCGGACTGATAAAAGAGGAAGCCGCTTTGATTTGGATCTGCTGGCCTTTGTGTGTGCGGAAACGCACGGCCGCACCGACATGATTTCCCTGCTCTTCGGTTTGCCCGCTTTGAACCCTGCCGTTATTCCATGTATAGACCTCCTCAAAATCTCTGTCAAAGACGACAATAAAATAGTTATGAAAGTTCTGCGGAACCCCGCCGTTGTTATTTCGACAATATCCGATGATGGTCCGCTCGGCCGGCAGTATCTTGACATACGACCCTTTATCAAAACCGTCCAGCAGGATGTAGGAAGAATCCGATTCCGGGAAGGTGAATCGAAACTGAGCAGCCCGTTCTGTCGGGGTTATTTCCGCCGTTACATCGTAATCCGCCAAATACACGCGGTAATAATAAGGTCTGGCTGTTTCGGCCTTATGGGAAAACCACGATGCCCGTTTCTCCTCATCGACCGTCAATTGACCGACAATCGGCATCAGAGAAAATGCCGCATAATCATTGATCCATGGACTCGGTTGATGGGTCTGTTTGAAGCCGCGGATTTTGCGGGCACCGTACTGGTAGCACCAGCCGTCTCCCATTTTGTTGGTCTGCGGCGTCCAGAAGTTCATTCCGCGGGGAACTGCCACTGCAGGATACGTGTTTCCCGTTGAAAAGTTAAAAGTCGAATCCGTTCCCACGAGCGGATTTACATAATCTGCATAAGAAAACGAAGACGGCTGTGTGGCATAACCCAGCGGTGACAGACAGCAGATAAAGAGCATCCATGCGGTCGCAACGTTCCATCTGCACTTCATAAAGGCCTCCCTGATTGTCCAATAGTTATTATTCAACACTGCATTTGCTTGTCTGCGGATTCGGATTGTATTGTATTCTGCAGCCGCCAGGCATTATTTCCCCCGGGGCAGATACGCAAGCCGCATAAATTCAATATCTTCCCGTTCATTGGCCGGCGGGGTGACATTGAAAAGATGTTTTTGAGCCATATCCCATGTCGATTTGTTAACCCACCGGTGATTTTCGGCATGTCCATCTGCAAATCCCAGCGGGCTGAAAGGGCTTGTTGTCCCGTGCCAGATGGCAAAGGGATCGGTCCAGTAAGGTGTCGTATAATTCATCAGCCACGATCCCATCAGCCAGCCGCGCCAATCCGCATTTTCCAAAAAAACGATGCGGCTTGAGGGACTTGATATTTCCGACAGTTTGAATACAGAGTGGTTGTCCCATCCGCTTGTAGCAGAAGGATTGTAGAGCAGGTATGTCTCTTTTGATGCTTCCCCATTCATCATGCCGGTAATAGAATAGCTGTTCCACCAAGAGCCATAGCCGGCGGTAGACCTGTCGGAAAACAGCAATGCACTTTTGTCAGCAGGGCAGTGATAGGCATCCACCGCTTCAAGGTAGGGGAATAAAAGCCCTTTTCGTATGCCGTTTTGTTCTTCTTGAACCGGCAGAACTGTATTGCTGAGGGCTTTTTCGCCGGTATAAACCCCGTTGCGGTCCTGCGGGGCTTCGACCCAAAAACAAGGAGACGCAAAAATCCGGCGGGGCACATGGCCGTTGACCAGTTTGCTGTCATGGTCCATTGCATAGGAATGCCACGATGTTGCCATGCTTCTCATATTCGACAGGCATACGACAGCAGCGGCCTGTTTTTTGACTTTTTTGAGTGCCGGAATAATGACCGAAAGCAGCAGAGCAATGATGGCAATGACTACCAGCAGCTCGATCAGCGTAAATGCTTTTTTGGAGTTCATCGGTATGACTCCTGTTCTTGAAGGTTATTGTAATTTTATTTCGCAGCCAAAGCCCAATAAGCTCGGGCTGCTGCTGCCGGATACAGCAGTTTCCATTGAGTCAGTGCTTCTGTATTGGTAGCATCCCATCGCTTGGAGTATCGGCCGTTGGGATCCCGCACATTCTGCCGAACATACAGCATACCGCGTTCGGCAAGGTTTTTCCAGTGTTTCTGGCCTGCTGCTTCAGACAGCTCAAGCCAGCCCTCGATAAGTGTAAAGGCAAACATCGACTCGCATCGAACAGCGCCGCTGGTCTCATCAAACCATTCTTTCTGGCAGGCCTTGGCTATTTGTTCGGCCTGTTCCAAACAATCGCCGGTCAGCTTATACAGCAGGACATAACAGCGAAGCGGCATAGCTGAATTATACGACCATTTCCGCCGTCCAATTCGTCCTGTTGAGGGGCGGATGCTGTCAAAATACAGGGAATCACTGTCTTTTAAATGCGCATCCAGCCATTTTAAAAGCTCTTTGGCGGTTTCAAGATACTGCTGCTGGCGGGTTGCCTCATAATAACGCAGACACGCATAAGCCGTTGGTGCAGCCGAGCAGGTGTTTTTGGTTTTGCGGCGTTCGCTGTCCCATGTCTCCTTCCACCAAATGCCGCCGTCGTTGGGATCTATTCCGCTTAAGCAAAAAGACAGTGTTTTTTCGGCCTGTTTTAGATACTCCGGTTTACCGGTGGCAGTCCAAGCATCCATCAGTCCCATTGCGATCCAGGCATTGTCGTCGTAATATCGCTCGACCTTGTTTCGGGGAGCCGGCAGGCAGTCATATCCGCCAATGCCCTTATCTTCCACCCAGTATCTGCTTAAATAGTCAATCAGTTCGGTTAAAGATTGTGCATGGAGTTGTTCGACTTGGGCGGCCTTGGCATAGGCCAGTAACAGAATGGCCGTTCCCCATGCATATGCCGGATTGGTCCGGCTCTGGTCTTCGTAATAGCCTGCCTGACCGGCAATCCGATGGTCCCGCTCAATGCAGGCAAGCGTTTCAGAACCCCATTTCATAAAATCGCGTACTTCATTCGATGCCCGGGCGCTGTTGATAAAAATCGATTCCGCAATAAGCCAAACCAGAAGGAATCGAATAAGCAGCTGTGATGCCATCATTTACTCCCTTTTGTACGTGTCCCTGCAAAATGTATTCGAGTCATCCAAGATCCTTGCGGGGTCAGTATGCTTATATCTGGCGAATACTAGTATATCCGCCTAATTGGCATTTCTTACATCTCAAATGTCTTGTTCTTGTAAACGATTGAGTGCACAACTGAATCGTATGGCGGCTGTTTTCACCTGATAAAATGGACGCATGATGGGCAAAAATGCTACTGCACAGAAAAACTTGTTTGCTGGCTCTTTCTGCCGGCATAGCCTGCCTTTCTTCCGTGATCCTTTTTAACCAGTTATTTATGAAAACTGCTTATTTATATTTTCACGGATGAGGCGGTTTTTGAAGGTAATTTTTTGCGTTTTTTTTAGAAAAAGTCAAAATGTATGATATCTCTAAAGCGAATTCTGTTAAAATCAGACATGAATATTCGGGAAATAGTTAAATCAATATACTCATCGATGCAGCTTTAATAAAACATAATACAAGTAATATTGTGTTGGTATAGTCTGATATTGGTTTGTTGAGACTAAAAAACTTTTATTATTTTTCCTATTTTTTCCTTCCAATTTTTACACTGCATTTCAAGTAAATATTAGACGATAAATTGTAAACATAGAAAAAGATGATGACAAATTCCTCTCAACATGCACGTTTCCTGCGGATGTATGCCAGCATACAAACTAAACTGTATGCATTCATTTTGTCCGTTGTCCACAATAAGAGTGATGCCGATGAATTGTATCAGGAAACCAGTGTTGTTTTATGGGAAAAATTCAGCCAATATCGGGAGGAATGCTCCTTTGCCGCTTGGGCTATAGGAATTGCCAAGAATAAGGTTATGCAATACCTGCGGGAAAACAAAAAGGCAAAAATGGTATTTACGGAGGATATATACCAGAATATATCAGATGTAACGGAAAAAGCGTCAGATGATATTCAGTTCCGCATAGCCGCATTAAAAATATGTCTGGAGCGGCTGAAAGTATCTGATCGAAAGCTGATAGCATTCCGATTTCATAAAAATATTACAGTCAAAATGCTCTCCCAGCTGACAGGACGTTCAACGGACTCGCTGTATAAAACTATCTCCCGAATAATGTATATGCTTAAAGCATGTATTGAACGAACAATGGTACTCCAGCAGTATGAATGACGGCAAGACAAATCCAGTCAAGATTTACCATCTGCTTCTGCGTCTGGTGGAAGGGGACATCAACGATGCCGGGCTTGCTGAGCTGAAAGCGTGGTTTCAGCAGGAGCAAGCCATTCCGATCTATTGGGAGTTTATCAAAAACTATACGGCCGTTAAGCTGTATGAGGAGACTTCCGCAGAATCCTTCGGGCAGATGGATTTGCTTGACAATTCAATGGATATGGATTTATGGCTGGCTTTGGCCGATGATGAAAAGAACGCACCGGAAGTACATCTCCCTGCTTGTCCGCAAAAGCCAGTCAGGCAGTGGGAAAAACCTGCCGCCGTCCCCAAGGTGACAGCCGGAAGCAGCAAACTTTCCATGTTTAGTCTGATTGCCTCCTTGGCTGCAATTCTATTTCTTGTTGTGTATGCCTATTTTGTCCCCAAAGCGAGCCGAGGTTTTGAAGTGGCTACATTGGCTGACAGCATCAATGCCAAATGGGCTGATGATGCTTCTATGAAGCCCGGAACACGGCTTGTTACCGGACAGGCAAAATCCTTATTGCGGGGCGGTCTGGCAAAACTGGTATTTGACAACAATGCTGTTGTAACCATTGAAGGCCCAGCCGAATTCGAGATTATTTCCGAAGACCGGATCAAACTCCAGTACGGCCGGCTTTATTCTATTGTCCCGCAGGAAGCACTGGGCTTTTCTGTAACTACGCCCAATGCGATGGTTATCGACTTAGGTACCCAATTCGGTGTTCAGGTGGATTTTCAGGGTACAACCGAACTCCATGTCAGCCAAGGCAAAACCCAATTAATAGCCGGAGAAAACAAAAACAAGGTTAAGTTTGAAATTTTTGAGGGTTCAGCACGCAAAATCTCGGGTATTTCGTCTGATATTACAGATATTCCCTGCAATAATTTCATCTTTGTTCGTCAGATTAATTCCCAGACCAATCTAATTTGGCGAGGTCAGCCGTCAATCAGTTTGGCAGATATTACAGGCGGGGGAAATGGGCTTGGAACCGGCCGACTGGGTGTCGGCATACATCCTCTAACCGGTGAAATCGGCGATATTGTTGCCGAGGATCGTATGGGTGAAGGGAAATATATAACCGTTCCCCAAAACCGTTATATCGACGGTGTTTTTGTCCCCAACGGACAATTTTCCCCTGTAGTAGTAAGTTCCAAAGGGCATATTTTTACCGAGTGCCCAGTGACCAATAATATTTTCTATATGGAGATTATAAACAGCAAACTAACCGACCCTGCTGTCCCGATGCTGTGGAAAGAAGCAGCACCCGGCAGCGGCATATACGGCTCCAATACCTGCCCAAGCATCTTCATGCATGCAAATTTAGGGATTACATATAATCTGGATGCAATTCGTTCTGATTTTAATGGTGCTGAAATTACCCGTTTTATCGCTGAAGCGGGCCTGTCTCCCAGTGCAACGCGTAAGGGAAATGTGGATGTCTGGGTGCTGGTTGACGGTAATGTGCGGTATTGTCAGAAAAATATTACCGAAAAAGGGAAATCTTATCCCATCGAGATTGACATCAAGAAAACGGACCGCTTTTTGACATTAATTACAACCGATGGCGGAGATATAGATTATCCGGAACCGGCAAGACGGGCCACAGATTCGGACTGGGCACTGTTTGCCAATCCGGAATTGGTTCTTACGACTGGACAAGTTCATTAAATCGAGAAAATGGGTAAATTGGAAAACACTTGTGATATAATGGTATGTATGAAAGACTTCGTTCAGACAAAAGAGAACTGCATAAAAGAGGGATGACAGATATTATGCAGAAAGAAAGGAGGTTGGCAGAATTAGACAAAATACCCAAATATGAAAGCTGCAGAAAAACGGTATCCTATGGATGGCAGAAGAGGAAAAGGATTTTAAAGAAGTGTGTTTTGTGTAAACTTTAACTTTTTTGGAGGTAAGGAAAGATGAAGAAGTATGTTGTGATGTTGGCAGTGGCAGCGGTGGTGAGTGCAATGACAGCGCATGCAGCAACAGTGGCTTACTGGCGGTTTGAGGAAGGTCCGGCCAATGCGAATGTGCCGCATCCGGTAGCAAACGGCGTATTCTATCCGGGTGTAGCAGACAGCTCGGGCAACGGGTATGCCTTGTCGGTCTGGGCCGAGGGCTGGGCTGGCTATGCCTACAAGACGGATGTAGCCGGACCGGTTATCAGTGGACAGGCCAACAATTTCAGCGTCAAGAACACCGGCGGCTATCCGGCGATGTTCACCGAGCCGGACGCCGGCATTCAGTTCATTGAGCCCGCGGCTTTTACGATTGAGGCCACCTTCAAGCTGGAAAACGGCGGCTACAAGACCATCGTCGGGCGTGATTCCCGGGGTACGGCGACGATTAATTCTGATTTGGCGGCCCTGTATTTTCAGGCGGTTCCGAACAATGGTCTGGCCATTAAGTTCTGCGATGTCTCGGGCTACTGGCACGAGGCGATTGCACCGGCCAATTCTTACATTGGTTTTGACTGGTCGACCAATCCGGATGGTCTGAATACGCCATGGTACAGCATGGCGGCCGTCAGTGACGGTTCAACCCTGTCGCTGTATCTTCGCAATGTGACCGAAGGTCAGGCTTGGCAGCTGATAGCCCAGACGGATATGACGCAGTCGGGCAGCTCGAACACGGCGCTGACAAAAGGCCTTGGCAGCGGTGGGGATTGGGTGGCCGGCACGTGGTCGGTAGGACGGGGCCTGTATGCCGGCGGGCACGGCGACCGTGCCTACGGATTTATTGATGAAGTCCGCATTTCCGATGCTGCGTTGAGCGTGGACCAGTTCCTGATGGTTGTGCCGGAACCGGCAACGCTGCTGCTGCTGGGTATGGGGTCGCTTCTTGCGATTCGCAGAAAGCAGTAATTGATGAGTAAAAAGGGAACCGGAGTAGGATATGTGTCCTACTCCGATGCTCCCTGCTACACATTGGTTTTTCAGGAGACAGACTATGAAAAAAATGATGTTTTTTCTAACACTCTTGAGTGTTATAGGTTCCTCCGCAATGGCGGCGACGGTGGCCTACTGGCGGTTTGAGCAAGGCCCCGCGTACACGAATGTCACCCACAATGCAGCCGCCGGTGTTTACAGCCCAGACATTCCCGATGTATCCGGTAACGGCAATCATTTGGCAGTCTGGAGCAGCAGCCAATGGCAGTATCGCGCGAATGTTCCTTATGATACTGTCCCTTGGACTGGTGCCCCCAACAATTTCAGCGTCAAGAACATCACGGGTACTCCTACTATGTGGACAACGACGCTGCAGAACTGGGAGCCGGCTCAGTGGACTATCGAAGTGACCTTCAAGGCGGAAGCAGGCGGCTGGAAAACGCTTGTCGGCCGCGATTCGCAGGGAGCACTGACGCAGGGTACGGAACTCAATCCGGCGTTGGCGGGTTTGTATCTACAGACGACCGACAATCCCCCGATGGGCCTTGCCATTAAGTTTATTGACAGAGCTGGATACTGGCATTCAGCCGAACTCGGCAATGCCTATATCGGCTTTAATTATGGAAGCGATCCGGACGGCAACACTGCTCCGTGGTACACAATTGCGGCAACCAGCGATGGCCGGTATCTGCGATTGTACCGCTTCAGTCATGCTACGCCTGAGAAAGGGTATGAATTGATTGCGGAAACGGATATGACCGTCGTTAACCCGGGCAGTACTGACACGGCTCTGGATGGCGGAGCCGGCGGCGGCAGCGACTGGCAAGCAGGCAATATTACGGTCGGACGCGGCATGTACAACGGTGTTCACACAGACCGTTTCTATGGGTATATCGACGAAGTGCGGATTTCTGACAGGGCTTTGAGACCTGAAGAATTCCTGCTGTCAGAACCTTTTGTTAAACCGGTATATCCTGCTCAGGACGAATATCTGATGTCAACCGGTGCCATAGCGTATTCGTGGCAGAACAATATTCCGGAAGGAAAGACATTCGGCTCCTACACCATCTATATTGCTGACAATCCCGCTGATCTGGCCACGTCTGTGCCCGCGGCCTATCTGCATAAAGGGACGGTTACTGATGAGCAAGACACAACCTATGAAGGTTATGCCGGCACGTATGCCTATGGCCAAGATTATTACTGGCGTCTTGACCTGACGCTACTGGAGCCCAATTATCTGCCGGATCCGAACAATCCGGTATATAACATTCCTATTGTGTATGAAGGATGGCCTGTTCGGTTCTTCGGCCCGAGGGCTTGTCCGGGATTGACCATCAGCGGCAATGTGGCAATTCTGCCGGACCCGATTGACCACAGCTATGCCCCGACGGATGCCGTTTTTACCGTAACAATTAACCGCGGTACAATCAATAATTCGGCGATTGCTTGGTACAAAGTCAACGGCGCACAGGACGATCTGACTTCACCCGATCCGCTGGACCCGGCTGATATCCAGATTTCGAATGTTCCGGGCGTAACCGAAATTACTTATAATCCTGATTTGCCGACCGCTACGCAGACAACGCTGCGGATTGTTGCGGCAGATCCGGCTGACAACGGCCGGTATTATGCCCGTGTACGTCTGGCGGATCCGCTGGGCGGACCGACCGGCTGTGAAGCCAATTCGCCGGCGGCAGAACTGTTTGTCCGTGACGACACCTATGCTGCGACCAATTATCTGGTCCATCGCTACGGATTTGCCGGCGATGCTTCCGATTCTATCGGTGGGGCGCATGGAACAATTGCGGATGTCAATGAGCCGAATCATTCGTTTGCAGACGGCCAATTAATCCTTAGCAATCCGGGACTCAACAGCAGACCCACCCGTCCGTCAACCGATCCGCTCTATCCGAACCTGCAGGAACTTCTGCCGCAGCAGGGGGCTTATGTGGACCTGCCCAACGGCATGATTTCAGCGCTGGGCAAGACCGCGACCTTTATGATATGGTTTACCTACAAGAGTGCCGATACCGGCGACTGGCCGCGGCTGTTTGATTTCGGTACGTCAACCGGCGGCGAAGGATTCTCCACCGGCGGCGACGGTGTTCAGTGGCTCAACGGCGTGCCGTATCTGGATACGGCGGCCGAAGATACGCAGGAATACATTATGCTCTGTCCCAAGAGAGGCTCCGGCCCCGGCTGGCGGTATGAATCACTGGTTCGTCCGCCGGACAACGGCGTCATTATTGATCCGGCAGACAACTCCGCAATTGCCGGCGGCAACGAGGCCTGCATCGCCTGCGTCTTCGACGGCGTCAATCGTGTGATGACCCTTTATGTTAATGGTGTTCAGGTCGGTCAGAATACGAATTTGACCCATGATCTGGCGAACATCAATGATGTGAATAACTGGCTGGGCCGTTCGCAGTGGCCGGATGCTATGTTTACGGGCAAGATTAACGAGTTCCGTATTTACAACATCCCGCTGACCAAGCACTGGATTAAAGCGTACTATGAGCAGGGACCGGATGATTATACAACCGTGCCCAATCCGTGCATTCAGGATGCCCCCAATCCGATGGATTTCAACGCCGACTGTTTTGTTGATTTCTCGGACTTTGTGGTCTTTGCTGCACAGTGGCTCGATTGCGATCGCCTCAATGGGTGCAATCAGTAGTCAGTTGTACCAATTCTGGAAGACCCGCTGACGGCGGGTCTTCCTTTCTTGGGAATATCACATTACATATGAGCGAGTAATACAAAAAGGGGGTTGTCCCTGAACAGAACAGCCCCTTTCTTTTAGCATCCGGCAGGCATGGGGTGGATTTTCAGCAGAAAAGCGCAAACGCGTGCCTGGTTATGAGGAAGAAATGAAAAACAGAAGTGTTTTGCTGTCTTTATTATTTCTTATCAGTGTTATTTGGCCGACGTCCGAGTGTGCCGCTTGGGGGGCTGTTGTGGCGTACTGGAGGTTTGAAGAAGGACCTCCCGGTGATGGGGTGCCGCACGGCGCGTCTGTCGGAGTCTGGAGTCCGGATATTCTGGATTATTCCGGAAACGGCAATCACCTGTCTGTGTGGTCAACGGGCGGATATGCAGGATATGCCTGGACATCGGATGTACCTAAACCAGCAATTCCGACAACAGGCCAGTCGAATACCCTGAGTGTCAAAAACACCGGCGCCTATCCCGGTATGTGGACTCAAACGGGTTCCGGCATAAGCACAATGTCCCCGTCGGCATTTACGATTGAAGCGTCGTTTAAGCTGGAAAACGGGGACTATCGCACGATTGTCGGACGCGACAGTTACGGCACTGCCTCCGTTAATGCCAATTTAGCCGCCCTCTATTTTCAGGCCCTGCCCAACAACGCTTTGGCAATTAAATTCTGTGATGTATCGGGCTTCTGGCATCAGGCGGTCTCGGCGGAAGGAATATTTCAGAGCTTTGACTACAGCACCAATCCCAGCGGTGAAGGCGTTCCATGGTACAGCATGGCAGCCGTCAGTGACGGTTCCACTCTGTCGCTTTACCTGCTGGAACATGGCCGGGATACCGGCTATCAGTTAATTGCGCGTACAGATATGACCCTTTCCGGAAGCCCCAGCACGGTCTTGACTGCCGGAGCCGGCGACGGCAGCGACTGGGATGCGGGCAATTGGTCTGTCGGACGCGGCCTTTATAACCGTGCGCATACAGACCGTGCCTATGGATTTATTGATGAAGTACGAATCTGCAACAGGGCTCTGCAGCCATCGGAATTTCTGTTTTATGAGCATGTTCCGCAAGGCCTTGTTATATCGCCCCAAAATCTGACTCTCAGCGAACAGGATGCCGGGCAGGGGGATCTGTTCTTTTCGCTGGAATATCCGCCCGCCGGCACAGTAGTGCTTGAAATTTCGGAGTTGTACGGCCGCGGGCAGATTATCCTCGATAAAACAATGTTGACATTTACGCCGGCCGACTGGAATATCCCGCAGGCCGTTCGCATCACAGCGGTGGACGATGCCGATGTAGAAAATGCCGAGCATCCGGTGCTGCTGTCGGTTGTTGTTTCAAGTTCACAGGATCCGTTGTACGACGGCTTGGAGGTAGAGCCGGTTAGGATCACAGTGGCGGATAACGAATGCGGCGCTTGGGGCTATGCCCCCGGTGATTACAACCGGGATTGCATCGTAAATCTCTATGATTTTGTTACATTTGCCCGATATTGGATGGATTGCTCCGATCCCGAGCGGATAGGATGTACCAACTTTTATCCATAAAATTATCAATAACAGCGGCTGTTATGTGTAGTCAAAGGATTCCAGCGATGAATAAAATGAATCAAGGGAGGGGAGTTTTACTAATTGTTTTGGCGTTGGGTTTTGCCGGTCCGCTTTTTGCTTGGACGCTTCAGCAGGCGCCGGTTATGACGCAATGGGCATATCAGGTAAATCCCGCTGAGCCGCTGCCGGAATATCCACGGCCGCAGCTGGTGCGTCCGGAGTGGATGAATCTGAACGGCATCTGGCAGTTCCAGCCGGGCACTGCTGGCGATACGGTTCCGGTCGGTCAAGTCCTTTCCCAAGATATACTCGTTCCTTTTCCGGTCGAGTCGGCAATTTCCGGCATCATGCAGCATTATGACCGGCTGTGGTACCGGCGGCTGTTTGAAATCCCGTCTCGCTGGAACGGCCAGCGCATTCTGCTCCATTTTGGAGCGGTGGACTGGGAAACCGAGGTTTATATAAACGGCAGCAGTGTAGGCATACACAAAGGCGGCTACGATGCCTTTTCCTTTGACATCACGCCTTTTCTGCTGCCGGCTGGCCAGCAGGAGTTGATTGTACGCGTGTACGACCCAACGGACAACGGCGGCTACCCGCGGGGCAAGCAGACGCTTTCTCCCGGCGGTATTATGTATACTCCTACGACCGGCATCTGGCAGACGGTCTGGCTGGAGCCGGTGCCGCAGATTTCGCTTACGGAACTGAAGCTGATTCCGGATGTTGACCATAGATTACTCAACATCACAGGATGGGTTTCCCAACCCGCTGCCAATCTGACAATTCAGGCAACGGCATATGATAATGGCGTTCCGGCCGGAACTGTCAGCGGTGCTGTGGGGGACCAGCTGCAGCTGGTGATGCATAATCCCAAACTGTGGTCGCCGGAAACTCCTTTTCTGTATGATTTAAAGGTTGTTTTGAAGCAGGGTTCGACGGTGATTGACCAAGTTGACAGTTATTTTGGCATGCGCAAGATTGCCTTGGGGACTGTGGACGGCGTTGTGAAAATGCTGCTCAACGATACGTTTGTGTTTCAGATGGGTCCGCTGGATCAGGGTTTTTGGCCGGATGGGATTTATACCGCTCCCACCGATGCAGCGCTCCGATGGGACTTGGAGCAGACCAAAGCGCTTGGATTCAATATGACCCGCAAGCACATCAAAGTTGAACCGGCACGCTGGTATTACTGGGCTGACAAGCTGGGCCTTCTGGTCTGGCAGGATATGCCCAGTGTCAATTCCTATACCAGCAATCCTCAGCCGATTGATAAAGCGCAATTTAAGACCGAATTAACGCAGATGGTTCGCCAGCACTGGAACAGCCCGGCGGTGATTATGTGGGTGATTTTCAATGAAAGTCAGGGCCAGCACGACACAGCGCCGCTGTGTGCAATGGTCAAGGCGATGGATCCCAGCCGGCTTGTCAATCAGGCCAGCGGCGGCAGCCATTACGGGGCCGGGGATGTTCTGGATATCCACAATTATCCCCCGCCGTCTTATCCTGTCAGCTCGACACAGGCCAGAGTATGCGGCGAATACGGCGGCATCGGAATGCGGATTTCCGGCCATATGTGGAATCCGAATTCGTGGGGTTATACAATGGTAAACTCTGCCGAAGAGCTGGCGTCAGTGTACGATTCCTATTCCCAGCAGTTGATTTCCTTTAAGCAAAATCAGGGTCTCAGTGCCGCAGTCTATACCCAGATTACAGACGTCGAGATTGAGATTAACGGATTGATTACTTATGACCGTGCGGTTGTTAAAGCCGATGCCGGCCAGATTCGGCTGTCGAATTTAATGTATGCCCGGACCTATCAGGATGTGCTGCCGACATCCCAACAAACCCCGCAGCTCTGGCGCTACACGACCAGCACCCCGCCGTCCAATTGGTCTGCCCCGTCGTTTCATGATGCATCGTGGACCGAAGGTCCCGGCGGTTTCGGCACAGCCGGCACGCCGGGAGCGGTTATTGGAACTGTCTGGAATACTTCCGATATCTGGCTTCGCCGGATGTTTAATCCCGGTCCGTTGACGCCGGCAGATTTGGACCGTCTGGTCTGGCGGATTCATCATGATGAAGATGCCGAGGTCTATATCAACGGCGCACTGGCTCTTGCAACAACGGGTTATACAACCAGCTATATCCCCTTGCCTGCCGCTGCGGAGGCCAAGGCCGCGCTGGTGCCGAACGCCGATAATGTCATTGCAGTCCATTGCCGTCAGACAATCGGCGGCCAGTTTATCGATGTCGGATTGGCACTGGAAACGATTCATGCTTCCTCCGGTGCCTGCGGACAGTGGGGCTATGCGCCGGCGGATCTGAATTATGATTGTGCTGTTGACATCGAAGATTTGGCTCTCTTTATCGCTGATTGGTGGACCTGTTCACTGCCCGGCCGGCTGGAGTGCATCAATTATTTACTGCCGTAGCAGATAAAACAGTACTTACACTATTATTACTGCAAGCAAAGGAATGTTGCCAATGGTCAAGAACGGAAAGCATGTAGAAACAATGGAAATCGCCCTTCGTATCATCAAGCCCGGCAGACAGCAGCTCATTGGATTGCTGATGCTGTGCCTTTTGCCTTTGCCGGCACAATCGGCTTGGATGCCTGCGGTTCGACCGCCTGCGGTTCCTCTGGTGGCCTGTGATCCGTATTTCAGCATCTGGTCCTGTGCGGATGCGCTGACGGCGGATACAACACGCCATTGGACCGGAAAACCGCATCCGCTGACATCACTGATTCGCATTGACGGCAGAACCTATCGGCTGATGGGAAACAAACCCGAAGGATTGCCCGCACTGCGGCAAACATCGGTAACCGTGCTGCCGACACGGACTGTTTATGCATTTGAAGGCGAAGGGCTGTCTGTGATAATGACATTTCTCCAGCCCGCTCTGCCCGATGACATCGACCTGTTGAGCCGGCCGATAACCTGTCTGACTTGGCAGTGTGCTTCAGCCGATGGGAAGGCCCATGAGGTCGCTGTCTACTTTGATGCCGGGATGGAACTTGTAGTCAATGATCCATCACAGGCTGTGGTCTGGTTTGAAGAAAATAGCCCTGATATGGTTGTCCTCAAAGCCGGCTCCAAAGATCAGAATATACTCGGACGGAAAGGAGACGATGTCCGTATCGACTGGGGATATTTTTATCTGGCTGCCGCAAAAAGTGACCATCCGGTCGGTGCAATCGCTTCGCCGGATGTCTGCCGGCAGTCATTTGCCCAGCAGGGACGCCTCACGCAGGCTATCGACAGTCAGCTGCCGCGGGAAGTCCGCGATAACAGCCCTGTAATGGCAATGCAGTTTGATCTCGGCAGAATCGCTGCGGTCCCGAAGACCTGCCGGGTAATTTTGTCTTACGATGATATGCAGTCGATCCTGTATTTCGGCCGCCGGCTCGAGGCCTTCTGGAAAAGAGATGGCAAGCAGATTGCTCAGATCATCAAAGAGACTGCGGAGAATTATTCTGCCTTAGCGCGGCGATGTGAGCAATTCGATCAGGAGCTGCTGAAGGATTTGGAGCAAACCGGCGGCCCGGATTATCAGATCATCGGGGCTTTGGCTTATCGGCAGGCCCTCGGCGCCAACAAGATTGTTGCCGATAAAAACAAGATGCCTCTGATGTTCAGCAAGGAATGCTTCAGCAACGGCTGCATAGGAACGGTTGATGTTTTTTATCCGTTTGCGCCGCAGGTTTTGCTGCTCAATCCAACCTTAGCCAAAGCATCATTTGTGCCGATTCTTGAATACGGGCGTTCCCAGCGATGGAAATTCCCGTTTGCCCCCCACGACATCGGCACTTATCCTCACGCAATGGGACAGGTTTACGGCGGCGGCGAGAGGTCAGAAGAAAATCAGATGCCTGTGGAAGAATGCGGCAATATGATTCTTCTGGTGGCGGCTGTAGCGGAGGCGGAAGATGACATTGCCTTTGCCAAACAGTACTGGGATGTTCTTACTACTTGGGCCGAATACCTTAAAAGCAAGGGATTGGACCCCGAGAATCAGTTGTGCACGGATGATTTTGCCGGACATTTGGCCCATAATGTAAATCTGTCGGTCAAGGCTGTTGTCGCCTTGGGGGCGTACGCCAAATTGGCCGAGAAAATGGGCGACCCCCAAACCGCCGCAGCATATCGAAGCACCGCCGAACAATATGTACAGGACTGGATGCGAATGGCCGACGACGGCGACCATTACCGGCTGGCTTTCGACAGGTCCGGCACATGGAGCCAGAAATACAATCTGGTCTGGGACCGTATTCTCGGATTAAACCTTTTCCCGCCTGCAGTAGCGCAGAAGGAAATGGAGTTCTATAAAAGAATTCAAAAGCCCTATGGACTGCCGCTGGATAACCGCAGCGATTATACAAAGCTGGACTGGATTGTCTGGACAGCATCCATAACCGGCAGGCAGGACGATTTTGAAGCTTTGATTGCTCCGGTTGTGAAGTTTATCAATGAAACACCCGACAGGATTCCTCTGACCGACTGGTATTGGACGCATAATGCCAAACATCGGGGTTTTCAGGCACGCCCCGTCGTCGGAGGAGTATTTATCCGCCTGATGGATAACCGTCAGATTTGGGAAAAATGGGTCAGCAGAGCCGATTCAATCAGAGGCACATGGGCTCCCTTGCCCAAACCGCCGCAGATTATCGATGTGGTTCCTGTTTCGCTGGAAAACGGCTATCGTTGGCGATATACCTTTTCACAGCCCGATGATAACTGGTATAAACCCGAGTTTGATGCTGCATCTGCCGGCTGGAAGGAGGGGGATGCCGGTTTCGGCACTCCCCAGACCCCGGGCACCGAAGTACGGACACGATGGAATACATCAGACATCTGGATCCGGCGGCAATTTACACTTGAACAAGACGCACTGGACAATCTTTGTCTGATGATTCACCACGATGAAGATGCCCAAATTTATATCAATGGCACTTTGGCGGCTGTTCTTACAGGATATACAACTGGTTATCAGCCGTATCCGCTGACAGACCAAGCCCGCAGTGCGCTGAAAACGGGTCTTAATACAATTGCAATCCATTGCCGACAAACCGGAGGCGGCCAATATATAGATGCCGGCTTTGTAAAAGTTATCCCCCAAGAATAGGTCTATGGCGAAATCATTTTTTTTAGTCAGACCGCTGACTTCGGAAACAGACCGGCAGGGGTTAGTTGGTTCAATATCAAGATGAGGATTGCTTACGCTGTTATTTGGCAGTAAAGTTTTATAATAGCAGGAAATCATAGGAAAATCGACAAAGAATGGAGGCGTTTATGGAAGCAAAAACGCAAGTCTTGTTTTTATTGTTGTCCTGTTCCCTTTTTGCTGCAGCATGGCAGCCGGCTCAAGCACCCCTGATGACACAATGGGCCGAGGATGTTACACCGAACAATGTCTGGCCGGAATATCCGCGGCCCCACATGGTCCGCCAGAATTGGCAAAACCTTAATGGATTGTGGGATTATGCCGTTGTTTCCCAAGATGCCCCCAAGCCCGATAGTTGGGATGGCAAAATCTTGGTTCCCTTTTGCATCGAATCAGCCCTTAGCGGCGTAATGAAAAAAGTTCAGCCCAGTCAGTCGCTGTGGTACCGCAGAACATTTCAGTCCTCACTGGATAAAAGCAGCAAACGTCTCCTTCTGCACTTCGGCGCTGTGGATTGGCAGGCGGCAGTTTGGGTCAATGGCAAGCAAGTCGGCCGTCATACCGGCGGATATGATCCTTTTACATTTGATATTACCGATGCCGTTGTGGACGGGCAAAACGAATTGGTTGTCAGGGTTTGGGATCCGACAGATACCGGCAGCCAGCCAAAGGGCAAACAGGTTCTAAGGCCGGGCGGAATTATGTACACCGCGGTTACAGGCATCTGGCAGACGGTCTGGCTGGAGACGGTTCCGTCTTTGTATATCCAGTCGCTTAAAATTGTCCCCGATGTCGACCGCAGTGTTGTGCAGATTACAGTTTCAGCTTCGAATACGGCAGAGGCAGCCATTACAGTTAAGGACAACGGCAGAACAGCCGCTCAAGCCCAAGGCAAAACCGGTCAGCCCATCGAAGTCAAGCTCGAAGCTTGCAAGCTTTGGAGTCCCGATTCCCCTCATCTCTATGACTTGGAAATATCGCTGATGGATGCTTCGGGTGCGGCCGACCGCGTCAGCAGTTATTTCGGAATGCGCAAAATCGAAGTCAAAAAGGATGAAAATGGAATCAATCGTCTGTTCTTAAATAACAAGGTCCTCTTTCAGTATGGACCTCTGGATCAGGGCTGGTGGCCGGATGGCCTTTATACACCTGCTTCGCAGGCGGCCATGGAATATGACATCGTGATGACCAAAAAGTTCGGGATGAATATGGCCCGCAAACACGTCAAGTATGAGTGTGCCCGCTGGTATTACTTATGCGACAAACTGGGTTTGCTGGTCTGGCAGGACATGCCCTCCGGCGATACCGGCAGGGATGAGGAAAGCAAATCCAACTTCCGCACAGAATTGAAGGCGATGGTTGATGCCCTGCATAATTTCCCCTGTATTGTAATGTGGATACCGTTCAACGAAGGCTGGGGCCAGCATGACACAGAAGAAATTGTCCAATGGATGCAGAATTACGATCCCACGCGTCCGATCAATGAGGCCAGCGGCTGGCATGACAGAGGCAGCGGCGATGTGTCTGATATGCACAACTACCCCGGCCCCGGGGTGCGGCCGGCGGAAGACAAACGCGTCTGTGTCTTGGGCGAGTTTGGCGGTTTGGGGCTTCCCATCGAAGGGCATCTCTGGCAGCCGGACCGAAACTGGGGCTATGTATCCTATAAAAATACAGAGGAGTTGACCGATGCATATGTGGGACTTCTGACAGCTATGCGTCCGCTGATTGCGCAGGGATTGTCGGCAGCGGTTTACACCCAGACCTCGGATGTGGAGATCGAGATAAACGGCCTGATGACATACGACCGCAAAGTTGTCAAAATGGATCTTGGCAGGTGCGCCGAAGCAGCTGCTAAATTGTACCGCCGGCCGCCTGCTGTCAAGACATTGGTTGAAACCAGTCAGCAGCAGCGGCAGACATGGCGCTATACCACTCAGAGCCCCTCAAACAATTGGGTGGAGACGGCATTTGATGATACATCTTGGAAAACGGGCCGCGGCGGCTTTGGAACATCCGGTACACCCGGCGCTGTTGTGGGAACAGTCTGGAATACCTCTGACATCTGGATGCGGCGAACATTTGAACTGGATACAGTTCCTGCACAAGGGGATCTGCTGCTGGTGATTCATCACGATGAAGATGCACAAGTGTATCTGAATGGAAAGCAGATCAAGACATTGTCCGGATACATCACAAATTATACATTTGCCCCCCTTTCTCCCGATGCACTCAAATTGCTGAAAACCGGCGTCAATACGCTGGCTGTCCATTGCCGTCAGACCAGCGGAGGACAGTATATCGATGTAGGACTGTCGCTTCTGCTGGATTAGCCCCAAACAAGCGGCGACCGCTGCGTTTGCCCGCTGAGCAGCCGCAGGCATGTTCGATATACAAATACTATCTGCAAAAGGGAAACACGATGAAGCAATGGGCACTGTTGCTGGGTATTGTCGGCACGGCTTTGGCGGCCGAGCAAATTACCGTGGTGGACCGCCCCGATGTGCATTCTGTCAATAGTTTCTATGTCAGCAACCGTCCGCCTCTGGAGCCGAGCCGATTGATTGAATTGCCTGTGGGCTCAATTAAGCCGGCCGGCTGGCTGCTGACCTGTCTGCGGCGGCAGAGAGACGGCTTAACCGGCAATCTGGGCAACATTAGCGCCTGGCTTCAAAAAGAGGACAATGCTTGGCTCAGTCTAGATGGCAAAGGAAGATGGGGCTGGGAAGAAGTGCCCTATTGGCTTAGGGGCTACGGTGAACTGGCCTATATTCTTGACGATCCCCAGATGATTGCCGAAACCAAAATCTGGATTGAAGGAGCCCTTCGCAGTCAGCGGGATGACGGTGATTTCGGTCCGGATCAAAGATTCAATGACGGGACACGGGACTACTGGGCGAATATGCTGATGCTTTACTGCCTGCAGTCCTACTACGATTATTCAGCAGACCAGCGTGTACTGGATTTGATGAGGCGGTACTTCAGGCATCAGTCTTCCGTTCCGGATGAACGGCTGCTGACCGGCTATTGGCAGCGGATGCGCGGCGGCGATAACCTCTACAGCATTTACTGGCTCTACAACCGCACCGGCGAAAAATGGCTGCTGGAAACCGCAGAGAAGATTCACCGCAATACAGCCGACTGGCGCATGGAAGGGGATTTGCCCAACTGGCACAATGTCAATATTGCGCAGGCGTTTGATGAGCCGGCGGTATGGTTTCTGCAGAGCCGAAATCCTGCTGATTTGGAGTTTGCCTATAAAAACTTCCATGAAGTGCGGCGGCGCTTTGGTCAGGTTCCCGGCGGCATGTTCGGCGGCGATGAAAACTGCCGGGCCGGTTATGATGACCCGCGGCAGTGCATTGAAACCTGCGGTATGATTGAACAAATGCTGTCGGATGAAATGCTGGTGCGGATTTCCGGCGATCCTTTCTGGGCAGACCACTGCGAAGAAGTGGCCTTCAACAGCTATCCGGCAGCCCTGATGCCCGATTTTCGGTCGCTGCGCTATCTGACTGCCCCCAATATGGCGGCCAGCGACCGCCACAACCATCGTCCGGGCATTGACAACGGCGGGCCTTTTCTGTTGATGAATCCGTTCAGTTCGCGCTGCTGCCAGCATAACCATTCCCACGGCTGGCCGTATTATGTGAAAAATCTTTGGCTGGCCACGCCGGATAACGGGCTTTGTGCATCGCTGTATGCCGCCAACGAAGTCAGGGCCAAAGTTGGCGACGGAACAGAAATTACCCTGCGTCAGGAGACACATTATCCATTTGACCAGCAGATACGCCTGACGCTGTTGTCTGAAAAGCCGGTTCGGTTTCCGCTCTATCTGCGTGTTCCGGGCTGGTGTGAAAACCCGGCCGTGCAAATCAACGGTATGCCCCGTTCTATAGCGGCACAGCCGCGGCAGTACATTCGCTTGGAGCGGGTATGGACCGGCGGCGATACGGTCGTTCTGACTCTGCCGATGGCGATCCGCCTCCATACGTGGACGCACAATCACAACAGCCTCAGTGTCAATTATGGCCCGCTTACATTTTCGCTGAAGATCAAGGAAAAGTATGTCAAGCTGGACAGCACCAAAACCGCTGTATCGGATTCCCAGTGGCAGCCGGGAGCCGATCCGGCACAATGGCCGTCTTTTGAAATCCTTCCGGATTCCTCATGGAATTACGGCCTTGTGCTTGACAAAAACAATCCCGCTGGAGCCTTTCAGCTGATTAAAAACAAGTGGCCTGATGATGATTTCCCCTTTACGCTGGATGCGGTTCCGCTTGAGATGAAAGCTTCCGCTAAAAAGATTCCCCATTGGGGCATAGACCAATTTGGTTTGTGTGCCCCGCTGCAGGACAGCCCTGTATATTCCGATGAGCCGGTTGAAACAATAACACTGGTGCCTATGGGAGCCGCACGGCTCCGGATTTCAGCATTCCCCGTAATCGGCGATGGGCCGCAAGCCTGCCGGTGGAAGCCGACGCCTCCGGCGCCGCAGCCGGCCGATTACAAAACCAGCGCATCCCATGTATTTGACGAGTTGTCAGCCCTCTGTGACGGGATTATTCCGGCTTCTTCTGATGACCATTCCATCCCCCGCTTTACATGGTGGGATCACTGCGGCACCAAGGAATGGGTCCAGTATGATTTCGGCCAGCCCCGTGCCGTATCAGAAGTGTCCGTTTACTGGTTTGATGATACGGGAATCGGCCGATGCCGAATTCCCCAGTCCTGGCGCGTTCTGTATAAAGACCAGCAGGACTGGAAACCGGTCGAAAATGCATCCGCTTTTGAAACAAGGCCCGACGGGTGGAATGCAGCTTCTTTTAAGTCTGTGCAGACGGCATCGTTAAGACTTGAAGTGCAGCTGCGTCCCGACTTTTCCGGCGGCATCCTCGAATGGAAAGTGAAATAAACCCAACAGGAGCATATTATCTGAATGTATGCAGCAAAGTCCAAAAGTGTATCTTTCAATCCGCTGACTTTAGCCGGATGCTTACTGGTTCTGACAGGGCTCTTTTACATCAGCGCCACGTCCGCTGCCGATGAATTGCATCCTCCGCTCTATGGTCCTGTCAAGCCCTTGTCTGCCGGCGATACATTGTATGTTTTTACCAAAGGCCCCCGTTCGGAGGATAATCAATTCATTGCCATGCAGACACTGCAGGGGGTATCGGCTCGAACCCGGGGACCTCGTGTGTGGATCGATGCGGGAGATGACACATTCGTCAATTATCTGGCACAGACCTACAGCATCCAATTTGACCGCCGCTATGCCAGAGATTTTGCCGCGCTGCTGGAGATCCTTAAATCCTGCACCAGCGGACGCTATGTCCTTTATGATATGACCGATCGACCCTCCCTCAGTGCAGCAACGACTATGGCCGGACTTTTGGATGCGGTGGCTGTTGATACGCAGCTGGAAGCGGCGGCCAAAGAAAAGGGCTATGTGCTGGCAGTCGATGTCAGGGGCAGGGACTGCCGCTGGGTCTTTGAGAACTACAAGCCCCAGCTGAATAGCCATGCGATTGTGGTGCACACGAACAATCCGCGGCAGCACCGCAGCGCACCATATCTGCGGGACTGGGGACCTGCCCTTCAGGCACTGGACTGGTGGCATAACGACCTGTCTTATTCACGGCAGGTGTACCGCAGCATGGTTCCCTGTTCACCGGTGTATGGATGGCAGGACCCGACAACCAGCGATGAGGGACTTACCATCAAGCTCCATTCCGAAGCAGGGCTGTTCCAGATTCCCAGCGACTGGATGCTGAATCTGTCGGTTCATGCTGCAATGGGACCGGCTCTCAAAGATAAGAAGTTTGTCCAGAAAACCGCCCGTATAAAACCTGTCCGAGAAGAGGGTGTGCATTATGTTACATTTATTCTCAGCGATATGGACAATATCCTGACTGAAATCGGGACAAACTCCTTTTATTCGCAGCCGAAGTTCTATGCCAATCCTCACCGCGGCAAGTTTCCGATGAGCTGGGGCATGGCGCCGTCATTGGTGGAGCTGTCGCCGGCTGGTTTGGAGATGTGGTATAAAGATGCTGCTGCAGGCGATGTATTTGTCGGTTATTGCGGATTGGGATATTTTTATCCCAGCACGGCTCCTGCTATGGAGATTCATACCCGGCGGCTGGCAGCGTTTATGGATAGGGCCGATTTACGGACGCTTCTGCTGATTGATCGGCTGCTGCCGGAAAAGAACCTTGACGGCGGCTATTATGAAACGGCAAAGTGGTTTACTCGACTTCAGCAGATTCGGGGACTTTTCTATCTGGAATACATCCAGTATGCTCCGCACGGCGGCAGAATTTTCTGGTTTGATAACAAGCCGATGGTAACCGCCAGATTCGATTTTCGTCAGGAGGCATTCTATCCGGCTGTACGATCCACTCCCCAAGCGTTGGCCGACAGCATCAATCAATTGCCCAAAAATCCCGCCAGCCCCGATGGATACACCTTTGTGACCGTTCATGCCTGGAGCAAGGGGCTGGACGATGTTTATCAAACAATTCAGCTTCTGGACAAAGATGTAAGAGTGGTGAATGCAGAAGAGTTTATCGAACAGGTGCGTCAGAATCTCCACCCTCTTTCATCGCCGCAGTAAATTGCAGCTCGAAATGCACATGTTTGATTTCAGACACGGCAGCCGCTTCGGACGCCTGCCTCAAACGTTGTGTGTAAATGGCTGCCGAGCTTGCAGTCCATAGTGTGGATGCCCGCTAAATAGTTACTGCTCTGTCAGCCATTCCGCAGCCAGATAAGGAAAATCTGCCAGATCGGTTAAGCCGTCACAGTTTGTATCAGATGCTGCATCGCCAGCCAGAAGCCATTGTTCCGCAAATCTCTGCACATCGGCCAGATTGACTTTGCCGTCCGGGACAATATCGCCGGCCAGCACACTGGCGGTGTAAAGATGTCGAACATCTGTGTTGCTTAATGCACGGTTGTATATTCGCACCTCATCGATAAGCCCCTTAAAGGGGCGTATCCCCACGGTCGGATAAAGCCCGATAGCCGCTGGAACCGAATCCGCCGTGTTTACCGGACAGTACACAGCCGCAGCCGGCATATCCGGCTGACCATCAACAAACAAAACCGCTTCCGCAATATCGGCAGTACCGTCATTTTCCAGAACAACAGCAATATGATGCCACTGACCATCGTCAATCCGTTTTCGGCCGTAAATATAGCCGCCGGCAACTTCTGTTCGAAGGCCGCCTGTTTCATTGAGGCGCACAATCCATTTGCACCCGGGTGACGTAGTCCCCCAGCTGATGATGTCACCGCCGGCCTGTGTTGTTTTTATCCAGGCCGCACAGGTTCGGCTTTGGCCGCTCTTGATGCCGGTAAAACCGGGCACAGCCACATAATCATCAATGCCGTCAAAATTCAGCCCACCGCAGCGTTTGCCCATCGTCCAAGAAGTCTGATCCATATTTGTCATCTGCCCATGGAAGCCGTTGGATGAAGAATCCCTCACGGTCAGGCCGGCTCGGTCGTCAAACGCCCAATAGGCCGTTGGAGCCGGCTGGCCTTCGATAATCAGGGATGTTATGCGGTCATTCCAGCCGTCATCCACAAAACAGGAATCATCGGCCGTTTTTACCAGCGAAGGCCCTTGGAAATTGTCGCTGTCATAGAAGGTGACCCGGTATCCTTCAGCTACTTTAACAGAAGAAGCATCGTTGTTCAGCACGCCGGCGGCCGTTAAGTCAGCCAGTGTGTAGGCGCCGAGCCCCAATTTGGCCTGCCATCCGCCGTAGCTGCAGTGCTGATACAGCGTAACGGGCGCATGGATACCCAGTGCAAATGCTGCATAGCTTTCAGCGCCGCTGTCATTAGTATATACAGCGCAATAAAGCCCTGCCTGTCCGGCCTGAATATGTTCCAGCGTGATCTCATTGCCGCTTGCCGTGTATCCCTTGGGGCCGTCCCATCGCCAAACGCCGGCTCCGGGGGCGTCTGCCTTCAAAGAAGCAGTTTCTCCGACGTTCAGAATAGCCCTTTGAGATTGAATCCAGGAACCACCGTTGATGGAGAAATACAGTGTAATAGACGTTGGCATCGCAAGATTCTCAAACTGCCAATGCTGCGCAGAAAGGGTGGGATTGGTTGTATAAGCGACGATACTGGTATTATTAACCGTTCCCAGATTGTAGGGCTGCAGCGATTTGCCGGTCAATCGGTTCTGGATATTATAATACCCGCTGCCGGCAGGGATTAACGACCATTGCTGGACATGCTGCAGGGCATTGGCCGGATAGATCACAATAGGGGTGTTGTCTGCAGTCAGTCCGGAATAGAGCTGAAGGACTTTATTGGAAGACCAGCTTCGCAGAATATAATAGCCCTCGCCTGCATCCGTGAGGGTAAACAATTCGGAAGCATCGGTCGGCTGTCGGTCGTAGATAACCAGATTGGTATTGTCCGCTGTCGATGAGTTATACAGCCGGAAACAGCGGGATGAGGAACGATTTTTTACCGTTACATAAGCCGGTGCCGAACCGCCTAAAGTGCCGGCCATTCTCCATAAGGCCATCGCCGCAGAGGCGTTGTCGATAAGGTAAGCCGAAGGCGAGCCGCTTGTGTTATTCCAGCTTACCGGATACCGGCCGGAAGCCGCATCCCGACAATGCTTGTAAAGAAATTCAAGATACCCTGATGCAATGTTCAGCCAGTGCCGATTATGGTCTGTCTGGTACAAATCGGCATATGCATTGGTCATATCATGGCCGCCCCATTTGCCCGTCTGATTCAGAGCATGTGTGTCCTTATTGATAAACTCATGCTCCATTGCCGCCGCCAGACGCTGTGCTTCCGCAAGATACCCGGCTTGGCAGGTTATCCGGTAGAGGTACACGGCAGCTTGAAGAACAACCGCTGTTTGATATCCAAGTGGTCCCTGATTGGCCTCATGATAAATCCCTGATGCATACCGAAGGTCCGATGTGGACAGCCAATTGTATAAGCGGACGGCATCCGTCAGATATTGTTCAGTGCCTGTGGCCTGATAAATCATTAAGTTTGCCAAACACGTTGGGGCTGTCGAGCAGACCGATGCACCGCTGGTATTTGACTCGTGCCAGCGAATCCCCCCGTTGGGGGTATCTGTGGGGCTGTTTTCGCCGCTCATACAGAACGCAACCAGCTCCTGTGCCCGACTTAAATAAGTACTGCTGCCGGTAATTTCATACAATTCCATATAGCCCAATGCGATCCATGCATTGTCATCGTAATAGCGGTCGCCGCAATTATTGGCGCTGGCATTGTAGGCCCACCGGCCGTTGTAATAGCATCTATAGCGGCTGTGGAACTCGCTGGCCATATTTTGTACAGTTTGAAGATAGGATGAGTCAACTTTAGAGGCGGCTGCAAGGGCTCTGAACATAACGCCTTGCCCCCAAGCATAGCTCGGAAAGCGATCGGTCAGAGATTCTGCATAGAGACTGCCGGATAGACGCAATTCCGACTCAATTCGAACCAGCAAATCAGCCCCCCATTGTCCAAAGACGCCTCCGCTGACGGCCAGGATGCAGCCTTGACCAAAAATGAAGAATAGGCCTAAATACAGCAGTAAGTTTTTTCTAAATCGCAAAATACCCCCTCAATGGTTCGATAGTCTATACATATATTTCTTATGAATTAAAAAAATTAGACGAAAAATTTCGTTTTTTCATTAAATATTATGTCTATTAAAACTGTATTATATCCAAAATCTCGTTTTCCGGCTTGCCCTAAAAAATTCAACAAAGTCTTCTGTTTTTTACCGGGTCCAAAATTGGTTTAGATTTTTCAGAAATTTGCTTATTAGCAGGGTGACGATCTTCTTACTTTGGAAGAAGAGAGGAAGGAACTTTTCTAAAAATATGAAAGACACAGAAAAGATAAAACGGTTTAACAATCTGGTTTGAGCCGACCAGAGAAAGTTATATGTTTATATTTTCAGTCTTGTTATATGTCCGGCTGATGCAGAGGATATCCTGCAGGATACCTTGGCTTTAATCTGGACCAAGTTTAATAAAACTGTGCCCAAGCCTGATACGGTATTAGCGTACCAAGGTCGGTCTGACGAGGATTCAAAGCCCTTTTGTATCAGGAGCATCCCATCGAGTTGCCGCAATTGAAGCAGCGGTAGCAGGTGCCGTTCCGAACACAGATACTGCCGCAAATGTCGCAAGCAGGCGCATCATCCTGAAAATGTTCAAATTGGTCATTGAACTGACTCATAATGCTGGCTTGGGTGCCGTCGGGTGCGCCTGCGACAGCGGTAATTGTCTGTACAATGCGCTCGGCAAAGCGGTTCGGATCGGTCAGCGGCGGTTTGGCTGCCTGCAGAGCCGGACCGGCTGCGCGTATTTCAGGGATTCCCGTTTTCTTCTGAAGCGCTTTGGCTTGATCAATCTTTTTAGCTAGATCCTGTGTTTTCTGCACCAGCTCTTTGGCTGTTGTGACGGTTTTATTTTCAACAGCCGGTGCTGTTGGAGGGTTGGGGATATTCTTTTCGGCGTACCCCGGAATGAACTGGCAGCCCATCCAGCAGAAGATATAGTCTATCAAGCTTTTGGCAAACGGGATGTTCTTATTGCTGGTCATGCCGGCCGGCTCAAACCGTGCATGGCGGAATTTATCGACCAGCGTAATCAGCGGCACGCCGTATTGCAGGGCCATCGATACGCAGGTGCCCACCACATCCATCAGGCCGCCGACGGTACTGCCTTCTTTGGCCATCGTAATGAACAGTTCGCCGGGCTGGCCGTCTTCATACAGCCCGACCGTCAGATAACCTTCATGTCCTGCTACGGAAAATTTATGCGTGATGCTGTTGCGGGTTTCGGGCAGGCGCCGGCGGAACGGACGCGGCGCGGATGTTTCTTCAGTTGCCTTTTTCTTTTTGCTGTCGGTTTTGGTTTCGGTATTAACCGGCTGAAGACGCTTGGAACCATCGCGGTAAATGGCTACCGCCTTGAGCCCCAGCTTCCATCCTTCCATATAGGCCGCCGCAATTTCATCGGCAGTGCTTTCTTTGGGCATATTGATGGTCTTGCTGATAGCGCCGGACAAAAACGGCTGAACGGCAGCCATCATCTTCAGATGGGCCATATAATGAATATACCGCTTGCCGTTTTTGGCTTTGAACGCACAGTCAAAAACGGGCAGATGTTCCGGACGCAGCTTCTCGGCTGTTTCAATGGTGTCATCCCGATCGATGGCATCGCAAATATCTTTGATATCTTCCGGGCTGTAGCCCAGCCGCTCGAGAGCCAGAGGCACTGTGCGGTTGACCAGCTTCAGCATGCCGCCGCCGGCCAGCAGTTTGTATTTAACCAAAGCAATATCCGGCTCAATGCCGGTTGTGTCGCAGTCCATCATGAATCCGATAGTGCCGGTCGGCGCCAATACAGTCGTTTGGGCATTGCGATAGCCGTGCTGGGTTCCGGCATTGAACGCCTGATCCCATGCATCCTTGGCGGCGCTGAGCAGGTAATCCGGGCAGTGCATTTCGGGGATATTGCGGGCATGCTCGCGATGCATGGCGATGACATTCAGCATCGGCTCCTTGTTTTTCTCAAACTCCTCGAATGCTCCCTTCATCGCCGCCAATTCAGCACTGACCGCATAAGCCGTGCCGGTCATAATGGCCGTAACAGCCGCCGCCCAGGCACGCGCCTGATCCGAATCATAGGGCAATGCCAGACTCATTATCAGACTGCCCAGATTGGCATATCCCAGCCCCAGCGGGCGGAAGCGATGGCTGTTCTCTGTGATGGATGCTTCCGGGTAGCTGCCGTTGTCGACCAGAATATCTTGAGCAATAATAAAAATCCGGATGGCCTGCTTGAAACGGTCTATATTGAAGGAGCCGTCATCATTGCGGAACTTCATCAGGTTCAGCGATGCCAGATTGCAGGCCGAATTGTTGATGAACATATATTCACTGCACGGATTGGAGGCATGGATAGGTCCGGAATTGGGACAGGTATGCCATTTGTTGATAGTGGTATGATACTGCAAGCCCGGATCGCCGCAGATGCGTGTTCCTTCGGCAATCAGGTTCATCAGTTCACGGGCTGACATTTCCTCCAGTTTTTTGCCGGTAGTAACAGCCGTTGTCCGCCAGATGCCGTCTTTTTCAACCGCCTCCATAAACTCATCTGTCACACGGACAGAAAGATTGGAGTTCTGGAACATAATGCTGCTGTAAGCATCATCCGGGCTGTATCCTTGGTCGATTAATGCCCATGCCTTCTTTTCTTCTTCCGTTTTGCAGGTGATAAACTCCCGAATGTCAGGGTGCGTAATCATCAGCGACTGCATTTTGGCTGCCCGCCGCGTCTTGCCGCCGGATTTCACTACGGCTGCAATCTGGTCATAAACCCGCATAAAACTCAGCGGTCCAGAAGGTTTGCCCCCACCGGACAGCTTCTCCCGGCTGCTGCGAAGGGTCGAAAGGTCTGTACCTGTACCCGAACCATGCTTAAACAGCATCGCTTCACTGCGGGCCAGACGCATAATGTCATCCATCGTATCATCAACCGACAGAATAAAACACGCCGAGGCCTGCGGATATTCATAGCTGCTGGAGCAGGGCACAGCTTTCTTTAACCGATTGTCCCAATGATAATTATGCTCGCTTCCCTTGACCCCGTAAACATCATAAAGCCCCACATTGAACCAAACCGGTGAATTAAACGCCCCATATTGGTTGACGCAAAGCCAAGTTAATTCTTGATAAAATGTCTCTCCATCCTGCTCGCTGGCGAAGTAGCCGTCTTTCAATCCCCTGTCTGCAATGGCTTTACAAACCCTGTGAACAAGCTGTTTAACGGAGTTTTCACGCTGGCCGGCTTGATGAATATCACCATAAAAGTATTTGCTGACGACAACTTTTGTCGCCAATTGACTCCAATTGGCAGGGACTTCTACATCATTCTGCTCAAATATAACCTTGCCCGTTTCATCGGTGATTTTGGCCTGCCTTTTCTCCCATTCGATTTGGTCGAAAGGGTGAATCCCCGGGGTTGAAAAATACGACGGAACCCTAAGTCCTTTATATCCTATATGTTGTGATTTTTGCCATGGTTTGAAGTCTGGATTAATCATTGCTTCACCCGCTGCTGGAATCCGTTCGCCGGCCATTGTAAACCTTCCTGAATAATACAATATGTTGAATGATAATAAATAAAAATAACAATATATAGTCAATACTTACTACGTCAATATACCGTTGGCAGGTCGCTGTGCAAAGGGTAAAAATCGAAAAAAATTGCACGCTGTCTGTTAATGCTTGTAAATACGGAACTAACAGAAAAAAATTTTTTTTCTGCTGTTATCGAACCATTTAAAGGGGGCGTTTTTAATTGCTTGAAACAGCCAATATTCACTTGAGATTTTAGGATTTGGCTGGATTGTTTTTGCTCTGTCCGGCTGGGTATTTACGGATACAGAATATATTGGAAATATGGAGTCCAAAATAGAATTAAGCCCTCCCAAAAGACCATATCAGCACATATAAGAGGGGGGTTCTGACCCGCAGGGAAGGGCGTATATTGATGTTAGGAAACACTCGGCTATGCAAAGGAATGCAAGGTCAAAACACTAACACTGCTCCATTGACAAATTTAGGGACTGCTGCCGGCAGGAGTCTTATGGATTATATTTATTCGTGATAGGCATTCGGCGGTCTTTGCCAAAGGCACGGGGTGTGATTTTAATACCCGGCGGACACTGGCGGCGCTTGTATTCGCTTTTGTCCACCAGCCGCAGCACACGCCGAACCTGCTCTTCGGGAAAGCCGTTGTGAATCAGATCAGCCGCAGAGTGATCCAGCTCAATATAGTTTTTCAGAATCGCATCCAGCAGATCATAGTCAGGCAGCGAATCTGTGTCTTTCTGGTTCGGACGCAATTCTGCAGAAGGAGCACGGGTGATAACCGATTCCGGGATGATCGGCTGGCCCGCACGATCGTTGTAATAGGCACTGAGCTTGTAAACCAGCGTCTTTGGCACATCTTTGATAACCGCAAAGCCGCCGGCTGTATCGCCGTAAAGCGTCGAATAGCCCACCGCTGTTTCGCTTTTGTTGCCTGTGGTCAGAACCAACCAGCCGAACTGGTTGGAGTAAGACATCAGAATGGTACCCCGAATGCGGGCTTGGAGGTTCTCGTAGGCCAGTCCCTGTTCGCTCCAGCCGTCAACCTTGCCCAATGTGCGGCTGAATATGTCCAGTATGTCCGAAATCGGTATTGTGTGAAACTCAATGCCCAAACGGCTTGCCAGTGTCTGCGCATCGCTGCGCGTTTCAGCGGAATTGAATCGGGACGGCATTGTGATGCCGATGACATTTTGACGTCCCAGCGCTTCAACGGCGACAGCTGCCACCAGCGATGAATCGATGCCCCCGCTCAATCCCACTACAACCCGTGAAAAGCCATTTTTACGGACATAATCACGGGTGCCCAGCACCAGTGCCTGCCAGACCTCCTCTACAATATCGTTTTGATCCGAAAAGAAAGAGTTGCTGATGGGGTGAATTGTCAGCGGCCTGCCGGCATGATGCTCAATGTCCGCAATATACAGATCTTCGTCAAACGCTTTGGCCTGAGCGGCAATCGTTCCCTGTGCCGTGACAATCATGCTCCGGCCGTCGAAGACCAGTTCGTCCTGTCCGCCGACCAGATTGCAGTATGCCGCCGCACAGTTGAAATGCCTGCTGCATCGGACCAGAGCTGCCTGGCGGTCCTTTATTTTACCGGCATAAAAGGGCGAAGCCGACAGATTGACAATAAGGTCCAGATGCCCCCGATAGTCTCCCAGATATGAATCCAACCAGCGAATATCCCAGATGTCCTCGCAGATGGTAACGGCGATGCGGGTAGGCCCCTGCTCAATAACAAGGGGATTCCGGCCGGGGACAAAATAGCGTTTTTCGTCAAAAACACCGTAATTGGGCAGCTGGCCCTTATGATAAATGGATGCGATAACTCCATCACGAATCACGGCGGCTGCATTGTAGCATTGCTGATGATCGGGCTGTGCGAAACCGACCAGAGCAGTCAGCCCCCGTATTTCCGGCAGCAAACCCTCCAATGCCGCAATATTATCCTGCAGAAAACCCGGCTTGTGCAGCAAATCTTCCGGCGGATAGCCGCACAGGCACAATTCGGGAAATACCACAACATCCACGGCCTGTTCTCTGGCCCGCTTGGCCATGGCCGCGATGGTTTGGGCATTATGCCCTATATCCCCGACTGTCGAATTGATCTGTGCCAGCGCCAGTCTGAACGACATTTACAAATCCTCTACCATAAACAGCTGTAAGCCGATAAAACAAGGCACGCAAAACATATTCAAACCGCATTCTAACGCATACGCAGGTATTGGTCAACAGCGTTTGCGGCAATACGCCCGGAGTGAATAGCCCGCACAACAAGGGATGCTCCGCTAACGGCATCTCCGGCGGCAAACACCTTCGGATTGCTGGTCTGACAGTTGGTAACAGCAATATTGCCGCGGTCATCCAGTTTCAAGCCCAAATCTGTCACCAGCGGACCGTGTTCAACGTGCACAAATCCGAGTGCCAGCAGCACCAAATCGGCATCCAGCGTAAATTCGGATCCGGGCACTTCGGTAAATTTCCACTGGCCGTTGATCTGCTTCCATTCGACACGGACGCAGTGAACACGGCTGACTCTGATTTCTGTGCCGCTGAATTGCTTGGTCAGAATGCTCCACATCCGCCGGCAGCCCTCTTCATGGCTGGAGCTGGTCCGCATCGTGCGCGGCCACATCGGCCATGGCGTATCCGGCGGGCGCGTCTCGGGCGGCTGAGGCAGGATTTCAATTTGGGTGATGGATTTAGCACCCTGCCGCCGCGCAGTGCCTACACAGTCGCTTCCTGTGTCGCCGCCGCCGATAACCACAACATTCTTGCCGGCCGCATGGAGACCGCTGGGGCAAACGGCCGTCTCGCCGGCGTTGATTTTGTTCTGCATCCGCAGAAAATCCATCGCAAACACAATGTTTTCATAGCCCCTGCCGGGAATGTTCAAATCCCGCGGCTGGCAGGCGCCGGCTGTCAGACACACTGCATCGAAACGTCTGCATAAATAAGAGGCCGAGATATCTTGCCCTACATGCACCTGCGTCTCAAATTCCACCCCTTCCTCGCTCATTTGCTTCAGACGCCGGTCAAGTATCCATTTTTCCAGCTTGAAATCGGGTATCCCGTAGCGAAGAAGCCCGCCGGGTTTGTTTTCCCGTTCAAAGACGGTAACTTTATGTCCGGCTCGTGCCAATTGCTGAGCCGCCGCAAGACCAGCCGGCCCCGAACCCACAACGGCGACTGTTTTGCCCGTGCGGCTTCTGGGAACAAGCGGCACAATCCAGCCCTCGCGGAAGCCCCGTTCGACAATCTGGCATTCAATATGGCGAATCAGAACGGGCTTGTCATTGACCGCCAGCGTGCAGGCTGTTTCACAAGGCGCCGGACATACCCGACCGGTAATTTCGGGAAAATTGTTGGTCGCATGCAGAACCTCACAGGCCTCTTTCCATTTCTCCGAATAAATCAGCTCGTTGAATTCAGGGATAAGATTGCCCAGCGGACAGCCCGCCCCATGACAGAAGGGGATTCCGCAGTCGGCACAGCGTGCAGCCTGCTGCACAATTGCTTCCGGCGTTAAGGGAATTTCGATTTCTCTGTAATCGCCAATGCGCTCCTCAACAGGGCGATACGGAACCGACTGACGCGGGTATTCCAGAAAACCTTTGATTTTAGCCATGGAACACCTCCTCGGTTGCCGGAGTGGTATCCGTCCCGCGTTCTTCGCCGGCCCGGATGCGTTCCAACGCAAGGCGGTAATCAATCGGAATGACTTTGACGAATCGTCCCACCATATCCGGCCAGGCCTCCAGAATGCGCCGAGCCCGGGCGCTTTGGGTCAAGCGCTGGTGTTTTTCAATCAGTTTGTACAGCAAGTCTTCATCCTCGGATTTCCACACACTTTCAAGATCCACCATATCAAGATTGCATAAGGTGTCAAAAAGCTGAAGTTCATCGAGAACATAGGCAATGCCGCCGCTCATTCCGGCTGCAAAGTTGCATCCGGTCTGCCCCAGCACCACAACCAGACCGCCGGTCATATACTCACATCCGTGATCGCCCACCCCTTCCACGACAGCAGTGGCGCCGCTGTTGCGGACGCAGAACCGCTCGCCGACCATCCCGTTGATGAATACTTCCCCGGATGTCGCTCCGTAAAGCAGGGTATTGCCGGCAATAATATTTTCATGCGCCTGAAAGGGCGAGCCGGGCGGCGTTTGGACAATAATCCGGCCGCCGCTGAGACCCTTTCCCAAATAATCGTTGCTGTCCCCAATCAGCTTCAGCGTTACGCCTTTTATCAGGAATGCCCCGAAACTTTGACCAGCCGAGCCGGTACATTCGATTTCGATGGTATCCTCCGGCAGTCCGGCGGAACCGAATGCCTGCAAAAGACGGTTGCTCAAAATGGCCCCGATGGTCCGATCGGTGTTTCTGACTGCCATCTGAATACGCACCTTTTGTCTCTTGTCAAAGGCAGGGCGGCATTGCTCAATCAATTCCCAGTCGCGATGATTTTTCAGCGGATTTGCTTGGCCTCTGGAATTGTATAACGCATCCGGCCGGTCGGCAGTGGGCGGCTGGAAAATCTTGGAGTAATCCAGCCCTTTGGCCTTGTAGTGCTCAAGGGCCGCCTGCATGCACAGTTTGTCTGTCCGGCCGACCATTTCATGAAATTGACGAAATCCCAGCAGCGCCATCCATTGACGCACTTCCTCGGCCACGAACCGCAGGTAGTTGATGATGTATTCGGGTTTGCCCTTAAAGCGCTTGCGCAGTTCGGGGTCTTGTGTGGCAATGCCGAAAGTGCAGGCACCCTCGTGGCATTTGCGCAGCAGAGTGCATCCCAGACACACCAGTGCCGCTGTCCCGAAGCCAAACCGTTCAGCTCCCAGCAGGGCGCCGATTACTACATCGCGCCCCGTACGAATCTGCCCGTCCACCTGCACGCGAATGCGGTCGCGCAGTTTGTTCATCACCAGAACCTGCTGGGTTTCGGCCAGCCCTAGCTCCCATGGACAGCCGGCATGCTTGATTGACGACCACGGACTGGCTCCCGTACCCCCGTCATAGCCGCTGATGAGAACTTCATCCGCATTGCCTTTGGCCACACCGGCGGCAATGGTCCCCACGCCCACCTCCGAAACGAGTTTGACAGAAACCTTGGCCGACGGATTGGCACACTTAAGGTCGTAAATAAGCTGTGCTAAATCCTCAATGGAATAAATATCATGATGCGGCGGGGGGGAAATCAGCGTCACCCCCGGCGTGGAATGCCGCAGCCGGGCAATCTCCGATGAAACCTTTTTGCCCGGCAGCTGGCCGCCTTCGCCCGGCTTGGCTCCCTGAGCCATTTTGATTTGGATTTCTCTGGCGTTGGCCAGATACTCGATGGTAACGCCGAAGCGGCCGCTGGCAACCTGCTTGATCGCACAGTTTTTCGAGTCGCCGTTGGGTTCCTTCTGATACCGCACCGGATCTTCGCCCCCTTCGCCGGTATTGCTCATCCCGCCCAGCCGGTTCATCGCAACAGCCAGACATTCGTGCGCTTCCCTGCTGATGGAACCGTGGCTCATCGCGCCTGTGCAGAACCGCTTGACGATGGCATCGGCCGGTTCAACTTCTTCAATCGGTATCGGATGGGTATTGGTAAAGGCAAAAAGTCCCCGCAGCGTGCAGAGTGCTTGGGACTGGTCATTGACGGCTTTGGCAAATTCTTCATAGGCTTTTTTGTCGTTGTAAACCGCCGCATGCTGAAGCCGGCTGACAGTT
This sequence comes from Phycisphaerae bacterium, assembly GCA_018052735.1. Classification (GTDB taxonomy): domain Bacteria; phylum Planctomycetota; class Phycisphaerae; order Sedimentisphaerales; family Anaerohalosphaeraceae; genus 4572-13. The sequence continues at coordinate 10,972 of JAGPMT010000019.1, read as the reverse complement.
GTCGGATTCCACAAATGCCGCTCCCCCGTCAGGCGGAAGGCATAATCGCCCCCGAACTCGAGTTCAAGAGAACCCGGCTGCGGCTCCGTATAGGCATTCTGATGCCGCCGGCAGATATCGGCTGCAATCTGTTCCAGACCGATGCCGCCGATGCGGGAGCTGGTGCCGGTGAAATACGCATCAATCACCGTCTGGCTGATGCCGACAGCTTCAAACAGCTGCGAATTGAAATAGCTGCGCAGCGTGGAGATGCCCATCTTGCTCATTGTCTTGAGAATGCCCTTTTTGACGGCGGCGATATAATTGTCGGCGATTTGAACCGGTTCCAGTTCGGCCGGCAGGTCCCGCTGCTGGTGCATATGATACAGGGCTTCAAAGACTAAATAGGGATTGATGCCGTTGGCCCCGTAGCCGCACAGCAGACAGAAATGCTGCACTTCACGGGCTTCACCGGTTTCCACAATCAGGCCGGCTTCACCGCGCAGCCCCCGTTCTATCAGCGCATGATGAACGGCGGAAACAGCCAGCAGCGCCGGTATCGGGGCTTTATCCGGTCCGGCGTTTTTGTCGCTGATAATAATTAGCGATGCATCACGCTGCACAATGGCTATCTGGGCCTGCTCAATCAGCCGGTCAATGGCTCCTTTGAGCCCAAGCGTTGCATCCGTTTTGTCCAGTGTAAAGACCGCATCAATCGTCTCAACCTTGAAATCGCTGCGGACGATCTGACGAAGACGAGCCATATCCTCATTGGTCAGAATCGGATGCGGCAGCTTCAGCTGACGGCAATGACGGGCAGACTCCTCGAGAATATTGAGTTTCTTGCCGGTAAAGCTCATTAAGCTCATGACCAATCCTTCCCGCAGCGGATCAATCGGCGGATTGGTTACCTGTGCAAAAAGCTGCTTGAAGTAATCATACAGCAGACGCGGCCGGTCGCTGAGCACCGCCGGGGGAGTATCGGTTCCCATGGAGCCGACCGGCTCCTGAGCATTGACGGCCATCGGCTTGATAAGCACGCGCAGCTCCTCGCGGGTATAGCCAAACATCCGCATCCGCGCCGCCAGCGTTTCCGGAGTGCCCAGTTCGAGAGTCGGCGTATCGAACAAGCCCTTCAGCTCGATGCGGTTTTCGTCAAGCCACCGCCGATACGGCTTCTGCCGGGAGATGGTGCTTTTGATTTCATTGTCCGTAATAATTCGGCCTTCTTCGGTGTCCACAAGAAACATCTTCCCCGGCTGAAGACGGCCTTTCGTGCGAATCTGCTCCGGCGGAAATTCCACGACGCCGGTTTCGCTGGCCATAAGAACCAGACCATCGGTGGTAATCGTATACCGGCAGGGACGCAATCCGTTGCGGTCCAATGTTGCCCCCAGCAGACGTCCATCGCTGAAAACCATAGCCGCCGGCCCGTCCCACGGCTCCATAATCGAGGCGTGGTATTCGTAAAATGCCCGTTTGTCAGTACTGATGTGGTATTTGGCTCCGAAGGCCTCCGGAATCATCATCATCAAGGCATGCGGCATGCTCCGGCCGGCCATCGTCAGCAGCTCAAGCATATTGTCAAACGAAGCAGAATCACTGCCGCCGGGCGTCAGTACCGGCAGCAAGTCGCTTAAATCCTCGCCCAGCAGCTCGCATTTGAGCCGTTTTTCACGCATCCGCATGCAGTTGCGGTTGCCGCTGAGCGTATTGATTTCGCCGTTGTGGGCAATGCAGCGGAACGGATGCGCCAGTTTCCAGTTGGGGAAGGTATTCGTGCTGTAGCGCTGATGCACAATTGCCAGTGCCGATGCAAAACGCTGGTCGTTGAGGTCCGGGTAATAGGCAAACAGCTGCCAGGCCATAAACATCCCCTTATAGCAGAGGGTTCTGCCCGACAGCGACACAATATAAAAGTCTTCAGCGGCCGGGCCGAGTGCCTCATAAACCAGCCGTTCCGTGCGCTTGCGGGTCAAATACAGCTTCCGTTCGAGTTCCTGCCCCTGCAGGCCGCAGCCGTCAATAAAAACCTGCTCGATAAACGGTTCTGCCGACAGGGCGATTGGCCCCAGACACGAAGGATCTGCCGGCACACAGCGCCAGCCCAAAACCCGCAAGCCGTAATGTGCTGCGGCCTGTTCAAGCAGACCATAGCAGCAGCTGCGAAGCCCCGTGTCTTTGGGGCTGAATACCATGCCGATGCCGTACCGGCCCGCCTCGGGAAGACAGATGCCCAACCGTTGGGTCTCCATACGGAAAAATGCATCGGGAATCTGGGTCAGAATCCCTGCCCCGTCGCCGGTGACGTCATCTGCGCTGGCAGCACCGCGATGATGCAGATTCAAAAGAATTTGTTTGCTGTATTCTACAATCGAATGGTCTTTTTTCCCCGAGATATGAACGACAGCGCCGATCCCGCAGGCGTCATGTTCCCGGCGGACTTCATATAAACCTTGGTCTTTCAGTAATGGCGACATCTCTAATCCTAATTTGCAGTCTTTATTTTAACCGAAGCAACTTTAAGCAATTTTGGTATCACTGACAAATTATTTATAAAATATATTTATTTTTCTATTCATTTTACTTATAAATATTCTGACACCCCAACCCTTGATCTTAATATTTCACAAAAAAACCCGCCGGCATTGTATAACCGGCAGGGTATGTTTGTCCTAATGTTAAGTACGACAGCTGCGGCTGCCCGAAGGACTTGGCGTACTTGGCGTTGCCAATTCGTTTGTCCTAATGTTAAGTACGACAGCTGCGGCTGCTGCGGAGTTTACTTCAAAAACAGCATTTCTGCATATGTCGGCAGCGGCCACAAGTCTGCATCTACCAGCAATTCGAGGGCATCAGCCGCCTTTCGGACGGTCTGCATGGCACTGACTACTTCATCGCGATAATACCGTGCTGTCTGAACGGCATTGCCGTTCTTTTTGGCCTTCGAAGCGACGGCTTCCAGCGCCTCGATGGCGTTATGAAGCTCATCTGTCATTTGGCTTGCCTTTTCGAGGTTTTTGCGGGCGGATCTGCTGGTGACGCCGGCCTCGGCTATGACAGTAGCCGCAGAGGCCAGACGGCCGCAGTATTCAATGCATGCCGGCAAAATCTGCCGTTTGGCTATCGTCAGCATCGTATTGGCCTCAATGGCGATCGTTTTGCTGTAATTTTCCAGCAGAATCTCCATCCGGGCATGCAGTTCGTTTTTCGTCAAAACCCCATGACGGGTCAGGACGGACACATGCTCCTTATCCATCAGTGTTTCGATGGATTCTACCGCAGAACGAATATTCGGCAGACCTCTCTTTTGGGCTTCCTCAACCCAGTCCTGCGAATAGTTATCGCCGTTGAAGATAATACGCAAATGTTCCGTAACGATTCGCTTCAGCAGCTTCTGGGCATCGGTGGCCGGATTCTTGGATTTTTCCAGTTCTTCGGCAATTTCCATCAGAACATCGGCCACAATGGTATTGAGAACAAAATTCGGTCCGGCCGTGGACTGACTGGACCCGACCATCCGGAACTCAAACTTGTTGCCGGTAAAGGCAAACGGCGAGGTCCGGTTGCGGTCTGTGGTGTCCTTCGGCAGGGGGGGCAGAATTGAGGTCCCCAGCTTCAGTTCGCTGCTTTTTTGCGAGCTTTTAAGCCCGCCGCCGGCCAGCTGCTTAAAGATATCGGTCAGCTGGTCCCCGAGGAAAATGGAGACAATCGCCGGCGGTGCCTCATTGGCTCCGAGACGATGGTCATTGCCCGGATTGGCCACCGAGGCACGCAGCAGTTTGGCATACTTGTCCACAGCACGAATCACAGCGCACAGAAAGACCAGAAAAACCATATTGTCGTGCGGCGTGCTGCCGGGATCCAGCAGATTGATGCCGGTATCGGTCACCATACTCCAATTGTTATGCTTGCCGGAGCCGTTAACGCCGGCAAAGGGCTTTTCGTGAAGCAGACAGACAAAATTGTGTCGCAGGGCAACCTTCTGCAGCGTCTCCATCGTAAGCTGGTTGTGGTCGGTTGCTACATTTACGGTTGAGAAAACCGGTGCCAGCTCGTATTGGGCCGGCGCTACCTCGTTGTGCTGCGTCTTGGCGGATACGCCCAGTTTCCACAGCTCCTTGTTTACATCGTTCATAAATGCGGCTACCCGCTCATGCACCGTGCCGAAATAGTGGTCTTCCATCTCCTGCCCGCGGGGCGAAGGGGCGCCGAACAGCGTTCGCCCTGCTAAAACAAGGTCCAACCGCCGCTCAAAGTAGCTCCGATCGATAAGAAAATATTCCTGCTCAGGTCCCAGTGTGGTAATAACATTCTGAACATCCGTTTTGCCCAGAGCTTTGAGCACCCGAACGGCCTGTTTGCTCAACGCCTCCATCGAACGGAGTAGAGGAGTCTTTTTGTCAAGAACCTGTCCCGTATAGGAGCAGAAGGCGCAGGGGATGTAGAGGGTTCTGCCTTTGATGAAAACAGGCGAGCTGCAGTCCCACGCTGTATAGCCGCGCGCCTCAAAGGTCGCCCGCAGACCGCCGGATGGGAAAGACGATGCATCCGGTTCGCCCTTAATCAGCTCTTTGCCGCTGAATTCCACGATGGTTTTTCCGTCGGGTGTCGGCGAGATGAACGAATCGTGTTTTTCTGCTGTCAGGCCGGTCATCGGCTGAAACCAGTGACAGTAGTGGGTAGCACCTTTTTCAATGGCCCAGTCCTTCATTGCATTGGCAATGACATCTGCAAGCGAGGCAGTCATTTCCCCGCCGCCCTGACGAATGCGGGTGAATTCCTTGTAGGTATTCTTCGGCAGACGCTGCCGCATAACCGCATCGTTAAAGACATTGGCACCGAACAGTTCAATCAATTCTGCTTGTTTGTTTTCCATTTGCTTTCCTTTCGCGCATTTGGGCGGAACCTTCATCAATATGCCTGCCGGCGTATCGCGACCAAGCTACATCCTATAAACACACCTATTAGAAAGTCAACAACAACTGCCGGAAACTCATGTTTGGCCTGATACGCCTTTCAGACCTGTACAGGCTAAAACTCGATTATATCTATGTGAGCAAATAGAATGCCAATTTTTAGAAAAAAGCAGATGATTTGTATGTGTTTACAGATGAACAAGTTACGGCGTTTTCGTAAAGTGCGATAATTTTTCAAGGATTACAATTTTGTAATCATTTGGTATTAAAGCATACAAAAATGTTGATTTTTCGGCTTTCACTGCTCTTTATGGGTCTTCTGAAAGACAGCCGATCTTCTTTTGCCTGCCAAAAACCCTAAGAAGGCATTCTTTCCCGGAAACGCCCGCCTGCGGATTTCAGCCGTAGATTCTGTCAAATTCACGGCGTTTCAGTTGAGAAAGATGTCGTTTATCCAGCCGGGGCTGAACGGTTTTCTCAGCCGCCAGATGCAGAGGCCGCCAGCCGGAGCCGGCCTCACAGATGGATTTATGTTTGGTGTCATAATACGAGGTTTGGGAGATAAATTCTCCTGCAATCCCATGCCAGGCCAGATAATAATGAAAATGAAAACGAGATCCCAGTGCATACGATTGCGGATGCACAATGGCTTCCGGCATACCGCCCAGAGCCGTACTTTTCCAGAGGGCTTCAAAAGAGATCAATTGCATCTGCGGAATGCGGCTTGCCAGAAACTGGTACCCCTTCCGATCGCATTGGGGATTCATCTCCCAAAACAGCACAGAGTGCTGCCGGAAGGAACAGATTTTTTCGATAAGAGTCTGACCGATTGCGCCGAAAGAATCGTCTGGACAGAAGTCCGATTGAAGATTAACCAGAACAACAGGTCGTTCAGATGCCGCCGGCGGCTGTACGCTCTCTTCTGACAGCCCCAAAACAATATCGTCGCAGCTTGGGCAGACTGTGCCGGGCAGACAGGAATTCACCTGGTGGGCACTTTCGCTGTCGCGGAAACTGATAAAGTCGAACCGGCTCAAAAACGGCAGAAGGCCCTGCAGGTGGACATCTTCAATCGGCTGGAGACTTCCCCCTGTCCAGTAAACCGGCAGGCGGCAGTCGTCTTTTAGCAGGCCGGCCAGCACAATCAGCAGCAGATGATGCTGCCAGATTCCCGTAACATGGCCGCCTCCTAAAAAATGGAGATGGCTTGTGCGGGGCAGAATGGCCGACAGATGCCGCAGGGCGGCTGGCCGTCGGCAGGCATACGCATCCTGAAAATTCCGCAGGCAGTCCTCCCACGGCTGACCCGAATAGGGATATGTCAGCTGCCAGAAGAAGTCAACACAGCAGACCCTGCCGACATAGGGGCGGGTGCGTATCAGCGAATCGAAACCCGACGGAAAATGAACATCCAGAAAAACAGCGGCTTGCGGGTATTTTCTGAAAATCGCCTCCAGCCAGCCGAGGGTAATCCATTCGTCTCCCAGATTGGGAAAGCCGGCGGTGGATATCAGATAAAATGCGGGATATTGTGTCATTTAATTATCCGCTGGGCCGACGCTGGCGGATTCACCTGTCTGCATCGGCTTCCATTGTTGCACGGTTGAAACACTCTTAAAAACACTATTGTAAATGCGCCTGCCGGCTTGTCAAATGCATTTCTGAAATCTCCTTGATTTGAGGTCTGCTTGTCATACAATGACAAGTGTTGCATTGTAAACGGATGCTCAAACGGAATGAATTTTCTGCTGCTGGCCATAGATGCGGTTCTGTTGTATGGAATGTTTCTGCTGGCGTATCTGATACGATACGGACAGAACATCCCGCCGGCCAGCTTTGCGCCGTTTAGAGACAGCCGGCTGTTTCTGGTGGGAATTATTCTTGCGGCTCTGGTTCAAGCCGGCGTTTTCCGGCGGCGATTCCGGTCCTATTGGCAGCTCTTTCAAAAGCTGTTCTATGGGCTGCTGGCCGGAACGGTATTGGATTTTGTCTTGATGTATCTGCTGCGCGACCGATGGATGCGTTTCCCCTCCAGCATCCTGCTGTTGCAGTTTGGTCTTTCGCTGGCGGTGCTGTTTTTTGTCAACGGCCTGCTGCTGCGGCTGAAAAACAGGATTCAAAAGCGCGTCGTCATTCTCGGTTCTTCTGAATTCTATGATCCCTTCCTCAAAAAGAGCGTTCTGGTCCGCTTGAAGCACATCACTGCCATTGAAGAACTGATGCATATTCGGGATGTGGATGAGGTGATGATTTGCGAGCGGCTGCAGGATGAAAAAAATCTGAATCTGCTGATTTTTCTACTGCTGAAGCTGAATGTAACCGTCACATTTGGACCGGCGGTTTATGCTGAACTCATTGCCGGCAGGATTCAGCAGGACAATATCGTCCATCTGATTTCCACTTTTCTGGGCCGCAAATCAGACGGCGAGGAATTTATGATACGGCTTCTGGATATTGTCGGCAGTCTGTTGCTGCTGGTGATTTTCAGTCCGGTTTTTCTGGCTGCGGCCTGCTGGGTGAAGCTGACCAGTCCGGGGCCGGTGATTTACCGGCAGGTGCGTGTCGGAAAGGATGGACAGCTGTTTACAATCTACAAGTTCCGGACGATGCGTAACGATTCCGACAAATTGTACGGCTATAAACCTGCCGTCAGCGGCGACCAGCGCTTCACACCGGTCGGCCGGTTTCTCCGCCGAACCCGATTCGATGAACTGCCCCAGCTTTTCAATGTGCTCAAAGGCCAGATGAGTCTGGTAGGCCCCCGACCGGAAAATGTATGGCGGGTCAATACCCATAAGGCCTTGCGGGGGCTGCGGCTGGCTGTCAAACCCGGCCTGACCGGCCTTGCCCAGATTCGCAGCTATTACGATGTCAGCCCCGGCCATAAAGTCAAATATGATTATCTCTATATCCAGCGCCGTTCCTTTATGTTGAACCTTTACATTCTTTTAAAGACTATACCGGTCGTACTGACCCAGAAGGGTGTGTAAATTTACCGGCGCCGCTTCAAGATAACAACCGGCTGGTTGCTGCCGGAGACAGAAAAGGTTTTCTCAAGCAGGATAATATCCTCCAGTTCAGCCGGCACACCGGAAGGAACAATCAGATACTCGGCTTTCCTGTCCGCCCGAAAACGGGCCGAGTTCCGGTACAGCCGGTACGGCCGGTCGGCATAAAACGGGATCCGTCTGTCGAATGTATAAATCCGGCTGGCGGGCGTTGTATTTTCGGCAAGCCATTGAGCCGCAGCAAGATACGCCTTTTTGTCGTGCCCCAGCGGTTTGAGCAGTTTGGGGATGCAGATGAGAATCCCGGCCGCCAGAAGAATCCGCAACCATGTTTGCCGATGGTTCTGGTCTTGACCGCCGTTAACAAGCCGGCAGGCAATCCAGTTCAGACCTGCTGGAATATGCAGACTCAGCAGCGCGGTTGCCGGCAGAAGATGCCGCCGGCTGATATATCCCCAGCGCATATACAGCACACACAGCACCGTCAGATAAAAGCCGATAAGCAAAGCCCAGAGCCAATGGGCATCGGTTTTGTGCGGCGATTTGTAAAACAGATAAAACCCAATCCCCGCCGGTACAGCGAAATAGTAAAGAAAGTTGATGATGATTTTATTGACGGCCTCAGCAAGCCCTTTGGACAAGTCGGCCGGATTGAATCCGGCGGTTTCGACGGCATTGGACGCAGATTCAGCAAACAGTATAGACTCACCGAAAGCCGCAGAAGGGCTTTTAAGCAGCTGGTTAAGCTTATGGGGGACAACCTGTTTTGTCAGCAGTGCATACGGCAGAAAAACCATCAAAAAACCTGCTGCAAGCCATATATAGCAGCCGTTTTGTTGGAGGGGTTTCTTTTCCATAACACCGCGCAGGGTTTTATATGCAAAAAAGAACAGCCCATACAGCAGCACCTGAGCGCATTCCGGCCGGATAAGAGTACCCAGCCCGCAGGACAGCCCCGAGACCCCAAGAAGCACGCCGTTGAGAGTTTGACTTCCTTGGCAAAACAGCAGCAGACTGATGCTTAGAAACAGAAGAAAAGGCCACTCTCGCAAGACATCCGCACCTGCTTGGGCAGGATAGGGAAGCACAATCAGTGCCAGCATCGCCTGCACCGCGTGCTGCCGTCCAAAAAGCCGGCTGGCCCAGAGGTATAACACGGCGATTGTTAAAATGCGGCATCCCAGCACGCACACCTGTCCGGCCAGACACCACAAAGCCGGCGAGTCGCCGCCAGTCAGCTGCAGAAAAAATCCATGGCATAAAAAGATAAGCACCGGCAAACCAATGGGTTCATGCCGGCTGGCAACATTCTGGTAATTGTCCGGCAGCTGGCGGGCCCGTTCGATATACACTACCCCGTCTTCGGAAATAACGGTTGTGCGGGCAATCAGAAAGGCGCCCAGCACGGCTGCCGCCGCTGCCAGTAGTATCATATCCCCCATTTTCTGTCTGTTGTCTGAAAAGATCTTCATTGCAATTTGGCGGCCGAATGCGCTTCTGTTTTGGTTCGGCTGAAAATACTGTTGTTTTTTTGCAGGCAAAGTTTACCATATAGACCGGTAATGCCAACTAAAAACTTGTGCCGAAAGCGGAGAAGATGACTCTGTATCCTGCTGATTATATAATACTTGCTGCCATCGTGATGCAGGGGTTGTTTACGATTCAGGTCGTAAATAACTGCCGCTATGCCCTTGAAAAGATACAGCGCCGCCGGGAATTGTACCGGCCGCGCTGTGTGCTGATTGTGCCATGCAGAGGACTGGATGAGCATTTTGATGAGAATATCGAGTCCTTCTACAGGCAGGATTATGAGGGCTATCATCTGTGGTTTGTCGTACAGGACCGCAGCGATCCGGCCTATGAGCGGCTGCTTCGGCTCAAGGCCCGCCACAGGCAGAACACACAGGCACAGTCCGTCAAAATCCTTGTCGCCGGACACACCGACTCCTGCAGCCAAAAACTGCACAACCTGCTGTATGCCTGCCGGCAAATACCGCCGGAGACCGAAGCCCTTGTTTTTGCTGATTCCGATGCCTGTGCCGGTCCCCATTGGCTGGCCCATATTGTCTATCCGCTGCGAAAGGACAAAAACGGCGCCGCCGGCGGCTACCGCTGCTTTGTACCCCAGACAAACAACCTTGCAACCGTGGCCCTGTCGGCGGTCAACGCCAAAATCTGCCAGCTTCTCGGCAATACCCGCTTCAATCTGGCTTGGGGCGGCTCCATGGCGATTTTGGTCAAGACCTTCAAAGAATTGGGAATCGACAAAGTCTGGGAAAAAGCCCTCAGCGACGACCTGACCCTGACCCGGGCGATTCGCAAAAAAGGCCTCAAAATGGTTTTTGTCCCCGCCTGTATGATTGCCTCGTATGAAAGCGCCACATGGGCCAGCTTGTGGGAATTTGCCCGCAGGCAGTTTATCATCACACGCATTTATACTCCCGGCATGTGGCTGTTCGGCTTGTTCAGTGCCTTGTTTACGGTAGGGGGGCTGTGGGGAGGTCTGGCGGCGGCTGTCTGGGCTGTTCGAATGGATTATCCCCACAGCGGTCTGGTTATCGCGCTTCCTGCGGTGTTCTTGGCCTGTCAGCTTCTAAGGGCGATTCTCCGCCAGCGATTGATAGCCAAACTCCTGCCGGCCGATAAGGAGCGGCTCCGCATCGCCCGCTGGGCGGATATCCTGTTTTTCTGGCTCTGGTCTATCCTGCTGCTGGCAGTCATCCTCTCGTCGGCAATAGGCCGCACGCTGGTGTGGCGGAATATCCGCTACCGGATTGAATCTCCTGTCTGTGTGCACATCCTCGGGCGGTCGTGAATGCCGCCCGCTGCCGGCGGCGTCTATAGCGTCCGGTCCACGGCTTCGGCAACCCGCCTGAGTTTCGGCATTAGTTGGCTCAGCGTCTGGGGGGTGATGGACTGCGCCCCGTCCGATGCGGCATGTTCGGGGTCCGGATGGCACTCCACAATCAGCCCGTCGGCGCCGGCGGCAATAGCCGCCAGACACATGGGAGGAACCATATACGCATGCCCAGTGCCGTGCGACGGATCCACGATAACCGGCAGGTG
>JAGPMT010000006.1 GCA_018052735.1 Phycisphaerae bacterium | reverse complement strand
CAGAACTGCTCAAAGAGCGCATCCTCACACACACGCCCCCCCTGTGGGGGGATTAGAGGGGGGTATATAATATTATTTAAAAATATTCTGTGGCTCACTTTTGCGCCAGTTGTGTGAGTTTGGGAACTGCTGTTCGGGCTCATTGTGAACCCTGTGAGGCCCGTTTTCACGCTGTTGAGGGTCATTTTCGAACCGGTTGAACGATTCTTGATGCCATCGGGGCTCACTTTGTATCCAGTAATCGGGCTCGTACTTGCGCCGGCAGCGTTAACCTGCATGCATTTGGGGCTCACTTTGCAGCCAGTTGGATTGTTTTGCGCGCTGTTGGGGCTCACTTTCGACCCTATCATAAGGCTCGATTTTGTACCCGTTATGCAGCGCATTTTCGCACCAGTTACAGAGCTTGTGCCTGAGCCGGTTGCGGGGTTGGCTGTTGAGCCGGCAGAGTTTGCCGGCAGGCCGGCTTGAACTGCCGGCAGAGGGCGCAGTGGGTGTGCAGGCCGGTAGAAAACCAGCCGGCAGCGGCGGGCTACTCGGAGAAGAATGGCTATCAGTTTGGGCATGTCTTGCTCCTTCTTATTTGGATGTCGGGTATTCAGTTTTCAAACAGTCTCTCTATAATACCCGTCAACCTGCATAATTTGTCCGAAAATGGGCATTGGGCAAGGGGGTGAAATTCCGATAAATCCTTTCAGATAAGGCAGTTAAGATTTTTGCAGATTTTTGAAGATAGCAAGATAGTGCATGCAGAATTGGGACCATCTGGACAGTTTGGATAGACAATTTTTCAGGTTAATGAAAGGGTGAAAATATCCCGATAAGGGGTATTCTTGGCACTGTTCAAACAGCGGCAAGGACGGATCGAGGGCAGTTTAGTGGCGGCAGACAAACCTGACGGTCAAAACAGCACGCCTGCCAGCCAGTTTTCCGCCAGCACCGACAGATCCGCCAGATCGACTGCTCCATCAGGGGCGTTTGCGGGAGCCAAATCGGCGCTGGTATTCCAGACCGTTTGTCCGCTACCCTGCCAAGCGCTGCTGAAGGCGGCCAAGTCCTGCATATCGACCTTGCCGTCCAGCGGCAGGGGGGCGATATCGGCCGGCTGTCCTGCTGTGCCAATCCGCTGGAATTCCAGACGCGGGTCGTCTTCGAGCATAAAGCCGCCAGCACGTAGAATCAGGTTATACTGCGTAAAGAGGTTCATCCCGATAATGCCGTCCAGCGTGCCGCCTTCGGGGCTGAAGATATCCAGCAGCACCACCGGCACATTGGTAAACTCCAGCCATTGGCCTACCGCCGGAATCGTCAGCCGGTCCAGATAAAATCCCGGCGCCATAATCGAATCGCCCGTGACGCCTTCGATTTCCACCTCAAAATCCCGATTGGCTGCCTGCAGTCCCAGCCGGGCGGCAATCCGCGAGCCGACAACAGTAATCTGGGCGCCGGTATCGAGCATAAAGCGGTTTTTGTCCAGCGCACTGCGGCCGCCGTCGGCCAAATCGACCCCGTGGATGAAGAACAAGCTCTGCGACGAAACCCCCATGACCACCGACGGCGTAATCGGCGAATAATCCAGTTCAAAGCCCCACGGGTCTGTAAACATCTCCAGCAGGTCTTCGGGATTGAAGCCGTAGGTAATATACTGCACCGTCGTGCTGCCGGCGGGCTTGAGTTCCAGCGGGATATAATCGGCATACGCCGGACTGGATGAGCCCTTGGGATAGAAGGTAATCCGCGGACCGGTATAGACCGTTCCGCCGTGGGTGATAGTGACGGGCTGATCGACCTCGATATGCGTGTCATAGAAGACGCTCATCGGCGTGCCGACGGCCGTGGCAAGATCGGGTTTGGTACCGGGATTTTGGCCAACCAGCGTGGCGACATTGTATTCGCCCAGCAGGCCGGCTGTGGAGGGCAGAATCATTTCGCTCTGGCCGGGGGCGTTGGGTTCGAGGACATCCAGACCAGCCATAAAGAGGGCGTACGGCCATGTTATCCGCGCTTCGACGGAGCCGGTGACGCCGGCTACCTCGGCTTTGTTTTTCTGGGTCAGGTAGGTGCTGTTGTACAAACCTGCACGGACGGCGTTATAATAGCCGATAACATGGGAGCTGGCGCCGGTGTCAAAGATGGCAATCATATAATCCGTCCGCGGATTGGTTCCTGCCGGCGGGCTTCCGGCATAGGCGGAAGGAAAGGCCTCGTAAATGCCTGTTGTTTCGGCATCCAGATGCTTATTGGTGGGCGTCAGCACAATCCACGGCACAAAGCCGTCCACCGGCGGCGAATCGATAACGCCGGCTGCAGCCGGTGCAGGCGCTGCAAGGGCTTTCGGTGCAGCGGTTTCTTTCTGAAAATACCGGATTTGCTTGATCCTTGAATTGGAAGGTCCCTGCCAGTTGACTGACTGACTGTCGGCCAGTGCTGCAATGCCGGCAAATGCAATTACAGAACCGATAAATAAAGATGCTGTTTTACACATTGTGCATCAATCCTTTCTTGACCAGAACAATCGTTCTTATTTCGGTCAAATCAAGCCCCCGCAAAACGGAAGAAGTAAAAAAATGCTCTCGATGCATTTATTATAGGCAAACCGTCCGATAAAAACAAGAACATTTGACCGGACACGGCATCGGGGCGGGGATGTTGGCTGGTCAAACGGCGGATACGTCCGGACAGGGCGTTTTCAATCTGCTCCCCGTTTCGGCTGGAAGAGCTGCCGTGCTTAAAATATGCCTAAATTTTCATTAACCGAGCTCCCTTTCAAGCCGATAGCTACAGCTGAAACAGCCGTTTGTATTCAGGAGATAAGATTATGGGTATTCAAAACTGGTCGGAAAATGTGCTTCTGGTGAACTTGTGCAAAGAACCGGATTTGGGAGAGGAATTGCAGACTGTTATCGAAATGGTCAGTACCAATACGGAACTGGATGTGGTGCTGGATTTTGCGGATATTGATATTATCACCTCATCGAGCATTGCCAAGATGCTCAAGCTCCGCAAGGTTCTGCGCGACAACAGGCACACGCTGCTGTTTTCATCGGTGGGGCCCAAGACCAAGTCGATTTTCAATGTAACCGGTCTGGATACGGTGTTTGAATTTGTCGATGACCAGTTTACGGCGCTGGCCTCACTGCAGCTGGTCAATTGAGCAGCGCAACAAGAAGGCAGCCGCCGGACAGACGGGTCTTGACAGTCTGTCCGGTTTTGTTTTATAGTAAACTAAAAACAAACGGCAGGCATATTCCGAACGCCGCTGGAGGCAGCGGCCTTCGCAATCTGCTTGCCTGACAGCTGTCAGGAGCAATTATGGATGCACAAGCCGCCCGGCAGATAGAAGAGGCGCTGGGCTATCAATTCAACAATCCGCAGCTTCTCGAAGAAGCGTTTCTGCATGCGTCTGCAGCCGACGACCGGCGCCGCAGCAACGAGCGTCTGGAATTTCTGGGCGATGCGGTGCTGTCGCTGGTGATCTGCCAATCGCTGTTTGAGCGTTTTCCCGACTATCTCGAAGGGGATCTGACCAAGATAAAAAGCCGTCTGGTGTCGCGCAAGGTCTGTGCTGAACTGGCCCACCAGCTGGGGCTGCCGGGGCATCTGCGGCTGGGACGGGGAATGGAAAGCAGCCGCGCGCTGGCCGGCTCGATTGCGGCAGCCAGTCTGGAGTCGGCTATCGCCGCCATCTATCTGGACGGCGGAATGGAAGCGGCCAAGACCTTTATCTGCCGGCTGTATGAGCCGCTGTTTGTGGAGGCCGATGCCCAGCAGCATCAGGAAAACTACAAATCGCTGCTGCAGCAGTACTGCCAGCAGGAATACGGCTGCATGCCGATTTATGACCTGCTGGACGAGAAAGGCCCCGACCACAACAAATGCTTTGAGATTGCTGTTGTGGTGCGGCATCTGCGGTTTGATTCGGCATGGGGGATTACCAAAAAAGAAGCCGAACAGAAAGCGGCCTACAATGCGCTGTGTCAGCTGGGGCTGATGGGCGGTCCGGCGGCCGGCAGCGATTAGCCGGTTATCAGCCAGCTGAGCAGATTCAGCACAACAATCGCCAGAATCATAAAGCCGCTGACGGTGGCAAACAGCACGGCCGATTCGACCAGAAACCGCCGCCACAGCAGGGCCCGCATCTTGGTGGCCTTATACACTATTGCAATGGCTGCCAGCAGCGGAAACATCCACAGCAGCGATCCCGGTGTGGTTCCTATCTGCTCGGGGGCGGTAAAGGCCGCTACAATCCACTCATTCATTGACGCCGTCCTCCTCCTGACCAATCAGTTCACCGCGTCCGCAGTAGGCCATATACACGGCGCTTAAGATGCTCAGCAGGTTCAGCAGTCCTGCAATGCCGGTGTATATTTGGCCGATATCGCAGGGGCGGCCGTAGGTGGGAAAGCGACCGTTCTTGGTGAAGCTGCCCAGTATCCCGACGGCCGGCGAGCAGAGAATCTGGGCGTAAAACCAGATGCGCCCACTGACCCAATCCACCACCCCGATGGAGCCGACATACAGGCCGGTGATAAACAGACCCGCTATCACCGCAAACAAAATCACCGCCCGCTTCCGCTCGCCGATGAGCCAATGGCCGGCCCCCGGCACCACCCATGCGGCCAGTCCAACGATAGCCAGCCGCAGGGCTTTGTCAAAAACGGTCTGCATGTTCGGCTGTGTCTGCATGATTACAGCACCTCGTCGGGCATCGGCAGCTGTTCCGGACGTGTTTTCAGGTCTATTTCCTCATGAGGCGTTTTCGACTGATAGCCCATCCGCTGAAGAATTCTGGAAGGATCAAAGTGCATCAGCGGCAGGGCGGCCGAATGCATCGCATTGAGCTGGAGAGCCGTCTGGGCCTTGCCGTCCAGATAATCCTTTTCGGTGGCCGGCTTGCGCGTCACCGATTTGACGACATAGCAGGCCGCCTGCGGCTCAAACGGCAGGACTTTCTGAATCGTGCCGGTCGATTCGGCGTTTTCGGGCAGCAGGGCATAGAGCTTGTTGGTCAGCATATTGCTGTTGAGCCGCTGCTGGATGTACTGTGCCGAGGCGGGATTTTCCTGCATGATGCGCTTGGCCGTTTCGATTTCGGCTGACGCAGCACGCAGCTGCTGCTTGAGCGAACCGATTTCAATGGCTTGGGTGTCGGTTATCTGGTTGGGGTCGTCTGCTGCTTTGGCATAGCGGTTGTTGTAGTCCTTGACGGCTTCCTCCCAGCCCTTTTGAGCGGCCAGAGCGGCCACTTCTTCCGCCCGTGCTTTGGCGATTTCCATGCCGCGGAGGGTCCGCAGGTCTTGGAGCACCTTATCGCGCAGACTGAACGGCTTGGCAGGGGGCTGCTGGTCAAACAGAACCATCCCGCGGGTGTCAAACGCCACATCGATGCTGTCGGGTGTTTGGGCCTCCTGTATGCCGATTACCCGCACCAGCGTCATCAGCCGGTAGTATTTGCTTTCCTGACGAGAATACCAGCCGCCGCTGAGCGGGCCGATATTTTCCCACATCCGAATCGACGGCAGTCCAATCAGCGGCCGCTCGGGCTTGTTGGGTGTAACCGCAAACGCCAAATCGGCCAGCCGCAGATAAGTCTGGCCCCGCTGCATGCTGAAGCTGCCCAGTATCTCGTCATTGCTGAAAGTCTCCGCTGTCAGCCAGCCGGTTTTGCCGCTGACGACGGGGACGGCATATTTCTGCGAAACGGCCTTGGCAGCGGCTTCGTAGTCGCCGGCGGCTTTCTGCAGCTGCTCGACAGCGGCCTCATCGACATTGAGCGACTCAAAGCCCGCCTCGGTCTGGCTGCGGATGTCGTTGAAGATCAGGGCGGCCTGCGCCTGCGTGCGCTCGTCTTCAATCCTTTGGCGAATCATCGCCTCCACTTCGGCGAATGGACGGGTTGTGGTGATTTTTTCGGAGTCGGGATTGTTCGGATCGGACGGCACGGACGTCTGGAACTGGCTGATATTGCGGCTGTAATAGCTCTCGACGGCATCGGCCGTGGGTTTTTCAATCAGTTTCTTGACCTCGTCTAACTTGACGACCAGATATTCCAGCTGCACCCGCTTGCCCAGTTTATAGCCGAAACCGAAGGGATTGGACTCGGTCGGCAGGTTGGGCAGGGCGTTTTTGTAGGTGTTGAAGTGCTGCTGAATCTGGTCTTCGGAAAAGTTGGTCTCGGCATCGGCAAACCAAGAGGCGGGGATTTGAACAAACTCGGCGTCGATGCGCTCCTTGCTGCGCCCCAGCGAGGCCTTAATCTGGTTGATGGTGACATCCTGACTGTCCATCACCTGATTGGCATACGCCAGCACACTCATCAGGTCGGCAAAGGTGCGCAGGATGTCCTGTTCGGACATGTTGGTTTTGGTGATGATTTGGTTGACCAGCTGTGCTGCATCGAGCTGGTTTCCAGTCATTGCAGGTATCGCACGGCGAAGGGTTTCGCCGGCGCTGTCGGTCGGCAGAATGCAGCCGGCACGGTAGGCTTCCTGCTTGAGGAGAATCCACAAAATCTCCGCCCGCTCGGGACGCCGGCTGAAGTATGCATCCACTTCCTCCTGCGACAGGTTCATCTGTCCGCTGCGGGCTGCCTGTTTGATAGAGGAGGCGATTTCACCGGCAAACTGGGAATCGGGAAACAGCAGGTGAATCAGCAGCGGACCGCTAAGCCCCTGACTGCTTTGAGCTGCCAGCATCCGGTCAGCCCACAGCATCCGCAGCACCGCCAGCTCATTCTGCGCCGCAAGATACTGACGGCTCTTGATTTTGCCGCCGTCGTAGGTGCCGATCAGCCGGTTCGTGCCGCCGCCGAACATGCTGACCAATATTTTGATGCCGAACGAGCCGATGACAAACGACACCATACAGAAAATGACCACAAACACCATTATTTTGCGGTTGTTCTTGCGGACCCACTTGACAAAATTCATACCTAATTCCTGCCTTTTCGAACAAAATCCCTGTTATCAAAACGAGTTATAAAACAAAACACTATACCTATCGGCGTCTGCATTTCAAGAAAAAAGCGATAGATTATCCAAATAAAACCGCAATTTTGCCTATTTCGCAAATAAAGATAGATTATTACCGGATACAAAAGCAAAAAAGTCTCTGTATAGCGGCCAAGCCGCCAGCCGGCTTTGGATGCTGCATCAGTATTTGGATTTGACCCTGCAGGTTTTTTCTCTTACAATTGCGGCCGTCTTTAAGAGAGAAAAGGAACGCTATGAACCGAAAAGGAATCATTCTGGCCGGCGGCAGCGGAACGCGGCTGTATCCGGCCACGCAGGCCGTCAGCAAGCAGCTTCTGCCGGTCTATGACAAGCCGATGGTGTATTATCCGCTGAGTGTATTGATGCTGGCCGGCATTCGGGACATTCTGGTGATTTCGACTCCGCACGACCTGCCCCAGTACCGCATGCTGCTGGGCGACGGAAGCCAGTGGGGACTGCATTTGGAGTATGCCGTACAGCCGCGGCCGGAAGGTCTGGCGCAGGCATTCCTGATTGGACGAACATTTCTGGGCGGCTGTCCATCCTGCCTGATTCTGGGAGACAACATTTTCTATGGGCACGGGCTGACCGAAGCCCTGCAGCAGGCCATCGCCCGGCCGTCGGGAGCGACGATATTCGGCTATTATGTCCGCGACCCCGAACGCTACGGCGTTATTGAGCTGGACAGCAGCGGAGCGGTGGCCGGCATTGAGGAAAAGCCGGCACAGCCGAAATCCAATTATGCGGCGGTGGGGCTGTATTTTTATGATGCCCAAGCGCCGGCTTTGGCTGCCCAACTGAAGCCCTCGGCACGCGGGGAGTTGGAAATTACCGATTTGAACCGTGCATATCTGCGGCAGGGACAGCTTTATGTGCAATTGCTGGGCAGGGGCATTGCTTGGCTGGATACAGGCACGCCCGATGCAATGCTGCAGGCGGGCAATTTTGTCCAGACAGTTCAGCAGCGGCAGGGGCTGATGATTTGCTGTCCTGAAGAGATTGCCTACCGTCAGGGCTGGATTGATGAGGAACAAGTGCTGGCGCTGGCAGCAGGGCTGAATAAAAATCACTACGGCCAATACCTGCTGCGGCTTGTCGGGGGGCCGCGGGAATGAAGGTTATCCAGACGGCTATCGAGGGGGTGGTGATTCTGGAGCCGCAGATGTTTGCGGACCATCGCGGCTTCTTTATGGAAACGTGGAACCGCCAGCGCTATACACAGGCGGGTGTGGATGCGGACTTTGTTCAGGATAATCTGTCGTTTTCGCACCGGGGCGTGCTGCGCGGGCTGCACTTCCAGCATCCGCAGGGGCAGGGCAAGCTGGTTCAGGTGCTGGAAGGCGAGGTCTTTGATGCGGCGGTGGATATCCGCCGGGGCAGTCCAACCTTTGGTCAGGCGGTTACCTGCCGCCTTTCAGCGGACAACCGCCGGCAGTTTTATGTTCCCGCCGGCTTTGCCCACGGCTTTTGCGTGTTGAGCCAGACGGCCTTGTTTTCGTACAAATGCACGGACTTTTACCAGCCCCATTACGAAGGCGGCATCTTATGGAATGACCCGTCGCTGGGAATCGATTGGCCGATTGACCAGCCGATTCTTTCGGAAAAAGACAGCCGCCTGCCGCTGCTGAGCCAGATTGCCCCGGAGCGTCTGCCGGCGTATCGAGGTTGAACGATGGCCATCCAGTCGATAACCATTCTCGGCGGTCGGGGAATGCTGGGCCGTGATTTGGCGCAGGCAGCGCAGGACTGCGGCTTGGGCGTGCGGAGTTTTGATTTGCCCGAACTGGATATAACCGACCCGCAGGCACTGGAGCGGGCTGCTGAAGGGGCAGATGCGATTGTCAATTGTGCGGCATTTACCGATGTCGAGATGGCCGAAAGCCGGGTGGCGCTGGCCAATCAGGTCAACGGGTATGCTGTCGGCCGGCTGGGGCAGATTGCAAAAGAAGCCGGCCTGCCGGTGGTGCATATCAGCACGGATTTTGTTTTTGACGGCACAAAGGATGGTCCCTATGCCGAAAGCGACAAGCCCTGTCCTGTCAATGTGTACGGCAGTTCCAAGCTGCTGGGCGAAGTGCTGCTGGCCGAATCCGGCTGCCGCTGGTGCATTGTGCGGGTGCAGTGGACCTACGGCCGGCACGGACGAAACTTCATTACCAAGATTACCGAGGCAGCCCGCCAGCGCAGCGAGGTTCAGGTGGTCGCTGACCAAGTGGGCTGTCCAACCCATACATTGGATGCGGCCCGGATTCTCTGCCGGATGCTGATGCGAACGGATTTCCCCGAAGGGCTGTTTCATCTGGCCGCCGGCGGCTGCGTCAGCCGCTATGAGATGACTTGTTATCTGTTTGAGCGGCTGGGCATTCAAACGCCTGTCAGGCCGTGCCGCAGTGCGGATTTCAAGACGGCTGCCCGCCGGCCGCTTAACAGCTGCTTTGATTGCACCAAGCTGCAAACCCTGCTGGGAACCCCGATACGCTCTTGGCAGGAAATGCTTAACGATTATTTGGAGATGCTATGAGGACCATACTGGTAACCGGCGGAGCCGGCTTTATCGGCGCCAATTTTGTACGGATGGTGCTGGATGAGCACCCCGATACGCGGATTGTCAATCTGGACAAACTGACCTACGCCGGCAATCTGGAAAATCTTGCCGGCTATATTGACCATCCCCGGCATATTTTTGTCAGAGGCGATATCTGCGATGCGTCCTGTGCAGCAGGGCTGATCGATACCTACGGGGTGCAGGCGATCATCAATTTTGCGGCCGAAAGCCATGTGGACCGCTCTCTGATGGAGCCGGATGTGTTTATTGAGACCAATGTCAAAGGAACCCTCAATCTGCTGAAAATTGCGCTGGACAAGAAAATCGAACGCTTTATCCAGATTTCCACCGATGAGGTCTATGGCGAGTTAGGTCCGGAGGGCAGCTTTACGGAAGCGACGCCGCTGAATCCGAATTCTCCCTACTCGGCCAGCAAGGCGGCGGCGGATATGCTGGTCCGCTCCTTCGGCCGCAGCTACAATCTGCCGTACATCATTACGCGGTGTTCCAACAATTACGGGCCGTTTCAGTTTCCTGAAAAGATGATACCGCTGATGATTCACAATGCCCTTCACGACAAGCCCCTGCCGGTCTACGGCGATGGGCTGTATGTGCGCGACTGGCTGTATGTGTACGACCACTGCACGGCTGTCTGGAAGGTGCTGACCGAAGGCCGCCCGCAGACGGTTTACAATATCGGCGGCAGCAGCGAAAAGACAAATTTGGAGGTCGTCGGGCTGATTCTGCAGCGGCTGAACAAGCCCCGTTCCTTGATAACCCACGTCAAAGACCGCCCCGGCCATGACCGACGCTATGCGATTGATGCCTCCAAAATCAGAGCAGAACTGGGCTGGAAGCCGACGGTAACATTTTCCGAAGGTCTTGCACGGACAATCGATTGGTATCTGGCCAACAATGATTGGCTCAGCCATGTTGTTTCCGGCGATTATCAGCAGTACTACCAGCGGATGTATGCCGACCGGGTGTAAGCAGACAGCCGGAATGGGCTTGGCTGTCCCCGCGGCGGCCGACACAGACGGAATTGACAGAAACAACATAGAACCAAACGGCCGATTGGGGGATGGACGGCTGCGGCTATTGCGGGGTATTTGGAAATGATTTGCTGTTGGACTTGCTGACGGAAGGAAGCCGTTAAGCAAAGTTTCGCCTGAAAGTGCAGGCCAATCAGCAGACTTTTTGGAGAGAAGGCCGGTCGATTTTAGACTTGAAGACAACTGTGGCATGGGGTATTATCCCCGTTTTATAAACACAAGGGAGATTATGGAAAAAACAGCGAATTTCTCCGCTTTTAAGCGGATTTGGGATTATGTTTGGCCGCAGTGGCCGCGTTTGGTAGCGGTGCTGTTCTGGTGCGTCATTATGGCAGGAATGCTGTCGTTCAGCATTGTAACGATGATTCCTGTCCTGAAAGTTATGATGGGCGAAGAAGGGCTGCACGGCTGGGTGGACCGGCAAATCTGCAGTAAACGCTATGGAATGGAGTTCTATCTGCCCAGCAAGGCAGATTTGTATGAGTCGGCCGAGACGATGAGCCGCCAGCTGCTGATTATACATATTGCCGACAAAGGATGGGCAAAACAAGCAGGCCTTGAGGTTCAAAACTGGATTATCGGCGTTTCCTGCGGCGGCCGCCAAGCACGGGCCGCCAAGCAGATGCAGGAGCTGCTGGCAGTGTGTCCAGTCGGCCAGCCGGTGCAGATTGAGGTGCAGCCGGTACAGGGAGCTGCCAAAACACTGGATATGCCGGCTCCGGCTAAGCCTTTTTATGCGGATGCGGTGCAATGGGTTGTCGGCCATGTCTCCCGCGAAGAAACCGCCGACAGCAAATTCAGGGCGATTGTGGTTCTGATGATTGCGGTTACGGCCATAACGATTCTTCGCTGTCTGGCTCGGTTTTATCAGCATTATCTGGGTGAAAAGATCGTGAATATCGCCATTATGCGGATTCGGGAAGATGTATTTCGCCATGTGTTGTATATGTCGGTCGGCTTCTTCTCGACACGCGGCACAAGCGACACCACCAGCCGGATTTTGGGCGATGTGGCGATGTGCGGCAAGGGCATTAAGACGCTGCTGGGCAAGGCCGTGCGGGAGCCGTTTTCCGCGGCGGCAGCTCTGGCGGTAGCGTTTAAGATTAACTGGCAGTTGACGGCGATATTTCTGGCTTCGGCTCCGGCCGTCATTGCCGTATTTGCCATTCTGGGAAGGAAGATTAAGAAGGCCACCAAAAAATCGCTGGTGGTAACAGCGCATATTTTGGGGCGCATTCAGGATGCCATGAATGCGCTGCGGATTGTGAAGGTCTACAACCGGCAGGAATATGAAATCGACCGCTACCAGCAGGCCAATAAAGCGCTGCTGAAGCAGAATCTGCGGATTGCCAAGGTCGAAGCGGGCATCAATCCGCTGCTGGATGTTCTGGGGATGCTGGCCATGTGCGGGGCGATTCTCGTGGGAGCGGCGTGGGTCAGCGGCCAGTACAGCCGGCTGCAGTCCAGCGAATTTTTTATTCTGATTGGGCTGCTGGGAGTGGCAGCCGAATCGGTCCGCAAGGTGTCGGATGTGTGGAACTTTATCCAGCAGGCCAATGCGGCTGCCGAACGGGTTTTTGCGGTTATCGATGAGCCGCGCGAGCCGGAAGTGCCCGGAGCGTTTGACTTAAAGCCGCTTCAGAAGGACATTGTGTTCGAAGATATTGCCTTTACCTATCCCGGCTCCCTGCAGCCGGCCCTCAAAGGGGTAAACCTGACCGTGCCGGCCGGCAAGACAGTGGCTGTGGTCGGCCCCAACGGTTCAGGCAAGACAACGCTGGTCAACCTGATTCCCCGCTTTTTTGAGCCGGACAGCGGACGGATTCTCATTGACGGACAGGATATTCACAAGGCCTCGCTGGCCAGCTTGCGGGACCAAATCAGTCTGGTTACACAGCAGGTGGTTACCTTCAACGACACGATTGCCAACAACATCGCATACAGCAAACCCGGCGCCTCGATGGATGAGATTGTGCGGGCGGCCAAGATGGCCTATGCCCATGAATTTATCGAGCCGCTGCCGGACGGCTACAACACCCTTATCGGCGAAAGCAACGCCGGTTTTTCCGGCGGCCAGCTCCAGCGGATAGTTATTGCGCGGGCGATACTGAAAAATCCGAAAATCCTGATTTTCGATGAGGCGATGAGCCAGATAGACGCCGACAGCGAAGCCAAAATTCACGCTGCTTTGGAAGCGATTATGAAAGACCGCACCTGCTTTTTGATTGCCCACCGCTTCAGCACGGTCATTTCCGCCGATTTTATTGTGGTGATGGACGGCGGACGAATAGCCGCACAAGGCCGGCATGAGGAACTGATGGCCTCCTGCGGTCTCTACAAGCGGCTTTATGAAACGCAATTGATCGGGGCTGTTTAGCCGCATCGGAGAAAGCAGCTGTGGAAAAAAAGACGGTAACAATCTGCGTGGTCAACTATAAGACGCTGGATTTGACGCGGCTGTGCCTGCGGAGCATCCGAAAATATACGGACTATCCATATAAAGTACTTGTTATTGATAACGACTCGCAGGATGACTCGACCGAATATTTAAAGTCGCTCAAATGGATACAATTTGTCAGCCGGACAGAGAAAACCAACGATTCTTCCGGCGGCTATGCCCATGCGGCGGCGCTGGATATGGGATTGGCGATGTGTGATACCGAGTATTTTATGGCGATGCATTCCGATACATTTGTCCGCAAGGCCGGCTGGCTGACGCAATTGATGCGGTATTTTGAAAAAGACCCATCAACGGCCTGTGTGGGCGGGGGCAAGTGCGAATTAGTCAGCTCGTGGGGCGAGTTTTTTAAGAAGCTGACTGATTTTAAGACATTCAGGCGAAAACTTCTGGGCACGCCAGACCCGCTGGGCGTGTATCGCTATTACAATCGGACAGTCTGCACGATTTACCGCACAGAGGTCTTGAAAAAGGAGAATTTGTCGTTTTTAATGGATAGAGAAAAAGGATTGACCGTCGGCAAGAAGCTGTATTTTGAACTGGTGGATCGGGGCTACAAAACGGTCGAGCTTCCGGACAGCATAATGAGGCGGTATGTCTGGCATTTGGCCCACGCCACGCAGGTGGTCAATCCGAACGAGTTTGCGATTCGCCCCCGCACCCGGCAGAAAACGCTGAATTTGATAAATCAAATCATCGCATGTCCCCAGGTTCAGGAAATTCTGCAGGATGCATCGCTGGATGCGTAAATAAAGGATATGATGGATCATTGAAAGGGATGTTGTGGCCAATCGAATCGGCACATTTCTCAAAAAGAAGATAATCGGCAAAAATCAGAATCTGATATCGCTGGATGAGCCGTATGAAGTGATGCGCCGGCTGATGGAGGGGCATTCTGTAACCGGCATTATAGATGCCGGCGCCAGCCGGGGTCATATCTCCAAGCGGCTGCTGAGAAAGTTTCCCCAGGCAAAGGTCTATGCTTTTGAGCCGCATCCGATGTACCGGCAGGTTCTGGAGGCCTATGCAGCCCAGGAGCCCCGTTTTTGCCCGCAGTTTGCTGCTCTATCGGACTGCCAAGGCACGGCCGAGCTTTATATCACAGAGTCGGCGGGCAATACATCTCTTCTTAAGCCGGCTCCAGCCCTGAGCCGAATTGACCCGGCCGGTGCGGCAGTCAGACAGACGGTCTCTGTTCCTTTGGCAACAATTGACCAATGGAGGAGCCAAAACGGCAGCCTGCCGATTCAGGTGATGAAATTCGATATACAAGGGTACGAGCTGGCTGCCTTGAAGGGAGCTGCTCAGGCCCTGCGGGATTCGGTGCTGCTTATTTACAGCGAGGTATGGCTGAATCCGGTCTATGAAGGCGGGGCGCTGCTGGGCGATATTGACGCCTTTCTGCGCCCGTACGGCTTCTGGCTGTACGACATTTACAAGCCCAAATACAGCCCAGACGGCCCGATTCAGTGGGCCAATGCACTGTTTGTTCGTGCCGAACGGTTGGGGTTATTGAGGAGGATTTGATGAATTTCAGTGATTTTTTATTGTTTTATGCAAAAAGCGGCGTTTTGGAACCGTTAAGAAAATCATGCTATCGAAAGTATTGCAGGAGAAACAGAGGACAATCTTTTTTAGTCAAAACGCGCTACGGCAGTACAATGAAAATCGTTATTGGAGATAATGTTGATAATGAAATTTTTTTGAAGAAATATTTTGAACTGGGCACCTCTGAACTCATGGTGAAATTGACCAAACTCAGCGATTGTTTTGTGGATGTTGGATGTAATATTGGCTATTACAGCTGTCTTTTTGGTAAGCTGAATCCGAATGCAAAAGTTTTTTCGATTGATCCGAATCCTCAGATGATTGAACGTACAACAGAAAATATGAAATTGAATGAACTAACGAATTTCAAAACATACAATTACGGCGTTTCTTACGAAGAGAATACACTGAAATTTTACATTCCGCAGCGTAGGCACAGCTTAGGCAGCTTTATCAAGCCAGAAAAAGATTTAGGCGAAATCAAAACATTGGATGTGCCGGTTCGCTCTCTGATGGATATTTTAAATCCTCAAGACGTGGAAAATGCGGTTTTGAAAATTGACGCCGAGGGTTATGAATGGAAAATACTTTCAGGCTTGTCAATTTCTGATATACAGAAGTTTAACTATGTGATTTTTGAATTTGCATCCGAGCATGTAAAGAATGCCGGGAATTCGGCAGCTGATATCTTTGAAATCCCCTGGTTTAATGACTACCAATTGTACTCTATTGAATCCGACGGGTCTATCAAACCATTTGCGTATGAAAAGGGCATCCAATACAGTTTGAATATTTTTATGACAAAAAAAGGTGCAAAGGCGGTTGTGTAAAACATCATAATTTTCTTAAAATAAGATATGCAGAACAAAAAAATCAAGCTTGCTGTTCTGGAGTCGAAATATTACGGAACGGTCACATCGGTTAATGACTTGGTTGTCCGGCTGGATAGGGACCGCTTTGATGTGATGTTTCTCTATCTGGACGGCAGGCCTGAGAGCGAAAATCACCTTGAAAAAGCAGGATACACAGTGCGGGACCTGTCCCAAAACAAGCTGTTGTCGATTATCCGCCCCGAAGTTATCTATGAGCTTTACCGTGTGCTCAAGCAGAATCAGATTGACCTGCTGCACTGCCATGCCCATAAGGCGGCCTTGTATGGGGCCATTGCAGGCAAGTTTCTGCCGCAGATGAAAATCATTGCCCACGTGCACGGACTGGGACGCTCTGCACGGCTGCGGCGGAAACTGTCCAATTTTCTTTTTGCCGGCCGCATTGACCGCTTTCTGGCGGTATCCCAAGCGGTCAAGCAGGATTTGCTCGACAGCAACTGGCGGATTCCTGCCTCGAAGGTGACCGTTCTTGAAAATTCGGTGGATTATGAGCGGTTTGCCGGCGCAGCTGCCGGCAGAAATTCGGTTCGACAGATGTTCGGAGTTCCTCAGGATGCCTTTGTGTTTGGTTTTGTGGGGCGATTTGCACCGACCAAAGGCGTCCCGTATCTGCTTGATGCGTTTGCAGAGGTTAAAAAAGAATTTTCTAACGCCTATCTGCTGTTGGCAGGACAAGGCCCGGATGAGCAGCGGTACAGCCAGCAGATTCAGAATCTCGGTTTGCAGAAAACCGTCTGTTTTGCAGGCTACCAAAAAGAAATTGAAAAGTTTTTCGGCAGCTTGGATGTATTTGTGATTCCTTCTGTTGCCGAAGGGATGCCCCGGGTTCTATTGGAAGCCATGGCAGCAGGAATTCCCTGTATCGGAACCAGCGTGGGCGGAATTCCGGATGTAATTGATGGTGCAGTCGGCTTTGTTGTTGCGCCGCGCAGCAGCAAGGCCTTGGCTGAAGCAATGAAATGGATGCTGCAGAAAAATCCGGATGAACTGTTCCAGATGCGGACCGCCGCTGCCCAAAAAGCCCGCACGCGCTATGCTCACGCGGTTCTGTCAGAGCAGCTGTATGCGATATATTGTGATGTTCTTGGGATTAAGGATTGATAGAGCAATGCCGAAAGTCAGTGTGATAATTCCAACATATAACCGAGCCGCTGCAGCGGCTGAGGCCATTGCCAGCGTGCTCAATCAGACTCTCGGCGGCCTTGAAGTGATTGTGGTGGATGATGGTTCGACGGATGGCACACGGGAGGCGGTTGCAGCCGCATCGGCAATTTTTACTCGATTCCTCCAGGGCTGCAATTTCTTTTCCGCGGAGAGCGCGGGATTGAGAGGTTGACGACTTATCCGTTTTATGAACGGTAGGATCTGGAAGCCCTATCTGGTGCCCGATTTCATTATTAATGAAAATTGATGTGTGGATTGCTGGCAAAGTCAAGATTATGCAGGGGATTACGGTAAAGGACAGTGCGGTCATCGCGCAGGAATCGTTTGTTACTAAAAATGTGCCGCCGTATGCGATGGTCGGCGGGCATCCGACCGGAATTATTCGCCAATACTTTACAGATGACCAGATCTTTGAACTGCTTAAAATAGGGTGGTAGAACTGGGACGATAAGGCGAAAAAAAGATAACTCCTTTTCTCCTGTCTGAAAATATTGTTGAATTTATAGACCAGGCAAATAAAATAAAGACAGAGATGCGGAAAGGAATGGATAGTGAACTTGGAAAAATGTCGAATTATCGATTTGCCTAAAATTGAGGATCAGCGCGGCAACCTGACATTTATCGAACAATGCCGGCATATTCCCTTTGAAATCAAACGTATTTATTACCTTTATGATGTGCCGGGAGGCGGTGTCCGGGGCGGGCATGCCCATAAGCGGCTCCACCAGTTTATCATTGCCGCCAGCGGCAGTTTTGATGTCATCTTAAAAGACGGCCGCAGCAGTGTTCGGCATCATTTGAATCGTTCGTATTACGGCCTGTATATTCCCCCGATGGTTTGGCGTGAGCTGGACAATTTTTCCTCCGGGTCGGTCTGCATCGTTTTGGCATCGGATTATTACGACGAGACAGATTACATAAGAGACTATATAGAGTTTCAGGAAACTCTTGGAAATGAACTCGGCTCAAAGCAATAAGATCGTCTGCATCGCAGGGAAAAATAACATCGCGTGTGATTCTTTGAGATTTTTGGTAGAAAGCAGCATTGTGCCCAAGGAGAATATTCGGGTAATTCCAAATTCATCGGGGTACAAGAGAATACAGGGGATGAAGGATTTGATTGAAACGGCCCGTATGCTTGGAGTATCTGTTATCAATCAGCTTTCTGAGATTTATTCTTTGGAAAATCTGTATTTTTTTTCCCTCGAATATGACAAGATTCTCAATCCAGCTCTATTTAGAACCGGGGAATTGTTTAATATTCATTTTTCCAAGCTGCCTGCGTATAAGGGCATGTATACTTCGGCTTGGCCGATATTAAATGGGGAAGACAAAACCGGTGTGACGCTGCATAAGATTGACCGAGGAATCGATACGGGTGAAATAATCGATCAAATAGAGTTCCCTATTGAATTTGCGGATACATGCAGAGACCTCTACTTTAAGTACAATCGGTTCGGATGTGAACTGTTCAAGTCCAATATCTGCAATATCTTAAGCAAACAATACACAGCCCGTCCTCAATCGTGGTATGGTTCAAGTTACTACTCAAAGGCGAGTATTGATTACGGGTGTATCAAAATTGATCTGAACAAAACCGCATTTGAGATTCACAACCAGATTAGGGCGTTTATATTTCCGGAATACCAGCTTCCTCAAATCCACGGCTGCAGCATTATCGGGAGCGAAATATTAAATAAGGCCAGCACGTTTAAGGCAGGGCATCTTGTCGAAGAGAAGCCAGAATTTATGGTTATTGCAACGATCGATTACGATTTGAAACTATTTAAAAAAACTTCTTAAAGCAATGGTGCCTTTTACAGATTTAAAAGCTGAATATCTTGCGATTCGCAATGAGCTGTTGGAGGTAATGGAGCAGGTTGCGAAAGACGGCTGGTTTATTCTTGGCCGGCAGGTGGAAGCTTTTGAGCGGGAATTCGCTGCATATCTGGGAGTTCGTCATATTGTAACAGTCAATTCCGGCTCCGATGCTTTGTATCTTGCTCTCCAAGCATTGGGAATCGGGCCCGGTGATGAGGTGATTACAGCCTCCCATACTTTTATTTCGACGGCGGATGCAATTGTGCGGAACGGAGCGGCGCCGGTTTTTGCTGAGATTAATCCTTATACTTATTGCATTGAACCTGCGGAAATCACGAAGCATCTTACAGCTAGGACAAAAGCGGTTATTCCTGTTCATTTATACGGCCATCCTGCAGATATGAAAGCGATTATGGATATTGCCTCGGCTCATAATCTGCTGATTATAGAGGATGCCTGTCAGGCACACGGTGCAGAATTTGAAGGGCGGAAGGTAGGAACTTTTGGGCAGGTAGGATGTTTCAGCTTTTATCCAACAAAAAATCTGGGGGCCTATGGCGATGGCGGAGCAGTTGCAACGAATGATGATGCGCTGGCGGATAAGCTGAGAATGATGCGCAATTACGGTCAGCCGGTTAAATACCAGCATAACTTTATTGGAGTCAACAGCCGGCTGGATGAGATGCAGGCGGCAATTTTAAGAATCAAGCTGAAATATTTGGATGCGCGCAACCAGAAGCGAATTGCTATTGCACAGCGCTACTCGCAGCAGCTTGCTGCCTTAAACTTACAATTGCCTATTCCCTATGGACCCGTTAAGCATGTTTATCACCAGTACGTAATTGCGGCAGACAATAGGGATGCGCTTAAAAACAAGCTTGCCGAACGGGGTATTCAAACGCAGATTCATTATCCTATACCCATCCATCGCCAAAAAGCTTACTTAAGTTACTGCTGCGGCCTGAAGCTGCCGATTACAGAACGGATTTGCAGCCGCATTCTGTCGCTTCCCATTTTTCCTGAAATGTCTGATCAGATTCTGGGCGAAATAATAGCCGAGGTGATAAGATGTCTTTAGCATACATCCCGTTATATTCATATAATGGCAAGGGAAATGCCTATGCTTAAAGATATTCCTTTGGTGTCTGTTATTGTGCCCTACTATAATGGTCGAAAATTCATTCGGGAGGCGGTGCAGTCTATCTTAAATCAGACTTACCCCAATATTGAAATCATTGTGGTTGATGATGCCTCGCCTGAACCGGAAGATGCGGTGTATATTAAGCGTCTTTCTGATGAACTGGCCTTTAAGCTCATTGTTCATCCCACCAATAAAGGACCTGGGCAAACCATGGCTGATGCAGTGGAAGCGTCGCACGGCGAATATATTGCAGAGCTGTCTCAAGATGACCTTTTTAAGCCGAAGAAAATCGAAAGACAGATGATAGAACTCAAAGAAAGGAGGCTAGATGCTGTTTATGCAGTTGGGGATATTTTGGAAGAGTCCAGCGGACGCATTCGGAAACGCAATACGGCCGAAACAAGCAAGATTATTCGCTCCGGAGAAGCCATAATGTATTTAAAAACTCAAAACTTGGCCTGCATTTCGATACAGGGTCTTTTGGCCAAACGTTCTGTTTTTGAAAAGGATATTATTCCTATTTGGAGGGAATTTCTCCTGGATGATTGGCCAGTGAATATTCGTTTGTTTGAGAAATATAAGGTGGGATTTATGGAAGAACCCCTGTGGACTGGGCGCAGCCATGAAACAAATACCAGCCGCCATATCTGGAAATGGTTCGGTCCCCAAATTGAAGTGGCTGCCCGGATGGCCCCGATGGACTTAAAGGCAGAGGCAGTCGGCGGCCGCATCGGCAGCATGGCACGCCGTATGCTGAAGCAAAACGATAACACACATGCGATTATACGGCTTGCCTTGGGGACGCTCATGCTGACAGAGTCACCGGAGCAGCATAAAAAAGCGTTTCGGGTACTGGATAAATTAACCCCCCGAGACAAAAACCATATTATCAAAACAAAATGTCAACGATTAAAAGAATCACTGAACGGCCTGAGCAGCCCATCTGTACAGTCCTTTTGCACCAAAACGATAACATGGGATAACTTGGGTAAAGAAATTGCTGCTGTTACAGCGGCTGGTGACCCGATAAACAGGATTGGTGAAATCGGCAAAATATTCATTCGGCTGGCGAAAGAATGCCTATCGGAGGGAACAAACGGACAAACGGAACTTGCCGTCAGGACCGCCCTTGCGGGCATAATCATGGTGGAAGCCGGCGAAGATGAAAACAGCGGAACAAAAATATTAAGTTCCTGTGCATCGGGCGGCATACGGCAGTTAATCAGCAGAAAAATTAAACTGATGAAATCGCAAAGCGGCTTCAACCTGAAATCGGTTTTTTTGTTGCGAAGTTTGTTTTTGCTGGTAACCTGTCTGCCGATTCTGCTGTTTCTAAGTTTGGGAATCTGAATTGCCGATTGCAAGACTCAGAGAAGGCGTTATGAAATTGCTGATATTGACAAACAATCCCCAGCGGGGCAGCTTCAAAGACCGCATCGGGAGGTATCTGGATATATTC
Organism: Phycisphaerae bacterium; assembly: GCA_018052735.1. Classification (GTDB taxonomy): domain Bacteria; phylum Planctomycetota; class Phycisphaerae; order Sedimentisphaerales; family Anaerohalosphaeraceae; genus 4572-13. The sequence continues at coordinate 122,998 of JAGPMT010000006.1, read as the reverse complement.
CGGGCTGCTGGGATTGAGCCGACGGTGGCGGTGCTGTCCTCCAACCCGCTGAAACGCTGGGGCCAATATCGACAGGCCGACACCTATGATGTCGTCCTGCTGCATAAAAAATGCCTGAATTTTTTGGATGCGCGGTTTTTTAGACCCCGAAAAGCAAAGGTGATATTCAACTACGACGACGCCGTGATGTTTAATGACAAAGGCTGTCCGACACCGGCTCATCAAAAGCGTTTCCGGCGTTCTCTTCAGAAAGCCGATGCAGTGTTGGTCGGCAGTTCCTATCTCGCCGACCGGGCCCGCCCGTACCACTCCAATATCATTATCCTGCCGCTGGGATTAAAAACGGACGATTACCATCCTGCAGCGCAGAAAAGCGATGACGGCAACATTCGCCTTGTCTGGATCGGCAGCAGGGCGACCCTCGGATATATTGCGGAATTGAAACCGGTGCTGCAGAAACTGGCGGCTCGTTACCCCGGCCTTGTGCTGCGTCTGATCGGCGACGATTTTATTGACATGGAAGGCGTAACCATCGAAAAAATGAAATGGACGCCGCATGCACGCGGGTATTGTCTGGGACAGTGCGATATCGGACTGGCACCCTTGCCGGACAATCCGTTTACCCGCGGCAAATGCAGTTTTAAGGTGCTCGAATATTCCGCTTCGGGCCTGCCGGTGGTTGCATCGCCTATCGGCACCAATCCCGATCATGTCATCGACGGCCAAACCGGATATTTGGTCCGAACTGAACAGGAGTGGCTTGAAAAACTCTCGCTGCTGATTGAAAATCCAGCCCTGCGGTGTCAAATGGGACAAAACGGCATCCAGCAGGCCCGAAATTATGATATTTCCGCCGTTGGCCGAAAGCTGTGCGAACTGATTGTCAAAACAGCGACTTAGTTTTGCTTCTTTTTGCCGTGCAGGCGGCAGTGAAAATAATGGACCATTTTTTTATACCGATACTGGAAAAACAGCCGCATCCGGTGCTCCTGCATCGCATCCAGATCAATCAGCACCGGCTTTCCATGATGAATAATCAGATTCGCCGGTTTCATATCGGCGTGGGTCAGCCGGTGCCGTCCAAGGTCTTCCAGCAGCTGCCGGGCCTGTTGCATCACTGCATCCTTTTCCTGCGGCGAGTAGCCCGGCCGGTTCATCACATCGTACAGCAGCGGACCTTCGACAAATGCGTTGACGATATACGATGTCCATATCAGTCCGCATTGATATTGTTCGATACACGCCAGCGGAGCGGCACAGGCAATGCCGGCCTCCGTCAGCCGATGGCCGAACCGCCAGCATTTTTTTGCCCGGCTGCCTTTGAAGGTATAGCGCAGCGAGTGCCACAGGCCCTGATGATTGTACCGCTTGATGACAATATCCCGGTTGTTATACGTGCAGCGAACCACTCGGGCGGCGGTATCGTTTTTTAATAGAACGCCGTGTTCCGTTAGATTATCGATCTCACGCAGGAATGCGACGGCAGATGTCCCTTTGCAGAAATCCATCCGAAATGTTCCCCGGCGATTTTCCCATCGGGTCCGCTGAAAATTCCAGTGGTCAGCTGGTCCGTCCGCACAGCCCAGCCGCGTTTTGGCCCGATGCCTGAGACGCCGTTGCGTTTTTCGAATAACTGCCCGAGCAAGCCGCCGCATTGTCCTTTTGTTAAGCCCCGCTGCGCCGGCATAGGCTTTTAAAAAACGCATCCGGTCGGAAAAGGTAATATTTTTTTCGAGCATATTAAGCTGCACAAGATTTTTAATCCGCAGCCAGCCCGGAAGAATCGGATACCGAACCGTACGCTCATTGTCGATGAAGAAAAAGACGGCCCGACCGGCCTCTTGAGAAACGAATACATTGCCGCCCCGCAAATCGCCGTGCGTGATGCCTGCCGCGTGCATTCGGCCGATGGTTCTGCCCAGTTCGGCAATCAGCCGGCGTTTGTCCTGCAGGCCGCAAAGTGATTCCAAAGCGAGATAAAGCGGACAGGCCTGCTTCATTTCCTGCGTGATAAGGATATACTGGCTCATCAGCAGGCCTTTCTTTCGGCAAAGACAGGCGGCAATCGGCGGAGTGCCGAATCCGTGCTGCCGCAGCAGCAATCCTGCCCGGAATGCCCGCTGTGCCCGGCTGGGGCGGAACAGGTGCTTGAACCAGTCCGCTGGTGAACGGGGCGGAAATTTTTTGAGATACAGCGTATAGGAACGTCCGCCTGCCTGAACAGCATAGCGAAATACCTCTGCGGTATGGGATGAGGCCACTCTTTCCAGAGCGCTGCGGCGGCTGTCCAGCGGAGTTTCGCCGGCCAGAACCCCCGGCTCCAAGTCCGCAAAATCTCTCTGGATATATCCCCTCCATGAATCTTGTCTGACTTTTATATAATCTGAAAGCTGTCTGCTGTTCATTGTCATATCTGTTTTCTATGTTGGGCTTTTACAGTCCGCCGGCGTTTATCGGGCTGGGCTGTTATTTCACAAGTTTACAATCCCCCGTCAAAAAGTAAAGAATCTGCTGCGAAAAAGAGCAGCGAATGCGTTCAGCAGAACTGTCCGGCGGTGAATCCGTCTGTGTTAGACTTGTCCTGCTGCAGGTTAAAGCTCCAGATACCGTTTCCAGAATTCCAGTGTTCGGTATTGGGCTTCTTTTTGAAGGAGCTTCCTGCGTATGCCGGGGTAAAACAAGACAACATAAAGAAGCAGAAAAAGAAACCGAAAGCCAAGGGCAAAAGCCGCGAGCCTGTCGATTTTTCGTTCTGTCCATTTGCCGGTGAAGGGATTATAAATACAGACGTGTCTGCTGGCAAAACATTTTGCGATTGCAACCCGATAGCCGGCCAAAGCAAATGTTTTTTTTCTAAAAAAGAATCCCGGCAGCAGATGGCCGCCGTAGGTCAGGACAATCAGCAATTTGACCGGCACATGGAGTTTTATCTTTTTAAAGGCCTCGGACGGGTCGCCGGCGCAGTTTGTTTCGATTTCATTGTAAGCTGCATAACGGTCAAGCAGCTCCGTCTGGTTGTCTTCAAAACTGCAAATTCTGCGCACAGCGTCGCGAAGGCCGCAGCATACCAGAAACGCGCCCTTATAATTGTAGGTGAAGATATTTCCGGCAAAAAGAGCCATCAGATGATACACGGTAAGCGGCAGGGGGCTTTTATGAAGGATGCTGAGGGCTGTAAAGTTGCGCACGGTCATATACATATCCACGACATTGTTTCGGCGGCTCTCAAATGGCTCGTGCCAGACGCAGATGCCGTTAAGATGAATGATTTTATCGGCGCATGCGAGTGAATAGTCAATATCATCCCCGCGGACAAAGAAGGGAAGAGGCAATCTGTCCGGCTGTATCGCTGCCAGCGGAATGCAGCAGTACCACCAGGCGGCATAATCCCGCGGGGTATGCCGGCTGGCAAGGATTTCGTTTTTTACGACCGACGAAAAGTCCGACAAAAAAAGCCGGCCGTAAGCCTCCAGCTGGAGTCCTTTGATGTGCGAGCGGGCTTCCCATTGGAAATGCTGCATGTCCGCACGCAGCATGCTGCCGGCAATGAAAGACCGGTGCCAATCCGGCTTGAGCAGGGCGGCCAAAGCATACGTCCGCTGCAGCGCTTCGGGAAAAATTTCAATGTCATCATCCATCAGAAGCACATGGGTATAATTTCGGTCGGAGCGGAGTGCTTCAATGATGCCGCGGGTAAAACCGCCTGTGCCGCCTGTGTTTTTGTTGGGCCAGAGAAAAACAGGATATTGTGCAAGGTCTGCCGAAAGCGTCCGGCCGTTGTCCACAACAAAGACATCATACACCTCGCGCAAGTCCGGCTCCTTGCGGAAATATGCTGTCAAAATCTCAAGGTTCCGACGCACAAATTGCTCCCGGCGGAATGTGCAGATAACAATCGCTGTTTTAACACGAGCAGGCGGAAAAGCAGAATCGACCGAGTAAAAAGCGTCGATGTATTCAAAATCGCTCGCATGGTCTATTTCAAAATAGACCATCCGGGCGCCGGCGTCAGAGCCGGTGATTTCAATCTGCTGATAGTCCGATCCGTCCGAATAAAAGGTCTGTTGGAAGAAAAGGCGTTCGGACGCTATTTCGCCAAGGGGGCTGCTGGAAGCCGAATCGTATTTTACTTCTGCCAGATGACTCTGAATCAGCCGGATGCTGCATTGGCCGCGAAATCGTATATTCAGATAAAAGCGGCTGGCGCAGGTGTACTCCTTCCATGCTTGAAGCCAGAGTGTGTTGAAATAAGTCTGAAAACTCAGCATGCTGCGGCCGAGACGATGCTCCTGCGTGTAAAACAAGCGGCTGCAGTTTTGAAGCATCTGATTGTCAGTAACTATATTCTGGATCTTGAACATAGGCGGCTGGCCCGGTATCTTTCCATGTGTAGTATTTCTGCCTGAGCCGGTCTGACAGCCCAAGCTGTTCTGCAAGGCGGATGATTATAACAGGCAGCAGAGCATACTGCAGCATCCATCGGCTGTAGCTGCCTTTTTTGATCAGCTCAAAAGAGGTTCGGAATCCCGAGGGCAGAAACGACACCGCCTCGCTGACAGGAATCTCGGCAAAATAGCCGCGTATTTTTTCAAACAGTGCCCGCCGCAGCGAACCTTTGATACGCAGCGCGAAATTATTCAGCGTGATAAATTCCCGCTGCAGCTCATAATATTTGACAATTTCCCACAGTCCGCGGGCCTGATAGACACGACGCGCCCGCTGATGATTTTCCAGCCGGTAAAAGACTTTGGCATCGATGGCATTGGAAGAGGAAGACGCGTTTTCGGATTCGAGACGGTAATTGTAGAGTGCCTGCGGGACGATGAAAATAGTCCGGGCGGCGGAAAACGCTTCCGCAAAGAACGGCACATCCTGATAGGTAGCCCCGGGGGTTTCAGCAAAACGGATATGATTGTCTTCCAGAAGCTGCCGCCTGTAAACGGCAGCCCATATCGCCGGATGCAGGCGGCACAATTCCGGGTGCTGGCGGAGACAAAAAACTCTGCCGGCCGCGGCGTACCAGCCCTTTTCTTCGAGGCAGAGACCTTCGGAAAAAATCCTGCGAAAGGAACATTTTACAATGTCCGCCTGCGTTTGTTCGGCGGCGGCCATTAAGACCCGGTACATTGGGGCTTCGATGGTATCATCCGGCTCTACAATTCCGATATAATCGCCTTTTGCGGCCGCAAGTCCGGCATTCAGGGCGCTGCCGTATCCGCCGTTGGATTTCGCGATGACTCTGATTCGTCTTTCGTCTGCGGCATAGGCATCGAGAATAGAGCGGCTCCCGTCAGTGCTGCCGTCATCAACGGCAATAATTTCAAAATCGGTGAATTCCTGTTTGCCGATAGACTGAAGGCATAAAGGCAGATAGCCGGCCTGATTATAAACAGGGATGAGGATTGTTAAACGCGGCATTGCAAAAGCGTCCTTGCCGCATCGAGGGCATTTTTGACCGCATCATCCATATCAACGTACTGAAATCGTCCCAGCCGGCCGGCCAAAATCAAATTGTCGTACTGTCTGGCTTGCTCGGCGTAGAGCTGATACAGCCGAACGGATGCGGGGGTGAGAATAGGGTAGTATGGCTCATCGGCCTGCGTCTGACAGGGACGCGGATATTCCCGGCAAATAGTTGTATTTGGACATTTCTGCCCCGTGAGATACTTAAACTCAACAATACGCGTATAGTTGTAATCGTTTGGGTAGTTAATATCGGGAGCATGCTGATAATAGCTTTGGGCAAATGTTTCGAATTCAAAATGTACCGAGCGGTAGGGCAGGAGACCAAAACGATAACCGAAAAGAGCATCGGGCCGGCCGGTATAAATCAGTATTCCATTGAATCGCTGCCCGTCCAGACGAATGATGCCGTCCGTAAACTGGCATACCGATTCGAAGGGGGTATTTAACCTCAGCTCGATATGCGGGTCGGACAGCAGTGCCTGAATCATAGCCGTATAGCCGTCTGCAGGAACGGCCTGATAAGTATCCGTAAAATACCGATTGTCGTAGTCTGTATAAATGGGTACCCGGGCGATGACATCCGGCGAGATTTCGTCGACACGAATACCCCATTGCTTGGCGGTATAATTTTTGAAGATTTTGTCGTAAATATAAACAGCTAAATTGCCAAGCATGGGTTCTTGCGAATGAAGGATATCGAGCACGGACAATTTTGTTTGCCGTCCATATTTCTGCTCTAAAAGACACTGGATGGCTGCTGCCTTGCCGTCAAAGGCCTCTTGCAGTGAGTAATAATTGAAGGGAATGGGGATATAGCGGCCTTCCACGAAGCAGACAACCCGATGGCTGTACGGACGCCAGCGGGTAAAGCCGGACAGATACTGCCAGACATCCTCAAACTCGGTATGGAAAATATGTGCCCCGTACCGATGAATCATCACACCTGCCGTGTCTACACAGTCAAAGCAGTTGCCGCCAATGTGACTACGTTTTTCGAGAATCAGTACTTTGTGGCCTGCCTGAGCCAGCGTCTGGGCGAATACAGCACCGGACAACCCAGCGCCGACAATAAGATAATCATAATTCATGGACCATTCCTGACCTGTCTGCGGCCATTACGCTTATTATTCTGCATATTCGGAACTTATAGAGCAAAAGTGTTCCGTTGTCAAGGGCAAGTCTTTCCAGAATCTCAAACAGCCGGGTACTGCCGATTGTGTTCTTGAAATGGCAAGACTTTTGGGATATAGTAGCGGACAAAAGCAGGGATATATGAATTCAAAGGAACTGTACTTACATATTGGAATGCCCAAAACGGCTACCTCGGCGCTGCAGCGGTTTTTTTCCATCAACCGGGATCTACTCGCACAGAAAGGGATTGCCTACCCTGCTGCCGGGGGTCTGGAAGCCCACCATCGCATCGGGTGGGCATTAAGGTTGAAAAGAGGTTTTAGGCATTGGTGGTTCGACAGGGATGTGGGCACGTGTGATTTCGAATGGCAGCAGATCAGCCGGCAGTGTGTGCTGCCTCGAAATCTGATTAGTACGGAAACCTTCTGGGGCTGCACACGGGAGGATGTCGCTTTTCTGAAAGATTTGAGCCGTTCCTATCATACGACTGTTGTTGTATATTTGCGACGGCAGGATTTCTTAAAGGAATCTCTCTATGCCGAAAAGGTCAAGATGGGTATTGAAAAGCGAACAGATGTGAAAATCGGCGCTGGGTGGGAGAAATTTGCCTTGTGGGAACGAACATTCGGCCGCGATTCGATAATTGTTCGTCCATATGAGCGGGGTCAGTTTTATAAGGGCAGTATTTATGCCGATTTTCTCAACTCTGTCTGGAATGCAGAATTAACAGAAGAATACAAAATCCCTGCCGACTTAAACCTGCGTTTGCACCGGATTGTTCTCGAATACAAACGGCTGGTCAATTATTTGCCCTTAAGCCTTCAGCAAATATATGCAGCCGTTGAACCTCTGCAGCGGATATCGGAATTGTTTTTTCAGAAAGGCAAATCCAGCGATTTCGTGTTTTCCCCGGCGCTGCGCCGCAGGGAGATTGAAAAAAACCGCAAATTCTACCATTATCTTGCCCGGGAATACTGTGGACGGGATGACGGAATGTTTTTTTATGAACCGGAACCGTCTGAATCAGATCTGTGGCGGCCTTACAGAGATCTGCTGGAAGAAGATGCTGCCGAAATCAATCGCTGTTTAGCCGATGCTGCTCCGACTGTGCTGGGGGTGATTGCCGCCGGTATTGTCCGGGCTCAAACGGCTGCAGACCCGCAAATGCGTTTGGCTGCCCGCCGGCTGTCGCCGGGGATTGCGTCAGAATATTTCAAAGCAGATGCTGTATCGGCCGTGTTGATGCCGCCGATTCAAACAGCAAGTCAGCAAACAGCTGCTTTTGATGACCTCTACGCATCCCGCATGTGGGAGGTTCTCCAGTATTTTCGGCCGCTTTACAACCGATTGCCTTCTAATGTTATAAAATGTGCGGTTGCAACGGCTGCTGCTGCCAGCCGTTTGACAGTCCGTAAGAAGACAGGTGCCGACATGGCCGGCCGGAGTCGGCTGTATGTTCATATTGGAATGGTTAAAACCGGCACTTCTGCACTGCAGCGTTTTTTAGGCCTTAACAGGGAATTACTCCAGAAGATGGGGATTGTTTATCCAAAATCCCCCGAAAATTTGGCTGCCCACCATCGCCTCGTCTGGTCTATTATGACGGCGCAGAAAGTAAAAAAGCCAGATTGGCCAGACGATTTACAGCATCCAAGGCGGGAATGGGAGCAGCTGCGGCGGCAGATTTCATCCAATTCGGGTATATTGAGTTCAGAACATTTTTTAGGATTTTCTGGTCGGCAGATTTCCCAATTAAAATCGCTTCTGAGGGATTATGATGTTCAGATTGTCGTCTATTGGCGCAGACGTGACGGGCTGGAAGACTTGTGGTATAATCAAAGAATTAAAGGGGGAGAAATAACCAACCGGCCGCAATTCCTGACAAATCTGCCGGCCAAATGCTGTCTTGACAGGTGGGCCGATGTCTTCGGAAAAGAACATCTCTGTGTCAGACCCTATGAAAGGGGCCAGCTCTATCGCGGCGATGTGGCGGCGGATTTCCTGCATCATATTCTGGGACTGGAACTGACGGGTGAATTTGTTCTTCCTGAGAAAGAAGTCAATACGCGTCTTCATCGGGTTGTTGTTGAATATAAACGTCTGGTTAATTTGCTCCCCCTTTCCCGGTCTGAAAAGCGAAGCACGGTGAATCCTCTTCGCGCGGTATCGGACTATATGATACAGCAGGGGCGGAAGGATTATTCGGTATTTTCGCCGGCCCAGCGGTTGGAGCTTCTTGCGCGGTATGCGGAGGAAAGTGCTGCGATTGCCCGCGACTATCTCGGGCGGCCGGACGGCCAGCTGTTTTACGATCCTCTACCGGATCCCAATGAAGACTGGCAGCCCTATGAGGAATTGCTGGAAGAAGATGCCAAGCAAATCAATGCCTATCTCGAGGAACATTATCCTGCTGCGCTGGAGACTATAATTCAAGGTCTGCTGAAAGCATTCTCCGCCAGAGAAGAAAATGCCCGGCAGGCAGCACTGCGGCTGCTGCCGGGCATCGAATCCCAACGCATCCGCTCCGTTTTGGGCAGATATCTGGTTTGCTTCTCCAAAGACGTCAAGGCAATGGCGATAGAGGATGGTGAAATGGATATGCAGCAGGTCAGAAGAGCCGGTATGATTGCTGTCCGGATTTACCGCCGTATGCCTTCCTTTCTGCAGCGGCCGGCACTGCGGATTGTGAGGCGGATGGAACACAAGATGCAGTCGTCTGTTAAATAGCGGCTGCAACAGGATACAAGACGGCTTATGATTAAATACTATATTGAATTCTTTAAATATTTCGGCAAGGGATATAAGCGGTATATTCCTCTGGTTATTGTCGGGGCTGCTGCCGCGGGGCTGCTGGAAATTGCGGGATTGATGCTGCTGCTGCCGTTTATACGGATTCTGGTACGTCCCGAGTCGGTGCGTCATCACCGGTGGCTGATGGAGCTGATGCGGCTGTTTGGCGTCCAGTCCCCGCTGCAGCAGGCCTGCTTTCTGGGGGGGCTTATCGTTTTTTTGTTTGTGGCTAAAAATATCTATCTTCTGTTTTATTATTTTTGGCAGAACAAAATCCTTCGCCGCTGGAAGATTGAAATCAGCACTGCTCTGATGCGTTTTTATCTGCTGGCACCCTACAAGCTGCATCTGCTGAAAACTACGGAAAAAATTACACGCAATGTGAATCACATTGCAGTTCATGCCTTAAACAACTTTGTCCTGCAGGGATTTCTGCTTATTTCCAATATCATTGCCGGCCTGATTATTCTGTCGGTGCTGATAACCCGTTTTTTTCTTTTTGCAGTTATCACCGCCGGCATCTTAACGGCTGCATCCTTGTGCCAGTATTATTTTCTCAAGCGGAAATTCAAATCGCTGGGAGCGGAAAAGAGTGCCTTAATGTCCGAGCAGTATAAAAATATCTTTCAGGGACTTCACGCTATCAAGGAGACCAAAGTTCTTGGGAGGGAACAGTTTTTTCTGGACAGCTTTGACGGCATCAACCGCGCCACAATGGATAATGATATGTGGACGCAGTTTTATCATCAGTTCCCCCATCACCTTACCGAGATTACCGCTATCCTGTGCGTCGTGGTAATGTGTATCGGCGTGATTCATTCGACTCTCGGGGACAATCCGGCGATGGTGGCTTCTCTGGGCATCTTGGCGGCCATCGCATTTCGTACGTCCTCGATTGTCAATCGGATTCTAAAAGCACTTCAGCAGATTAACCATTCGCAGCATGCCGTCGAAGTGCTTCTGGAAGAAGTGCAGAGTCCTTTGTGGCGGGACTATCTTCAGGCCGCAGGGGGGAATTCGGCCGGACAGGACCCTGCACCGCTGGATTTTCAAAAAGAAATCCGATTTGAAAATGTTTCTTATACCTACCCCGGGGCCAAGCGGCCAGCCCTCTGTAATGTTTCGGTGGTGATAAAGAAGGGAGAATATGTCGGCATTGTCGGGGAATCCGGAGCGGGGAAAACAACCTTTGTGGATATCCTGCTGGGGCTTTTGGAGCCGGAGGAAGGGCGGGTATGGATAGATTCGGCTGTTCTGGCCCCGGATACGGTTCGCCGCTGGCAGCGGCGGTTGGGGTATGTTCCGCAGCAGGTTTATATTGCCAATGACACGGTGATTCGGAATGTGGCATTCGGCCTTCCCAATGATCAAATTGACGTAGAGGCAGTGGAAAAGGTTCTTAAAATGGCCAATTTATATGATTATGTGATGGGACTCGGCAATAAGCTTGAAACCACGCTGGGCGAAAATGGCCGCAAACTGTCCGGCGGCGAGAAACAGCGTATTGGGATTGCCCGGGCCCTGTATTATCAGGCCGATGTGCTGGTGCTGGATGAAGCCACATCGTCTCTGGATGTGCCGACAGAAAGCGAAATTGCCCGTTCTATCAGTTCTCTTAAAGGCCGGCAGACTATCATAGCGATTGCGCATCGTTTATCGACATTAAAAAGCTGCGACCGGATTCTCTATTTTGACAAGCATCGGCTGGTGGATACAGGCACATTTGAAAGCCTGTCGGAAAAATATGAAAAGTTTCGCCAAATGGTAGAAATGTCAACACTTTAACCAAATGAATACAAACCACATCGGGATTTCCATTGTCGCTTATCATACCGAACCGCAGGTGCTTTCTGATTGTCTTGAAAGTGTATCGCATATTACCTTTCCTTTTACCTGCTGGGTGGTTGACAACTCGCGCAGTGCTTCTGTTGAGGCCGTAGTCGGCGGATTGGGCCGAAGGTTTCCTCCTTGGGGGCATCTGGAATATATGCCCAGTGAAAACAGCGGCTATGGAGGCGGACATAACCGGGTGTTAAAGATAATATTGGAAGAAGGTACAAGCCGTTTCTGTCTGGTGATGAATCCCGATGTCTCTTTTGAGCGGGGGACGATTGAGACGCTTGTCGAAGCGATGAATACGGACAGCACGATTGGTCTGCTGTCCCCGAGATTTGTTTTTCCTGATGGTACGCCCCAGAGATTGTGCAAGCTGCTGCCGACACCGGGGCATCTGTTCAAACGGCGTTTTCTGCCTCTGCTGGCAGCTGAGTACAATCATTACTATCAGCTGGAAGATGCCGATTATGGGGCTCCGTTTGACTGTCCTAATCTGTCCGGCTGCTTTCTGTTTTTGCGGACGGATGTTCTGCGGAACGTGGGGCTTTTTGATGAACGTTTTTTTCTGTATTTTGAAGATGTAGACCTGGTCCGGCGTATCGGATGCAAATACAGAACGGTTTATTGGCCTTATGCAACGGTAATGCATCGTTATCGCAAAGGTTCTTATAAGGATCTCCGGCTACTTTGGAATCACCTTGTTTCGGCTGTCAAATATTTTAACAAATGGGGATGGTGGCGCGATTCAAAGAGAAGCGCTGTTAATCGGGAAACACTTAAGGTTCTCAATGGTCAGTCGAAAGTGCCGAAAGAAAACTAAAATCTTTGGCCCTGCCGGAGGATTATACACCTGTTCTATTACTTATCAACAGCAATTTTATAGGGGTGGAGAAATTGGTTAAATACGGTCCTCAAAGGAAAGATTACTTTAACACTGTCCATGTAGGGTAAGTATCTTGCTACTCAGACCGGAGGAAATAGTTCTGTATGCAGAGGGGACTGCCTGCTGGATTCAAATCGAAATATGTCTTGAAATTACTATTTTGCAGAACACGCTATTAAAGCGATGGATGTTGTGCGGTTCTTTTATCGCATAAAACTTTTTATATTAAGATATTAGGATAGTATTCCGTTCAGAATAGTCCATTGCATGCCATCCGGTTTTTGGAGATGTAAAATTTTCCAGAGATTTTTGGTTGACAAGCCGCCGGGCCGGAATTATCTTATGTGGTCTTTCAAGAGATGGATGTGATTTTTTATAACTTCAATATCAGGAAAATATTATATGCCGAAATTAAAAACACATAAAGGGCTTGCCAAGCGGGTGAAAATAACCGGCAGCGGCAAGGTAAAACGCCATCGCTGCAACCATGGCCACCTGCTCAGCGGCAAAAGTTCAAAAGAACGCCGAATAAGCGGCGGACAGGAAATCGTCAAAGGCGTTTTGGCCAAAAAGATTCGTATTTTGCTGAACAAGTAACACGGGCGTTTTTTGCCCTGGCTGCTGCCCGGCCCCATCAGCTTGCCGAAGCAGCCGATTCAATTACAGACAGAAAGGAAAGCTGGTATGCCAAGAGTCAGTAAAGGGGCGGCCACCCGCCAAGCAAGAAAACGCATTCTCAAAGCGGTTAAAGGATACCGCGGTGCAACCCATACACAGTACCGTCTGGCCAAGGAAGCCCGGACAAATGCTATGGCCAATGCCCGCATTGGGCGGCGTCAGAAAAAACGCCAGTATCGCGGGCTGTGGATTATCCGTCTCAGCGCTGCCTGCCGGGCACGGAATATGCGCTACAGCCAGTTCATCAGCGGCCTCAAGAAAGCCCAGATCGCCGTTAATCGCAAGATGCTCAGCGAAATCGCCATCCATGATCCGGCCGGCTTTGACCAGATTATCGAAAAGGTGCGTGCCGCTCTGGCATGAACCGCTTCTGCCCAAGGCGGCAGCCGGTTCTAAAACCGAGAGGATGCCCGGATGACACTGGAGCAGTTTGAACAAATTGGCCGACAGGCACAAGAAGAGCTTGATGCTGTTGGGACAGCCGAAGCGCTGGAAGCTTACCGAATCAAGTATCTTGGGCGCAAAGGATTAATTACAGAGATGCTCGGGATGATCGGGAAACTTCCGCCGGAACACAAAAAAGCCGGCGGCCAGTTGGCCAATCGCATCAAAAATGACATCACCCACGCTTTTGAAGAAGCCCGAAAGCGGTTTGAAACCGCCGGCCGCAAAACAGCCCCGATGGTGGATGTTACACTGCCCGGCATTGAGGTCCGGCAGGGCCGCTGGCACATTATCACCCAGACCATCGCCGAACTTCTGGAGATTTTTGGGCGGATGGGCTTCGATGTGGCTTATGGGCCGGAGGTGGAGGATGAGTGGCACAATTTTATTGCTCTGAACATCCCGCCGGAGCATCCGGCCCGAGACCCGGCAGACAATTTCTACATCAATGAATCCATGCTGCTGCGAAGCCAAACCTCGACAATTCAGATTCGGGTGATGGAAAAGCAGAAACCGCCCATCCGCGTGGTAGCACCCGGCCGGGTATATCGGCCGGACACGGTTGATGCGACGCATATGTTTATGTTTCATCAGCTCGAGGCGCTGGTAGTCGATGAAGGCGTATCGATGATCGATTTGAAAAGCAGCATCGATCAGTTTATTCAGACGTTTTTCGGCGCACAAACCCAGTGGCGCTTCCGGCCGAGTTTCTTCCCGTTTACCGAGCCAAGCTGCGAGGTCGATATTCTGTGGGTGGACAAAACCGGCCGGCAGAATTGGATGGAAATCGGCGGCTGCGGAATGGTTGATCCGAATGTCTTTGACGCCGTCGGCATCGACAGCGAAAAATACACCGGCTGGGCATTTGGCTTCGGCATTGAGCGGCTGGCAATGAAAAAATACGGGATTACCGATATTCGGCATCTTTTTGAAAACGACATCCGTTTCCTGCGGCAATTCTAAGAAATTCGCACAGAACGGCACCGCAGCAAGTCCGCCGCAACAGCACCTTTATCGGCTTTTCTGCTAAGTCCGTCCCGTCCCAATCCATAGTTGAATGTGATGGATTTGCCGGTATGCTGTTTTTGTCCTTTTCTCAAGAGGATTTATAAAGTAAAATAAGGGCTGTCTGCCATGCTTTTTACAATAGCCAATCAGATTACGATTTTGAGAGTACTGCTGGTTGCCCCATTTGTCATTTGTCTGATCAAAACGGGCGATCCTTCAGCGGGATTATATTTCCGGTGGGCGGCCCTGGGGCTTTTTGGGATCGCTGCCGGCAGTGATGCTTTGGACGGCTTTCTGGCACGCATTCGGAAACAGACAACGCCGCTCGGAACATTTCTTGACCCGCTGGCCGATAAGCTGCTGATTACCTGTGCTTGTATAATTTTGAGTCTCCCGCAGACGGCTGTTGAGGGCTTCCGACTGCCGCTGACGGTGGTTGTTTTGATTATCGGAAAGGATATTCTGCTGCTTCTTGGATTTGTAATAACCTATTTTTTGACAGGCAGCATCTATATTCAGCCGGTATGGGTTGGCAAAGCATCGACAGCTTTCCAGATGCTCATGGTTTTGTCTATCCTGATGGGGCCGGAAATGACCCGCGGGCTGGAGATTTGGCCCCTATGGACACGGATTGTGTGGTGGATAACCGGCTTATGGGCGTTAACGGCAACTTTTATTTACATTCGGCGCGGAATTCAGTATATTGAAAGTTTTGGTGAAACAGCAAAATCAGATTCGAACAGGTAAATCCCTATGAGCCTATTCAGTGAAATTCCTGAAATTCTGTCAGAACTCAAACAAGGCCGGATGATTGTTCTGGTGGACGATGAAGACCGTGAAAACGAAGGGGACCTTGTATGTGCTGCTCAGTTGACAACCCCTGAAATGGTCAATTTTATGGCTACTTACGGCCGAGGGCTGATTTGTCTGCCGCTGTCTGAGGAACGCTGCGATCAGTTGAATCTGCACCCCCAGACGGTCGAAAATACTGCCCGATTGGGAACGGCCTTTACCGTTAGTGTAGATGCCCGCGAAGGCATTTCAACCGGCATCAGTGCGGCTGACCGTGCTCACACAATACGGGTAGCAGCCGATCCGGCCTCCCGCCCGTCGGACCTTGTCCGCCCGGGGCATGTTTTCCCCCTGCGGGCACGCAATGGCGGGGTATTGGTGCGGGCAGGCCAGACGGAAGGAGCTGTTGATTTGATGAAACTGGCGGGGCTGGAACCGGCGGCGGTGATTTGCGAAATCATCAACGATGACGGCACAATGGCTCGTGTACCGGATCTGGAGAAATACTGCCGAAAGCATTCGCTGAAAATGACGTCTATTGCCAAGCTGGTGGAGTACCGGCTGCAGCGGGAGCAGCATATTCATCGCATTCAGGAAATCCGGCTGCCGACCGACTACGGCGAGTTTAAGATGATTGGCTACTCCAGTCCCGGCACAACCGAGCCGCATCTGGCCTTGTGCAAGGGCGGAGTGGGGGATTTAGACGAAGGCGGCAATCCGATACTGCACCCTGAACCGGTTCTGATTCGCGTGCATTCAGAATGTATGACAGGGGATTTGTTTCATTCCCAGCGGTGCGAGTGCGGCTATCAGCTTATCACCGCAATGAAAATGATTCAGCAGGAGGGCAAAGGCGCCTTGATTTATCTGCGTCAAGAGGGCCGAGGCATAGGGTTGACCAACAAACTCCATGCGTACAAGCTGCAGGAGCAGGGGCTGGATACGGTGGATGCCAATATCAAACTCGGATTTCTGCCGGACAAACGCGATTACGGCATCGGTGCACAGATTTGCCGCGACCTTGGTTTAACGCATGTGCGGATACTGACCAATAATCCCAAAAAAATATCCCGTCTGGAAGTGTACGGAATCAAGGTAGCTGAACAAATACCGCTGCTGGCTTCCCCCAGCGAGCATAATCGGGATTATCTGCGAACCAAAAAGATTCGTTTCGGGCATTTGCTGGATGAAGATTTATAAGGCCAATGACAGGGGGTGCTTCCTGCCGCTGTGGATTGCCGTTTGGCTGTTGGGATGGACGGGATGTGAACTGTCCAGCCCCCCAAGCGCCGCACCAGCCGATGAGCCGGCCAAAATGAGGATTTCATCGTTGACTGAATTTGTACCGGTGGAGTCGGGAAATGGAATAAATCTCAAGATATTGGCCGAACTTATTAGTCCGCAGGGTTTTTCAATCCGTGCCCCGTTTGTTATGCGATTTGAATTGTATGAATATTCACCTGTCTCCTCTAATCCTCGCGGCAGACAGATCATATTGTGGCCGCTGCAGGATTTAACGGATTCCGATAGAAACGACCAGCATTGGAAAGAGTATCTGGAAGGTTATGAGTTTCTCCTGCCCGTTGAAACTCCGCTGACATCTGGAAAGAATTATATTTTGGAGGCGACCTGTATGATTGGCCGCCGACGGCTGGGGGATCTTTTCAAGATTGAATTTGCATTAAACCGATGACCGGGCAGCGGCTGATCGGTGTTGACACGGTTAAGCCCTTTGGAATTATTAAAAATAGCAGCATCATATTAACCTTCCAGATTGGCCGCAGCGATGTTGCCTTCTCCGGCCGCCGGAGCGTCTAATTTTTCCCTTAATCTAAAGTTGAGGTTGCCGGCCGATGTAAAAAACGATGCGGGGAAACCGAATCCTGCGGTCCCCCCGCTGTGCGGAATGCCGCAACGGGTTCTTTTCCCTTCTGCCGCTTTGCCCTTGCTGCGGATCTGCAGGCGTTCCGCATCTGCTGTATGAATGAGAGAACGCTTGTTTATTGTTCAGCGACATAATGCCGGCGGCGTCCTCAATGGGATGACGGCACACTCTGTTGTCTGTCATGCTGGTCATGCTTTTCTCCTTCTGCCGCCTATGCAATGCATTTGCAGAATAACCGGCTGCCGGACGATTCCAGATTCTTTCAAATGCCGCCCGAGTTATCAGGGGCATCCGTCGCAGCAAACCGACCGAAAACAGCTGCCGTAATCCCCGTGCATTCCTTGGATAAGGCAATTTAATCATTTTTCAGCTCTTTAACAAAATTAGAGAATTGCATCATCAATCCAAAGTATAAAACAGGGGTATGACAGGTTTGGTCGAAGCTGTTTTTTGAAAACTTGCGTCAGGGTATGACATCTCTGGCCAGACCTACAACGCTTTGGGGTTTCGCGACAAGAAAGAACCTATATGCTGTGATGGCGAAAAGTGAAAATTTTTTTTTATTTTTTTGTGTAGCGCTGGGACATTTTCTTGATTTCTGATGCTATCTGGTCGGCTAACTGTTTTGGGCTTAAAATGCAGGCATGACAGCCAAAGCTCAGCAGCCAACGTTTCAGTTCGGTGGTATCGGCCAATTTAAACTGGACAATAACACGGCTGTCGTTATCATCAAGAATCTTCTGGCTGGGATGATGAATGGCTTCACGGACACTGCTGGCAGCCCAGCCGTCCAGTTGAATCCGGATGGTTTGTGTCGGTCCCGGCGAGCTGAAAATGCCCAATGAGCCTTCCATCTGTTCTTGGATGGAAAAATCTGCAGGTTTGCGAAATCTGTCTGGGGTCAGTTCACTGCTGATAATGCGGTTAAGCTTTAGGGTTCGAATCTGGCCGTAAATCTCCATCAGACCGATACAGTATAAATCGCCGTCAAAAAAGACCATTCCATACGGATGATAGCGAGTCTGGTAGGGTTTCTGACGGCTCTGCGATTTATAGGTCAGATTTACGACAACAGAGTCCTGAATTGCTTTGGTAAGCAGCCGAATGGTTTTGTCGTGGGCGGAATAGTCGCTGAACGTATGGCTTTTAACAAGCAGCGTGCTGTCCATTTGGGTAAAATGGCTTAATGCACGAGGGGTCAGAGTAGCTTTAATCTTTTCAAACAGCGAGTCAAGACCTTCACCAAATTGTGTGCCTGCCAGCGGCGCCAGCAGTTTCTGGCTCAGAAAGATGCTCAGCATCTCGGTAACCGAGAAAATCAGCTTATCGCTCTCTATAAAATGGTGCGACAGCTTCCAAAATCGTTTGCCGAAATCCCGCTGCTCATACGAAATCGGAAAGCCGACTTCTTGAAGGACGTTTAAATCCCGCTGGACCTGCCGTTTGCTGCACTCCAGCCGGCAGGCCAGTTCGTCTGCACTCAATCCATAGTGATAAGCCTGAAGGGCTTTCAATAAATTCCATTGCCGAATAAGCGGTTCTCCGCGGGACATAGTCTTTACCTTCTGCAAGAAAAATCTGATTCTCCAGCTTGGAATGATACAATCGAATTTTGCCAAAATCAACTCTGTTTTATCGGGACATATGCAGACATAAAATATCGTCAATCCGAGTTGTTATCCTGAATAGAAAAAAAGTCATTTTTGCTCTCTTTCCTGAAATCTTATCCTGTGTTATAGTATGCGGGCAATTTGGGTAAGAAAGCGGCGGTTGAAGCTGGTAAAAAATTCTGTTAGAAGAATTCGAAAGGCATCAAAAATGGCGCGTTACAGCAGACTGCAAACCTTGACAGTTATGAAGGAAATCGGACTTGTTCCGGTTTTTTACAATCCCAATTCTGAAACTGCCTGCAGAATCATTGATGCGTGTGCCGAAGGCGGGGCGCGGGTGGTGGAGTTTACCAATCGGGGCGACCGGGCCATCAATGTTTTTAATAAACTGACCGAATACCGCGACAGTAAGCGGCCGGAGGTGATTCTGGGAGTCGGCTCTATCTGCGATGCCCCGACGGCGGCGATGTATATTGCTGCGGGTGCAGATTTTATAGTCGGGCCGCTTTTGGATGAGGAAACAGCCAAGCTGTGCAATAAACGTAAAATACCGTACTGCCCGGGCTGCGGTTCGGTTACCGAAATTCACAAAGCCCACGAATTGGGTGTGGAAATCTGCAAGATTTTCCCGGGCGGTCAGGTCGGCGGAGCGGCTTTTGCCAAAGCCGTTAAAGGGCCTTGCCCCTGGGCTGAACTGATGCCGACCGGGGGCATTTCCCCAACGCCGGAAAGCTTAAAAGAGTGGTTTGATGCTGGTATTGCCTGTGCGGGGATGGGCTCCAAACTGATTACCAAAGAGCTTGTGGCGGCTGGTGATTTCGCCGGCATAACACGCAAGGTGCAGGATACATTGACTCTTATCCGGCAGATTCGTTCCGTCAAGTAGAGCATTGTATTGCTGCTGGGGCGGGGGAGAAAGAGTTGTAAATTGCCGGACTTGCTGTTATAAGAATGAAGGTTGCTTGATTTTCTGAAAGGACTCGGATTGGACATCCTTGACACGATTACGGTATTATCGCATGAGTTCGGCACGCGGCGTTATGTTTGCGGTGGCGGCGGCAATACCTCCTGCAAAGATGCGCACACGCTCTGGGTCAAGCCGTCCGGAACGACACTGGCAGATCTGAAGCCCGGCGACTTTATCGCCCTGGACAGGCATAAGCTGTCTGAATTGTATACAATAGAACCCCCGCCGGATTCGGCCGCACGCGAGGCGCTGGTTAAGGAAAAAATGGAAAAAGCCGTCTTGCCCGGCATCTCCGGCCGGGCTTCTGTCGAGGCCCCTCTCCACAATGCCTTAGAAGCACGTTTTGTCGTGCACACGCATCCGTCCCTTGTCAACGGGATGACCTGCTCAAAAAACGGCTCTGTTGCCTGCCGTCAGCTCTTCCCCGATGCCTTGTGGCTGGATTATATCGATCCGGGCTATACGCTCTGCATGCGGGTCCGCCGGGAGATTCAGACATACCGGCAGGCGTACGGCAGAGAGCCGGCCTTGATTTTTCTTAAAAATCACGGTCTTTTTGCTGCGGGTGACAACGCCGAGACAATTCGCTCTTTATATGCCCAAGTCATGGGCCGGCTGGAAGCCGAATATGCAGCTGCCGGCATATCTGTTGACCTTCAGATGGGGCCTATGCCATCAGCAGGGCAGACAGACCGTGCCCGACAGCTTATCAGCGCGGCTGTGCAGGATGAATCTGTGCATATTGCTGCCAGCGGTTTTTTCGAACCAGCTGCAGGTCCGCTGACGCCCGACCACATTGTCTATGCCAAATCCTATCCGTTTGTCGGCCGCCCGAGTGCAGAATCCATAAAAGCATTTCAATCCCGATATGGATACACCCCGCAGGTAATGATCTTTGATGAGGCCGTTTTTGGAGTTTCAACAAGCCCCAAGGCAGCCCGTCTGGCGCTGGAACTGGCACAGGATGGAGGGCTGGTCAGGCAGTTGGCGGCTGCCTTCGGAGGTGTGGACTATATGACCGACACAGCGCGGCAATTTATTGAAAACTGGGAAGTTGAGTCGTACCGTAAAAATCAGTTAACCAAGCAATAACGGAGGACTTTATGGCCGAAGTACATGCCTATGCAGCCATTGATCTGGGGGCCGAAAGCGGCCGGGTCGTAAAAGGCATCCTGCAGGATGGCAAACTGCGTCTGGAAGAAATCAGCCGTTTTCCCAATGGAATGGTCCCCATCGGCGGCCAGTACTGCTGGAATCTGGTTCGCCTGTATGAGTCGATGCTGGAGGCCTTCAAGAAGTGTGCCGGTTCGGATGTGCCCATTGAGAGCATCGGCGTGGACAGCTGGGGGGTGGATTTTGTGCTGCTGGCCAGGGACGAAACCCAGATGGGCTTGCCTGTGGCCTATCGCGACAGCCGAACGGATGGGATGATGGAAACGCTTTTCAAGCGGATTCCGTCTGAAACCATTTATGAAAAGACCGGTATTGCGTTTTTGAAGTTTAATTCTATCTATCAGCTTCTGGCTCTGGCTGAGAAAAAAAGCGAAGCGCTCAAAAATGCCGCTCATTTTCTGATGATACCCGATTATTTCCATTATCTGTTTACCGGCAAACTCACCAACGAGTACACCGATGCCACCACCTCACAGGGCATTAATCTCAAGACCAAAAGCTGGGATGAAGACATTTTCAAGGCCATCGGCGTATCGCCGTCGATTCTGCATCCGTTAATCAAGCCCGGCACCACAATCGGGCCTATCAGCAGCTATCTGCAGGCTGTTACCGGTCTGGGGCCGATTCCGGTTATCGCCCCCGGCACGCACGATACTGCTTCGGCTGTGGCGGCTGTGCCGGCAGAGGGCAAAAACTGGGCTTATATCAGTTCTGGAACATGGTCGCTGATGGGGATTGAAGCCGACAGCCCCGTTTCATCTCCCAAAGCCTTCGAGTACAACTTTACCAATGAAGGCGGGGTGTTTGATACGATTCGGTTTCTCAAAAATATTATGGGATTGTGGCTGGTCCAGCGCTGCCGTGCGGCCTTTGCCAAGGAGCTGGATTACGGCACACTGACCCAGATGGCTGCGCAAGCTCCGGCCTTTGCCAGCTTAATTGACCCCGACAGGGATATGTTTATGAATCCGCCTTCGATGACCGAGGCCATCGCCGCATTCTGCCGCAAGACCGGCCAGCCTGTTCCTGCTTCGGAAGGGGCTTATGTCCGATGCTGTCTGGAAAGTCTGGCGCTGCAGTATCGGCTGGTGATGCAGCAGCTTTGCGAGATTTACGGTACCCGAATTGAAAAGCTGCATATTGTCGGCGGCGGCACACAGAATACGCTGCTCAATCAGCTGGCGGCGGATGCCACCGGTACCACGGTCATTACCGGCCCGGTGGAAGCCACCGTTATCGGAAATATTGCGATGCAGGCGATCGGGCTGGGGCATATCCCGTCGCTGGCCGAAGCAAGAAAAATCATCCGCCAGTCCTTTGAAATGCATACCTATGCTCCGAAAAATACGGCTGCATGGGAGGCGCCGTTTGAACGTTTTATGAAGCTCAAAAAAGCCCGGATTTAGTGCCAACACAAACGCCTTTTACAGGAGATGCCAATGACGAAAAAGACTATTGAAAAAGCATACAGCATAGCCAAAGAGCAGTATGCCCAGATTGGAATCGATACAGACAAGGTTCTCAAGAAACTGGCGGCCATCCCGATTTCGATGCATTGCTGGCAGGGCGATGATGTCGGCGGATTCGAAACGGTCGGGGCAGAGCTGTCCGGCGGCGGCATTCAGGCCACCGGCAACTATCCCGGCAAAGCCCGCACGATTGACCAGCTTCGAGCCGATATTGAAAAGGCATTCAGTCTGATTCCCGGCCGGCATCGGCTGAATCTGCATGCCTGCTACATTGATAACGGCGGCAAATATATCGACCGCAACGAAATGCAGCCCCGCCACTTCCAGAGCTGGATTGACTGGGCCAAGGCCAATAAGCTGGGGATGGATTTTAATCCCACCTATTTTTCACATCCGAAGGCTGCCGATGGATTTACCCTAAGTCATCCCGATAAGGGTATCCGCAACTTCTGGATTGAGCACGGCATCGCCTGCCGCAAAATCGGCGCTGCCATCGGCAGGCAGCTGGGCAGCACCACGGTCACCAATTTCTGGATTCCCGACGGCTACAAAGATGTCCCTGTTGACCGTGTTTCGCCGCGGTTGCGACTGATGGATTCGCTGGATAAAATTTTTGCGGTCAAAGTGAATCCTGCTCACAATCTGGATGCAGTGGAATCCAAACTTTTCGGTATCGGTGCCGAAAGCTACACAGTCGGTTCGCACGAGTTTTATCTGGGCTATGCTGTTTCGCGGCAGAAACTTCTTTGTCTGGATGCAGGGCATTTTCATCCGACGGAGATGATTTCCGAAAAAATTTCCTCGGTAATGATGTTCTGTCCCCAGCTGCTGCTGCATGTCAGCCGGCCTGTCCGCTGGGACAGCGACCATGTGGTTATTCTGGATGATGAATTGCAGGCCATTGCCAAAGAGCTGGTTCGCAGCGGCAAGCTGGACAAGGTGCATATCGGACTGGATTTCTTTGATGCCAGCATCAACCGTGTAGCGGCCTGGACCATTGGAATGCGCAATATGATAAAAGCCCTCCTGATAGCTCTGCTGGAGCCGACAGAAACCCTCCGGAAAATTGAGCTGAAGATGGACTACACCCGCCGGCTGGCGATGCTGGAGGAGCTCAAAACCCTGCCGTGGGCTGCTGTCTGGGACTACTACTGCATGAGCCGCAATGTGCCTGTCGGTATGGCGTGGTTGGATGAAGTGAAAAAATACGAGGCCGATGTTCTTTCAAAACGCTAATAAAAACCGTCTGTTAAGGAGAACACGATGACGACTCTGCTTGCAGCAGCCAATCCGGCCGTTGGTATCGTGATTTTTATGCTCGGCGGTCTGGCCGGAGCCGTTTTTTATCTGCCGTTTAAAAAAGTGACCAAATGGGCATGGGAAAGCTATTGGCTGGTTTATGCGGTTTTTGGACTGGTTATTGTGCCGTGGATTTTGGCCCTGACGACCTCGCCCAATGTTCTTTCGGTTTTGGCCGGCGCTCCGCGGAACGAAATAATCAAATGTTTCCTGTGCGGGGCAGCGTGGGGAGTCGGCGGCTTGACATGGGGTTTGATGATTCGCTATTTGGGCTTCGGATTGGGGTTGGCGATGGGCTGCGGTCTGTGTTCGGCTGCCGGCACGCTCATTCCGCCGATGCTCAAGGGTTCTGATGCCGTATCGGCGATGTTTAAAACGCCGTCGGGACTTGTATCAGTGGCGGCGGCAGTCGTTTCGGTGGTGGGCATTGTCTTTGTCGGAATGGCCGGAATGTCCAAAGAAAGCGAGCTGTCCGAGGAAGAAAAGAAAAAAGCGGTAGCAGAGTTTAACTTCAAAAAGGGCATTTTGGCGGCCCTGTTTTCAGGCCTGATGAGTTCGGCGATGAGTTTTGGTCTTCAGGGCGGGCCGGAAATTGAGAATCTGGCAATGACAACAGAGCCGCACACATCCCGTGCCTGGGCTGGCATGCCGGTGCTGGTGGTGGTGCTGCTGGGAGGTTTTGTTGTCAATGCCGTCTGGTGCATCTTTTTAAATCTCAAAAACAAGACGGCAGGAGATTATGTCAAGAAAGATGCTCCTGTGCTTGCCAATCTTGTGTTGGCGGGTCTGGCCGGAGCGATTTGGTGCTCGCAATTCATCTGCTTTAAAACCGGTGAGCCCATGATGGGGACTACCGCCTATATCGGCTGGGCGGTGCTGATGGCCAGTCAGATTCTCTTCAGCCAGCTGCTGGGTTTGATGCTGGGCGAGTGGAAAGGGACCAGCAGAAAAACACAGGGGCTTTTGGCGGCTGGGCTTGTGCTGCTGATTGCCTCAGCGGTTATTGCCGGCTGGAGCGGCTATCTGGGCCAGAGCAAATCCGCCGGCCAGAGTCGAAATCTTCCGAATGCACAGCAGGTATCTTCCATCTATGGGTAAAACAGCCGTGAACGCCGACCATACAACAAACACCTGTGCACAGACCCAAGGTGCAGCTCAGAATAGCCCGCAAACCGAATCCTGTCATTCTGACGGTTTTCATCCTGCTGCGGAGTATGAGCGAACTCCTGTGCCTCCGCATGCCCTTTTGGGATTTAAGAGTTTTGTCGGAATGTACGCCGGCGAACATTGTGCAGGTACAGAACTGATGATTGGACCGCTGTTTGTTGCTTCCGGCATCAGTGCTTTTGATATGATTGTCGGTCTGCTGGTCGGCAATGCATTAGCTGTTTTGAGCTGGATGTTTTTGTGCGCTCCGATAGCAACCCGTGCCCGGCTGACGCTGTACTACCAGCTTGAGAAAATCTGCGGCCGCCGTCTGGTTATGGTGTACAATCTGGCCAACGGCGTGATGTTTACCATCCTTGCCGGCGCAATGATCACGGTTTCAGCGACGGCCTTCGGCATCTGGTTTAAGTTTCCAATGCCGGGTCTTGATGATCTGTATCCCAACAGCATCGGCTGGATTCTGGCGGTGGCTGCCGCAGGAACGACCATTGCTGTTGTTGCCGCCTGCGGGTATAAAACGGTTGCAAAGTTTGCCAATATTGCCGCGCCGTGGATGGTCTTGGTCTTTCTGGCTTTTGGCCTCATTGGTTTTCGGCAGTTTCTAAACGCCGCTGATATGGAGATTCAATCTTATTCGGATCTTTGGACGCTGGCAAAAATGCGTATCTGGAAAGGGGGGCCGCCCTTGCCGGGACAGGTTAAGTTTACATTCTGGCATATTATGTTTTTTGCCTGGTTCTGCAATATGGCGTGGCATATCGGAATGAGTGATTTGTCGGTTTTCCGCTATGCCCGCAAGTCCTGGTATGGTGTCGCATCGGCGGCAGGAATGTATGTCGGCCATTTTATGGCTTGGATTTGTGCATCGATTTTGTATGCCTATCAGCTGCACCTGAATCCGGCCGATACCGATGTCCTGCCCGGACCGATGACCTATCGGGCTGCCGGCTTGACCGGCCTGATTTGCGTTATTGTAGCTGCTTGGACAACTGCCAATCCGACTATTTACCGTGCAGGTTTGGCATTTCAGGGTATTATGCCGAAAAAACCTCTTTTTTGGGTTACATTGGTAATTGGTCTGGTGGCAACAGTCTCGGGGATGTTTCCTGCTGTAGCGATGAATCTGCTGGATTTTGTCGCGACATTCGCTCTGGTGCTGATGCCGATGGGAGCTGTAATTTTTGTCGATTTCTGGCTGATGGACAAGCTCGGTCTGCGGAGCAATTATGCCCGGCTTTCCGGATCGCAGTTTAATTGGGCAGCAGGTCTGGCGTGGTTCATTACACTGGCTGTATGCGGCTGGCTTGTTCTTTCCGGCCGGATGCAGATTTATTTCGTTTCATTGCCGGGATGGTTTATGACAGCGGTTTTATATATCGTTTTAAGTTTTATTTATCAAAAGAAAAATCCGGCCTGAGGAACTGGAATATGCGATTATGTGCAAAGTTAACGGCTTGGATTTCCCTGATTGTGCTGGTAGCTCCGGCTGTGCTTTTTTTGGCAAATGCGATAACACTTGAAACAGCCAAAAACGTAATGCTGTGGGCAACGTTTGTTTGGTTTATAGCCGCACCGCTGGCAATGTGGAAAGAAAACGGCGGTAAAGGGGATTAAATCTTCCTGTTTTCAGGCCAAAAGAAACAGCCGAGGATGGGATTTGAACCCACAACCCCAGCTTTACGAAAGCTGTGCTCTACCGTTGAGCTACCTCGGCACGTCGGCTGTACTATACTGACAATCCCGTTTTATGTAAAGTATTTTCTGTTTTTTCACCCTTTCGGGGGATTTTTGTTCCAAATAACGACACAAAAGGGACAAAAATCCTTTACAATTGCCTATCAAAACGCTATAAAAGAGGATGGATGATAGATGCGGCAAGGAATTTTGTATTGCTGCCGACTCGCACAAGACGACTAAGAGGAACCTATGACGCTGGATCGTTTTTTTAATCCTCAATCCGTGGCGATTGTGGGCGCATCCCGTCAGCCGACCAAGGTTGGTTATGAGATTCTTGCTGGTCTGCTGAAGGGGGGCTATCCCGGCAAAATCTTTCCTGTTAATCCAACAGCACCGGAGATTCAGGGTCTGAAGGCATATCCGGATTTGAAATCCATTGGACAGGTACCGGATTTGGTTGTATTGGTTGTGTCGGCTAAGCTTGTCCCGCAGGCAGTTCAGGATTGTGCCAACTTGGGCGTTAAAGCAGTTATCATTATTTCATCCGGTTTCAAGGAAGCTGGGCCTGAAGGGGCGGAACTTGAAAAGTCGATAGTGCGCATCGCAAAAACATCCGGCCTTCGCATTATTGGCCCCAACTGTATCGGGCTTATGGTGCCATCTCGCAAATTGAATGTCAGTTTCGGCGGCGATCTGCCCCAGCCCGGCTCAATCGGTTATTTTTCCCAATCGGGCTCGCTGTTGGCGGCAATTGTTGATATGGCGCGGGATACCCATCTGGGATTCAGCAAACTTATCAGTATCGGCAATAAGGCCGATGTGGATGAACTGACCATTATCCGTGCTCTGGGCGAAGATGCCGAGACGGAAGTGATTGCCGGCTATCTGGAAACGATTGCTGATGGCGATGCTTTTATACGGCAGGCCGAAAGCATCAGCCGCCAGAAGCCGATTCTGCTGCTCAAAGCCGGTTTTACGGCCGCAGGTGCCCGTGCGGCCTCGTCTCATACAGGACGGCTGGCCGAAACCGAAAGCGCGTACGAATGCGTTTTTGAACGGGCAGGAGTTATTCGGTGTGAATCGATTAAGGACCAGTTTGATTACGCCAGAGCATTTGCCTACCAGCCGCTGCCGAAAGGCTCGCGGGTAGCTGTTATCGCCAACGCCGGCGGAGCTGGCATCATGGCAACGGATGCCATCGAGCGGGAAGGCCTGCAATTGGCCCAGTTTTCCGAAGAAACCCGCAAACGACTTTCGCAATCACAAGAACTGTCGCGGGCAGCAAGCATTAATAATCCTATTGATTTGCTTGGTGATGCTCTTTCGGACCGCTACGAGTTTGCGCTGCAGGCAGTGCTGGAAGATCCCAATGTAGATACAGCGCTGGTATTGCTCAGCCCCCATGCGATGACCGAATGCACACAGACGGCTCATGCGGTAGTGCGTGTTGCCAATCAGAACGGCCGCAACAAGCCCATTCTGGCTTGTTTTCTCGGTGCCGGCCGAGTTGCCGAGGCGGTTCGCGTCCTACGGGACGGCAAAATACCTCCGTATGATTCCCCTGAAAGCGCGGTGCGTGCTGTTAAAACGATGTCGCGCTATGCCGAGTGGAAGTCACGCCCCCCGCGTGTTGTCAAGCTGTTTAATGTTAATCGCCGCAAGGTCGAACGGATTATAGAGCGGCATATTCGCCTGCAGCAGGCAGAGGTGGGCGAGATGGAAGCCAAGGAAATTCTGGAGGCCTATGGTTTTGTTACGCCCGAAGGGGGCATTGCGGCGACGCCCGAACAGGCCGCCAATATTGCCAATCAAATCGGCTATCCGGTTGTGATGAAGGTCTGGTCGCCGGATATCCTGCACAAAGCCGACGTCGGCGGCGTAAAAACCAATATTAACAGCGATCAGGAAGTTCTTGATGTATTTGATTTGATGATGTACCGCATACCCAGGAAAGTGCCGCAGGCCAAGATATTGGGTATTTATGTTGAAAAAATGTGCACTGGGGGCCGTGAGGTTATTTTAGGGATGAACCGGGATCCCCGTTTTGGGCCGCTGATGATGTTCGGCATGGGCGGACGGCTGGTGGAAGTGCTGGAGGATGTGGTTTTTTATCCGGCTCCGCTGACGGCCGAAGAAGCCCGCCAAATGCTGGTGCGTACGAAAACGTATGATGTTCTCAAAGGAACGCGCGGCCAAGAAGGTGTTGATATTGGAGCCATTGCCGAGGGGCTTCAGCGGCTTTCTCAGCTTGCAACCGAATTCCCTCAGATTAAGGAAATTGACATCAATCCGTATGTCGTCGGCAGAGAAGGAACAACGCCTATTGCGGTTGATGCGATGATGACGCTGGAACAGCGATAAGATCGGCCTGACAGAACCAAAAACCCACAATATCGTGCGGGAAGGATGGAAGTATGAGTGTGTTTGATTGGAAGCAAAAATACAGCCATTTGATTCAAACCGCCGAAGAAGCGATGAAACTGATTAAGCCGGGGGACAGTATCTTTATCGGCACCGGCTGCGGACAGCCCCAGCATCTGGTTCGGGCGCTGGTGGAATACGGCAGCCATATCTATGATGCCCACATCATTCATCTGCTGACGATGGGCGATGCTCCTTATGCCGATGAAAAGTATCGTGAAAAATTCAAGATGAACAGTTTCTTTATTGCCGAGAA
Organism: Phycisphaerae bacterium; assembly: GCA_018052735.1. Lineage (GTDB taxonomy): Bacteria > Planctomycetota > Phycisphaerae > Sedimentisphaerales > Anaerohalosphaeraceae > 4572-13. The sequence continues at coordinate 94,046 of JAGPMT010000006.1, read as the reverse complement.
TGTCCGCGGCGCATTCGAGCAGGGTATCGGCGATTATACCCCAATTTTTCTGTCCGATATTCCCCGGCAGTTTGAAAGCGGCCGTATTCCTTTGGATGTGGCGCTGATTTCTGTTACCCCGCCGGATGTAAACGGGCTGTGCAGTCTGGGGGTGTCAGTGGACATTGTCAAGTCTGCAGCGGACAATGCTAAATATGTTATTGCGCAAGTTAACCAGCAGATGCCCCGCACCATGGGCAACAGCTTTATTCACGTCAACAACATCGATGCCATGGTGCCGTATGACGAGCCCATCATTACTGTTGTGATGGATCCCCCCAACGATGTGCTTCGCCGCATTGGACGAAATCTGGCCCGGCTGGTGGAAGACGGCAGCACGATTGAGTGCGGGATTGGCCGCATCCCGCAGGCCATGGCCGAATTCCTTCACGACAAGAAGGATTTAGGCGTTCATACCGAGATGTTCGGTGATTGGATTATCGAGCTGATTGAATGCGGTGCGGTAACCTGTTCTAAAAAGACCATCAACAACGGCAAAGTTGTTGCCAGCTTTTGCATGGGCTCGCAGAAGCTCTATGAATATATCGACAACAATCCGTTTTTTGAATTTCATCCGACCGAGTATGTTAATGATCCGTTCATTATCGCCCAGCATGACAAAATGGTCGGCATCAATGTCGGTCTGGAGATAGATTTGACCGGTCAGGTCTGTGCCGATTCGCTGGGCTACCGCTTTTACAGCGGCATCGGGGGGCAGGTCGATTTCATCCGCGGCTGTGCCCGTTCGCGCGGCGGTAAACCCATTATTGCGATGCCTTCAACCGCCAAAGACGATACTGTGTCGCGAATTGTTCCCAAGCTGGCCGATGGAGCCGGTGTGGTAACAACCCGCGGTGATGTGCATTATGTCGTTACCGAATACGGCATAGCCTACCTGCACGGCAAGTCGATTCGTCAGCGGGTTTTGTCGCTGATCAATATTGCCCATCCGAAATTCCGCAAAGAACTGATTCAGGCAGCCAAAGCCCAGCGCTACCTGCAGCCGGACCAAATTGAACTCGAATGGGACAAAGTTCACTATCCTCAGGAACTGGAACGCTTTGTTACTCTCAAGGACGGCACAGAAATATTTTTCAGGCCTGTCAAGCCTACGGATGAGGCGGCTTTGGCCGATATGCTCTATTCCCTATCTTCCGAGTCGGTTAAGAAGCGGTATTTTACGCATACCAAAACATTCCCCCACAAGGATGTGCAGAAAATAACCAATATTGATTATGAACAGAATCTGGCAATTGTGGGAGTTGTCCCCGGCCCGGAAGGCGCCGAGGAAATCGTCGCTATTGCCCAGTATTTTCTCGATCCTAAGACGCAGGTCGCCGAAGTGGCGTTTATTGTGCAGGACGAATGGCAGGATAAAGGAATGGGGGCCATGCTGCTGGATTATCTGACCCGCATTGCCAAAGACCGCGGCGTCAAGTCCTTCTATGCAACGGTTTTGCCGACCAATAAAGCGATGCTGACCATCTTTTACAATTCCGGCTACAAAATTAATACCGAATTTGACGGCGATTCTTACTCCATTAAGTATGATTTGAGCAAGTAAAAGCCCTTCTCTTTCAGGCAATACAATCAAAATGAAAAACGGTATTTGACAAGTGGACAAGCCGCCGATAGAATGCCGTCGGATGAAACAAAAACCCAAATACCTGACACGAAAGGATTATTTATGGCCGGCAATGTGGTTGAATTAACGGACGATACATTCGATACAGTCGTCAATGGCAATGGGGTGGTGCTGGTTGATTTCTGGGCGCCTTGGTGCGGTCCTTGCCGGATGATTGCCCCTGTTATTGAGGAAATAGCCGCTGAATATGCTGGTAAAGCAACAATCGGAAAGGTAAATACGGATGAGCACCGTCAGGCAGCTATTCAGCACGCCATCAGCGCCATTCCCACGCTGATACTTTTCCAAAACGGTCAAGTTGCGAAAAAATGGGTTGGGCTGACTTCCAAAGATGATATAACCGAAGCCATAGATGAACTGCTGGGCTGAGTGGCGGCAATGTCTTGTCATGCAATAACTTGCATGATAAAAAAAGCCACAGCTGTCGTGCGAATATACTGTGCCGGCCACAAAAAAGTCAAAAATCAGCACAGGCCTGTCTGCGGGATTCTTATTGACGCAGGCGGGCTTTTTCTGTATTGTACCTCCTTTATCGATATTTAGTTGTTGTTAACGAAACGGGTGTCAAAAGGATGTATGCCGAGCCGGAAAATACTGTATAAGTGGAGATGATATGCTGAAACGAACGCACCTTTGCGGACAGCTGCGGTTAACAGATGACGGTCAGGCCGTGATTTTGAGCGGCTGGGTCAATTCGTATCGAGACCATGGCAGTCTTGTTTTTATCGATTTACGTGACAAAACCGGTCTGACTCAGATTGTATTTGATCAGGAGCAGGATGCCCAAATGCACCGGCTTGCCCGCACGCTGCGATGCGAGTGGGTTATCACGGTTGCCGGCAAGGTGCGTCCCCGCGGTCAGGGATTGGAAAATCCCAAATTGGCCACCGGCCAGATTGAAGTGCTCGCTTGTCAGTTGGAAATTCTTAATACCGCCAAAACCCCGCCGTTTGAGATTGATGCTGCCAACCAAGTCAGTGAGGAAATCCGCCTGCAATACCGTTATATCGATTTGCGCCGTTCGGCCATGCAGGAAAAACTGGCTGTGCGGCATCGTATTACCAAGATTGCTCGGGATTACTTTGACGAGAACGGCTTCTGGGAGATTGAAACTCCGATGCTCGGCAAAAGCACGCCCGAAGGAGCCCGCGATTTTCTGGTGCCCAGCCGGCTGGTCCGCGGAGCCTTCTATGCTCTGCCTCAATCGCCTCAGCTGTTTAAGCAGATATTGATGGTCGCCGGCACCGACCGGTATTTTCAGATTGTGCGGTGTTTTCGCGATGAGGATCCGCGTGCTGACCGGCAGGCAGAGTTCACCCAGATTGATGTGGAAATGAGTTTTGTCGATTCCGATGATGTGATGCGGATGAACGAAGGCCTGATCCGTCGAATCTTTAAGGAGATTATCAATGTGGATTTGCCCAATCCTGTGCCGCGGATAACGTATCAGCAGGCGATGGAGGAGTACGGGATTGACCGGCCTGATATGCGGTTTGAGATGAAGCTGCGGAATATCTCGGATATCGCAGCCCAAAGCACGTTTCAGGTTTTTGTTTCGACTGTTCAAAAGGGCGGCGTTGTCAAGGGGCTGTGTGCTCCCGGCGGTTCCAAATACAGCCGCAGCGACATCGAAAAAACCCTTACCGCCTTTGTCAGCGATTTCGGGGCCAAAGGTCTTGCCTGGATGAAAGTGGAAAAGGATGAAAGCGGAAAAGTTCTGCCCAAGAGCAGCATCAGCAAGTTTTTCACGCAAGACCAGCTGCTGGAGCTGGTCCGGCGGTTTGATGCCAAGGAAGGCGATTTGATGCTGTTTGTGGCAGATGCGGAAAATGCAGCCAACAAAGCACTGGCGCCGCTGCGGGTCAAGCTGGGACGTGAACTGGGCTTGTTCAAGCCGGACGATTTCAAATTTGTCTGGGTGGTGGACTTCCCCTTGTTTGAATGGAATGAAGACGAAAAGCGGTATGATTCCCTGCATCATCCGTTTACCTCGCCGGTGGAAGAGGATTTGGGCAAGCTGGATACGGATCCCGCCCATATCCGTTCACAGGCCTATGACTTGGTGGTCAACGGTTCGGAAATCGGCGGGGGGTCTGTGCGTATTCACAATCCGGCTGTGCAGGCAAAGGTATTTGATTTACTGAATATCTCTAAAAAGCAGGCACAGGACCGTTTTGGTTTCTTCCTCAAGGCGCTCGAATACGGCGCTCCGCCCCATGGGGGCATTGCATTTGGTCTGGACCGTCTGACGATGCTGCTGACCGGCACGGAGAATATTCGTGATGTTATTGCATTTCCCAAGACACAGCGCGGACAGTGTTTGTTGACCGATGCGCCGTCGAGTGTTGAACAATCGCAGCTGGATGAACTGAATCTGCGCGTGCAAAAACATCTGCATCAGGTGGAAAGCGACCCGGACAAGGAAAGCTGAACGGACGGTCGGGCAGAAAAGCGTAGAAACCGGTCAAATGTAATTGACTGCCTGTTTCGGCATAATCGGGGATAAATATGCTGGCCGAACTCAAGCGATACTGCCTGCGGCTGCGGACCGCGGTGTACCGCAAGCCTCTTACGCTTGCGGAGAAATGCCGCCTGCAGTTTGGCGGGGCTGTGCTTTTCAGCCTTGTTTTGGCACTGCTGATTCCCTATTTCTGGATGAACAAACTGACTGAAAAATCGGCTCTTGATGCAGGCCGGGCTATCAGTCAGGCCGTCTATGAAAATCATTTTCGATGGACAGCATTGGACCCGCAGCAGCTGCCTCGTCTTTCCGAAGTCGGTGGGGCCATTACCGGTGCTCAGCCGGTTATTCGATGGCTCCGATTTGACAACGAAGGCCGGATTCCAGCCGAAGAGGCCAGCGAATCCGAACGCCAGCGGCTTGAGCTGCTGCTGAAAGATGCTTCCATCAGTGATATCGCCTGGACCGAACGAACGGCAGAGGGGGGATTCAAAAATCATTATCTGCGTCTTGTGCTGGCTGACGAAAACTGCCTGCGGTGCCATTTTGAACAGGGCCCGGCACCGGTATTCAGCAAAAATCAGGAAATCGGGCTGTTAATCGCCCGGACAACAGCCCAAGGTCTGGCTTGGACGCTGTTTATGAATCGCCTGTGGGTTGTAGTAGCGGGACTTCTGGCAGCTACAGGGGCAATGGTGGCTTTTTATGCTATTACCCAGAGGGTCATTCTCAGTCCGATACGCCAGCTTCGCGCTTTGGTCAATAATATAGCCGAAGGCAATTACGACATTCGAAGCGCCATCAAAACCGGCGATGAATATGAACGGCTTTCGGATGCTTTCAACCATATGCTGGATAACCTGATGGAGTCGCAGCACAAACTCGAAAAAGCCAATCAGCAGCTGGATGCCAAAATCAGCCAGCTTTCCGAAAAGAATATCGAGCTGTTTAAGGCCAACAAGCTCAAAAGTGAATTTTTGGCCAATATGTCCCATGAATTCAGAACGCCGCTTAATGCAATTCTTGGATTTGCCGAGCTGATTCGGGAAAAGCCGCAGGCCGAAGAGGAGAAGGTCCGCCGCTGGGCCGAGAATATCATTTCCAGCGGACGGTCTCTGCTGAATATGATCAATGACCTGCTGGACTTGGCCAAAGCCGAAGCCGGCAAGATGAGCCTGCATATCGAAAAAACCAGCATCCCTCAGCTTTTAGAAACATTAACGGCATTTTTTTCTCCGTTGAGCGAGCAGAAGAAAATACAGGTGGACTTGGAAATAGATCCGCAACTGCCGCTGGTTCAGACTGATCCGCACAAGGTTCAGCAGATTCTCTATAACCTCCTGAGCAATGCGATTAAATTTACCCCTGAAGGAGGCCGTGTTCGTATTTCCGCCGCGATGCCCGAAACGGCCATTGTCCGCATTTCAATATCCGACACAGGCCCCGGCATCTCTCCGCAGGACCAGACGTATATCTTTGAAAAGTTTCATCAGCTGGATGGTTCGATTACCCGAAAGGGCGAGGGAACGGGCTTGGGATTAGCCATCTGCAGGCAGCTTGCCGATTTGCTGGCGGCATCCATTCATTTGGAAAGTGAAGTGGGAAAGGGTTCGACATTTTCTCTGGACCTGCCGGTCAATCTGAAAGCCAAACAGGAACAGCCAGCCGAAGCATCTTCGCAGACTTCTGGATAGCTTCTATGTCTTGCGATAAGGATTCATTCAAAAAAGAAAGGATGTTATGACAGCTGTGTTGTTAAGCCCTAGTGAAGTGCTTGTTGTGGTTGTTATCACGGCTGTTGTTGTTTTCTTGTTCTGCCGCGGCGGCAAAGGAAAGGCAAACCGTTGATTTTTTAAAAAACCGCTGAAAATGATTGCACGCTCCAAATGCAGCGTTATAATATAATGCGAATCAATTGGATGCTGGGTGGATGCTAACCGGCAGATTGCATTTCGATTACATCTATAGTCAGGGTAGTTTGTGTACGAAGAATCCGCGTCTGCAAACAAGATAATTTTTATCAGGCGGTATATGAGCTGTGGGCATGGAAGCCCGCGGCTCGTTTTGGATGGGAGAGGGGTAATTCCTGACGGTTGAAATGGGGGATCAGCAAAAAGGGACTCTATTTATAGAGTCCATATATCCTGAAGTTTTAAATTTTTTTTAATAGGCCGTCTTATTATGTCTTCTAAGTTGTTTTTTATCGGGCGTTTTTGTGATATTTGATACAAAAAAATCTTGACTTTTTCTACTATACTCCGTATCTTTTCCCACAGCAGTAAATGCTTAAAACACCTTTGTTCTGCATAATTTAATCAATTTGCCAGGGATGGCCTTTTCAATTTTACCAGAGCGGTTTTGCTGAAAACGCAGGAGAGGGCGTTGAGTTTTGGCAAAAGAGGCGATTGCCTGCAGAGATCGTCTGTAAGAGAAGTTCATTTGGAAAGGTGCTGTTTTGGCACAGAATCAAGGGCGTTTTTACATCGGCAGTAAATTGATGACGGCACTGGCGGCGGGATTGCTTCTTGCCGGCATACTGCCGGCAGCGTGGGTGATACCGCAGGTGCTGGAAGGTGATTCCGTGGTTTATCTCCAGACAACTCTTCCTCAGACGGATCCTGATACTGAAGATATAGAACAGTCTATTCTGCCGGATGAGCCTTCGCAAATCAGCGACAATGAGCTGCTTGCTATGCTTATAACAGCCGAACCTTCCCCTGCTTATGAAAAACCGCAAGAGACCGAACACTGGCAGGTGATGCGGATGCGAGTAACAGGCTATTGTCCGTGCAGCAAATGCTGCGGTCAATATTCAGACGGCCGGACCGCTTGCAGCCACCGCATCCGGCAGGGAGATGTTTTTGTTGCTGCCGATAAGAAGTTTCCGTTTGGAACAGAAGTGATTATCCCCGGCTATAATGCAGGTCAGCCCGTGAAGGTAATGGATCGCGGCAGGGCGATTAAAGGAAACCGCATCGACGTCTTCTTCAGCTCGCATGAGCAGGCCCGTAAATGGGGCGTCAAATATATGGATATTCTGGTTAAAGCGGAGTAATTGAACTTCACATTTCAGTTTTTTCTTGACGCAGCCGTCTTTTTTTTGTAAGATTTAGATGTTGCCGGTGCATACTGGCGAACATCGCCTCGTACCATCCGCGGTAAGGTGCACTAACGGCACAGCGGCAACAGGGAGTGCGGCCCACAACCTATTTTTGATAAAACGCGCCGGCCTCCCTTTTTTATTGCGCTGATAAATGACACCGATGAACTGCAGAATACTGTAGAATTCAAAGCAGCGATGCAAGCAGGCGGTTTCTCCGCTTTAAGCGACGGCTGTAACATTCAGGTTTTGTGAAATTCAAACAGTTTATTTTCTCTCCTGAAGCGATTTCTCAAAAGCGGCCATGTCAAGGACCAGAATGCCGCGGCCGACTCCGGCCGGATCGCCTTTTTTAGCGAATTGAAACGCAATAAAACGCCCATCATCACTGACGACCGGATTTGTGGCTTTGTAGCCGATGTAGTCAGCAAAATATGTTATGCGCTCCATTCTGCCGGAGCCGTCGAGGGCGAGTTTGTAAATATCAATTTCCTGAATGCCCTCTGCAATATCCATATGCTTGTTGCATTCGACAAGCGTGTATTGCCCATCGGGGAAAATGCCTTCAGGTTCGTCATGCTGATTTGGAGCATTCGAATAATTGGTGATTTTTCCCGTTTTGAGGTTCAGACCGCAGACTTCTGTGCCTTGATAGTCATAGGCAGAAAATATCAATTCCTCCTCGGCAGGCGGCCGAAAGTTCTGGGTTTCCAGTCCGCACTCAAAGGGCAGGTCTTTTTTATCCAGCAGTTTTGTCTTGCCGGAAAGTTTGGGTTTGCCATTTTCATAAACGATATCAGCCCCCCAGAATGCATTCCCTTGTGTCCAGGCGATATACATCCGTTTTCGTGATACGGCCGGACCTTCCGAGCAATGCACCCCCAGCGGCACCGCGGGGGCATTCAAGTCTTTGCTGAGCACCCATAATTCCGCTTGTTTTTCGCTGCGGCTGGCCCATGGATCGGCAGCATCAAATGTGCGTGAGCCAGACAGCAGAATATCACCGTTGGCCAGATATAGCGCCCGGGTGAAACCCTCATGGAAAAGTGATGTGTTACCGGCCGGATGATTCCTGTGGCCGGCTCAACCTCAAAGACATCGCCGAAAGTTCGTTCTAAAAAGAGAATTTTTTTCCCGTCGCCGGACCAGTCGGCTCGCTCGCCGAAGTGCGTAATCTGGCGCATATAAGGCGGCAGATTGTCAAGGGGGGAACCGGTTTTTTTGCCGGAAGCGGCCGATAAAGCGGTACAGGAAACCAGAGAAAAGACAGTGAGAATAAGTAAGGCGAGTTTAGACATACAATTTCCTTTTATATTGTAAGGAGAATCATATCCTTATAAACTTCCATATGTTAAAATAATAAGCGGTTTTTAAGAAGAAAACAAGTGAAAATGCCGTATTCAAAGCAGCTGACACCGTATCAACTTTATACGTTTTCTCAATTGCGGCAACACCAAAAAGAATGGAGACAGGATGCGATGGATTATGTGGATATTGGCTGCTGTCTTAACAGCGGCGGTCTGTTACCTTCGTTATAAAAAAGGCGGATTTATGGGTGTTCTTTTGGCAATAGCAGTTATTGCTGCCGCCGTTTACGGCGGTGTCGGCTTACTTCTGTATCTTTTCCAGCCGGCCATGGTATATCAGCCCAGCCGTACTTATGACAATACGCCGGCAGATGCGGGGCTTGTCTATGAATCGATCTCACTGAACACTTCCGATGGGCAGCGTCTGGCTGGGTGGTTTATCCCGGCCGGCCATAATGCCGATGAATGCTGGACTATACTGTTTTGCCATGGCAATGCAGGGAATATCTCCCATCGGCTCGATACCCTCAAATTGTTTCATCAGTTAGGACTGGCCGTACTGATTGTGGATTATCGCGGCTATGGTCAAAGTACCGGCAAACCTACCGAAAAGGGAACGCTTCAAGACATCCGTGCCGGATGGGATTGGCTGATAAAAAAAGGCATCCCCGCCCGCAGGATTATTCTGTTTGGACGCTCTTTGGGGGGATGCATCGCCGCTTTGACGGCAAAGGATGTCAATCCGGCTGGATTGGTTTTAGAAAGCACGTTTACTTCAATTCCCGATATCGGCTCTCATTATTATCCTTGGCTGCCTGTGCGGCTCTTCAGCCGTTTCAGATATGACACCCTTACAGCTGTCAGACAGCTCCATTGCCCCATTCTGGTTATTCACAGCCCGGATGATGAGATAGTTCCGTTTCGCTTCGGAAAAACGATTTACGATGCCGCCAACGAACCGAAGTGGTTTGGGATGCTTAAGGGATCACACAATGAGGGTTTTATCGAGAATATCGACCTTTACAGGCATATATGGATAAACTGGCTGACAAATCTTGATACTGTCAATCGATGAAAACCTGACAGGCAAAACAAAACTGAGACACAATTTTTCCGGTAAAATTGTTTTTTTACATTGTTGTTACAAACCTCGATGTTTCTTGTCGGGTATAAAAAGACAGACAGTCCCGAATATGCGGATTTTACCTTATTTTTCGGTTGTTAATCAGGTAATTCCTGTGTTATATTACACTATTAAACCTGATTTTACAGATGTGGGCGGTAATGAATCTAATGTTGTCTCACTCTAAAAGAGGGTTTTGGCTCTGTTGCTGGTCTGGAATTTCCGGAAAAGGGCGAAAAACAGTCCAGACAGAAAAGAGCAAACCAGCGTATTGTGAATGCAGGTAATTATTCCATATCTTGGGAGATTGAGTTATGGCCGCAGCGGCACAAGGTGTGTGGGCAATCGATGTTGGAACCAATGCCCTCAAGGCGCTCCAGATGCGTCATGGCGATCAGGGGCTGGAAGTGACCGATTTTGCATACATCGAACATTCGAAAAACCTTTCTTCGGGTGACCTTCAGCAGGAAGACAAAGACCAGATTATTGCCGAGACCCTGCGGAAGCTGCTCGATGAAAAGGATTTGTCCAAAAGCGAGGTGGCTATCTCGATTGCCGGCCAAAATAGTTTTGCCCGCTTTGTTAAATTGCCTCCTGTTGAACCCAAAAAAATCCCTGAAATTGTCCAATTCGAAGCTGTCCAGCAGATTCCCTTCGATATCAACGAGGTCGAATGGGATTGGCAGCTGATGGAAGCCGAAGACAGTCCTGATAAATCCGTTGGTCTGTTTGCCATAAAAAATGAGCTGATAGCCGAAGTAATGGACCATTTTACAAAGGAAAAGCTCCGTGTAACCTGCGTCCAGATTGCCCCGATGGCCTTGTACAATTATGCTGTGTATGACTTAAAGGAGCTGGAGCAGTTTCCGCAGAAAGCGGTGATCATTCTTGACGTGGGGGCAGAAAATACCACACTGGCCGTCTGCTCGAGGGACACAATTTGGCAGCGGAGCATCCGCATCGGCGGAAACACTTTCACCCGAGCCATTGCCGACGCGTTTCATAAAAACTTTGAAACCGCCGAAAAGCTCAAGCGGACAGCGCCGATGAGCAAATACATGCGGCAGATTTATACAGCAATGAAATCCGTTTATACCGATCTGGGCAGCGAAATTCAGCGGTCGCTGGGCTTTTACAGCAGCAGCCCCGAAGGCCGGGATAAGACATTCAGCAAAGTCATTGCCATGGGCGGCGGGATGAAGCTGCAGGGGCTGTCGAAATATCTGACTCAAACTCTCGGCATGCAGGTTATCAAGCCCGACACATTCGAACGGTTAGCCGTGTCGCCGGATATTTCGGTTGCAAAGTTTCACGAGAATGTTTCTGATTTCGGCATTGCATACGGATTGGGCGTTCAGCTGCTGGGCGAAGCCAAAATCCGGACCAATCTGCTGCCCCGCAAAATTGCCCGGGCTATGGCGTGGACGCGAAAAGCCCGCATCTTTACGGCGGCAGCCAGTGTTCTGCTGGCGGTGATGGTGCTGGGTCTTGGACGTGCCTATAAAGACCTGAAAACTTACGACAGCCATCAGGCCACGCGCAATGAAGCGGCAGCCATTCTCGGTCAGATCAATGCCATCACCGGCAGTATTGCCGAGCAGCAAAGCCGGCTTCAGCCTTTGGAGGACGAAATCAAGAAATATATGGAGTCCTTCAAGTATCGTCAGGCCGTTCCGCAATTCGTAGAAACCCTGGTTAAATGCCTGCCCAATAAAGAGAACACGCCCGAACAGAAAGACCTCTATGAAGCTGTCGAGAGCGGCAATGTGGAAGGTGTTCTTGCAGTGCCAAGGCCCGAGCGCAAGCTGCTGTTTATAACCCGTATCGCAATGGAATATTCCGATGATCTGGCCAAAGCCAAATTTCCGCAGCCGGGCACACAGGACCGAACGATGACACCGCGCCGACGTACTCCGACGATGCCTATTTTGATTGATCCGATGCTCGAAATGATGCAGCCGCCTGTTATGCCCGGCGGAGATATGGGAATTCCCGGTGCCCCTATGCCGGGGACCCAAACGGAAAAAACAGGCATGGGCTTTACCCTGCTCATCGAGGGCTACAGCCCCTATCGCAAGATATCCGAACTGCTCGATCCGGTCAGTGTCGGAGAGGACCAAAGCCGCTGGGGTGTTGTTACCCGATTTGAAAATCTGGCCAAATTGTTTCCGGGTATTCCGTTCGAGCTGTTTGACAGGCACGATGTGGCTCATTTTAAAGTAGAAACGGGATTGGTTGATTTGGATTCAAAGACGGTTCCGCCGGGCATCGGCATTATCAAGGAAGTCGAACGTGTTCCGAAACCAACGTCACCGACCGGAGTCGCAGCGATGCCGGTCTATATCGGCGATTACGGAGTCGGCGGGCGGGGAGCCGACTATGTGTATACTGAAACCGTATTGGTTGACCCGATGACCGGGGAAGAAATCAGCAAGACCTTCGATATCATTACGCAAAAGGATATCAGTGCGGATCCCCGGCTGACTGACAAAGATCTGGGCAAGAAGAAATTTAATCCCATATCCGGTGCCCCGCAGTATATTGAGCGGGATTACTGGTTCCGGATACAGGCAAAGTTTGTCTGGAAAGAAGCCCCGCCCAAACCGGAAGGCACTGCAGCCGGCGCTATGATAGGAATGTAGGAAATACGCAACAATACAGGATTTAAGACAGGTTTTTTGCTATGAATATATCGATGGGATTTCTCAAACCGGTTTCTGGTACGCTGAAAAAGTACACCTCGCTGCTGCCTTCGGTGATTATTGCTATTGCGGCACTGATGATGTTTATTCCCACTCTGTGGCTGGGCAATAAAGTCAAAGGGAGAATGGAAAACAGCGTCCGAACGGCTCGTTCCGTTCAGTCTGCTGTCAGTCAGGTTCCATCGAAAGATCAGCCGGCCGAAGTCAAACGCTATATGGACAAGCTGGAAGAGGAAGCCGCCGGCATACGAACCTTGGCTGTTCAGAGCAGCCAGAGGGATTTGATTACATACGATTATGTCATTTTTCCGGAGCCGACGGATCCATCCTCGCAAATCTATATAGGGTTCGGCCAGCGTTACCGCAGCCGGATAGAAGATCTGATAAGACGAATGCATGCTCTGGATGCCCCCAGCGATGCGGAAATCCGTGCCCGAACCGGTGCGGCAGCCCGCCCGATAGGAGAAGCGTACAGTCCGGTGCGAAGACCCGGTACTGCCCAGGATCCGATGGTGGATGCCTTGTGTCAGACGCGGGCGCAGGAGATTTCCGTCTATGCACACCCCAAAGCATTTACTTGGTATGATTTCTGGGAGAAGTACAGCTATACATCCAAAGACCAAGCCCTGCAGGATTGCTGGGATTCGCAGGTTGCCTTTTGGATTTATGAAGATATTGTTGATACGATTGTAAAACTCAACGGCACATCTGCACAGGTGACAAATGCGCCTGTGAAGCGACTAATGGGAGTGAGTTTTTCCGGTCCGGTTGTAGCAGCGGGTGTGTCTTCCTCGTATGCGGCCAGTGAATATTACGGTTATACCGCCGGCATGCGGGACATTCCCCAGTATGTCACAGCGGCCCAGCCGGGCATCTTTGTGGCGGCTTCGCCTACCGGACGGCTCTGCAATGAGGAGATGGATATTATTCATTTTGCCGTTTCGGTACTGGTGGATAACCGTTTTGTGCTGGCGTTTATGAAGGAGCTGTGCAGCGAAAAGCCGCATACATTCCGAACCGATTTTACCAAAGACGGTCAGCTGGTTGAATCCCGTCATAATCAGATTACAATTCTTCAAAGCGATGTCAGAGTCATCGACAAATCCGCCGCTGAACACGAGCTTTACCGCTATGGCAAAGGGGCCGTGATGAAGCTGGACCTTGTCTGCGAGTATCAGTTTAATCGGAAAGGGTATGATGCGATCAAGCCGGCACCCGTCAAAAAACGGCTGGAAACGGCCTCCGGGATGCCGGGATCAGGCCCGGCTGCTTCTTCGCCGGCAGCCCCGGCCGGCGGATTGGGCTTTGAAATGTAGCATGGGGCAATTGAACAAATAAGCAGCTGCGCTAACACAGGAAATAGAACAATGAAAAGCAAGGATATTCTGCGGATTCTTGAAAATCAGATTGATAAGATCGTGCTGGGCGTGATTGCGCTGATTAGTTTGTTTCTGCTGTGGGTCTATGTCATCGGAAGTCCCTACAGCGTTGAGATTGATCGCCGCCGTTTAGGCCCGGGCGATATAGACCGCTATATCAAGCAGAAGGTTGAACAGGCGCTGCCGGCGATGGAGCAGCCGGCTGTTCCCGTGGTATATGACAAGACTTATCTGGCCGATTTTGACCAGTATGTGCGCTGTGCTGTGCCGCAGCTTTCTACTCTTTCTGTGCCTTATCCCGGAGCCGGAGATATTGTAATTGAAGAAGAGCGGATGTATGCACTGCCGCAGATACCGCCTCTGACCGATGTGGCGGTAGCTGCTTTGCGAGGCGCTGCCCAGCTGCCGACGGAAGAGATTGGTCCTGACCGGCCGTATAAGCAGGTTGTTTGTGAGCTGGGAGATATAGACCTGATAACCGTCTCGGCCAAGCTCAATGTCCAGAACCTTTATAATAATTTTATGCAGAGTTTTAAAGGGCCGCGGCTTAAATCCTCGTGGCAGGATCCTGTTTTGGCCAAACCGGTCTTTGCCAAGCTCGAGCTGCAGCGGCGCGTCAAGCAGGGCGATGGAACGTGGGGAGATTGGGAGACGGTACCCCGTGCCAAAATCGATGCCTACAAAAAGCTTTTAGAAGAGCTGCCGATGACTCTCGAACAGGCCCAGCTTGGAGTCGGCATCTGGCGGTCCCAGTTTGAAAATACCAATGTTCAGTTTGATATCCTGCAGCCTGAAGCCTATACATTCACTATCAGCCGTACCGAATGGATGCCGCCTAAATTCCTGTTGGAAGCCTTTGATATTCTGAAAAAAGAAGAGCAGGCGCAGGAACGCAAGCGCCGCGAAGAACAGAGCCGTCAGCGTACGACTCCCAATGTAACGGACCCAACCCGGCCAACCCCGCAGCGCCGACAGCCCGTTCAGCCGCAGCGTCCGCAGCAGCAGCAAACGCGTCCCGGCACTGCCCGCAGGGGAGGACAAGATGAGCTGCTGATGGGACCGGGTTTCGAAAATCCTGCTCTACTGCGTCCTGAAGTCCGCAAGGAACGGACAATAACGGATGTCAAGAACGATATGCAGAAAGAAATCCTGAAGGAAAAAGACAATATCGAAATCCGTAAAGATCCGCTTCTGGTCTGGGCGCATGATGATACGGCAGTGCCCGGTAAAACCTATCAGTACCGCATTCGTCTGGGAGTATTTAATCCCATCGCCGGCAAGGATTGGTTCCAAAGCGATCAGGTGGCTTTTAAAAACCAAACTGTCCTATGGAGTTCCTACACAGATCCTACGCCTGAAGTATATGTTCCCAAGCGGGTTTATGTTTTCCCGATGGAAGTTATCCTTAAAGCAGATGCTTCCAAAGCAGTCGAAGGGGTCAAGGTGGAAGTGGACAAATATTATTTAGGACAATGGCGGGATTTTGACTTTGATGTGTATCCCGGCCAAATTATCGGCTATGAAGTAGAAGATGTTGACAAAAAAACCGATCCCAAGACTGCTCCGGCGGTTATGGGCGAGTTTATGCCGATGATGGCCGGCGAATTGGGACAGCCCCAAAAGGTTGATTTTACAACCGATTTAATGCTGGTTGATATTATCCAAAAGGCTTTATGGAACAAACGCCCTGTCTATCAGATGCTCTACTATGACAAGGAACAAAGGATGCAGCAGATAGCTGTCGGCAGAACCAATTGGAGCGTGGATATACGCCGGGATTACGAAGAAATTCAGAATGCCAAGCAGCAGGCCCTCCAGCAGTTAAGTCCGGGCTTTATGCAGCCGGCAATGCCTGAAATGATGCCGATAGATCCGTTATTGATGATGGGACCGGGTGCTTAAATGCAGTCAGCTGCATATCAAGGTGCCGCGATCCGGCTTCTATTATAAGAAATTACAACTGCCCGCAGGAACACTTGTGCTGCATGAACAGTCGATGCGGCACAAGTGTTTTTTTAACAGGAGTACAGGGAACTTGGTCTGTGAAAAACAGGCCGGTAAATAGACGGATAATCTGAAGAATTAACCGAGACGACGGCCCTTCGTTTGAATTGCCGGCAATTATCAATAATCCTGCAGCCCTCAGGACCAGCCAAGAGCGGGCAAATATGCCCCGCATTTACCTGCTGAAAGACAGTCGGGGCGACTGGACTTGAACCAGCGACCTCTTGACCCCCAGTCAAGCACTCTAGCCAACCTGAGCTACGCCCCGTTCGATGCCAATATAACACCTTAATAGAAAATAGACAACGATTTTCTTTGGATTTTCCCAAGACCAACGCCTGCTCTTGCGGTACCGAGGGGCTGAAAAAGATTTGAAATACCCAGTTTTGAGATTTATAATGCCTGCCAAAGGAAAAAGAGGCCAAAGACAATGATATACAAAACCTATGGGAAAACCGGCTTGAACGTCAGTGCAGTTGGCTTCGGCGGCATGCGGTTTGATACCGCACGCTCAAAGGAAGAAAACGCCGCCCTCCTGCGCTATGCAGTGGATAAGGGCATTAACTGGCTGGATACTGCTCCGGGCTACTGCGATGACCAGAGCGAGGATATTTTCGGGCTTGCCATTGGGCAAATGGCTTCTCGACGCAGTGCATTTTATGTCTCTACCAAAGGAATGCCCGAAAACTGCCCCACGGCCGCCAAAGCACAGGAAGCAGTCGAAAAATCCCTGAAGCGTCTCCGCACGGACTATATTGATTTTTATTACGTCTGGTGCATTCGCCGCTGGAAAGAATATGAACTGGCGACAAGGCCCGGCGGACAATATGAAGGGCTTCTCAAATGCCTTCAGCAGGGCAAAATCCGTCATTTGGTCGTTTCTACGCATCTCCGCGGTCCAGATGTTCAGCGCCTTTTGGGAAAAATGGAGTTCGAAGGGGTTCTTCTGGGCGTCAATATCCTCAATTTTATGTACCGCTGGCAAGGTGTCCAAGCCGCCAGTGAGCTCGGCTTGGGAGTTGCAGCAATGAATCCTCTGGCAGGGGGGATTATCCCCCGGCATCACGAGCAGTTAGGTTTTTTAGCAGGTCCCGGTGAAACTCCTACCGAAGCGGCCCTGCGGTTCTGTATCAGCTGTCCTCAGATAACAGTAACACTGGTTGGTTTTACTCTGCGGGAGCATATTGATACGGCTTGCAGGATAGTCGACAGCGCGGAACTGTTCAGCCAAGAGGATATAGAGCGTATCCGCCGGCGGCTGACCTGCAGTATGGACAATCTCTGTACCGGCTGCGGTTACTGTATGGAATACTGCCCGCGCAATATCCCTATTTCCAACTACATGCAATATTACAATTACAAGCTGCTTGATAAACGGTCTGATGACAAAATGATTGAGCTGCTCAAAGAGCAGTACGAATGGGGAATGCTGGCCGACCGTCCAGCTGGTGCCGAGGACTGTGTGCGGTGCGGCAGGTGTGAATCGGCTTGCACCCAGCATCTGGATATTATCCGCCGGCTTGAAGAAATAGCTGTCTGGGAAAAGAGCTGTTCGCCTTGAAATCGCAGCATATTTTCGGCAAATCGGGCAAACCGGTGTAACAGCCAAGAAAATGAAACACAAAAAGACAAGTGATATCGAGAATCTTGTTCTGCAAAACAGTCCTCCGCACAACTTCGTCGGAAGTTTGCTTTTGTATCTCAAGGAACAAACGGGTGCAGTCTGCCTTTTGCCGATGATTGATATTCAGTAATCACCGGTATATTTTTGCATTTGATAAAATCCTTGACAGAAACCTCGATAAGCCGGTACGATATGCCCATAATAGACTCGTAATTAAGGAGTATGCTGGTGCAAGAGCGAAACGATACGTATATTACATATCGCCTGTTGACAGGTCTTGGAATCATTCTGTTTGCAGTTGCCGGCTGCAGGGACAATCCGGAGACAAAAGCCGCCAAAGCTGTCCGCAAGCAGACGGCGGAAGCGGTTCGAGTATCGGCTACAGAAAAGGATTACCCAGCAGCTCAGCAGAAGGTAATGGCGGCTTTGGTGCAGAATCGCACCGGCGGACTGACTCAGGATGCAGCACTGTTGGCCAGTGGAACAATAGCTTTGGCAAATGGGCGGCAGATGCAGTCTGACTTGGGTCTGAAAACGCTGCCTTTAAATCAATGTGCAGACAACATTCGAAAAACCCTTCGGCGTTTGGAGCAGCTGCTCCTTGAGAAAAAACGTATCGAGGGGCTTTTGGCCGGCGGGGATTTAGAAGTTGCCGAGCTGAAAAAACTGCTTGTCGGTGACGCTGAACGTCCCGGACTGCAGGCGCAGCTGGAACAGGCCAATGAACAGTTGAGCCAGCTGCTTTCTCAAAAGCAGAAGCTTCAGGAAGAAAAGAATAAAGTCCAGGCGGCACTGAATGAGCAGCAGGCGCAGGCCGATGCCCTGCTGCGCAAGGCTGAAATGGCTCGCGGCGATGAGAAGCTGTCGCTCCAGCAGCAGGCCTATGCCGTCTTGCTGCAGCGGAAAGATTTTTATGTTCAGGCACAAGCAGCCGAAAATGCAATAAAAAATCTGGATGCCGATACGGTTCTGGTGCAGGTCCGGATTGACGGCATCAAACAGAGCATTGAGCAAGTCGGCCAAAAGGCTGCAGCAATAGAGGCATCCGAAGCACGCGTCTCGCTCAAACAGCAGATGGCAGATATTGAACGGGAGATTGCTGTTTATCAGCAGTCTTTGACGGCTTTGGCCGATAAATTAAAAAACGACTTTTCAGCCTATCAGGAGACAGCCGATCGAACGGCGGCGATTTTTGAAGAGGCCTCAGCGGAATTTGAAAAGATTCATTCAAATGATGCACAGTTTTCTGCTGCAATAGGACTGGCCGAAAGTACTCATCGTGCTGCCCTCGCCGGCGAAGCCCCTGTAAAAATTCAGCTCGATCTGGCTCGCCGGCTCCAGAACATGACAGAAACCGCAGATCCCAACTTTGCCGGCGTACTGCAGAGTCGGCTGTCGCTGCCGCTTCAGGTTCAGCCGGAAGTAAAACAGAAGATATTGGCACTTTATGACCGGGCAATTGAAAACTATGAGAAAGCCCTGGCACAAGCATCGCGTTTTGGATCTGAAGCCGAATGCAGTCTGCTGAAATCGCTGGTGATTGCTTCCCATGACAAAATGAAATTCGCCGATTTATGCCAAGACTTTGATTTGGCCAATGCTGCAGAAACGGCGATGATGGCACTGATTCAAAAAGGGACTGAAAAAGGAGTCTGCTTTACGCAGTCCGAAGTGCTTAAGATCATCGAAAGTGAGGGCCTCAATTACCTGCCGTCAATGCCGTTAAATATGGAAGTTTTCATCGAGGGAAAGCGGCAGGAATTGTCTGCTTGGAAACGGCTGCCCATCAGCCAGCAGGAAGCGGCCGTCAACGAAGCTCTTCCTCAAATTGACGCCCTGATTACTCAATACGGCCAGCAGATGGCCGATGCTCTCGAACCGCTTAAACAGGAAATGCTGGCCGCCAAAGAACGCGGTTTCAAAGAACCTGTCCCTGCGGCAGGGGGTCCCGGCGAGCCGAATTCACTCTTTTAATGAGCAGACTGCGGAATGACCGATTGGTTTCTATCCCGGTTGAAAACCGGGATTTTTTTGCGCAGAATGGAAAGGCGATTTAAAACTCATAACCAGCCAACAATTGAGCCGAAACAAGCAAATGAAAACTGCTGAAACCATTGGAGCGGAACTTGCGGGTCTAATTAAAGGGACTGTCAGAATTGATCTGTGCACTCGGACGGCCTTCAGTACCGATGCCAGCATCTACCACATTCTGCCGCAGTGTGTGGTGTCGCCCCGGGATGAGCAGGATATCATTGCCGTTGTCTCCTATGCAGCCGCCAATCAGATTCCGGTTGCTCCGCGCGGAGCCGGCAGCGGGCTGGCCGGAGAATCACTGACCAGCGGCATTGTGATTGACTGCCGCCGCTTTATGAACGCTATTGTTGATACTGCTCCGGACGGCTCGTGGGTGCGGGTTCAGCCCGGTGTTGTTCTCGATAAACTGAATGCTCATCTGGTTTCTTTCGGCCGCAAAATCGGGCCGGATCCATCCAGTTCCAATAGGGCGGTTATGGGGGGTGTTGTTGCCAACAATGCCACCGGTGCTCATTCTCTGCAATACGGCTATATTGCTGATTATGTGGACTCTGTTCGCGTTGTTCTGGCCGATGGAACTCCTGTAACGCTGTCCAGCTGTATTTGCCCTGAATCGGCTCCAGCGCCAGTTGCGAAACTGGCCTCCGCATGCGCTGAAGTTCTTGGCCCCAGCCGTGAGCTTATAGACAAAGCCCAGCCGGCCACCAAGCGCAACCGGTGCGGCTATACGCTTGTTAATGTTGTCCAGAACGGAAGGCTGAACTTGGCTCGGCTGATGGTTGGTTCTGAAGGTACATTGGGGGTGTTTACGGAAGTAACCCTGCGCACGGTACCTGTTCCCGCTGCTGTCGGATTGATTCAGTTCGAGTTTGCTTCAATGGAGGCAATGGCTCGAGCTGTTCCGATTATTGTCCGTTCCGGTGCGGCTGCCTGTGAACTCATGGACCGCACCCTGATGGATATGGCTCGGCAGGCCCTGCCGCGATACCGGGATGTGCTGCCGGCCGGCTGTGCGGCGGCTCTGCTGGTAGAGCATGTCGGAGATGCAGCCGGCGAGGTGTCGGTCAAGATTGAGCATACAATTTCTGCTGTTGGAACTCTGGCTGCTGACGCCATGAAGGTTCTTGAGCCTGATCGGCAGGCCTTTTTGTGGAAGTCACGCAAGGATGCTGTTCCGCTGCTCAACCGGCAAAAAGGACCATCCCATCCGGTGGCATTTATTGAGGATGTCTCCGTAGATTACCATCATCTGGAGAAATACATCTTAGGGCTTCAGGAAATCGGCCGGCGGTATGATATCCCTATGGCATTCTACGGCCATGCGGGGGATGGGGAGCTGCATATTCGTCCCTATCTGGACCTGAGCCGCCCAGAGGAAATCGAAAGAATGCGTCGTATTGCCGAGGAGGTATTTGCACTGGCTTGGTCGCTAGGCGGCTCAATCAGCGGGGAACACGGCGACGGCCTGCTGCGGGCCGCTTTTCTCGAAGGCCAGTATGGAAAGGATTATTGTCAGCTTCTCCGACAGATCAAACGCATTTTTGATCCCGCGGGCCTGATGAATCCCGGCAAAATCCTGTCCGATGACCCCGATGTTATGATCAAAAATCTCCGGGCGCCGGCCCTTAAAGCAGCGGAGGATTTTCAAACCCAATTATTCTTTAAGCCTCAGGAATACCGTTATGAAGTCGAACAATGCAATGGCTGCGGTGTTTGTCTGGCCCGCACGGCCGGCTCCAGAATGTGTCCGGTTTTTCGGGGGCTGGATGATGAACTGGCTTCCAGCCGTGCCAAAGCTAATCTGATTGCTGCTTGGATGGCACGCCAGCCGCTGGAAGCTGCTGCCCTCAAGGATATGCTGAGCTTGTGTATCAATTGCAAAATGTGTTCTATTGATTGTCCGGCGGGGGTAGATGTATCAAAACTGGTCATTGAAGCCCGTACCCAATTGGCCCGCCAAACCGGTTTTTCAGCAGCCGAAACAGTCCTTTCCAATAATCGGCGGCTGAGCATGCTTGCCTCTGCCTTTTCGCCTCTGAGCAATAGGGTGTTGTCGCTGGGTGGGGTCCGATGGCTTCTGGAAAAGCTCATCGGACTTGACCGAAACCGGCGATTTCCGCATTTTGAGCATGGCAGTTTTATCCGAAAAGCCCGTCGGCATCTTCAGAAACAGCCGCCGCTTGCTGAGCCGATAGACAAGGCAGTTTATTTTGTGGACAGTTTTGCCAACTGGAACGACCACGAACTTGGCTTTGCAGTATTGGATGTTCTGAACAAATTAGGCATCCAGACGGCTGTTCCCCCCCAGCGTCCAGCGCCGCTGCCGGCATATGTGTACGGCAACCTCAAAACCGCCCGCAAAGATTTGGAATATAATGTCCGGCAGCTTTTGCCCTATGTTCAGCAGGGGTATAAAATCGTTTGTTCCGAACCCAGTGCTGCGCTGTGCCTGAAGGAAGAGATGCGGTTAATTCTCAATACAGAAGCTGCTGCACAGATTGCCCGGAATACAGTGGAGCTGACGTCTTACATTGAGGATATATGGTGTCGCAATAAAAGGGCAGTCCCGGAAAACAAGAATATCTCCGGCTGGGCAGGGAAAAAGTTTGCGTACCATGCCCCCTGTCATCTCAAGGCATTGAAAAGCACTTCAGCCGCTCTGAAGCTCCTCAACAAGTTCGGTGTAAATGCAGTCGATCTCAACGCCGGATGCTGCGGGCTGGCTGGTACCGCCGGAATGCAGAAAAAGCATCGCGATCTTTCGATTTCTGTCGGCAGACCTCTGGCCGAAGCCATTTCGGCTGCCGGTGCTGATATTATCCTGACGGAATGCGCCGCCTGCGGAATGCAGATTGAGCATCTTTCGGGAAAACCGGCGATGCATCCGATTAAAATTCTGTGCCGGATATGGCAGGAAAATGCTTGCTAATCAGCTCGTTGGCGGTTACCTTGTTTAAAAAACATATATAGATTCTTCGGATTAGGGTTGGGCTATGAAGTTGACGGATGTGCTGCGGTACGAATGTATCCAAGCCGGCTCTGCGGTTGATGACAAAGCAATGGCTTTATGTGAAATTGCATCTCTGGCGAAAAAATGCAGGCTCTTGAAATCTGTATCGGAAGAAACCATTCTCGAAGCCCTTCAGGAGCGGGAAACCCTCGGCACAACCGCCTTCGGCCGCGGTATTGCAATCCCCCATTGCCGTCTGCCGGGCCTGAGGGATTTTGTAGTAGGGGTACTGACCAGTCCGCAGGGAATCGAATTCGAATCGGAAGACGGCCAGAAGGTTCATCTAATTGTCTTTATTATTGCCCCGCACGAACAGAGCGACCGTCATATCCGTCTGCTTTCGATGGTTTCCCGCATGCTTCAGGATGATTCTGTGGTGGAGAAATTGGTCGAGGCTAAATCAGCCGACGAGGTAAAAGCTGTCCTGTTTGAGTCTGCCAGAGATGACCTTGCCGAGCAGCTTCCTGTTGTACGCTGCCAGATTCATATCTTTGTTCAGAATGAAAAAATCTTTCGCAGCATTCTCGAAAAGCTTGCCGGGCTGGATGATATCCTGCTGACTGTAATGGATGCCAAACCGACCCGTTCCTATCTGTCGAAAACCTCATTGTATGCGGATTTTTCCAAAAACGGCAAAGCAGTATGCAAAGTGGTTGTGGCGGTTGTTGAGCACAGCCTAACCAACGAAGTGATACGGCGTGTTGAAACCATCACCGGTCCCCTGCTTGAATGCACTGGAGTGATGGTAACGGTTCAGGAATTAAGCTATTTTGCCGGCTCACTGGAGATGTAGCTTGGCGTTTTCATCCGGCTGTTATTATCCCCAAAGGCATTTCGCCGGATCCAGACGAAAACAAAAGCAAAAAGGTGCAACAGGCTTTCTGAAGGTATTTCAATCTCGTTCAGGATGCAGCAAGAGATTTATGGCCGACAAGCGAATTCAGATATATCATAATCTTTCCGTGATGCTGAATGCGGGAGTTCCTATTGTTCGTGCTTTGCGGCTGGGACATAGCACGGGCAAATACGGGCGTTTGTTTTCGTGTATAGAGCAGGATGTTGCCGGCGGCACAGCGCTGGCCGATGCATTCGAAAAGCACAACAAGGATTTTGCCCCTTTGGACATAGCCCTGATTCGAGTCGGAGACGAAACAGGCCAAACCGCCGAAATGTTTGAAGCCCTTTCTCAATGGTACGCCTTTCGCCAGAGGATGATAAACACAGTCCGCTTCGGACTTCTGCTGCCGGTCTTCTACATTCACGCGGCGGCAGTTCTTATCCCCTTTGTCTCCTTTGCACTCAGCGGGTGGGACTGGAGTATTTTTTTTGAGGGGATGTTTGCTATTTTGGCTCTTGCTTATGTTCCGGCATTGACAATTCTGGCTGTCTTCTATTTAACACCCCGTCAGGGTTTATTACGCCGCATTCTGGATCAGATAATCCTGATAATTCCTCTTGTCGGAAAAGCAGTCAGAGAATTATCACTTAGCCGCTATTGCAATATATTTGCAATTACATATAAAGCAGGCCTGCCCATTCTGCAATGTGCAAAGATGGCAGCAGATTCCATCGGCAATAGCGTCCTCCGCAGCCGGTTAACCGGTGCGTATGAAAATGTAAAAGCAGGCCGGGAAATGAGCGACGGCTTCAGTCGGTATCTTCCTGCTGAGTTTATCAATATCTGGCAGGTTGGAGAAGAAACCGGCCAGCTGGATGACAGTGCTTATCGGCTGGGGAATATGCACGCTGAAAATGCACAGCGGCATTTCACAATGCTTGCTAAAATAGTTCCATTTGTTATCTATCTTATCGTAATTTTTTTGATTGCCTTTTTCATTATTATGGCTTACTCAAAGCTTTACGGCACATTAACAGCATAATGCGATACAGATTATGCAGAATAAAAAATTCTTTACTTTTGGAGTATTTTTTCTTTTTTTTATCCTGGCTATACGATATAATGCTATCCTTTGGAGAGTATCCTTTGGTCTCTCAAGGGTAGTCTCCTTCAATTAAATCGAGAGACAACAGTTAGACGGTCTCTATGAGACCAAGGAGTACAGTAGTGAGTACAGGTACAGTAAAGTGGTTCAACGCGAGTAAAGGTTTTGGTTTCATCAAACCGGATGACGGCGGCGATGATTTGTTTGTGCATTTCTCCGAAATCCGGATGCAGGGCTATGCAAGCCTTGATGAAAACCAGAAAGTCAGTTTTGAAGTGGGGCAGGGCAAAAAGGGTCCGTGCGCGACCAATGTAGTCCCCGCCTAAGGTTCACAGCTTGACAAACTCGAAAGGCCCTGTCTTTGGACAGGGCCTTTTTTATTTAACTCTCTTCCAATCAAATCTTTAGCATATAAGCTGCGATAGCCGATAATAATCACAGGATATATCGGGAGTGTTTAGTTTGGAACGTTTATTTTTTCGAAAATCGCAGCGAGTGGTATCGGAACGGGAATTTGCTAAAGTACTGTCGCAGAAGTGCTTTGTCTGCTCGCAAATGCTGCGGCTGTATGCAGCCCCCAACAACCTGAACATACCCCGTTTCGGCGTATCGGTCGGCAGAGCGATAGGTAATGCCGTTCTTCGCAACCGGCTCAAACGGCTTGCGCGTGAGGTCTTTCGGCTTAATCAGCATCAAATTCCCGCAGGCTATGACTATATTTTGATTTTTACGCAGAAAATGCCGAAACAAAAAGCAGGAACGGCTAAGCCAAAAAAACAGGAATTGTCTCAAATGCAGGTTGAGGACTTGGAGCATCTTTTTTTGTCTATGCTCCATAATCTCATAAAAAAGTCTAATAAAGCAGAAAATAAATAAATAATGAATACCATAGCCGAAAGCCAGACCAGCCATAACGAGCAGCCTAAGTTGATGCAGATAGGTCCGGCGGCCCGAAAGGCGGGTGTGTCGCGGCAGTCGCTTCAGTATTATCTGATGGTTGGATTGCTCGAGCCGACTGAGATTTCTCCTACCGGACGTCGTCTGTTTGACCAACAGGCAATTGAACGGATTCGGCTGATTCACAAGCTCAACAAGAGCGGCTATCCGCTGCGAGCAATACGGGAACTCTTTGTCAAAAGCCAGCAAGACAGGAAGGGATTAGAAAAATGACCGATTATCAAACCAGACAGCGGCAGAAAAATATGGTCGTCGGAGTCTTTGTTCTTATTGCATTGATTGCTTTTTTATGGATGCTGTTCCGCTTCCGTGACCTTCCACTGGCTGTCAGCAAAATAAAATCATTTGTTGTTCTGGTCTATTTTCCTGAAGCGCCGGGGGTCCAGAAAGATACGCCGGTCAATTACTGCGGCTATCAGATAGGCCGGGTGATGAATGTCGCTCCACCGCAGGTGTACGAAGTGAACGGCCTTAAATTCCACCGGGTCGGGGTTACAATGGCAATCGAAAACCGCTATACCGATATACCAAAAAATGTTGATATTTATGTGATGAAGCGAGGACTTGGAAGCAGCTATATTGAACTGGTTCAGGATCCGCAGAAAACCGCATTAGCAGAAGGATTTTTAGAAGATAAAATGGTGCTGGAAAACGGCAAAGTAGGGACAACCAGCGACTTTTTCCCGCCCCAGATACAGGCCAAGCTGGAAAATTTGGTCGATTCCATTGCAGCGCTGGCGGATAATGCCAATCAGATAATAGGAGATCAGGATAACCAGACCAATATTAAGAAAATGCTGGCCAACATAGAAGCCGCTACCGCACAAGCCGATACCACCCTTAAATCGATTCAGCAGTTTTCCGATACCGGCAATGAAAAAGTACGGCAAATATCCGACAAAATCGGACTTGCTGCCGAGCAGCTGGAAGGGGCGCTGTCCGAATTCCGGCAGGTAATGGCAAAAATCGAATCCGGTCAAGGTACTGCAGGTAAATTGCTGAATGACGGTCGGCTGTATGAAAACCTCATCGAAAGCAGCCGGGAGCTTCAAATGGCTCTTCAGCAGATAAAAGAATGGGCCGCCGATGCCCGCGAAAAAGGCATCCGCATCAAGTGGTAAGCTCTTGAAATGACTTGGATTGATTGCTCAGCCTGTGGTCTTCAATAAATTTGTTGCTTGTACTTTTCCAGCCGGCAGCATAAGAGGTGCCGGAAGTTTTTTTCAATATTTGGATTAGCCCTAACGGAAAGCTGCAATAGGTACAGGGGGGGCAATAAAATCTGTAAATATTGACCGGCGTTGGCAAATCCCCGATTTGTGCCGCTTTAGGGGCCTTGCCTGATACCCTCCATTGCGAATATCCAGACTAACAGCATTAACAGCGTTATGCAGGAGTAGAATTTGATAAGTACAAACCCGAACTATTTTCACTATTCCATAATGGGACTAAATATATCTGTAATGGGGTGTTTTTGACAAGTTTTCATAAAAAAAGGCGTGCATTTGACAGCCAAATATGGGAGCATAATAGCCATCAAGTCTTGGGATGGAGAGATTTCAGTAAAAAATTTCCATTTTTTCTCTTAATTTCTTGACAGGCATAGGGTTTATCAAGTACCTTATTTGTCCTGTCGGCTGCGTAGGCCGAGAAGCAGTATAGGCAAGAAGTCAATGTAATTTTAATTGCAGTGGAGGTAAGTTTCTGTGAATAAGGAACTTGCCCGCGAGCTAATCAGCGCGGGCGTACATTTCGGGCATGCGGTCAGCCGCTGGGATCCAAAGATGAAGCCGTACATCTTCGGCAAACGCGGGATGATCCATATTATCAATGTAAAAGAAACCTTAAAGGGGCTGATGATTGCCAAAAAGCTCCTTGCCAATGTGGTCTCCAACGGCCGCGATGTGGTATTTGTGGGTACTAAACGGCAGGCGAAGAAAGCCGTTCAAAGTGCGGCCGAAAAGTGCGGAATGCACTATGTGTCTGAACGGTGGCTGGGCGGCACATTGACCAATTTCCGAACCATTCGTTCCCGTCTTCAGCGTCTGGAGGAACTGGAAGCGATGGAGGCCTCCGGCCAGATTGAATCCCAAAGCAAGAAACAGGGGGCGCGTCTGAAACGCGAACTTGCCAAGATAAAAACCAACCTTGAAGGCATTCGCCGGATGAGCCGGATGCCGGGGGCTATGGTGGTGGTGGATGCCAAAAAGGAGTATATCGCGCTGCGTGAAGCACGGAAATTGGGCATTCCGACTATTGCCATAATTGATACCGATTCTGATCCGGATACCGTTGATGTGGCAATCCCGGGCAATGACGATTCTATCAAGGCAATCGAGATTCTGCTGGACCAGATGGCTTCGGCTGTGGCAGAGGGCAAGACAATGGTCAAGCAGGAGGATGTCACGGCAGCGGCAGGAGCACGTGCCGCCCGTACGCGTTCCCGCCGCCGGGTTTTAGCGGCTGCCCAGGAAACGCAGGAGCAGACAGAAGAAAAGAGCAGTACTGAGGTCTCCCAGCCGGCCGAGAGCCCTGCTCAGTAACAGTATTCGGTGATTAAAACGACTGGCCCCGGCAGATGCCTCAACAGATGCAGGGGCCGCCTTTTTTTCATCGGTTATGTACAGAATAAACAGACGAAATATCAGGAGTTAGACAATGGCGGAAATTTCAGCGGCAAGTGTTGTTAAACTGCGCAGGATGAGCGGACAGGGTATGATGGATTGTAAAAAAGCCCTTGAAGAGGCCAATGGGGACCTTGATAAGGCAATGGAGCTGCTTCGCAAGAAAGGGTTGGCCACATTGGAGAAACGAGCCGGTCGTGAAACCACGGAAGGGCGCGTTCTTTGCAGCACACGAAACGACGGCAAAACAGCGGTCATGGTGTCGCTTTGCTGTGAAACGGATTTTGTCGCCAAAAGCGATGATTTTATTCAAGCCGCGGAGGCTTTGCTGGAATGCGGTTTTGCAGCAGCGGCTGAACAGGGCGCAGCTGCACTGATGGAAGTTGCCGTGGGAGGCAGGAAATTTGCTGATATTCTGACAGATACCGTCAGCAAAACCGGCGAGAAAACCGAAGTAGGTGATTTTGCACGGTACACCGCCGGTCCTAACGGCATCATTGGCACCTATGTCCACTTTAATCATAAAGTGGGGGCCATGGCGGAAATAGAAGCCGACAGTCCAACGGTTGCCCGGGCACTCAAAACGATTGCGGATGAAATATGCATGCACATTACCGCGATGAATCCGATGGCTCTTGACAAAGATTCTTTTGATCCGGCTGTGATCGAGCGGGAACGCGCTATTGCTGCCGAGCAGGTCAAAGGCAAACCTGCCAACATCATTGACAAAATTGTGGACGGCAAGATTGCCAAGTTTCTCAAGGAACATTGTCTAATTGATCAGTCCTTTGTCAAAGACGACAGCAAAACGGTGGCGCAGGTGTTGACTGAAGCAGCGAAAGCCGCCGGCGGAAGGGCAAAAATAAAACGGTTTGTGCGGATTGAAATCGGCTGATGCTGTGATATAATGACAGGCATCGGAAACAAGAGTTTCCGATGCCT
Source organism: Phycisphaerae bacterium (assembly GCA_018052735.1). GTDB lineage: Bacteria > Planctomycetota > Phycisphaerae > Sedimentisphaerales > Anaerohalosphaeraceae > 4572-13. The sequence goes on along the minus strand of JAGPMT010000006.1, from coordinate 65,152 downwards.
TTTTTATTGCATCTATGGGAACAGGAAAAAACGATGACGGCGGTAAAATATAAGCGGGTGCTGTTGAAACTGTCTGGGGAAAGCTTCTGCAAGCCCGGCGGCTTTGGTGTAGAGGGTGAAGCTCTTGAATCGATAGCGCAGCGAATTGCCAGAATCTGCCGGCTGGGTCCGCAGGTTGCCATTGTGGTAGGGGGAGGCAATTTCCTGCGCGGGGCAGCGTTTTCGGAAAAGAGCCATATTCCGCGAACGACGGCCGATTATATGGGAATGCTGGCGACAGTGATTAATGCCTGTGCACTGCAGGAAACGCTGGAAAAAATGGGCCAGCCGACCCGTGTGTGCAGTGCGATAGAAATATCGGCTATTTGTGAACCGTTTATCCGTCGCCAGGCCATAGCGCATCTCGAAAACGGGCGTGTGGTTATTCTGGCCGGCGGAACGGGCAATCCGTTCTTTTCCACCGACACCTGCGCCGCCCTGCGGGCGTCTGAACTGAATGCCGATATTATGATTAAAGCGACGAAAGTAGACGGTGTTTATACGGATGATCCGATGAAAAATCCGAAAGCGCATCTAGTGGAGTCGCTGTCCTATCAGCAGGTTCTGGAGCAAAATCTCCGGATAATGGACCCGGCGGCGGTCAGCTTATGCCGGGAAAACCATATCCCTGTGGTCGTCTTGAACATTTTCAAGGAGGGCGCTTTAACGGCTGCACTCGAAGGCAAAAAAGTCGGAACTCTGATTTCGGATGTGGCGTAATAAGAGTACCAACGGCTTGAGAAATAGAAAGGAATGGTATGCCGACGCGAAAAATAATTGCCATGCATGAAAGCGCAATGGAGAAAACAGCAGATTTTCTCCGCAATGAGCTCAAATCGGTGCGAACAGGGCGAGCCTCGCCGGGACTTGTAGAAAATTTAAGTGTCGATTATTACGGTTCTCCGACACCGCTGAAGTCGCTGGCGACGATTGCGGTGCCGGAACCATCATCGATTGTGATTAAGCCGTTTGATCCGGCCTGTCTAAAAGATATTGAAAAAGCTATTAAAACCAGCGATTTGAGTCTGGCTCCTGTTCTTGACGGTAAAATGATTCGCCTGAATATTCCGCCGCTGAGCGAGGAACGCCGCAAGCAGATTGTCCAGCAAGTCAAGCAGATGGGCGAAAAAACCAAAGTCAGCATCCGCAATATCCGGCGGGATGCCAACAAGCAGCTGGATGATGAGCAGAAAAACAAGACAATTACGGAAGACGACTGCAAGAAGGCCAAAGAGACAATAGATACATTGACCAAAAAGTTCATCGATGAGGTGGATTCGATTATCAAGCATAAGTCTGAAGAAATTATGACCAATTAATCGGAAAGGGGCCAGCAATGAGCGGCCAGACAAGTAGTGCAGAAAAGCCCAAACCATCAAACCGCAGGGTATGGTTTATCGTGTGGGGGCTGGTTTCCATCGCCGGCTTGGCAGTGCTGATATTGTTCGGGATACCGCTGTTTTTGTCATCCGCCGGCGGGACGCAATTTCTGTTAAGCAAAATCAATCAATCGGTGGATGGAAAGGTCCAGATGGACGATTTCTCTATCGGCTGGTTCAAAGGCATCCATCTGACCAATCTGTCTTATGCCGACAATGCAGGAATGGCTTCGGTCAAAGTCCGCCGGCTGGAAACCCAGCCGCAATACTGGGCCCTGCTGGGCGGCAAAATCAATCTGGGCAAAACGCTGATTGAAGGCCCCGATGTTTATGTGAAGATTCCTGCGGTTCAGGAACCGGCTGGAAAAACCCAAAAGCGTGAAAGCGGGCAGCAATCCGCAACGCCGTCTGCTTTTCCGATTCATCAAATCAATCTGGAGCTTGTGGACGGCAGGGCAACAGTGGAATTAGGCGGGGATGTGCCGCAGGCGGTTTCTTTTACGAATATTGCTTCGGTTGTGAATCTGGCAGCCGCCGGACAGCGATCCATGCTGGATGTATCCATGAATGTTGTTGGGCAGGGAGAGCCGGCAGCCCTGTCGGCCAAAGGGCAGGCAACAACCGATAAAACCGGCTGGAAACTCAAAGAAGGCGCCTTTGATGTGAAGATTGATAAGCTGCAGCTTGCCTCGCTTAAGCCGTTGTTTGCACTGGCAGGCAAGACAGTTGATATCGCAGGTGTCTTGAATGCCGAAGGAACGATTGCAATTCAGAATAATGCAGTCGGGCAAGCCTTCCTTACGGCAACAATTGATAATTTTTCACAGGGGACCGGCCAGCAGCAGATTAAAACCGCCAAGCCGATTACTGTGACGGTCTCGGCTGCCCAGCAGGATTCGGGAATCAAAATTGACAAATTCGCTGTTGCTTCGGAGTTTTTCAATGTCAATTGTTCCGGCACCGCAGAAGCAATCGATTATGCTGTTGACGCCGATTTAGCACAGACCCAGAATCTGATTGCCCAGTTTGCGGATATGGGCGGGCTTTCGATGAGGGGAATGCTGGATCTGCGCGGCAAAGTCCTGATGAAAGAGCAGGAGATTAAGGCCGCCGGCAAGGGGACCGTCCGAGAACTGATTGTCCGGAAGGGAGATGTCGAAACCCCCAAAACGAATGTTGATGCGCTGGAATTTGACTGCACCGTCGATCAGGCCAAAAATCAGCTCCGGGTGGCCATGGCCAATATGACCGCCCCGCCTGTGGGTGCAGTGAAAATATCGAATGTGGTGGTTCCAATGGGGGAGGCCGGGGAAAAGACTATCTCAGCAGATGCCAGCGCACAGATTGACCTTGCCAAGGCATGGCCGTTTGCTCAAGTTTTTGCCGAGGTGCCGGAAGGGATGCAGATAGCCGGTCTGCTGGATGCGACGCTGAAAGCGGCTACGGCGGGTTCGCAGATGCGGCTGCAGTCCGAAAATACAAAAGTTGACGGCTTAAAAATCATCCCGAAAGCCGGCGAACCGTTTATTCAGGACCGGATAACGCTGAAATGCGATATTGTTCTGGATACAGAACAGCAGACGATAGATATTGGGGCTTTTGACCTGAAAGGGGCTGCGGGCCAGACGCTTATCAGCATCACCAAAGGGGAAGTTAAAAAAAAAGTCAGCAGCAGTCTGACCCGGATATCAGGGGACGTGGAGGCTCACTATGACTGGCAGGCGCTTTCTGCATTTGCTTCAATGTATCTGCCGGAAGGACTGTCGGTAAAAGGAGCGCGCAAGGATACATTTCATTTTGATTCCGAATATCCGACCGACAAGCCCGAATTGATGAAGGCCAATCTCAATGCAGCCGGATCTGTGGGTTTTGACAGCGCCAGCTATTTCGGTCTCAATTTCGGTCCAACCGATGTGAAGCTGAATATTGTCAAGGGGCTTGTGGATCTGACGATTCCCCAGACCACTGTCAACGGCGGAAAGCTTCAGTTTGCCGGGACGATGAATCTGGCGGAAGAGCCGCTTCTGTTTCGCCTCAAGCAGCCGATGACAATTTTGGATAAGATTGCGCTCAATGATACCCTTTCACAGGCCATGCTGCTGTATACCAGTCCGATTTTTGCCAACGCTGTCAAGACCAGCGGCATACTGAGCTTCAGCTCACAGCAGATGGTTCTTCCGCTGTCGGGCAAGGATATGATGCTGCTGACGCTCAAGGGAACATTCGGCATCGAATCGCTCAGAATGCAGGCGGGTGATTTTCTTGGCCAGCTGCTGACGCTGCTGAATGCCGGCGATTCCGTGATGCTGACTGTTCGACCGACCGATTTTTCGGTCGAAAAAGGTGTTGTCAGTTATAAGGATATGCAGGTGGATGTGGGAAATACGCCGCTTCATTTTAGGGGGAAAGTCGGGCTGGATAAAACGCTGACGATGGATGTCGAGATTCCTGTGGATAAAAATACAGTCACCGTTCCGATTGAAGGATCGCTGCTTCGTCCTAAAATCAATCCTGCCAAGCTGATTGAAAAGCAGGGGCAGCAGCTGCTGGAGAAGGAAATTCAGCGCGGGCTGGAAAGGATCTTCAGATGAGTTATGAACCGGTTTTTATCCAGAAACTGCGTCAGCTTTTCACCCTGCCCACGCAGGGACTGGGCAAGGGAAGCCGGTTTCTGGCTCTGCAGGTACGCGTTTGGTTTCACTGCTTTCGGCTGCTCGGGGTCAACCACTGCCTGACACAGGCAGCGGCGCTGGCGTATCATTCTATTTTCGGTCTTGTGCCGCTGGCCATTGTTATCCTGATGATTTTTCAGATGTTTCCAGCCAATCGCGAAGCAGGAGAACGGGTTAAGAAGCTCCTTTACGAATCCTTGAATCTGACCCATATTGAATATCCGGTGGAAGAAACAGAATTGCCGCCCGATGGCTCCGGCCCTGCCGCTGCGGCGGCCGGGTCGCCGGTTCCCGCTGCCGGCGGAAAGATTACTGTAGCGGCCAAGCTGGATGAATTGATTGAACGCTATATGTCCAAGCTTAATACCGGCGCCATAACAGGCGTTGGGCTGGTGCTGGTTATCTGGGCGGCTATCGGCCTGTTAACCACGATTGAAAGAACCTTTAATACTATTTATCATGTGCCGACAGGGCGGTCTTTTCTGCATCGTCTGTTTAACTACTGGGCGCTGCTGACGCTGGGGCCGCTTTTGATTGGAGCGGGGCTGTATGTCAGTGCCCGCTATCTGCTGGTTCATGAGTTTTCACAGGGAATCTTTGCCTTCCTCGGGCCGACTATTCCGTTTGCAATCAGTATTGTGGGTTTTTTCTTTTTGTATTATTTTCTGCCGAATACCCGCATCAGCCCCGGTGCGGCTTTGTGGGGGGCTTTTGTGGCCACGATTCTGTGGACGGCGGCCAAATACGGCCTGCGCGTGTATATGAGCAAGGTGGTTTTGTATCAGGCGATTTACGGCATTCTCGGCATTATTCCTCTGACGGTATTTTGGATTTTTCTGTCTTGGCTGATCGTTCTTTTCGGGCTTCAGCTGACCTATGCTGCCCAGAATATCAAGCATCTCGACGCTGCTGAATTTCAGAAAACCCGGCGGCGTCAGCAGTATTTTCTGGCCAATGACCAAACGGTGATTCGGCTGATGCAGTATGTGCTCAATGCCTTTGAGCGGAAGGATCAGAAGCCGGTCAGTGTTGAGGCCGTTGCGTGGCGATTTGGGATGCCGGTGGATTTTGCGGGAAAAATCCTTGACCATCTGGTGCATTCAGGGCTTCTGTGCCATACCATCGAACCCAGCGTCGGCTATGTGCCATCCACCGATGGTGCACATATTAAGCTGGATGAAATCTCGCGGTCTATCAGTGAAGTCAGTTTTGCCCAGCCCGGCAGCGAGGAGACAGCGATGCAGCAGGTGTTTGAGGAAATGCAGTCGCATCTGTCGCGTTATACGCTCAAGCAGGTTCTGGCTAAAGAGGAGCGGTTTGATTATCAGGCAGACAAACAGACCGATGCCGGGTCAGGCACTTCCGATTAAGCCGGCATGAGGGCGCTGTATATAAACTTGATGCCGAACAACAGCAGTGCCGACCCGCAGAATAAAAGAATGGCTTTTTCGGCCGGCCGGCCCCACAGGCCTGCTCTTTTATTGGTGTAAAAAGCGGCGAAGGAAAGAAGGGAAAGCCAAACCAAGTCGCACAGCCAGTGGACAGCTGCAAACAACACCAAGGCGGCAATGCCCAGATTTTTGGCGCCTAAAGCCAGATTCAGCCCCACGGTCGCCCACCACAGCAGAAAATAAGGATTGGCAGCCGACAGAACAATGCCTGCTCCAATGGAGCTGAGTGCGGAATGCCCGCTGGGATTCTGCGGCGTCCGGGGCTGTCCGGACTGACGGAGCAAGCCATAGCCCATCCACAGCAGAAAGGCCCCGCCCAGAAGACCGACCACTTTCTGCACGGCCGGCATCTCAAACAGAAAATGCAGCCCCAGCATCAGCAGAAAAATCAGCGGAATCTCCACCGCCCCGTGGCCGATGGAAATCAATATTCCAGCCCAGCGATTGCGGGTTCCCTGAGCAATTGCCGCAGCGGTCATCGCTCCCGGAGCCATCACGCCGGACAGCGAAATGATAACGGCCTGAATTAAAAACAGCAGAAGTTCTGTCATTACTCGCCGATGATTTTGACCAGAATGCGTTTCTTGCGCATCCCATCGAATTCATAATAGAAAATATGTTCCCACGGCCCCAAATGCAGCTTGCCGGCGGTGATTGCAACCACCGCTTCACGGCCCATCACCTGCCGTTTCAGATGTGCATCGGCATTGTCTTCACAGCCGTTATGCAGATACTGGCTGTACGGCTTTTCGGGGGCGATTTTTTCCAGCCAGACTTCATAATCATGGTGCAATCCGGGTTCATTGTCGTTGATAAATACCGAGGCGGTAATATGCATTGCGTTAATCAAGACAAGCCCTTCCCTGACGCCGCTTTCTTCAACCAATTGTTCAATTTGGCGGTGGATTGAAACAATCGCCCGGCGCTGCGGCACATTCATCCAGATTTCCCGTGTCAGGCATTTCATTGGCAGTAATTGACGGCTGGGGATTGCATTGTCAGGCGGTTTTGCTTCCGGCCAGCTGAGCGAGGACATATGCATTCCACTTCTGCTGTCCCTGATGCCTGAAAATCTCGAAGGATTCATCGCTGGCCAGAAGCCCCATTAGCGATTTCCGCTGGTCGGCATCCGGTATTTCCATTATGATTTGCTGACGGACCTTCTCCAATTGCTTGACAAAATGACCGTGTGTTTCTGTGAAAAGTTCCTCCAGTTTTCTGCGTATATGACCAGCATAGGCAGGGCAGTCTCCTTCTGTACAGACGGCAATCTGCAGGTCGCCTCGTTTGACGACCGCAGGGGTATAGAAATCACACAATTCGGGCTTGTCCACTACATTGCACAGAACTTCCAGCTCTTGACAATCGTGAAAGATCTGCTCATTCAGCGCCGGGTCATTTGTAGCCGCGATAGCCAGCGTTGAGCCGGCCAGATAGTCTTTTCTGTACGGGCTGATAATCAGTTCCACATTTGGAAGCCGCAACGCATCTGCATGAGAAGGATGAACGTACTCTGCGACAACAATTACGCGTGCACCAGCCTCCTGCAAGGCCTGCACCTTTCGTACGGCTACTGCTCCGCCCCCCACAACTACGGCACGCCTCCCGCTCATTTCAAGATAAATTGGATATTTTGCCATACCTTCATCATACCACGCAGCGGCTGCTGATGCAACCTTTTTTACACCGGTTGGGCGGAATATCGCAGTCAAATCCAGACTTTTTTGCTGGATTTAAGAGTATTCTTCTATACAATGAAGAACAGAGCCGAATCGTATTCCCAAAACCATATGACAAACAAGAAAATCATAACAACGCCGCTGGATAATGCTGTGGTACGGCATCTACACGCCGGAGATGAGGTGCTTATTTGCGGCACTGTTTTTGCCGCCCGTGATCAGGCGCACAAGCGATTCTGTGACTGTATTGCACAGGGAAGACCGCTTCCGGCGGCTATCGAGGGGGCGTTGATTTATTTTGTGGGGCCGACACCGGCACCGCCCGGGAAAATTATCGGCGCTGCTGGGCCGACGACCTCTTCAAGGATGGATGCCTTTACGCCGATGCTGCTGGCGTATGGCTTGAAGGGAACTATCGGCAAGGGATATCGCAGTCAGGCCGTGCGGGATGCACTGGTTAAGTACGGCGGGGTACATTTTTCAGCCCTCGGCGGGGCAGGAGCGCTGCTGAGCAGGCATATTGTCCGCAATGAGATTGCGGCCTATGAGGACCTCGGCCCCGAAGCCGTCCGCCTGCTGGAATTTAAGGATTTTCCAGCCGTTGTTGCCTATGACTGCTGGGGAAAATCTGTATATGACAGGTAACCATTATTAACAGGAGTCAGCCATTGAAAGTTGCCTTAATAGGTTTGATGCAGTCGGGTAAAAGCACGCTTCTTTCAGCGATTAGCGGCAAAGAGCCCGCTCCGATGGGTTCGCCGGATATTCACGAGCACATTGTTTCTGTTCCCGATGACCGGCTGGACTGGCTGACAGAACTGTATCAGCCCAAAAAGACTGTTCATGCCACGGTGGACTGTCTTGACTTGCCGGGGCTTTCGTTTGCGGATGAGCATGGTCGGGCGGCGGCACGGCGGCTGTTTGGTCAGATCCGGACGGCGGACATGTTCGTTCTGGTGATTCGTGATTTTGACAGTCCTTCTGTGCCGGCCTATCGCGGCAGTGTCGATCCGGTGCGCGATTTGGAAGAACTCAAAACGGAAATGCTGCTGGCCGATTTGGAAATGGTCACAACGCGCATCGACCGGCTCCAGAAGCAGGCACACAAGCCCACTAAAACGCAGGCCCATGATAAAGCCGAACTGGAGCTGCAGCTCAAGCTGCAGGCGGCGATTGAAGCGGAAAAGCCGCTGCGCAGCGTGCTGCAGGAATCCGATGGTTCCCAGATGGAGATGGTGCGGTCGCTGAACTTTCTGACCCTCAAGCCCCTGATGGTTGTTGTCAATGTCGGCGAAAACCGTCTGGGTCAAAACGGCGGCGGCAGCATCGGAATCGAAGGAGTGCCGGTCGTCCGACTGTGTGCAAAGCTGGAATGCGAACTGGCCAAACTGGACCCTGACAGCCGGGCAGATTTTATGAAAGAGATGGGGCTTGCGCAGCCGGCTTCCAAGCAGTTTGTCCAATGCTGTTACAGCACGCTGGGCCTTATCAGTTTCCTGACCGTCGGCAAGGATGAGGTGCGTGCTTGGCCGATTGAAAAAGGCACAGCGGCTGTTGATGCTGCCGGAAAGGTGCACAGCGACATCAAACGCGGTTTTATCCGTGCCGAAACAATCAGCTATGAAGACCTCCGCCGATTGGGCGATGAGAAGGCCGTCCGGGCAGCCGGCAAAATGCGGCTGGAAGGCAAATCCTATATCGTTCAGGACGGCGACATCATCAATTTCCGCTTCAATGTGTAACCGATGCAAATCCATTATAGTATAAACTGCCGCAGATAGAGCGGTATTTGAAAGTCTGGCATGAATCCGTGAAGCCCAGTCAAAAAAGCACGATACTGGTTACCTGCGGTCCGGGGCTGGTTGGCTATCTGCGCAGCGAAATTGAACAGCTGGGCTATACGATTACGGCGGCCGGATCAGTTGACGCGGCGATAGAAGGGGATATGTTCGATGCGATGCGGCTCAATCTCTATCTGCGAACGGCATATAATGTCCTGTACCTACTGCGGTCGTTTCCGTGCGATACGCCCGATGAGCTGTACCGCAAAATTCGCCAGATGCCTTGGGAAGAGCTTATTGATCCGGCGGAATATTTCAGCGTCGTTACCCGCGTGGATACTCCATCTATCGACAACACAATGTTTGCCGGATTGCGGGTTAAAGATGCCATAGCAGACCGGATCCTCAAACAGTGCGGCTCGCGTCCCAATTCCGGCAAGGAACGCGACAATGTCGTGATTCAGCTTTTTTGGCGCGGCAAAACCTGCAAGGTGTATCTAAACACATCGGGACGAAAGCTGTCCGACCGCAGCTATCGCAAAACGATGATCGATGCCCCCATGCGTGAATCGCTGGCAGCTGCGATTATAATGGCTGTCGGATACGACGGCACGCAGCCGCTGGTCTGTCCGATGTGCGGCAGCGGCACACTGCCGATTGAAGCGGCGCTGACGGCTTCAGGGCGTGTTCCGGCACTGCTGCGGAGCAATTTCAGCTTTATGCATACCAAGTGGTATGATGCCTTGGCGTGGCATGCCTTGCGAGCCGAAGCAGGCAAGAAAAGCCGAAAAACCGGCGGCAAAGCCCAGCACCGGCCGGCCCCTATTATTGCGACGGATATAGATTCTTGGGCCGTTGAGGCCGCCAGACGCAACGCACAGACAGCAGGCGTTGAGCACTTGATTGAGTTTTCTGTCTGCGATTTTGCTCAAACACCAGTTCCGCAGGAACCGGGAATAATCCTGATGAATCCTGAATATGGGATGCGGATGGGCGATGTCAAGGAATTAGAGGAAACCTATGCCCGCATCGGAGATTTTTTCAAGCAGAAATGTATCGGATATACAGGGTATATCTTCACGGGCAATCTGGAATTGGCTAAAAAGGTTGGTCTGCGTACCAGCCGGCGGCTGACCTTTTTCAATGGAGGTTTGGAATGCAGACTTTTAAAGTATGAAATTTATGCTGGGACGAAAAAAAAGTCTGCTCTGGAACCTGATTCATCTGCGGGCAATTAATGTATTGGATATAAAACACCCACATATATCCTTGTACTTTTCATAAACAGCCGGCTTTGAGCATTCCTGTTTTAAGATTATTAAACAGGTGTTTGAGAGCAGGCAGAAATAAAGATTGATTTTTTGCAGCCGTCTGTCTTATAATTTAATTATCGGATTTGCCGAAAAGAGTAAAGCATTTGGAGGGTAAACCGATGAAAGCGAAATGCCACTTCTTTGCCACAGTGTACTTCCTCTGGATAGTTTTGGCATGCCTGCTGACGGCAGCGGCTTTTGCAGATGAATACCCTGATAGTTTTAACAACCAGGCAGCTGCCTCCGGGGCATCGGTGCTTTTGAAAAATGGGCCTGTTCGGTATCGGCTTATTGAAGGCAGTACGCTTCTGGATGAATGCCTGTTTTGCGACCGTCTGTCTGTTCCTGTTCCTATACGCGGCACCTTCTGGCTGGTTCCCAAAGAGCCGGATATGTGGTTTCTGCATTTTGCTGTACGGAATCTGCGTTTTAACAGCAGCAGAACCGACGTTCGCTATTTCGGACTGTTGGAAGGCGATTATGAAATCGGGGGCGATTTTGCTTTTGTGCATCGGATGACGCTGCAGGGAAGCATCAACAATAATCAGGGGTTGTCATTCGACAGCGGCGTGGTTTTTCCAACGATGGGTCTGCCGTGGATAGAGATTGAGTTAGAACAGTGCAAGCCGGATGACCCTCTGCATGTGTTTCGCCTGCATCTGACAGCTGTTCCATGGCCGCAGGTCGGATTTTCAACCGCAGCGGGCTTTCATCCGTCGGTACGAACCGTATTGGACAAAACGTACATCAGTGATGGAGATTTATTGACAGTCCACGGCCGGATTCTTCGCACCAATGCTCAGCTTACCAGCCGGCTGGGTATTATGCCGCTGGTGCCCGATGTGGGTTTAGATGCCGTAATAGGAGCGCGATGGCCGCAGTTAACAAGCAGGGACTGCAAATGCCGGACATTCTGGTTTTCGATGGAGCAGGATATTTTCAGCGAAATCCTTGGACCCCTGCATCAGGGGGACCTGCTGAGTGAAGCCGGCTTTATTGTCCGGCGCTTTACAGATTTTATTCGTCCGTTTTGCCCGCAGCCGCCGGTGCCGGATTATGGTCTGGATGCTGTCACATTCAGTCCGTCCGGAAGACTGCTGTTTTCTGTTGAGAAAGGATTCTTCTCGGAATCTTTGGGCGTGATGATCAGTCCGGGAGATTTACTGTCTGAAGACGGCAGGATTTACAGGACAAATGCCCAGCTGCTCAAGCAGTTCGAAACGGCACAATCATCCGTCGGGGAATATCAAGATGTTGGTCTGGATGCGGTCTATGTATGGCCGCATGGTGAGATCTGGTTTTCTACGGAAAAGGATTTTGCCGACAAGCGGTTTGGCTGGATTGGCCATGGCGATCTGCTCAGCGATACGGGCCGCATCATTGCCCGCAACCGGGAATTGACAGCACCGTTTAAACCGATAGAGGATCTGGCGGACTTTGGTTTGGATGCATTGCATATTGTCTGGCCGATTTTGCGGGCGGATATCAACGGCGACGGCATTGTCAATCTGGACGATTTTGCTGCATTTTCGAATTACTGGTCGCTGCAGACGGACAATGCGGCTGATGTCTGCGATTACAACATCGATTTGTCCAAAGATTATGCTGTCAATGCGCAGGATTTGACGGTCTTTGCCGATGACTGGCTGTTGTGTGCTGAGTAAAAAAAGCGGGCAGCTTCTGATATTTTCAGCAGCATCTTACAGCATCCAATTCGATTTCAAACACAAGCTCCGGCCGGCAGATATCGGCTTGTACTTTAAGATGCGGCAGGCAGAGATTGCGGCTTTGGCAGTAGGCATCAAACAGTCCGAAATCTGCACTGTTTTTGAAATACGCAATAGCCCGTACGGTGTCGTTCCAATCCATACCGCTGCTGTCCAGAAGGGCATGGACTACCTGCATGGTTTGCTCAATCTGCTTTGCACAATCGCCCGGCCAAACGGTTAGGCCGTTTTGATCAATCGAGGCGGTTCCTGAAACAATAAGCCGCCGGTCACTGACGGATGCAATCAGGACTGCACGGCTGAATGAGCTTTTATAGGCCAGCGCCTCGCATTGAAGGGGGGATGCCTTTTGTTCTATCCGGACGCATCCATTGAGGGGTTTTACGGCCAGAAGTTCTGCGGCTATTGCGCCGCCGAGCAGATTGCCGATGCCGACTCCGGTGCTGGCGGGAACAAGTTTTTGAAAAATGTTGTGCTCGGTAAAAAATGCAGTGCGGGCCTGATTAAGCTGGCTATACCATGACAGGATATCCTCTGCAAACAGCCACGTACGCACGGCTGATGAAAAATCCAGTCCTGCCGAAGACAGCGTTTTCTGCATTTGGGCAAAAAGAGCAGCCGCCTGCTCAAATCGGCCGGCGTCAGGATTTTGAGGCGTAAAACTGAAATGGTAATAACGGCAACCGCCGCTTGTAAAGCATCGTCCCGCAAGCCTATTGTCAACCATTATTGGCGCTGTGTCTGTGCCTTCGACGGCATAGCCCTGCAATCCGAAAGCATAATTGTTATTGTCCTGCCTAATCCAGATTATCGGGCAGCACAGGCGCTGCAATTGGGACAGGCAGGAGGACAAAAGGGTTGTTCGAACGTTTTCTTGTGCAAAAATCCGAAGATAAACAAGCTGGGCATCGGTCTGCTGCAGAAAGGCAGATAATTCCGCAAGAAGTTCTGCTGCCTGTGCGGGGAAGCGGTTTTGTGCGTGAAGAAAATACTCCGCCCCAGATGGCCCTGAAATCCGAATACTATGCAGTTTGTCTGTAATTTTCATAAAATAATCCCAAAAGTTTTAAAAAAGTCCTCTCAAAACGAATCGAACTAAAGAAAATAACGCAGGTCTATAGATATTTCTTGCCGAATTTAGACTGTTTCAGTCCTGCCAAAGGAAATATCAGGAAAGGCAAGTTTATCATTGGTATTATAAGTCTTGCATAAAAAAGTACTTAGATAACTTTTGGCGAACCGCAGGAGGATTTCTGCCGCTGGTTGTTTGCTGTACACAGGCAATAATTTCAGTTCTAAGAGGCGTTTTGTTTACAGCAGCATCGACGATTGCGTTTGGATGGATATGTACAAAAAGCTGGACAAGTACGAGGTTGTTCGCAGCAAGCCGCTGTTTACTATGCTGGCGGCTGTTTGGTGTATTGCAGGTGTTTATGGGGCCTCATCGCAACAGTCAAATCAGCAAAATGACAAGGTTTCAATTTTTGAGCGTTCGTCGGATTTTAGACCGGTCAATGAGATAGACAGCTGTATCCTGTCGGAATTGTCCAAACGGGGGATAAAGCCGGCCAACCTGTGCTCCGATTCGGTTTTTATCCGCCGCGTGCATCTGGATATTGCCGGGACTTTGCCCGATGCGCAAGAAGTTCGGCGATTTCTGGAAAATCCCCGTTCCGACAAGCGTGCAGCGCTTATCAATACCCTGCTGGAATCGGATGAATTTGCTCAATACACAGCATTGAAATGGTGTGATTTGCTGCGGGTCAAGTCAGAATTCCCCATCAACCTGTGGCCCAATGCTGTGCAGGCCTATCATCGGTGGATTTACGATGCGCTGGCAGCAAATATGCCTTATGACACATTTGCACGTCAGCTTTTGACATCCAGCGGAAGCAATTTCCGCAATCCCCCCGTCAACTTCTATCGGGCGGTTCAGGATCGAGACCCGTCGGCCGTTGCGGCTGCGGCGGCTCTTGCATTTATGGGAGTGCGTCTGGAGAAGTGGCCGCAGGAACGCCGGAGCGGGATAGAGGTCTTTTTTTCCCAGATTGGCTACAAAGGGACTGCTGAATGGAAAGAAGAGATAGTATATCCAAAGCCAGCAGAAAGCGGGCCGTTAACGGGTGTTTTTCCAGATGGTCAGCCGGCGGTAATCCAGCCCAATCAGGATCCGCGTGAGGTTTTTGCCAATTGGCTGATACGCGCCGACAATCCGTGGTTTGCCCGATGTGCAGTAAACCGCATCTGGTCATGGCTGATGGGGCATGGCATTATTGACCCGCCGGATGATATCGGTCCGGACAATCCCCCGGTCTATCCGGACGTTCTTGCCTTTCTGGAAAAAGAGCTGGTCAGGTCCGGCTATGACCTGCGGCATATCTATCGTTTGATACTGAATTCACGGACCTATCAGCAATCCTGTATCCCGCAGGCGAAGTCTCCCGATGCACAGCGGCTGTTTGCCTGTTATCCTGTTAGTCAGCTTGATGCCGAAGTCCTGATGGATGCATTGTGTCAAATCACCGGAACACAGGAAAGCTACTCCAGCCCTGTTCCCGAACCGTTTACCTTTATCCCGGATGAAAATCGGAGTATTGCATTGGCTGACAGCAGCATAACCAGCCCGTTTCTTGAGCTGTTCGGCAGGCCCGCACGTGATACGGGTTTGCAGTCTGAACGAACCAATCTGCCGACGGATGCCCAGCGGCTGCATCTGCTGAATTCCTCTCATATTCAGAACAAAATCGAACGCGGGCCGCATCTGCGGCAATTGATGCGGGCGGCCGGACGAAACCGCAGGATGCTGGTTGATACACTATATCTGTCGATTCTGTCGCGTTTTCCTGAACAGACGGAGCGGTCAATTATCGAGGACTATTTTAATACCCAAGGGCTGACACCCGCACAGGCGGTTAATGATTTGGTGTGGGCGCTGATTAACACGAAGGAATTTCTTTATCGGCATTGAAGCCGGTAAAAACCCAATGCGGGCGGGACATCGATGAATAGACAGAGAATCAAAAAGGGCTTAACGCGGCGGGACCTGTTAAAGCAGGGGCTTGCCGGTGCTGTCAGTCTTCATTGCAGCCGGCTCTGGGCAAATCCGCCGGCTGTGCCGAAAGCCCGCGCTCAATCTGTGATACAAATCTGGATGTGGGGCGGCCCATCGCATCTGGATACATTTGATCCCAAACCTGAAGCCGGATACGATTACTGCGGACCGCTGAACCAGCCGATACCGACCAATGTCGACGGGATACAAATCAGCCAGCTGCTGCCGCTGCTGGCCAAACAGGCAGATAAATATGCGATTATCCGCAGTATGACGCACGGCAACAACAATCACGAAACGGCCTCTTATCTGGTTCAGACGGGCCGCGAACCCGGCCGGCTGGTCTATCCAAGTGTCGGTGCAGTGGTTTCGCTGTTTAAGGGATATGACCATGGCTATACGGGGATTGTTCCTCCCTATATTGTGCTGACGGAGTCGCAGGGACGTTTTTCTGAAGCCGGTTTTTTAGGCCAGCGGTATAAGCCCTTTGTAACCGGCGGCGACCCGAACCAGACGCCGTTTGCCGTCGAGGGAATTGTGGCCAAGGGCATTTCCGACCAGCGTCAGCAAAACAGACGGCAGTTTCTTCATTCTCTGGATGTATTGGGTAAACTGATGCCTGATGACCCCCAGTTTGCACGGCTGGACCAATGTGAACAGAACGCCTACGCTATCATGTTCGGCCCGGCCCGCCGGCTGTTTGATTTGTCAGAGGAAAAAGAGGAGGTTCGTCAGCGCTATGGGCGCAATACCTTTGGGCAATGCTGTCTAATGGCACGCCGGCTGGTTGAACAGGGGGTGCCGTATGTAACCATTAACTATAAAGGATGGGACACGCACAAGCAGCATTTTGATATCATGCGCCGCAAACTGCCCGAACTGGACATGGGGATGTCAGCCCTGCTGCAGGATTTAGCCGATAAGGGATTGCTGGATACAACCATTGTCTGGTGGGGCGGCGAATTTGGCCGAACGCCCAAGATTCAATGGGAAGCCCCGTGGAACGGGGGCCGGGGCCATTATGGTAAATGCTTCTGCAGTGTCGTTGCCGGCGGGGGCTTCAAAGGCGGCTGTGTTGTCGGAGCGTCGGACGATAAAGGGCTTCAGCCGGCACAGCGTCCGGTTTATCCGCAGGATTTGATTGGCAGCATTTATCTTCTTTTGGGAATCAATCCCGATGGTCCGCTGCCCAATGCCGGCGGTCTGGATGTCAAGGTGATGCCGGAATCCAGCGAAGGCGGCCGGCTCAGAGAGATTATGTAGAAGTCAAGCACAATGACGAGGATGAAAACAGTATTTGTCGTGTATCTTCTGACCCTGCATGCGGCAGCGAGCTGGGGACAGTTAAACACCAGTCAGCCGCATATCGGCTATCTTTATCCGGCTGGCGCAAAGCAGGGCAGCACCGTTTTGGTTACGGCCGGCGGCCAGTTTCTTCGCGGTGCCGATGCAGTCTATATCTCCGGGCAGGGCGTACAGGGCAGGGTTATTCGTTTTTACCGGCCGCTGGGCAATCTCCAGAAAGAGCAGCGGAACTTGCTGGGCAGCCGTTTGGACGAAGTCCGCAGAAAGCGGATTGAGGAACTGACCGGCAAAGCCGCAGCCGATGATGCAGCGGCCAAGCCATCACCCAAAGCGACGGCTTCGGAAGACAAACCGAACAAGGAGGCCCCGCCGGTGCAGATGCCCGAGCATCCGCTGCTGTACAAGTTGGAGCAGAAAAACCTTCGGGAACTGGCGCATATCCGTAGCATGCTGTTTTTCCCCCGCACCAAGCTGCAGCAGAACCGGCAGATTTCGGAAACGGTGCTATTGGAAATTACCGCTGCTTCCGATGCCCCGCCCGGCCGGCGTGAGCTGCGGCTGTCAACGTCGGCAGGATTGACCGACCCGATCACATTTGAGATAGGCACTCTGCAGGAAGTCCGGGAACTGGAGCCCAACAATCGCCAGCCGTATCCGCCTTTGCCGGATGTGCCGGATGCACCTGCTGAAAAGCCGCTGGAACTGCCTGTTCTGATAAACGGGCAGATTATGCCCGGCGATGTTGACCGGTTTTGCTTTACTGCCCCCGCCGGCATGCAGCTGGTTGCCAAGGTTCATGCCCGCAGTCTGATTCCTTATCTGGCCGATGCTGTGCCGGGCTGGTTTCAAGCCGTTATCAAACTGTATGATTCTGCCGGCAGAGAACTTGCGTATGCGGATGATTATTCTTTTAATCCCGATCCTGTTTTATTTTTTACCGTTCCCCGCAGCGGCGAATATGAATTGGAGATACGGGATTCTCTGTATCGCGGCCGGGAAGATTTTGTGTATCGCATCGCTGTGGGACCGCTGCCGTTTATTACCCAGATATTTCCGCTGGGGGCCAGAGAAGGAGAATCTGCTGCCTGCCAAATCAAGGGGTGGAATCTGCCGGCAGATCGAATGCCGCTGGATACAAGCCCCTGTGCCGGCTGTATTCGGCAATTGCAGTGTCAGGGCAGTGCGGGGGTGTCCAATGAAATACCGTATGCCGTAGGAACACTGCCGGAATGCACGGAATCCCTCAGCACGCTTGGTGATGCCCAGCCGGTGGAGTTGCCGGTGATTGTCAATGGTCAGATAGAACAAGCCGGCCGGGCTGATATCTACTGTTTCGATGGTCTTGCCGGTCAGGAGATTGCTATTCAGGTTTGTGCGCGCCAGCTGCATTCTCCTTTGGATTCTCTGATTCGTCTGACTGATGCCTCGGGAAAGGTTTTGGCTTGGAATGATGACTTTGCTGTCTGGGGTGAAGGCTGGCTGTTCATGGACAGCACAGGGCTGCTGACGCATCAGGCCGATTCGTATGTGACGGCTGTACTTCCTTCTTCGGGGACTTATTATGTTCATCTGTCGGATGCACAGCAGCACGGCGGCGCTGCTTATGGCTATCGGCTGCGTATCAGCGGTCTGATGCCCGATTTTGCGGTTCGTATGACGCCGTCGAGTTTGACTGTTCCTGCAGGCGGGGTGGCAGCGGTGCGTTTTTATGCCCTGCGCACCGATGGTTTTGAAGGGGAGATTGAAATTGTATTGAAGGATGCGCCAGCCGGCTTTGAAATCAGCGGCGGCCGAATACCGCAGGGACGCAATTCTGTATGGGCGACTCTGTCGGCACCGGCAAGAAAATTGGACAAGCCGGTTTCTCTCCGGCTGGACGCACGCGCCCGCATCGGCGGCAGCATTATTACCCGTCCAGTTGTTCCCGCAGAAGACAGGATGCAGGCATTCCTGTACAGACACCTGTTGCCCTCGCAGGAACTGTTGGCAGCAGTCCCGCGGGCCGGCCAGCGTATGTCCGCCATAAAGCCGGACGGTCAAATCCCAATGAAAATCCCGGCAGGGAGCAGCACAGAGGTCAAGCTGAAATTGCCGCCCCGGTTGGCGCAGGGGAACAACATCCAGCTGGCACTGCATGAGCCGCCGGCAGGGCTGACGCTGCAAGAAGTTAAATCGAAAGCATCCGAGATCTCATTCGTTTTGAAAGCGGATAGAGAGTTGCTCAAAGAAGGATTTGCAGACAATTTGTTGGTTGAGGCGTACACCGAAACGCCGGCAGCCGGCACAGGCAGTCCGGCAGCCCAAAAGCAGCGGATATCGATGGGGGCTATTCCGGCTATTCCTTTTGAAATCATCCCGCCCTAAGGATGGGGAAGGCCTGAACAGGCGGTTTTACGGCTCAGGACTGACGGGGATGGCGGTTTCGGCAAATTTCTGTTTTTCCAGATGATGGATTTTTTTCCATATGCCTCTTCGGAAGACCAGCCCCAGTCCCAAAGAACGGCCTGCCCAGTCTAAGGCGGTGGCTATCCAAACGCCGGCAATTCCCATCTTCAGCACAAACGCCAGCAGCCAAGTAGCCGGCAGGCGCAGCAGCAGAATACAGGCCACATTGACATACAGCGGACTGCGGGTATCGCCGGCCCCCCGCAAGGCCCCCATAAACACGAAGGTCAGCGTAAACAGCGGCAATTCCAAAGCGGCAATCTGCAAAGCCAATCCGGCCAGCCGCAGGACCTCCGGCGTGGCGCGAAAGACCTTGACGCCATAGGGAGCGGCAAGGGCAAACAGTAGACTTAAGAGTATCCCAGCTGTTCCCGAAAAGATAATGGCCCGTTTGACTGTAATCTGTCCTATCCGCCAGCGGCCGGAACCAACGGCCTGTCCAAAAATTGTTGTAATCGCAACACCCATCCCGAAGGCAGGCATAAAAGCCAGCGATTCCACATTGAGGGCAATCTGATGAGCGGCCAGAACAGTTGTGCCCAAGCTGGCAACCATGCCCATAAAGAAGGCATAGGATGTCGAATTGAGCACCCGTTCTGCTATTGCCGGGTAAGCGACATGCCAGATTCGTGCAAAAATCCGCCGATGTAAAGGCATGAAATCCCGGATGTGCAGTCCGATGCCGTGTTTGCTGGATATCAGCACGGCCAGCGAGAGGGCTCCGCCGATATTGCGTGCCAGAACGGTGCCCCATGCGACTCCATAGAGACCCATCGCAGGAATGGGGCCCCATCCGAATGCCAGAAGAATGCTGGCAATGATATTGATTAGATTCATGATGAGTGTAATAAACATCGGTGTTGCTGTGTCGCCTTTGGCCCGGATAACGGCGTTGGACACCATCAGCGGCAGGCCGAAAACGGACGAGACCAGCACGATGCGAAGATAGGCTGCCGCCAGCGGAATCACCGGCGGTTCGGCATTGAGCAGGCGAATAATCCATTCCGCAAAGGGAAAGCCGACCGCCAGAATTGCAAAGACGGCCGCAAAAGTCAGAATCAAACAGTGGCCCGCGATCCGGCGGGCACTGGCATAGTCATTTTCACCCAATGTGCGGGAGACAATAGAAACTGTTGCTATGGAAATCGCCTGAATGGGGGCATTGGTCCAGAACATGGTTAACGATGCCAGAGCGGTCGCTGCCAGATAATTTTCATTGCGCAGCCAGCCGACAATCAGCGTATCTGCAAAAAAAACCATCGAAAACAACAGATTTTCGAAAATTGCCGGTGCGGCCAGAACGGCAATCGTTCGGTTCAATGCCGCCGGATGAAGATTCAGGCGATACTGTTTTTCCGTCTGCATAAGTTGTTTTGCCGGCAATGCCAT
The DNA here is from genome assembly GCA_018052735.1 of Phycisphaerae bacterium. GTDB lineage: Bacteria > Planctomycetota > Phycisphaerae > Sedimentisphaerales > Anaerohalosphaeraceae > 4572-13. The sequence goes on along the minus strand of JAGPMT010000006.1, from coordinate 44,920 downwards.
AAGGCCGGCATTGTATCCAAAACGGCCGGCTGAATAAATAGCCATTTTTCCGCAGGCAAGATTTTATTGATTCGCACAGCCGACAGGGTTATAATTCCGGCACAATGCTTATTCGGGATGCCCAAATTAAAGATGTCAAGCGAATCCACGAGCTGATTAACAGCTATGCAGAGGTGGACCGCATGCTGTTTGCCTCCGTTTCGGATATTTACGAACGGCTGCTGACCTTTATGGTGGCTGAAGAACAGGGACGGGTTGTCGGCTGCTGTGCCATTCAGGTGCTTTGGGAGAACTTGGCTGAAATTAAGTCTCTTGCAGTGGATCCGGCCTACTTCGGCAAAGGAATCGGCAAGGCATTGGTTCTGGGCTGTCTGGACAAGGCCCGACGATTGGGGCTCAAAAAGGTCTTTACATTGACCCTTGAGGACAAGTTTTTTGAAAAACTCGGCTTTGTCCGGGTCCAGCGGGATAAGCTGCCGATGAAAGTCTGGAGCGACTGCGCCGCTTGCCCCAAACAGGACCATTGCGATGAAGTCGCTATGGAATGTACATTATAAAAGCCCAACCCTAAAAACTCCTCTATCGTGTCAGCCGGCCACAAACGGACAGGTTCGAAAGCACCAGACAGAAGCCAGTAAATCAAAGAAACAGCAAAAAAGATACACAATCAACAAGGGACTGTTGCTGATTAGCACCCTGCTGCGCAATGTTGCGGCTGCCTGCCGGATTACACCTTCCATTATCTCCGATCTGCAAAAACGGCAGCTGAATGTCCAGAGAAAGCCAAGCAGCAGCGGGGGCAAATGGTTACTTTGGTTGTCGGAAAATGGGGATGCTGTTTTTCAGTCGTTAACAATATCTTAATGGTCGGTTAATATATTGTTTACAATCTGCTAATGAGAAAAACTCCCCATTTTCATCGCAATTTTTCCAGAGCGGCTGAATTGGCTGACTAATCCTTATTGATTGGAAGCGGCTTCGAAAGGGCCACACAAGCAGGCCCTTGCCGGGGTTGCCGTCCGAAACCGCCAATCGTGAGCTGTTGCTGGATTAACCAACCTGACGGCGCTGGAAGAGGGCGATGGCCAAAGCGAGGATGCCGGCAGTGTAAAGGGCTGTGTAGCTTGCTGTTTGGAGCAAGTAGGCGGCTGGCACAGCGCCTTTTTCGTAAATAGCATCGCTGACCCAAAATATCTGGAGATTGGGAGTCAGAATATAAGCGATTTTAGCCCAAAGATGCTGTGATGCAAACCGGCCGAAGATCCAGTCGCTTATGAGTCCCAGCAGGAAAATCCCGACACAGCAGGTCAAGGTTATGACCTCATTAAACCTTGTTGAAAACAAAATCGCCAGCGCCACCAGCCCGGACATCGCCATCAGCAGCAGGGCAGAGGCGGCAATGTCGAACATCTCGAAGCGGTTGTTTTGGGGATTAAATTTCCAATCCCTGTCCACAAAGACCAGAAAAAGGATGGCAAAGCCGGAGAAAATGGTGCCCAAGACGACACCGGTCGAGGGGAAATTCCAGTCATAAACATAGTTCATTAAACCGGTTATAAGGAATGTAGCCAGAGCTGCCGCACTGGCGGCGGCAATGACCGTCCAGTCGATTTCGTCGCTGGCGGTCTCCAGAACACCGTGTCTGGCTGCCATTAAAAAGGCCATTGTAATCAGGCAATGAGCCAGTGCTACGGCGGCAAGGATGCCGAAGAACTTGCCCAATACAAAAACCGGCCGGCTGATGGGTTTGGATAAGACGGTGGTAACGGTGCCGGTTTCGATTTCTTCGGTGATAGCCCCTGTTGAGGCGAAAACAGCAATGAACAAACCCGCCAGAAACAGCGTAGAAAGTCCCAATTCACGCAGGAGTTTGATATCTTCATCCAGCGTGTACATGCTGATAGCAGGCGCCAGCAGCATTAAAAGCAGTGCAAAAACGATGATGACCGCATAAATCGGCTGACGCAGCGTTTCAACGAATGTATTTTTGGCGATTGCAAGAAGTCGCAGCAGCAAGGTTTTTTTCCTTAAAAAATTAGACTACCTGTTTCATTGCAGACATGTTAATATTTTACGGCACATAAGCAAAATGTAAAGACGGACATTGCAATTTGAACGAAATTATTATAGTCTTTACTGCTTCTATGAAGAAAGGTTCGGTTGGTATATAGATAAGACAGGGAAATGCAGATGAATCAGTCACCGCGCAAGGCCAGAAATACAGCCATCGGGGCCTTTTGTTTAGGATTGTTCTTCTTTGTTTTCACGCTTGTATTTGGCGCATTTACGGAAGTTCTGGCGATGTATCTGCTCAGCTGGCAGATACTGGCAGGGCTGCTGGTATGGGCTGTGCTGATTGTCCAGTTTCATCAGCGCTTGCTGGCGGAGCAGGAAAAGATGGATATGACCCAGCTGTCCCGGTCCGCCCAGCAGGGGACCATTTTTACCGGCGGGGCCGACCGGCTGGCAATGCTGGCGGTGGCACAGAAGCGTCTGGCGTTTTTTGAAAAGTGGATTATCCCCAGTGCGGCGGTAGTGATTGCGGTTTACCAGATTGTGATGGGCCTGCTGCTGTTTCAGTATAAGGTCCTCGGTCCGGTGGACTGGAGGAATAAAAACCCGCTGCTGGGTGCAGTTCTGATGATTGTTGTCTCGTTTGTCAGTTTTCTGTTCAGTCGCTATGCCACGGGGATGAGTTCCGAGAAGGACTGGAAGCCGCTGCGTGCCGGCGGCAGCTATCTGCTGCTGACGGCGGTTTTGGGCTTTGCACTGGCGGTTTCACTGGCATTGAGTCAATTTAAGTATCCGCAGGGGCTGGTGATTCTCAGCTACCTGATTCCGTGGCTGCTGGTTGTGCTGGGGGCTGAAATTCTTCTGAATGCCGTTTTGGATATTTACCGTCCGCGGATTGCCGGCGAATACAGCCGGGCTGCCTACGACAGCCGCCTGATCGGTCTGATTAACGAGCCGGGCGGGATTCTCCGCACGGTGGCCCATACGATTGATTATCAGTTTGGCTTCAAGGTCTCTCAGACGTGGTTTTACCGCCTGCTGGAACGGGCCATTCTGCCGCTGATTTTATTTGCGGCCCTGACATTGTATTTGATGAGTTCGTTTGCGGTTGTCGGCCCCGGTCAGGCCGCCGTGGTGGAATATTTCGGCTCACCGGTAAGGGATTTGGAGCCGGGGCTGCATCTCAAATGGCCTTGGCCAATTGAAAAGGTCTATGTCTTTCCAACCGACCAGATACAGCAGATTACAATTGGCTACAAAGAAGGCGAAAAAGACAAGGCTAAAAAAGCTTTTTTGTGGGGGGAAAAGCATTACGAGGAAGAATACAATCTGCTGGTGGCTGTCGAAACAGACACTGTGCGGGATAAAGGGGCTGTTCCGGTCAGTGTGGTTCAGGCCAATATTCCGATTCAGTACCGCATCTCGAATCTCCGCCAGTTTATGTACAAGCATAAAGAAGCCCGCCAGCTTCTGGAAGCTATCTGCTACCGCGAGTTAACCCGGTTTGCCGTCAGCGCCAAAATCGAAACGGATGACGGCAGTGCTTCCGCGCTGCCCAAAGACCGGAAAAGTCTGCTGGGAGCCGGACGCATGGAAGCATCGCAGGAGCTGCATCAGCGGATTCAGGCGGCCGCTGATGAGGCTCAGCTGGGCGTGGAGATTGTGCTGCTGGGGCTTCAAGGAGTGCATCCCCCGCCGGAAGTAGCCAAAGAGTATGAAGAGGTGGTTGCTTCTGTCCAGCAGAAGCAGGCCGCGATTCTCAGTGCGCAGGCAGAAAAGAACAAAGTTCTCACCGAACTGGGCGGCTCGATAGCCGATGTCGATGCGCTGTATGACTTGGCGATGGAGTTCGAACGCGCCAAAGCGCAGGCAGATGAACCAAAAATTCAGGAGCTGCGTCAGGAGCTGCAGGCGGCGTTTGTGAAGGTCCGCGGCAAGGTATTCAGCACCCTGCGGCAGGCCGAAAGCGATGCGTTCGAGCGGATTCATCTGGCCAAAGGCGAAGGGCTTCGGTTTGCCGGTCAGATTCAGGGGTATCAGGCATCGCCTCTGATCTACAAGAAGCTGCAGCGGCTGATGATGCTGGAAGAGGCCCTCGAAAAGGCACGGAAATATGTGGTTGTGGCAGAAAAGGACGACGCTCAGGTTTATATAGTCGATTTGCAGGAGAAGCTTGCCGCTTCCCTGTACGATTTGGACCTTGGGCTTGAGGAACCCAAAAAGTAATTGAGAGAAATGGGACAGAACCAATGAAAAATTTCTGGATCATTGTGAGCATGATTGTGGTGGTTGTTATCCTGCTGCTGTCGATGGTGCTGTATCAGGTACGCGAGACAGAAACCGTCATTGTGACGCGGTTCGGCAAGCCGGTTCGGCCGGAAACAGAACCCGGGCTGAAATTCAGACTGCCCAAGCCGATCGAGGTGGTTCACCGCTTTGATTCGCGCAAACGTCTGTTTGAGGATGTTCCGGAAGAGGAAATCACCACCGCCGGCGGCGAGCCGATTATTGTAAAAAGCTATATCATCTGGCGGATAGCAGACCCGGGGAAATTCCTGATTTCCGTCAAGGATGTTAAAAGTGCCGAAGAAAATCTCAAAAGTCTGCTGCGCAATGCCCAGAATTCAGTTATCGGACGGCATTATTTCAGCGAATTTGTCAACACAGACCCGGAGAAAATTCAGTTTGAACAGATTGAAAGCGAAATTGCCGGCCAGATTCTTCAGAAAGCGATGCATGATTACGGCATCGAAGTCAGCGCTGTCGGCATCAAGCGGCTGATGATCAGCAAGGATGTCACGGAAAAAGTGTTTGAACGGATGAAAGCCGACCGGAAGCGCAAAACAGAGGCTATTCTGGCGGAAGGAAATGCCGAGGCCGAACGCATTAAAAGCGATGCCGATGCCAAACAGAAGGAGCTGCTGGCAGTGGCCGATGCACAGGCCAAAGCCATTCGCGGTGCCGGCGATGCTGAGGCAGCCCGTTATTACAAGATGCTGGAAGCCGATCCCGAACTGGCGATGTTCTTGCGGGATATCGAGGCCCTTAAAAAGATTCTCAAGGAGCGCAGCACGATCGTTCTGGGTGTCGAAACAGAACCCATTGGCCTGCTGAAAGGCCTGCCGGACCTGCAGCCCCAAACAGCCGCTTCACAGACAGGGAACTAAGTTATGGCAGAGCATCATCACCATTTGCATGACAAGGCAAAAATGCCGCAGCGGGAACTGCCGTCTGAGCCGCTGGACGCATCCACCAAATCGCTTACACAGGCGCTGCATGTCAGTTTTTCTATCCTGAAGGTTATTATGATCGTGCTGCTGGCGGTGTTTGCCTGCAGCGGCATTTTTCAGGTCCAGCAGGATGAAGAAGCCCTGCTGCTGTTCTTCGGCAGGATTCAGGGACCGGCGGAGGACCCCGTTCTCAAGCCGGGCATTAAGTTTGCATTTCCGGAACCGATTCACGAGGTTATCCGGATTCCTGTCAAACGGGAGCAGTCGCTGGCGGTCAATTCGTTCTGGTATTTTGAGACGGAAGAAGAGAAGCTGCGGCCGGTCAAAACGCCGGTATTTGGACCGCTGGATCCGCTCAAAGACGGCTATTGCCTGACCCGCAATGACCGGGTGGAGGGGATTGAAGGAGCCGATTACAATATTGTGCATTCGCAGTGGACGATTACCTATAAAATCGATTCTCCGAAGCATTTTTTTGAAAATGTGTATATTCGCGACCGCAGGCCCGGCGAAGACATGCTGGAGGCGGCGGCGCAAACGCTGGAACCCATGCTTGAAAGCATGGCCTCGGAGGCGATTGTGCGGACGCTGGTCCATTACAGCATCGACGAAGCCATTAAAAGCCAGACCGGCATTGCCGATTCTGTCAAGGTCATCCTGCAGGACAAGCTGGACCAGATTCAGAGCGGCATCGGCATCAAGGATGTCCGGGCCAACCGAATCATCTGGCCGCGGCAGGTGGAGGAGGCATTTCAGGCCTCCAACAAGGCCCGTCAGGAGAGCGAGCAGGCCCGCATCGATGCCCGCGCTTATAAAGAAAAGAAACTGACCGACACGGGCGGGCCGGATGCCGAACGCATTCTCGAACTGCTCACCCAGCCCGGTTTGTCGCCGCAGCAGCAGGAAGAGTATGTAGCCAAGCTGTCGGGACAGGTGCAGTCGAAAATCTCCGAAGCCCGCGCCTACCGCACGCGTGTGGTGGAAGATGCCAAGGCCAACGCCGAGTACCTTCGCCAGCTTCTGCCGGAATACCGAAAACATCCCGAACTGGTGCTCCAGAAGATTTATCAGGATGCCGTCGAACAGGTGCTGGCCGGAGCGGACGAAAAGATTTTAATCCAGCCGTCGGCTGAAGGCCGTTCGCGGGAACTGCGCGTGATGATTAACCGGGATCCGAATATCAAGAAGGAAAAAGCCAAACAGGAAAGCTCCAAATAGGACAGTATGCAGCTTGTAACCAGTTGAGAAAGCAATATGGTACATACACATTTAGGTCTTAAAGCACATGAAATGGATTCCTGCTGCTGCGATCACGGCAGCACCAAAAGCCGGCAGCTGGGCGTCAGTCTGGCCTTTTTAGGCACGTTGGCCGGCGGTATTCTGGTGCTCAACAGCAAGATTGCCCAAATCTCGTGGCTGGGCGGTCTCTATGGCGGCAGTACCGAACAGAATGAAATCATTGCAATGATAGGTGCCGTTCTGCTGGGATTGCCGATCATCATTCATGCCGTCAGAGGCATTCTGCAGGGGCATATGCATATGGACGAGCTGGTGGCGCTGGCGGTGATTGCCGCATTTGCCAACGGCGAGTATGTCGAGGCCGGCGTTGTGGCGTTTATTATGCTGATTGCCGAACTGCTCGAAACGCGCACCGCCCTGGGGGCACGGGCTTCGATTGAATCTCTCATCCGGCTGACGCCGACGACAGCGATGCTGGTGGATGCCGACGGCACGGAACGGCAGGTTGATGTCAGCGCTCTTAAACCCGGCGATATTGTTCGGGTTCGTCCCGGAGATAATATTCCGGCTGACGGCGAAGTCCAAAAGGGACTGAGCACGGTTAATGAAGCGACCATTACCGGTGAATCGCTGCCGGTGGATAAGGTTGTCGGCATGCAGGTCTTTGCCGGAACCAGCAACCTGACAGGGGTGCTGGATATCGTTGTCACCAAAGCCGGTTCGGATACCACATTAGGCAAGGTTCAGCAGCTGATTATTGCAGCCGAGCAGACCCAGCTGCCGATTATGCGGATCATTGACCGGTATATTAAGTGGTATATACCTACTATTCTGATGATTGCGGCCATTGTTTATTTTTTTACGAAAACCCTTGATAAGTCCATCGGTATTCTGGTTATTTCCTGCCCCTGCGCCCTGATTATGGCGACGCCGACGGCAATGGTGGCGGCGTTGTCCGCGGCAGCCCGCTTGGGGATTTTAATCAAGAATGTCTCGCTGCTGGAAATCGCCGGTAAAATTACGGCTGTGGTGTTCGACAAAACCGGAACCCTGACCACTGGTCAGCTGTATGTGACGAAACTGGAACCAGCACCGGATGTCGAACCGGTCCAGATGCTGATGCTGGCGGCCTCGGCAGAACAAATGAGCAAGCATCCGGCCGCCCGTGCGGTGATCAATTTGGCTCGGGAAGCCAATGTTTCATTCCCCCAAGCCCAGACATTCGAGGAAGCGCCGGGCAAGGGTGTGCGGGCCGTTGTGGAAGGGCGGACGGTGCTGGTTGGACGCGACAGCTTTCTGAAGGAAAACGGCATCGATATCAGCAATGTGTCAGACCCGTCGCTGCACGAAGAACAGGGCTTCAGCACGCTCTATATGGCTGCTGACGGCAAGTGTATCGGCTGGATTGGTCTGCAGGACAAAGCTCGGCCGGAAGCACAGCAGGCGGTCAAGGAGCTCTTTGAGGAATGCAGCGTGCGCCGTGTCACCATGCTGACCGGCGACCGCAGCGAGGTGGCCAACCGGGTATCAGCCGAGCTTGGATGCACCGATTTCAAGGCGCACTGTCTGCCGCAGGACAAATTGGCGGTTGTCGAAGCCATTCGCCGGGAAGGCCATTTGGTAGCGGTGGTGGGGGACGGGATTAACGATGCGCCGGCTCTGGCGGCCGGCGATTTGGGAATTGCCATGGGAGCCGCAGGCAGTGATGTGGCGATTAATTCGGCCTCTATTGCCTTGATGAGCAATGATTTGCGGCGTCTGCCATTCTTGGTGCAGTTATCACGCAAAACGCGGACGGTTATCAATCAAAACCTCTTTTTTGGTATTTTGTTTATTGTGTTCGGCATTATTGCTATTACAGTGGGCTGGGTGTCGCTGATTATGGCGGCTGTCCTGCACCTGTTCGGGGCCTTGGCAGTCATTTTCAACAGTGCCCGTCTGGTGCGGTTTGGTGAGCACCTGGAGCCCCATACCCAGCAAGTCTAATCTCCGGCGGAGCATTGACAGTGGCAGCAGACAATCAATTTGCGATTGAAACGATATCCCTGACCAAGATATTTCCGGACTGGTGGGGCCGGCCGAAGGTGATAGCGGTCGAAGACCTTAACCTCAAAATCCGATACAATGAGATTTACGGATTTTTAGGCCCCAACGGGTCCGGCAAAACCACCACAATTAAAATGCTGCTGGAGCTGCTGTATCCGACCCGCGGAGCGGCCTTTGTACTGGGCGGCAAGGTCAGCGACCCGAAAATTTCAGCCCGTATCGGTTATCTGCCGGAAGAGTCCTATCTTTACCGCTATTTAACGGCGCGCGAAACTTTGGATTTTTACGGCAGAATTTTCGGCCTTCCTGCGGATATCCGCAAAGCCCGCATCGAAACACTGCTGGAGATGGTGGGATTGTCGGGAATGGGCAACCGCCCGATTGGGACGTTTTCAAAAGGAATGGCGCGGCGCATCGGGCTGGCTCAGGCACTGATTAACGACCCGGATCTGCTGATACTGGATGAGCCGACTTCCGGCATGGACCCGATGGGGACCCGGCAGATGAAGGACCTGTTTATTGAACTGGCCCGCCGGGGCAAGACAATTCTCCTGTGCAGTCATCTGCTGGCGGATGTCGAAGATGTCTGTGACCGAATCGGCATTCTTTACGGCGGCCGGATGCAGGTCGAAGGAACTGTCCGCCAGCTGCTCCAGCAGTCCGATGAAACACAGATTCGCACCGGCAGATTGAGCGAGGCGGCAATCGAGCAAATTCGCCGGATAGCCGCAAGTGAAGGACAGGTTCCGGAAATTACGAATCCGATGGATAAGCTGGAAAATTTCTTTATTCGGATTGTTGCCAAAGCCCGTCAGGAGAAGCAGCGGACCAGCGGTGCCGAGGTTGGCACTGGTATTCAGGGATTTTTGGCTGAAAAACCGGTAGTTCGTCCTGAATCCGTTTTGCAGCAGCTTGTGGCGGCTAATGTAACGGCCCCGGCAGCGCCGCAAGGACCGCAGGCAGCTGTCACTAAACCGGCACCACAGCCGCAGCCTGCAGCGGCTGACAGAGATCTGCTTGGCAAATTGGTTCAGCCGGTGGATGCCGGTGTGAGCCAGACGGCTGTGGAAACCGTACAACCAGCCTCTGCTCCTGAGAAACAAGATGCCGTCAAAAGAGATGTTCTGGAGGAATTGATAGGCAAAAAGCGGGATGGTTCTACCCAGCTGACCCAGCCTGTTAAGGCGGAGGATTCAAAAAATGCATAGCATCTGGGCAGTAGCACAAAATACACTGGCCCAGGCCCTGCGCATGAAAATCGCGGTTGTGATCATTCTGCTGCTGGGTATCCTGTTGCCGCTGATGAGCGTAGTTATGGAAGGCGATGGCACCCTGCTGGGCAAGCTGCAGACCTTTACCAGCTACGGTTTGGGCCTGATCAGTCTGCTGCTGTGTATTCTGACTATTGCGGTGTCTGCCTTCACACTCAGCAGCGATCTTAAGCGCAAGCATATTTTTCTGATTGTAACAAAACCCATTCGCCGGGTGGAATATATGCTTGGAAAACTGCTGGGCATTCTTTTATTGGACACACTGCTGCTGGGTCTATTCAGTGGTGTTGTGTACGGCAGCGTACTGTTTGTTTACCAAACGGCCAAAGCCCCGGCTGAGCAGAGAGAGAAGGCGGAGGCGGAGTTTTTTACCGCGCGGCTGGGCATCAAAGCCCAGCTGGATAAAGACCAGCTGGCCAAGCAGGCGCTGGCACGGTATAAAGAGCTTAAAGAGGCCGGCCAGATTCCCGACGGAATGCCTTATTCGCGGGTCATGAGCGAATTGATCGGTCAGGAGAGCATGAAGGCCCGCAAGGTGGATCCGGGGGAAGTCAAAGAATGGGAGTTCCAGAATATCCGGATTAAAAATACCAGTGATCCGAATACACTGCTGTTTGTCCGCTATAAATATCAGGTTACGGTAACCCCGCCGGACGAAAAGGTGTTTGGAATGTGGCGGGTGGGCGATATCCGGCAGTTCCGTTCAGGCGGTCAGTTTCGCACGCCTGTTTACCGGTATGAAGAGGCCGAAAGCATCCGCACGGTTCATGAATTTTATGTTCCTGCCAATGCTTTGGCGGAGGATGGATTTCTGGGGATTGCATTCTATAACAATCCGGCGATGAACCAGACCACGGTGATTCCGGAAGAACTGGAAGTGCTGTACCGAACCGGCACTTTTACGGAAAATTATTTTCGTGCGGTTCTGATGATTTTTATCCGTCTGATGTTTTTGGCAATTTTGGGGCTGTCTCTTTCGACATGGCTGTCATTTCCGGTTGTCATCCTGATTTGCCTGATTGTATTTCTTGCCGGTCTGACGAATGGATTTATTCTTGATGCCATAGAGAGTCTGCCCGCTGCGGCCGGGGTGGTTTATAAATTTACTATTAAACCTCTGCTGTGGCTGTTGCCGCAGTTTGACGGTGCTTATAATCCCAACCGCTATATTGTTGATGGCCGGACAATGCGGTGGATGTTTTTAGCTGCGACGTTGGGGATAACAGTATGCATCAAAGGATTGCTGATGTTTCTGGCTGGTATCCTGATTTTCAGTCGTCGGGAAGTCGCTAAGGCGGTTGTATAAGGATTGCAACATGCGGACAAAAGCGTGGCTGATTAGTATAACAAGTGCGGTTATCGGAGTCGGTTTTTTGGCCGCCGCTTCCAGTCGCTTGGTTCCGCTGCAGCAGGCCCGCGAAAAAATGGGCTTGGTCGCTAATCCATCCTTGGAAAATGCGCCGCCGTCACTGGCCTTCGCGACCGTAGCAATGGGGGCTTTTCGGGGTCTGATTGTCGATATTCTCTGGATGCGGGCGGATACGCTTAAGCAGGAAGGGAAATTTTTCGATGCCCGTCAGCTTGCCGAATGGATTACCGCACTGCAGCCCCGTTTTGCCGCCGTCTGGGACTTCCATGCGTGGAACATGGCCTATAATATTTCAGTTGCCATCCCAAACACCCAGCCCGAGGAGCGCTGGCGCTGGGTAAAGAACGGCTACGAACTGCTGCGGGACCGTGCCATTGTCCTGAATCCGCGCAGCATTCTGCTGTATCGGTCTCTGGCCTGGATCTTTCAGCATAAAATCGGCGACATTTCAGATGACTGCCATCGCTATTATAAGCGTGAACTGGCTTTGTCGATGCGTTCTTTGCTGGGTGAAAATCCGACCAATGAGACATTTCAGCGGCTGGCTTCTGCACCGAAAACGCTCGATGAAGTTCTCACAGATCCAGCGGCGGCTCGTTTGATTGCCGAGCTTCAGCAGGCCGACAGTGCGTTTGCTGATGCCAAACTGCTGATACCCAATTATCTGACACTTCGGCGAACGCCGGCACGTTTCAAAAAAGAGGCCTTTGATGTAATTGACCGCTACCGTTCCACAGAGGCACTCAGAACATTTGATACATTTGCGCGGTCTTGGCAGCTGCGGAACGAGTGGAAGTTTGATATCGATTTCATGATGGAACTGAACCGAACTTACGGACCATCCAGTATTGATGATCCCAATGAGCGGATGCCGCTGAATTGGGAGCATCCGGCTGCCCATGCTATCTATTGGGCGGCGCTGGGGCTGAAGGTGGCTGGACGCCCGGAAGAGTACCGCATCGACGAGAAAAACACAGACCGCATCGTCTTTCACAGTCTGCAGATGCTGTACCGGACCGGCAAAGTTGTCCTTTACGATGTGCCCAATCAGCCGCCGTCTGTCTATTTGTTGCCGGATCTGCGCATGTTTGAAAGCTGCGACCAATTGTGGAAGAAGGTCATTGAAAAGTACGAATCGCTTGAAAAGGGCAATCCCAAAGCCGTCAGGGGAGGCCATAAGAATTTTCTGGAAAATGCGGTCCTGATGTTTTATCAGGCCGGCCATCAGCGCAAGGCCGAGCAGATCTACAGGCGGCTTCAGAAAGAGCATTTGATCGACGAATCCGGCTATACGAGGACGGAATATACCGGCTCCTTGATGAACTTTTTACGCATCCGGCTCAAAAGCGAGCTGGAAGGCATCAGCATCAACGATGCTACCGAGTTCATTTTGTCGGTGCTGCGGGAGGGATATTTCCGCTACGCCCTCCACGATGATGATGAGGCCGCAGGGCGGGAAAATATGGCGCAGGAGATTTATTCTATTTATCAGCAGCAGATGGGACAGGCAGAGCCGGGACGGGTGGGGCTTCCGCCGATGGGTTTCCTGCGGTATCAGGCCTTCATCGGCTTTTTGAATGACCCAATGTATCCGGATTATATGCGTCAGAGCTTAATTAACCGCATTCAGCTGGAACGGCCGGATTTGTTTGACAAACTGCGGCAGGAAGAAGCCCGCCTGCTGGAGCAGATGCAGAAAGAACAGCCCTGATTAGGGCAAACGGAAAATAAAAAAGCCCCGCCTTTTTTGAGGAAAGGCGGGGCCGGAAATAGCTGATTCAGACCGCTTACAATTTGCCGATAATTAAGCTGCAGTTATGGCCGCCAAAGCCCAGCGAATTGCTCAAGGCATAGCGTACCGATGTCTGGCGGGCCTTGCCGGGCACAAAATCCATTTTCGGATCGCAATCGTCCCCGACGACTTCCAGATTGGCAGTGGGGTGAATGATCTGTTTTTCGATGGACTTGGCACAGGCTATCAGTTCAATTGCCCCGCTGGCCCCAAGCGAATGCCCCAGACAGCTTTTGGAAGAGCTGACGGCCAATTTGTAGGCGTGGCTGCCGAAAACGGAACGAATGGCTCTGCTTTCGGCTGCATCGTTTAATTCGGTGCTGGTGCCGTGGGCATTAATATAATCAATCTGGTCAGGATTCAGGCGGGCCTGCTGCAAAGCCAGCCGCATAGCGTCAGCTGCTCCTGAGCCGTCTTCCAGCGGCGCTGTGATATGATGACCGTCTCCTGTAGCGCCGTATCCGAGCATTTCGGCGTAGATTTTTGCGCCGCGTTTTCTGGCGTGCTCATATTCTTCCAAAACGAGAATCCCGGCGCCTTCGGACAAAACAAACCCATTGCGATCTTTGTCGAATGGACGCGATGCCCGCTGCGGATCGTCGTTGCGGGTGCTGAGGGCTTTGAGGGCACAAAAAGAAGCCAGACCAATCGTCGTCAAGGCAGCCTCGGAACCGCCGGTAATGCAGATATCGGAACGATCGCACAAGATGTTCCAAAAGGCTTCGCCAATGGCATGACTGGCCGAGGCACAGGCGGTTACCACACAGATATTCGGCCCTTTGAGGCCGTATTCGATGGAAATGCATCCGCTGGCCGCATTGCCCATCAGCTTGGGAACGCAGAAGGGTGATACCTTTCGCGGCCCCTTCGACAGAAGACGGATGTGCTGGTCTTCAATCTCCTTAATCCCGCCGATGCCGGTTCCAACAATCACACCGACCCGATGCTTGTTTTCCTGTTCGAAGTTCAGGCCGCTGTCGCTGACTGCCTGAATGGCCGAAGCAAGAGCCATCTGTGTAAAGCGGTCCATCCGTTTGGCGTCCCGGGCTGTGGTGTACCGTTCTATATCGAAATTCTTGACTTCTCCGCCGAACCGGACCGGATACTCCGAAGTATCGAACGACTCAATCATCGAAATGCCGCTTCTGCCTTCACAAAGCCCGTCAAACAGCGCTTCGGCGGATTCAGCCAGCGGTGTTATACACCCCAATCCCGTAATGACGACGCGACGCCCAGTCATGATTGCCCTTATGCTTCTTTGTTCTTCATAATTTCTACAATGTAGTCGATTGCCGCGCCGACAGTCTGGATTTTTTCGGCTTCTTCATCCGGGATGCTCATATCAAATTCGTCTTCGAATTCCATGACCAGTTCCACTGTATCCAGCGAATCGGCATTCAGGTCATTGATAAAGGATGTTTCCCGTGTAATCTCTCCCTTATCGACGCCCATCTGTTCACTTACAATTTCGATGACCTTCTCTTCAATGGCCTTGATATCTACGTCTGCCACAGTTCTATCTCCTTAAATCATAACAGTTACGGAATTTCAGTCCTTTTATGTACATTTTTAATTCGGCGGTAATATACCGGCCGAACAACGGCTTTTCAACCTTTTTTTGGCAAAATTCTTACATAGCCATGCCGCCGTCCACGCATAAAACCTGCCCGGTGATATAGCCGGCTTCATCCGAAGCAAGGAAGGCCACGGCACGGGCGACTTCTTCGGGCTTCCCGAAGCGTCTCATTGGGATAACAGCCATTGCGGCTTCTTTAACCGCTTCGGGCAGCACCTGCGTCATATCGGTCATGATAAAGCCCGGCGCTATGCAGTTGGAGGTCACATTTTTCTTGCCCAGTTCCCGAGCAACTGATTTGGACATCCCGATCAAAGCTGCTTTGCTGGCAGCGTAATTCGCAGAACCAGCCTGTCCCATAACGCCGGCTACGGAGCTGATATGAATGAGCCGGCCGAATTTGTTGCGAACCATTGAGCGGGCAGCAACACGGGTAGCAACGAACGCGGCACGCAGATTAACAGCGATAACCTTGTCAAAATCTGCATCGTCCATTTGAATCATGAGTCGGTCGCGCGTAATGCCGGCATTGTTAACCAGAATGCCGATGCCGCCATGCTCTTCGGCAAGCTGTTCAAGAATCTGGGTTAACTGGTCGGTTTGGGTAATATCAATTTCACGCGTGATGACAGAGTAACCGGACTGGGAAACCACTTTTTCCAGTTCGGCAAGCTGCTGGGCATTCAAATCCAGACCGGCGACTTTCCGTCCCTGTTTCAGTAATTCTAAAACAATCGCTCGCCCGATTCCGCGGGCGGCGCCGGTAACGACTGCTAAACGCTGTTCTGACATCTGTTAGTCCTTCCTGTCTATTCCTGATATTTCTTATGCGTTTGAACCGATAAATTCCTGAAGCGATTCTGCCGTACTGATATTGGTAATCTGACTGCGTCGGCTGATGCGTTTCATCAGACCTGTCAGCACCCGACCCGGTCCGATTTCATAGAAACTGCTAAAGCTGTCGGCCAGCAGTTTTTCAATGCACTTTTGCCACAATATCGGCTGAACCAGCTGTTTGACCAGACCCTGCCGGATATCGTCAGCCGATATATAGTAGTCCGCATGAATATTGGCGATAATCTTGATTTCAGCAGGATTGCGGATTGGGCAGCCGGCCAGCGCTTGGCCCAGCTGGCTTGCGGCCGGAGCCATCATTTCCGAATGGAATGCGCCGGCCACACTCAGCGGCACGGCCTTTATCGCACCGTATTTAGCCGCCAGTTCAGCGGCTCGCTGGCATGCCCCCAGAGTTCCGCTCAGGACGATCTGCCCGGGACAGTTGAAGTTGACTGCGACAAGCAGTTCGCCCTGTGAAGCTTCTTCACAGAGCGAAATAATCTGCACATCATCCAGTCCCAGAATGCTGACCATGGCTCCCGGATTTGCTTCTGCGGCCGCCTGCATAGCCTGCCCCCGCTTCTGGACCAGACGCAAGCCGTCTTCAAACGAAATCAATCCGGCTGCGTAAACAGCAGTGTATTCCCCCATGCTCAATCCGGCGGCAGCATCCGGGTGAACAGCCTTTGGGGATGCCTTCATCAGCTCCAGAAAAGCGGCCGATACGGTGAAAATAGCCGGTTGCGATACCTCCGTTGCGTTGAGTTTGTCGTCGGGGCCGTTAAAACATATATCTGCCAAATCGTACCCCAGAATAGTGCCGGCTCGTTCAAAAAGGGCTTGTGCCTGCGGGTATTGTTCATAAATATCCCGGCCCATGCCGACATATTGGGCTCCCTGCCCGGGAAATAAAAAAGCTGTTTTCATTGTCCCTGTTTTTCCTTCCCAAATAACATTCTGCTACAGCTGAATAACATTGGCGCCCCAGGTCAGCCCGCCCCCGAAGGCTACCAGCAGCACAATATCGCCCGATTTAAGCTTGCCGGTCCGGCGGCATTCGTCCAGTGCAATGGGAATCGATGCAGCAGAAGTGTTGCCGTATTTGTCTATGTTGATGAAAATGCGGTCATCGGAGAAATTCAGCCGCTTCCCGACCGATTCAATGATGCGGGCGTTCATTTGATGCGGAATGAACATTGCAATATCTTCCACATCCAAATCACACTTTTCGAGGCATTCATTAACCAGTTCTACTATTCGGCGGACGGCTGTTTGATAAACCTCGCGTCCGTTAATGTGCATATAAACCATCGACGGATCCGGCAGGGGTTTGCCGACAGGGTTCCGCGAGCCGTACGCAGGGCAGTTTAGGGAGGTCCATCCGCTTCCGTCTGAAAACGATGTGCTGTACATCACTCCCTGCGGACCGGAATTGGCGGCCTTGAGAATCACAGCCCCGGCACCGTCGCCGAAGAGGATGCAGCTGCCGCGATCCTGATAATTTGTGATTCGCGTCAGGGTTTCTGCCCCAATCACCAGTGCATTCTGATAAAGCCCCGAACTGACGAACTGCTGGGCAATCGAAAGACCATACACAAAACCGCTGCATGCCGCCGAAATATCAAACGCCCATGCATTTTTTGCACCAATCATATCTTGGACAAAACAGGCCGTAGATGGAAAAACCATCTCCGGCGTAATGGTTCCGATAATAATCAGGTTTAGTTCATCCGCCCGCATGCCGGCGTCGTTCAGTGCCCGGCGTGCTGCTTCGGCGGCCAGCGTTGCTGTCGTTTCGCCTTCCGAAACCACATGACGGGTTTTAATGCCCGTTCGCGTGGTTATCCATTCATCGGAAGTATCGACAATTTTGGTCAGGTCGCTGTTTGTTAGTATTTTTGAAGGTACAAACGACCCTGTGCCGGCCAGTATCGCCCGGCGTTTGGGTGTTTGAACCGTTGGATTATTGACCATTGGGTGTCACCGTGGATTGAGTTAAGCGTTCTACTATTTTTTCGTTAATCTGCAGTGTCGAGAATTTCTTACAGGCAAGAATGGCATTTTTGATGGTTCGGGCCTTGCTGGAACCGTGACAGATAATCGAAATGCCGTTGACTCCCAGAAGCAAAGCCCCCCCGTATTCATGATAGTCGTATTTTCGGAACAGTCCTTTCATCACAGACTTAAACCACAGCGCCATCAGCGGATTGCGGTGTTTGAGTTCCTGTTTAATAGCACTGAATATCATATCCACAAGGCCTTCGGTCAATTTGAGTATCACATTGCCCAGAAAGCCCTCGCAAATAACCACATTGCATTTGCCGCCGAACAGATCGCGTCCTTCCAGATTTCCGACAAAATTGATGGTGGAATCCGAGCGGAGCAGATCACGGGTTTTTTTGACAAGGTCGGTTCCTTTGGCCTCTTCTTCGCCGATGTTCATCAGCCCGACCTTGGGCTTCTGGATGCCGAACATCACTTCTGCGTACACACAGCTCATCACGGCATATTGATAGAGATGAATCGGCTTACAGACAATGTTGGCGCCCACATCGCACATTGTAACCGGGCCGCCTAATGTCGGCAGCACAACGGCAATGCCCGGCCGCAGCACTCCCGGCAGATTGCGCATCCGAAGCTGACTGGCTGCCACGCAGGCCCCTGTATTGCCCGCAGAAAGCACTGCGTCCACCTGACGATGGGAAGCAGCATGCGCCATCACGGCGATTGAGCTTTTCGGCTTGCGCCGAAGCGCTTCTACGGGAGACTCATCCATTCCGATAATCTCGGGTGCATGGAAAATTCGAAAGGTGTCAGGACTGGCTCCATTATGCTTCAGGTGCTCTCGAATGACATCTTCATTTCCCACCAGCACAAGCTCATCGCTGTGGTCGAGGACTTCCTTGGCCTCCAGTGCTCCGGCCACGATTTCAGCAGGAGCATAATCGCCGCCCATAGCATCAATGGCAATACGCATATCAGCTGTCAGACTCCTTGGCAAGCTTTAAGGTAATTTTCTCATTGACATATCCGCACTGGCTGCAGGCCGTATGAGGCAATTTCGCAGCGCCGCACTGCTTGCATAAAGAATAATTAGCCGGACGAAGACGCTGATGGCTACGGCGTGTCCGTGTCCGTGATTTACTGACTTTTTTTACCGGTAACATAACTCTTTTATCTCCAAAAAGTTCCGTTTACGATAGATAGACTTTTTATGTCTTCGTGATTTATAGATACAAAAGATGCACACTCCCGTATCTTTGTCGGCGCTATATTCGTATCTCTATCCGACTGAAAATCTATATCAAAATGATGAAGCATCGTAAAGAAAATTCTTATGGAAAACCAACCCCTATACCGTTTAAAGCCTGACAAGTCAAGTCTTTATTTATGCTGCCAGGCAAAAATTATCATTTTTACCGCAACTTTAATATTGCATTTTGCTGCAAGATAGGGTAATAAAATATATCTTTATTTTTTGTAAGAAAACAATATACCCTGTTTTTTTACTTGGGACAGGGACCGCATTACATCTGTCGAGGTTTTTAGGATGACAGGCCGAAGTTTAAATCAAAAGGCATTGAGCGAGGCCATACGCCAAGGACAGGCAAAAATCGCAAAAGGGCTGAAAACAGGACAAATGCGGTCTGATGGCCCTTATAAAGAATTGTTAAAAAAAGCAAAACCAGCGTCTGGAAACTCGGAATTTTCCGGAATTAGGGACGAATCTGGTCGGGTATATAAAGAAGAAGTCTCAGATAAACCTAATTTTGCTGTTTCAGCCAAAGTGCTTCTGATTGGAATGGCAGCGGTTGTGCAGATTCTTGTTTTGGCTGTTGGTTTTTGGCTCGGTACAATATATTCGCAAAAAGGTGCGGTTCAATCCGGCCTTGAACCTAAACAGGAAAGCCCATCTGTCATAATAAGGCAGGAGCAAAAAACAGCGGCGGCGACTCCAGAACCTGTTAAGGAGCCGCTGGTGCCTGTTCGAAAAGAAACAGAAGTTCCCAAGCCGGTACCGATTGTGTCTGAAGAATTACCGCGGTTGAAACCTGAAAAGGGGACAAATGTTATCGTGATACAGGGTATATCCCTCAATCGGAAGAATGAGCTGAAGCCGATACAAGATTACTTCAAAAGCAAGGGTATCGAAACAGAGATTATTGAAAATCGCGGATATGGTTTGCTGGTTACCAAACAGTTGTTTATGCAGGACCCTGCCATAGAGGGAACGGATGGGTACGAAATGAAAAAACGCATCCAGCAGCTCGGCTTGCTGTATCCGGCTGAAACCGGAGACACCAATTTTGGTCTCAAGCCGTTTCAGGATGCGTACGGATTAAAGAGATAATCGGATTATTGTCGCAGGTAAACAGGAGAAGATGCAAAATGTCTGTAGATCGTTCGTTGAAAATCAAAGGCGCCTTGAAACGGCATCGCAATGTTCTGAGTCGTGAAGAGCGCATTCAGATGCTCAAGCAGCAGGAACGCTGGCAGGAAGGCGATAAAGTGATGGGACTGCCCAAGGTAGCCCATCGGAAGCCATAGGGATTGTACCGATATAGAATTGCCGCTTTGCAGGGATATTCCAAAACCGCAAGCGGCAATTGCTATGCGCCGAAACAATAGCGGTCGTGGGAGAGCAGAAATGAATTACCTTGCGGATCGGACACAATTGATTGACTCCAGCGGTATTCGAAAGGTCTTTGCCTTGGCGGCAGAATTGAAAGATCCGGTCAATTTCTCTATTGGTCAGCCGGATTTCGATGTGCCGCAGCCGGTTAAAAAAGCCGCGATAAAAGCAATTGAAAATGGATTCAACCATTATTCCCAAACAGCAGGTGAACAAAAGCTTCTGCAGAGAATTAGGGACAAAGTCAAGGTTGATTATGGGTGGGATAATCCTCCACTGATGGTGACCAGCGGTGTCAGCGGAGGCCTGCTGCTGTCCTTTATGGCCACCGTTAATCCGGGCGATGAGGTGATCATTCCCGACCCGTATTTTGTGATGTACAAGCATCTGGTGCGGATGCTGGGCGGTACATGTGTGTTTGCCGACTGTTATCCTGATTTCAAGCTACCTATCGACAGGCTTGAATCGCTCATTACGCCCAGAACCAAGATGCTTGTGCTCAATTCTCCGACAAATCCGACAGGGGCGGTCTATACCGAGCAGGAAGCCCGGGCGATTGCTGATATTGCCCGCCGGCATGATTTGCTGGTTATCAGTGATGAAATTTATGAGGATTTCTGTTATGACGGCCGCTGCATCAGCATGGGCAATTATTATGACGGCACGCTGGTTTTGAAAGGATACAGCAAAAGCTATGCAATGACGGGCTGGCGGATGGGATATGCCGTCGGAAGTGAAAAAATCAAACCGCTGATTGACAAGATGATTCAGATTCAGCAATACACCTTTGTCTGTGCCCCGACGCCGTTTCAGATGGCAGCCGTGGCGGCAATGGATCTGGATATTTCTGACTATATCGACATCTATCGCCGCAAACGAAACCGTATCTATGCGGGTCTTAAGGAGGCATTTGAGGTGGTTTTGCCCGCGGGGGCTTTTTATATGTTTGTCAAAACCCCGGCTGGATATCCTAATGCAACCGAATTTGTGAAAAAAGCGATTGACAACAACCTGCTGGTTATTCCCGGCAATGTGTTCAGTGAACAGGATACGCATTTCCGTATCGCTTATACCACAACCGAGGACAAAATCGACAAAGGTGTTGAGATCTTATGCAGATTGGCTCGGCAGTAGAAATCCGTTTGGCTGCTGATATAGAGAGGCCGACGGTGTTTTGAGAGATGCCGTGCGCCGTAAAAAACGGCTGTAAAATAGGGTGCCGACAACCGTCACATGAGAAGGATGGCCTGTGAAGCTTCCTTCAATGGGGCGGTTTGAAGATGAAAATCCAGTTCAATATCAGCATTCCGAAAGGCATTTTGGATTTCCTGCAAGGCTAAATGGGCATTATTTCTCTGACTGCTCAGATGTCCCAGCATGACTGATACGGGGGCTTTTCTGCTTCCCCTGCGGGCATTCACCAGCAGTTTGGCCGTATCGGGATTGGACATATGAAACCGGCTGTTGGGATTGAAATACAATGCCAGCAGGCCGAGGTCGTGATTGGATTCAACGAAAATAAAATCCGCATCCAAAAAATAATCGATTAGGTCTTCCCACCGGGCGAAATCGGTAACAATGAGAATCTTTTTGCCCTGATAATCTATCTGGTAGCCGAAGGTGGGGAAATCCGGATTATGCACCACCTCAAAGGGTTGAATGCAGAAATCTCCTACAACAAACTTTTTCCTCTGAAAGGGTACCAGTTTCAGCTTTGGGAAGCCGTAATCGTTGAAATGGATATCACGAAGCTGGTCTGCACAATCGCTGTGCAGATGAATTGCAAGCCCCAGTTCTTCGAGTACCCGCAGAGGATAGTAGGAGATATGGTCGCTGTGGGTGTGTGTCAAAAGCACAGAGTCGATTTTAGATTGTGCCGACAAAGCCGTTAATACCTGTCTGGTTTGCCGCATTGAGGTTAGTCCGCAGTCAATCACAAGCCGCGTTGTGTTAGACCAGACAGTAAGGCAATTGCCTGAACTGCTGCTGCAAATAGATTGAAAAAATAACGGCATAATCTTTTTTTTGGCCGATTGCGGCAAAATACAGGTTTTTCTGATTGTATGCTGTTTATGCTGGATGTCCCACGGTCTGGGCATACATTACATACTGCTCAGGCCCCAGCTTCAGCACCTCTGCCAGTGCCGGCTTATTGCAATTGTGAAACCAGGCAGCCAATCCCTGCGAAGCGGCAAAGAGATATACATTGCCTGCAATCAGCCCGATGGCAACGTTATAATACGATTTCTGTATTTCAGGATCCCGAAGCCCCGGTTCTTGGAAAGGGGCCGATTTGTATTTGCCGATATCGGCGACATAGACAAGTATCACCGGTGCTGCTGCCATTGCGCCTTGGCGGCGGCGGCCGACAAGACCGCGATGGTCGCCCTCGACTGCCGGCATCAGTCTGTGTGCCACGGCATCGTATCGGTAAATCCCTGCCGGCAAAACCGCATAGATGTCAATTTCCTGCGCGTTGCTGGCCGTGGCGGCTGTACGGCCCGGTTTGCCGCGCACACCGTCAGGTCGGTTTGCTCCGAATGCCGCCCAGAGGAGATTGGACAAATCTTGGTCAGAAAGCGGACGGTCGCTGATGCTGCGATTGGTCTTTCGTTCCCATAACGCCGCCAGTACGGATTTACCCCCGTCAGCAGACGGTTTGACAAGTTCGATAGGTGTCAGTTTACCGATGGATGACGAAGTTTGTGAAACGGCAGAGGGTAAGTCGGCCTCTTGAGCAAAATCTAAATCCGCTGCGGCCAATGCGGCTATCGCCGGCATGGTCTTTAAGAATGCTCTGCGATTCATAATCCATTCTCCTGTAAAGTATTGTTCTAAAAACTGGAAAGCCATTTTACAGTTTTTAGGGATCGTAGGCCAAGAAAATCTACCCCTTTCCTACATGTAAGGTTTATTGAGGCGGCGGTAGGCACTGGGGCTGATTCCGGCGGCTTTTCGGAAGAATCGCGAAAAGTGCTGCGGGTCGGTGTATGACAAGGAAGCAGCGATATTGTGAATCGTATCGCTGGTGTTGGCCAATTTACGCTGTACAGATTTTATACGAAGACGGTCTATTTCCTCTTTAATTGACCGCCGAAGCTTATTTTTGAATTTCATTTCCAAATCCCGGCGGGATATAACAGTTGCTGCTACAACATCTTTGACCTGAATTGGTTCTTCGTAGTGTTCGCGGATAAATACCAGTGCTTTGACTACTTCCGGGTCATCAATCGCCAAGATGGTGGTCGATTGACGCGTTACGATATCTACTGGTTCAATGACAATATTGGTATGCGCCATGCCGCGGGTCATCATTTGATCGAGAAGTTTTGCGGCCTCAAATCCTCCGCGTTCGAAGTTCAGCTCGATGCTGGACAGCGGGGGAGATGACAAGTCACACAGCAGGTCGTCGTTGTCCACGCCCAAAACCGCTACCTCCTCGGGCACCGTCAGACCGGCGATCTTGCAGGCCTCCAGAACATTCACCCCGCGATCGTCATTGCAGGCGAAAACGCAGACGGGTTTGGGCAGGGTTGTTAGCCATTGAGCCAGCCGGCTGTCTTCGGTTTCACTGCTGCCGGCATTGGCCAGCCAATCATGATAATGATAAACACAGCTGAAACCGTTTTTTTTCAAAACCCCCGCAAAACTGCGAAATCGTCTTTCCGACCAGGCCAGACCTTCAAAGCCGCAATATGCAAAATGCTTAAAACCCAGTTCCAGAAAATATTCGGCCGCGATTCGGCCGGTCTTTTCGGAATTGGTGTAGATGGTGGATACACCGGGATTTTCCAGTTTGGTATCGCTGATAATCTTGGGGATTTGAAGATGAACAAATGCATCGGCGCAGTTGGAATCGCGGTCGATAAGTCCATCGGCTTCCTGCAGTTTGAACCATGAGGTTGGATTGAAGTGGGTGCCGGGCAGGTAGTGAGGCGGCTGTATGCATACCTCCCAGTCAGCGTTAGAGCTGATGTACCGCTCGATGCCGCGAAGAAATTTGCGGCCGGAGGCACGGGCAGTATCAACCATAATAATGACTTTATGCATCAGCGGCACCCTTACGATTTTGATTATGCGCAAACTGGTGATATTTTAACGCAAATTGGACTTGCCGTCAACAGCCGCTTTTATTACAATTCCGCATCAATTACAGCAATAGTATGGGAGAGGTTCTTTATAAGGGAGTAGAGTTATGGCATACGCAATCGGTCTTGATTACGGCACGAATTCAGTTCGCTGTCTCATCGTTAACACCCAGAACGGCAAAGAGGTCGGCACCAGCATCTACAATTACGAATCGGGGCAGGCAGGCATTCTGCTTGATCCGTCTGACCATAACCTTGCCCGCCAGAACCCGGCCGATTACCTCAAAGGCATCGAAGTAACAGTAAAAAAAGCTGTCCGGCAGGCCAAAACCAAAGACAAGCGGTTTACGCCGGAAGCGGTAGTGGGTATCGGGGTTGATACCACAGGCTCGACGCCGCTGCCGGTAGATGCCGAAGGTGTGCCGCTGGCGTTTAAAAAGGAGTTTAAGAAAAACCTGAATGCCTGTGTCTGGCTGTGGAAAGACCATACAGGTTATGCAGAAGCTGCTGAAATTACCCAGCTTGCAGCGAAAGAGCATCCGGAATATCTGGCCAAATGCGGCGGTATCTATTCATCGGAATGGTTTTTCAGCAAAATTCTGCATTGCCTACGGACAGATCCGAAAGTCTTCGATGCGGCTTACACATGGGTGGAGCATGCGGATTGGATTACAGCAGTGTTGACGGGTACGGACCATCCGAGCAGGATGAAGCGATGCCGCTGTGCGGCCGGACACAAGGCCATGTTTAATGATGCCTGGGGCGGTTATCCTTCCGAGGAGTTTCTGGCCAAGCTGCATCCCAAAATGGCAGCCTTGCGGCGTACCTTGCCGAACAAGACCTATACAATATCAGACAAAGCCGGGGATTTGACGCCCCAATGGGCTAAAAGACTGGGCTTAAAGCCCGGGATTCCTGTGGCGATGGGGGCTTTTGATGCCCATTTGGGCGGTGTTGGATCGGGCATTCAGCCCGGAACGCTGGTTAAAATCATCGGTACCAGTACTTGTGATATGGCAATTGCCCCCAATGATGCCACACTGCCGGATATTCCTGGCATCTGCGGGATTGTGGACGGTTCGATTCTTCCGGGATTTTACGGGCTGGAAGCAGGGCAGTCGGCTGTGGGGGATATCTTCAACTGGTTTGTCAACTATATCCAGCCGGGCGGCAAGACGCTGGGCAGTCATGATGCTCTGACCAAGAAGGCAGCCAAGCTCCGTCCGGGACAGTCGGGTCTTTTAGCACTGGACTGGAATAACGGCAATCGCACGATACTGGTGGACCAGCGGCTGACGGGTTTGCTGTTGGGCCAAACGCTGCATACCAGGCCCGAGGAGATTTACCGGGCGCTGATTGAGGCGACTGCTTTTGGTGCACTGACAATCATCAACCGCTTCGAAGAATACGGCGTCAAGATTGAACAGATTGTCAACTGCGGCGGCATTAGCGAAAAAAATCCCCTGCTGATGCAGATTTACGCAGATGTTACCGGCCGCGAGATGAAGGTTTCACGGTCCGCCCAGACCTGTGCATTGGGTTCAGCTATCGCAGGGGCGGTCGCAGGCCGGGCGTTTGCCGATTACCATTCTGCCCAGAAGGCGATGTGCGGCATCAAAGCCAAGACCTTCAAGCCCAATCCCAAGAACCATCAGGTCTATCAAAAGCTGTACAAACTCTATAAGCAGCTTCACGATGGTTTCGGCTTGTCCGGCAATTCTATCGGAATGGCCAATGTGATGAAGGAACTGCTGGCTATTAAGGAAAGCAGTCAGGAGTAGTCTATGCTCGAACAGCTCAAATGTGATGTCTGTGCTGCCAACTTGGAGCTGAAGAAGCATGCTCTGGTGATTTACAGCTGGGGCAATGTCAGCGGCATTGACCGTCAGCAAGGTATTATCGCTATCAAGCCCAGCGGGGTGTCCTATGACGAATTGACGCCGGACAAAATTGTTCTGCTGGATTTGGACGGAAAAATTGTAGAAGGTCAGCTGCGTCCGTCTTCCGATACGCCGACCCATCTGGAACTGTACCGCCATTTCAGCGCCATTGGCGGCATCTGCCATACGCATTCCACCTATGCAACGGTTTGGGCGCAGGCCTGCCGGCCGATTCCCTGTTTGGGGACAACCCACGCCGACAATTTCTATGGACCTGTGCCGGTCACCAAGCCGATGACCCGTCAGGAAGTGGAAGGCGATTATGAAAAGAATACTGGAAGTGTGATTGTTAAAACCTTCCAGAAGCTCGATCCGGAACAGATGCCTGCCGTGCTGGTGGCAAACCATGGACCGTTCACGTGGGGCAAAACGCCTGCCAAGGCAGTCGAGTCGGCGGTCGTGCTCGAACAAGTTGCCCACATGGCGCTCCATACAGCTGTTCTTAATCCCTCATTAATCCCTGTTGCTGATTTCCTGCTGGACAAGCATTATCTGCGGAAACATGGCAAAAACGCTTATTATGGACAGAAATAATTTTTCAGGAGGTAAATAGTATGATTGACTTAAAAGAGTATGAAGTATGGTTTATTACAGGCAGCCAACATCTGTATGGCCCCGAAACGCTTAAACAGGTGGATGCTGACAGCAAGCAGATCGCCGAAGCGCTGGATGCTTCTGCAGCGATTCCCTGCAAGGTCGTTTTTAAGCCCGTTCTTAAGACACCCGACGAAATCACCAAAATCTGCGTCAAGGCCAATACCACCCCCAACTGCATTGGTTTGATTGCCTGGATGCATACATTCAGCCCTGCCAAGATGTGGATTGCAGGATTGAGTACACTGCAGAAGCCGTTTGTGCATCTGCATACGCAGTTTAACCGCGACCTGCCGTGGGACAAAATTGATATGGACTTTATGAATCTCAACCAGTCGGCCCACGGCGATCGGGAATTCGGTTTTATCTGCACGCGCCTTCGCAAAAACCGCAAGGTTATTGTCGGCCACTGGAAGGAAGCGGATGTTCAGCAGAAGCTGGGCATATGGATGCGGGCAGCCGCTGGCTGGAACGAGATGCGCTCGCTCAAGGTTGCACGGTTTGGCGACAATATGCGTGAAGTGGCGGTAACCGAAGGCGACAAAGTCGAGGCCCAGAAGCAGTTCGGGATTTCAGTCAACGGCTACGGCGTCGGGGATTTGGTGGCGGTGGTCAATAAAGTTGCCGATTCGCAAATAGACAAGCTTGTTGCCGAATACAAGGACTGCTATAAGTTCCGTGTAGCCGCCGAGCAGATGGAGTCGGTTCGTGAAGCGGCCCGCATTGAGGCAGGCTTGCGTGCTTTTCTCGAAAAAGGCGGCTTCAAGGCCTTTACAACCACGTTTGAAGATCTGCATGGTCTCAAGCAGCTGCCCGGTCTGGCCGTTCAGCGTCTGATGGCCGAAGGATATGGCTTCGGGGCTGAAGGCGACTGGAAAACCGCTGCACTGGTGCGGGCGATGAAGGTGATGGCTGCCGGCCTCAAAGGCGGCACATCGTTCATGGAAGACTATACCTATCATCTGGATCCGAAGGGAATGAAAGTGCTGGGCGCCCATATGCTGGAAGTTTGCTCGACAATTGCCTCCGGCAAGCCGTCGCTGGAAGTGCATCCGCTGGGTATCGGCGGCAAAGCCGATCCGGTTCGGGTTGTCTTCACTGCCGCACCGGGGGCCGGCTTGAATGCGTCTCTGATTGATATGGGCAACCGCTTCCGGATGATTGTCAACACCGTTGATGTGGTTAAGCCTGACGCGGATTTGCCCAATCTGCCGGTGGCAAGAGTGGTCTGGGTGCCCCGTCCCAATCTCAAAACGGCCGCAGCGGCTTGGATACTGGCCGGCGGCGCACACCATACCGGTTTTTCGACTGCCCTGACGGCAGAACATATGGAAGACTTCACGGAGATGGCGGGCATCGAGTATCTGCTGATTGACGAAAATACGCAGATTCCAGATTTCAAGCGTCAGATGCGGACCAATGAAGTATACTATATGCTGGCCGGCAGTCTGCGGTAAGAATATCTGGGTCAGACAATTGGAACTTGTAGACAAGCAGAAAGTGAGGTACCGATGAAAGAGTATTTCCCGGGAATAGGAAAGATTAAGTATGAAGGCCCCCAATCGACCAATCCGCTGGCATTCAGACATTATGATCCTAAGGCGATCATTCGGGGTAAAACAATGGCCGAGCATCTCCGTTTTGCGGTCTGCTATTGGCATACTTTTAAAGGTTTAGGTTCAGATCCGTTTGGCGGCCCGACGATTATCAGAAATTACAACAGCGCAGCCGATCCGATGCAGGCCGCTGAGCAGACAATGGATGCCGCCTTCGAGTTTTTCACCAAGCTGGGCGTTGATTTCTGGTGTTTCCATGACCGCGATATCGCCCCAGAGGCCGACAATTTGGCCGAAACAAATCGCCGGCTGGATAAAATAGTTGCCAAGGCCAAGCAGCTCCAGAAGGATACCGGCGTCAAATTACTGTGGGGTACGACCAATGCCTTCTCGCACCGGCGATTCATGGCCGGGGCAGGCACAAATCCCTCGCCGCATGTTTTTGCTTATGCCGCCAGTCAGATTAAAAAGGCGATGGAAATCACCCACGAACTCGGTGGACAGGGGTATGTATTCTGGGGTGGCCGCGAGGGTTATGACACGCTTCTCAATACAGATATCGGACGCGAACTGGACCATATGGCGATGCTGCTGCAGATGGCCGTCGATCACAAGAAGAAAATCGGCTTTAAGGGCCAGCTTCTCATTGAACCCAAGCCCAAAGAACCTACCAAGCACCAGTATGATTATGATGTAGGCAACTGCATGGCCTTTCTGCGCAAATACGGCCTGATTGAGCATTTCAAAATGAATATCGAGGCCAATCATGCTACCTTGGCTGGGCATACCTTCCAGCATGAGCTGGCGCTGGCGGCGGCTAATGGCCTGCTGGGATCGGTAGATGCCAATCGCGGCGATCTGCTGCTGGGCTGGGATACCGACCAGTTCCCGACAGATATTTACGATACAACTCTGGCGATGTATATTATTCTCAAGGCCGGCGGTTTTACAACGGGCGGTCTAAACTTTGACGCCAAAGTCCGCCGTCAATCGATTGATGCGGCAGATTTGTTCTATGCGCATATCGGGGCCATGGATGCCTTTGCTCGGGGTTTGAAGATTGCCGCTAAAATGCTGGATGACGGAAAATTTGAGGCCGCCCTCAAGCAGCGGTATGCCGGCTGGGATACCGGACTGGGCCAAAAGATAGAAAAAGGCAAGGTCGGTTTCGAGGAACTGGAACGCTATATCTTGGATAATGGTGAACCCGAATTGGTCAGCGGCCGCCAAGAACTTCTGGAAAATATGCTCAACGACTATATCTGCTGAGATTAAACAAAACGTCACATTTTATTGAAAGGATTGAATATGACGGTGTTGTATGGAGTTGATTGGCTGGTAATTCTGGGGTATTTTGCCATTGTATTTGGGATTGCATGGTGGGCCTATCTGAAGGAGAAAAAATCCCAGACCACAACCGAGTATTTTCTGGCTGGCCGCAATCTCGGCTGGTGGGTCATCGGTGCAGCAGTGTTTTCATCGAATATCGGCTCGGAGCATTTGGTTGGTTTGGCCGGCTCCGGAGCCACCGATGGCGTGGCGATGGCGCACTATGAGCTGCATGCGTGGTGCCTGCTGGTTTTGGCGTGGGTATTGGTGCCGTTCTATATGCGGTCACAGGTTTTTACGATGCCGGAGTTTCTTGAAAAGCGGTTTTCACCGATTAACCGTGCGGTTTTGTCGGTTATCTCGCTGGTGGCCTATGTGCTGACGAAACTGGCAGTAGGCATTTTTGCAGGCGGGGTGGTTTTTGCTGTGATGATGCCGGATATCAACTTTATGGGGCTTGACAGCTTCTGGATCGGCTCGATTCTGGTGATTCTGCTGACGGGTATTTATACCATTCTGGGCGGCATGCGTGCGGTGGCCTATACCTCCGCGATTCAAACAATTGTGCTGGTGATTGGTTCGGCCTGCTTAACGTTTTTCGGACTTAAAGCTCTGGGCGGCTGGAGCGTCTTGCGCGAATGGGCCGGCTCGGAAATGTTTAACTTATGGAAGCCGATGGTACCGCAGGGTGTCAGTGCTACCTGGGCGCCGGTTAAAGAATCAACGCGGATGGCGTGGTATTTTAATGACAACTATCCGTGGGTAGGAATGCTGTTTTGTGCCCCGATTATCGGTCTGTGGTATTGGTGCACAGACCAGTATATTGTGCAGCGTGTACTGGGGGCTCAGAATGAGCAGATTGCCCGCCGCGGCTCGATATGTGCAGCGGCTCTGAAGCTGCTGCCGGTGTTTATTTTTATCATCCCCGGCATGATTGCTTTTGCCTTGGCCAAGAGCGGTATGAATCCTGCTCTTAAGCAAGTCTTTTTTGATGCCGACGGCCAGCTGATCCGTGACAATGCCCAGCAGGCTTTCCCGCTGCTGGTGACAAAAGTGCTGCCGATGGGCATACGCGGGATTGTGGTGGCTGGTCTTCTTGCAGCTCTGATGAGCTCGCTGGCGGGGGCGTTTAATGCATCTGCCGCTTTATTTACCATCGACTTCTATTCAAAACTGCGTCCGCAGGCCTCCCAGAAGCATGTAGTCTGGGTTGGCCGTGTAGCGACGGCAGTGATGGTGCTTATCGGCCTGCTGTGGATTCCGGTTATCAAAGGCGGCAAAGGTCTTTATGATTATCTGCAGGGTATTCAGTCCTATCTGGCTCCGCCGATTTTTGTGGTATTCTTTCTGGGTGTTTTCAGCAAACGGCTCAACGCCAAGGGCTGCCTGTGGGCGCTGATTGTCGGCTTTATTCTGGGTCTGTTCCGGTTGGCTGTCGATACGCCCGTTAAGATGATTAAGGGCTTTTCCTATGCGGAAGGGTCGTTTTTCTGGATTGTCAACAACATGTACTTCCAGTATTACAGCCTGCTGATTTTCCTGGTCTGCATCGGGGTAATGGTTCTGGTCAGCTATATGACCGAAGAACCTGCTTATGACAAGATCAAGGGATTGACCTACGGTACCCTGACGGAAGAAGACCGCCGTCAGTCGCGTCTGTCTTGGAACAAGTGGGATGTTATCGCCTCCTGTGCGGTGATGGCGGCAATTATTGCTGCATATCTGTATTTCCGCGGGTAGGCACATCCGAAAGGTTTGCTTGTCAAATATGGTTGGCCTCGGCAGCAGGTCCGCCGAGGCCGACTTTCTTATGCCCAATTGTTAACTACAGGAGGATTGAAATGTATTTAATGGGCTATGATGCAGGAACATCATCCATAAAAGCCACACTGCTGGATCTTTCTACGGGCAATGCTGCTGCTTCGGTGTCGTATCCGCCGAAAGAAATGCCGATACTGTCGCTGAGGCCGGGATGGGCTGAGCAGAATCCATCGGACTGGTGGGAGAATTTGGCGGCGGCAACGCGGCTGATTCTGGACAAGACAGGCGCTGATCCTTCTGCAATAAAAGCTGTTGGAATTACCTATCAGATGCATGGGTTGGTCTGCGTAGATAAAGCCAAACAGGTGCTGCGGCCATCGATTATCTGGTGCGACAGCCGGGCAGTCCCGTATGGGCAGAAAGCCGCCCAACATATCGGTCCGGACAAGTGCCTTCAGCTGATGCTTAATCTTCCGGGAAATTTTACCGCAGCCAAACTGGCTTGGATAAAGGAGAATGAACCGGATATCTACCGCCGCATTGACAAAATTATGCTGCCGGGCGATTATCTGGCGATGAAAATGACCGACCGCATTCTGACGACCAAGTCCGGTCTGTCGGAGGGTATTTTGTGGGATTTTGTTCATCAGCAGCTTGCCGAACCAGTGATGGATGCCTTCGGCTTTGATTTGGACATTATTCCTCCGGTGGTTGATACTTTCAGCATTCAGGGTGAATTGACGCAGCAGGCAGCTGCATATCTGGGGCTTAAGGCCGGCACGCCTGTCTGCTATCGGGCTGGGGACCAGCCGAACAATGCCTTTTCGCTGGGGGTTCTGCATCCCGGTCAGGTTGCTGCCACTGCCGGCACCAGCGGGGTTGTATATGGTGTAGCCGACCGGCCTTGCTGGGACAAGCGCTCCCGCGTTAATACATTTGTCCATGTTAATCATACAGACCAAAATCCCCGCTGCGGCTCATTGCTGTGCATCAACGGCACCGGCATTCTCAACAGCTGGCTGAAGCATCATACGGCAGGGGGGCAGGATTATCCGCAGATGAATGCGCTGGCGGCATCGGTGCCGGTAGGATGTGAGGGGCTGTGCATCCTGCCTTACGGAAATGGTGCCGAGCGGACACTGGATAACCGCATCATCGATGCTTCTATACATGGTCTGAATTTCAATGTGCATACACAGGCACATCTGTTTCGTGCGGCACAGGAAGGGATTGTGTTTGCATTCCAATACGGGCTGGAAATTATGAAGCAGATGGGGCTGGATGTACGGGTTATTCGCGCAGGCCGGGCCAATATGTTCCAAAGCGAACTGTTTGCCAAGGCATTTGCGGATGTTACACAGGCCGCTATCGAGCTGTATAACACCGATGGTTCGCAGGGCGCCGCCCGCGGGGCCGGCATCGGATCCGGCTTTTACAAGACGTTCGAGGATGCGTTCTGCGGTCTCCAAAAGATTGGTCATATAGAGCCCGACTGCTCCCGGCAGGAGGCTTGGCAGCAGGCCTACAAGCGATGGCTGGATAAACTCAGCGTCCAGCTCGGCCGGCAGTGAAGAGTACTGCTCCCAGGCGGCTGAAAAGACAGGCCAGCAGCATTGTTTGAACTGTTCCAACAACAATCAGCCAGCTCCAGGCAAGGCCGATTTTTTCAAAATGCTTCAGCAGCAGCAGGACGGTCATCGAAGCAGCGGTGATAATCATGGCGGCAATATTGGAATAGTTCGCTTGAATTTTGGTCAGTGTCCCCAGAAGAAAAACGCCCAGTATAGCGCCGCCGGTAATGGAGAAGATTTGGAATGCAAACCATAGGATATTCTCTACCGGCCTGCATGCCAAGGCGATAATCCCCAGAATCAGACCGAACAGGACGACTCCTGTACGGGATACAGTCAGATAATGTCTTTCGCTGGCATTTTTGGCTAAGACCGGACGATAAAAATCGGACACAAATGAAGCAGTCAGTGAACTGAGGGGCGAATCAATGCTGGCCAATATGATAGCGGCAAGAAGGAGTCCTTTAAGTCCAGCCGGCAGAGACAGGCGGATAAAATGCGATAAAACTTCTTTGGCTTGTGCCGGAGCAGGAATATCCGGATGCTGCTGGTAAAAGATATAAAGACCGGTGCCGATTGCCAGATACAGGCACAACAGCGGCAGGGCGGCTGACAGGGTCATAAAAAGGGCACGCTGACTCTTTTGGCGGTTTTCAACTGTAAGCAGCCGCTGAACCATCTCCTGATCGGTGCCGAAAACCGCTAAACCCACAAAAAAAGCGTTAATGCTGCCGGCCCAGAAACTGGTTGGCCGATTCAGTTCAAAACTGAAATCAAATATGCTCAAGCGTCCGGCATCGGCGGCCATTTGCAGCGCCGCTGCAAATGGCCCTTCAATCCTGTACAGCAGGTAAGCCAGTAAAACTCCTCCGGCGGCAAAGAAGACAACAGCTTGATACGCCCCTGCCCACACAACGGCTTTGATGCCGCCGATGGCAATAAAAACAATGCTGACAATCGTAAATAAAACAACAGACGCTTCCAGCGTCCAGCCCATTATAATTCCCACACCCATGCAAGCTGCATACAGCCGAACGCCGGAGGCAATCAGGCGGGTAATAAAGAAGAATACCGAACCGGCATATTGGGTTTGGGCCCCGAAGCGGTGCCGAAGATATTCATAAATGCTGGTGCATTGGTATTGGTAGAAAACCGGAATGAACAGAAAACAAACTGCCAGCCGGGCTGCGGCGGAACCAATAAAGAATTGAAGATACTGCCAGTTTTCACTGTAAGCCGTAGCCGGCACGCCGACAATGGTCAACGCGCTGACTTCTGTGGCAACGAACGATAGGCAGGCCGCCCACGGCGGGATTTTGCGAGAACCCAGAAAAAAATCCCGTGTATCGTTTTCATCCCGCCCAAAAACATAAGAAATTGCAAAAAGCATTGCTATGGCAGCGGCAGTGATGGATATATCTATCCAGCCGATCGTTCCGCAGGCAATCCGATGCAGACAGGTCATACGAATTCCCGGATGGTGTTTCGCAGAGAATTGTTATGGTTTCGCAGCAGCTTGCAGGCAATCTGAAAATCAACCTTGTGAAAATGCATGACGACAGCCGGTTTGACCTTGCCGCCGGCGCAGGTGAGCAATTTGGCCGCTTTTTGCCGGGACAGCCCTGTCAGCTGCATCACAATGCGTATCGAACGGTCGCGAAGCTTGTCGTTAACCGCAGTTAAATCGACCATTAGATTGCCGTACACTTTGCCCAGTTTGATCATTGCTGCTGTCGTCAGCGTATTCAGCACAAGTTTGGTTGCAGTACCAGCCTTCATTCGGGTGGAACCGGCAATGACTTCTGGTCCAACAACAGGATTGATAATGATGGAAGCGGGTATGTGCCTGACGGCCTCGGGAGCACAGGTAATAAACACAGTGCCGGCTCCGATTTTGTTTGCATACTGCAGTGCTCCGTGTACATAGGGAGTCAGACCGCAGGCGGCGATGCCTACAACAACATCGGATGCTGTCAGTTTCTTTGCCTGCAAGGCGGTTTGGCCGTCGGCAGCGCTGTCTTCGGCCCCCTCAATGGAGCGTGTCAGAGCACGCCGGCCGCCGGCGATGATGCCCTGCACCAGTGTCCGCCGGACTCCAAAAGTCGGAGGACACTCTGCTGCATCCAATACGCCCAGTCGTCCGCTGGTTCCGGCGCCCACATAAAACAGCCGTCCGCCCTGTTCTAAACGGGCGGCGATCATATCTGCCGCCGCCGCAATTGCCTTCCGTTCTCTGGCGACAGCGGGAGCGACCTTTTTATCTTCGGCATTGATGACTGCCACAATCTGCTCGGTTGTTAGACTGTCGATGTTGCGGCTTCGTATATTCTGCTGTTCGGTTGTCAGTTTTGATCGGTCTTTCATAACGGGACAATCTTTCCTAAAACAGCCGCGCGGTGGGCGCCGGTGGCGGAGGGAATATTGGCGGGGATGCCTTTTACGGCTGCCCAGCCCAACAGAGCAAAACAGACGGCTTCTTTGGCGTCGGCATCAATGCCAAAATCGCTTGTTGTTAAAAGTTCCATATCTTCCAGGTACCAGCGCAGCATTTTAACCAGTGTTCGATTTCTGTATCCGCCGCCGCATAGAATAACCTGCTGGGGCTGTTTGTCAAGAAACCGCCGGTATGCCTGTGCAATGGAAAAGGCCGTTAAGGCGGTGGCTGTTGCCAGAAGGTCCGCTTCGTTCAATCGCAGCCGGGCAGCTTTTTTAACAAGCATGCGGCAGTAATCCAGACCGAACTGCTCGCGTCCGCAGGTTTTTGGCGGAAAACGGTTAAAATAGGGATGTGTGAGCAGTTCTGAAAGAAGGTCTTGGTGAACAGTTCCCCGGGCAGCCCAGCTGCCATTGCGGTCATAATTCTGCCTGCCGCCGGTTATGATCCGGACAAGCCCGTCAATAACCATATTGCCCGGACCTGTGTCAAAGGCCGCAGTATTTTCAGGCCGCCCGCCCGCCGGCAGCCAGGTCGCATTGGCGATGCCTCCGATGTTCTGAATGATCCGGTTCTGTCGCCGATGGCTGAAAAGCAGATAATCGGCAAACGGCACCAGCGGCGCACCTTGTCCGCCGCAGGCCATGTCGCGTGGGCGAAAATCAGCCACGGTGAGTATGCCTGTCCGTTCAGCGATGACAGACGGCTCCCCAATCTGCAGGGTGGAGCGAACCAGACGTCCGGCTTGACGCCGGCCGGCGGGATTGTGGTAAATAGTCTGGCCATGAGAACCAATCAGGTCGATACTGTCAAGCGGAATGGATTCTTTTCGGCATACCCGAATCAGTGCTTTCGCAAAGAGTTCTCCCAGCAGGGCATTATAGTGACAGATATTGTCCAGCCGCGATCCTGCCGGATTACAGAGATCAAGAATGGCTGTTCGAACCGCGGGAGAATAGGGCACGGTCCCAAATCCGGCAACCGATATGTTTTTGCCGTGTATGTCTATAATTGCGGCATCAATGCCGTCTGCGCTGGTGCCGGACATCAGTCCTGCTGCTCGGAGATGCTTTCGTTTGGCAAGATCTGCAATCGATTTGGGTTTGTTCATCGGGAGTCTCTGTTAATGCGGGATCAGCCGCAGCATTTGCTGACGCGTTTTCTTAAACAGTCGAAGATTGTCGCATAGACGGGAGGGCTTGCACCGAGCCATCCAGAGAGATGAAAATTCCGCTTCGATTTGCTTCATTTGCTCGGCCAGAAGGCGGATCTGTTTGGCTGAAACAGGTTGACCTGTGCGGAGGTTTTTGGCTGCCAGTGCCCGCTGGGCAGACCAAAGGTCCATCTTTGCTGCCAGCTTCAATTCTGCCAAAGCAAGGCGTTCAAACTCGGGCAGGGAAGCTGCTGCTGTTGGCCATAAGCGGTCCGATGAAAGCTGACTGACAATTTTTTTCAGTCCGGCGCTGGTCATTTTATCTATCGCACTGCTGGATGGGGCTTCCGAAGCCGGCATCGGCTCAGTCATTCCTTCAAAGAGAAATGAACCATTCCGCCGCGGGGCTCCGCACGTGCGGTAAGTTGTGCCCAGAATGCGGACAGCTTTGGCCAGATGACTTTCACACTGTCCGAACGTCAGCCGGCAGAAATGTTCAGTGAAGCGGCTGTTGTCTGCGTTGGCCGGATTCCACGCACAGGCTGCTCCATAGGCAAAACCGTGCAGGCTGATGCCCAGCAGGTTTCGGTGTCCGCGATCGCCCCAGTCGGCATTAAGCAGGCCTTCTGCATGACAGCGGCGGCCCTGCTGGGCAAAACCGGCGATATTGCGCATGGCATTATCCAGCCGTGAGCCGTGTGT
Source organism: Phycisphaerae bacterium (assembly GCA_018052735.1). Taxonomy (GTDB): domain Bacteria; phylum Planctomycetota; class Phycisphaerae; order Sedimentisphaerales; family Anaerohalosphaeraceae; genus 4572-13. The sequence goes on along the minus strand of JAGPMT010000006.1, from coordinate 7,786 downwards.
AAGCCAGCTGCTGGTGCCCGGACAAACCATCAAGGGCAGCCCTTTTTGTGCTATTTTGGGGGTTTGTCGGATATTGGTGCCGTCGGCTTCATATTCCCAGTTGAGCAGGACAATATCGTGCGGCAGCTTATCCAGTAATTCAGGATGTTCCAGCAGAATATCTGCCCACATATTCATCCGTTTGCCGTACCGCTGACAAAGTTTGTATAGGTTCAGCACGAAGTCCAGATATACCTGTCCTGCCCCGATTTTGTCAGCTCGCCGCCTGCTTCTGCCTTTGCCTAATTCTGTTGTTTCATCGCAGCAGACATTAAAATCCTCTGCCTCAAAAAGAGGGACATATTCTTCGTAAAGTTCCGCCAGCAGCTTGATAGAACCCGGATCGATCGGACATAGAGTGGTGCTGCCGGAGGAGTTGTCTATCCCGTACATTTCCCCCAAGTGCCGATAGGGAGGCAGACAAAGGATTTTTTCAAGATGTCCGAAACTGGCCAATGAACCGACTAGCCTGATATGATGCTGCCTGCACCAATCCTGCAGCGCCAGAATTTCCTCCGGGGTAAACGGACTGCAGCCCTTACCGATGAGGGGATGGCGGACAAATGTGAAAACGTTTTCTACATACAGCTGCAGTTCGTTAATTTTCCAATGGGCTAACCGCTCGACCAGCTGCTTGAGCGTATGGAGTGTTGGTACCTTGCCCCGCGAGCAGTCGTGATAGACGCCCCGGCGACTGAAGACAGGCTGGTCATCTATAACACAGCAAGGTATCTGCCTGCCGCATAAATATACGATATCCCGAAGGGTCTGAACGCCGTAATATGCCCCTGCATCCGAAGCAGAAATTACAGTTATGGCATCCGGCTCTATGACCATACGATAAGCTTCGGGATGACGGATAGATGAATCGCGCTGGATGCGTATTGCTGCCGGGCCAAATGCATTCCGCACAAGATATCCCCGAATGTGTAAATGCCGCTGAAGGTCGCCTAAAAGCTGGGCAAGGGGAGTTGTATCAGCACTGTAAGGACTGGCAAGAAGAGGACAGACAGGCCAGATAAAACAACCCTCCGTCCACGTGACCTTCTGAACCGGTACTACCATCCAGTCAAACACTCTCTTTTTAGGGCTTGTCATTGCTCAAATACAGCATCAATGGGCCCGGAGTGATTCGAACACTCGACCAAGGGATTATGAGTCCCCTGCTCTACCGCTGAGCTACAGGCCCCTATTCTGATTGAAACCATCAATATTAAGATATTCCGAGTCAAAAAATGAACCCGAAATTTCAATTCTTACCGTTTCTGATGAATAAATACAATTATCCTACTCGACGGATACCTAATCGTAGTGTAAACTAAATTATTTGTCAACCTTGAAAAAATACCGAAAATTGCGTTTTTGCTATGAGAAGCGTCTTTTTACCAACAACGCCTCAGGAAATATCAGCTCTTGGATGGGACAGGCCGGACATTATTCTGGTTACGGCAGATGCGTATGTGGACCATCCATCTTTTGGCATAGCGCTGATAGGCCGGTGGCTGGAGTACCATGGTTTTAAAGTGGCTGTCCTTGACCAGCCTGATTGGCGCAGTGTGGAGCCGTTTCGCACGCTTGGCCGGCCGCGGCTTTTCTGGGGCATAAGTTCGGGATGCATTGATTCCCGTTTGAATGATTATGCATCTTTGGGCAACAAGCGGCGGCAGGATGTGTACAGTCCGGCGGGAAAAACAGGCCGGCGCCCCGAACGTCCCTTGTTGGCTTATGCAGCTCGTGCCCGTGAGGCCTATAAAGGAGTACCGATTATTTTGGGCGGGCTGGAAGCCAGTCTGCGCCGGCTGGTGCATTATGACTACATCGAGGATAAACTCAAACGTTCTGTTTTAACCGATGCCAAAGGCGATCTGCTGGTTTATGGAATGGCCGAACGGACTATCCTCGAAGTTGCACGCCGTCTGGATTCTGGGATGTCTATTAATGAAATGACAGACATTGCGGGTCTGGCATATCGCGTAGTTGGAAGTGCACCGATACCCCCAGATGCTGTTTGTTTGCCTTCACTGCAGGAACTTGAAAAGAATAATCAGCTTTTTATGAATTTCCAGCTCGCATATCAGCAAGAGGCAATTCAGACAGGCAGACCCGTCATACAGGACCAAACGCCCGGGCTGATTGTGGTTAATCCGCCAGCCGATCCAATGAGTCAGCAGGAGCTCGATGTGCTGTATTCGCTGCCGTTTGCCCGCTGCTGGCATCCGAAATACGACAAACAGGGGGGTATTCCTGCACTCAAGCCGATACAGTTCAGTATTACTACCCACCGCGGATGTTTCGGGGGATGCAGCTTTTGTGCGATCTATTTCCATCAGGGCAAGCAGATTGCCAGTCGTTCCGAAGCATCTATTCTTGATGAACTGGATAAACTTATTCGGCATCCGCAATTTCATGGAACTATACAAGATATTGGTGGTCCAACGGCCAACATGTATGGAATGGCCTGCTGCCAGGCAGCAAAATGCAAACGAATGAGCTGTCTATACCCACAACCGTGTCCCAAGCTGCCGAATTCGCATCGTGCGGTTGTTTCGCTGCTTAAAAAGATTCTGGCTTGGCAGAAAGCACAAAAGAAAAAGGTGCATATTTTCGTTGCTTCCGGCATCCGACATGACCTTGCATTGCATAGCTCCGAATATCTTGAACTGCTGGCAGCTCATTTTATCGGCGGACATCTGAAAGTGGCACCCGAACACATCAGCCAATCCGTGCTGGATATGATGCAGAAGCCGCATCTTGAAACGTTTGAGATATTTGAAAAAGCCTTTGTTCAGGCCAGCCGCAAGGCAGGAAAAGAACAGTTTCTTGTGCCGTATTTTATCAGCAGTCATCCGGGCTGTTCCCTTGAAGAGGCCTTGCAGCTAACCGAGTACTTGGTTCGGCGCGGCTGGCGGCCGCGGCAGGTGCAGGATTTTGTCCCGGTGCCGCTGGCACTGTCAACGGCGATGTATGTGTCGGGTCTTTCACCAGCCGGAAAGGCCATCCATATTCCTCGCCGACGCGCTGAAAAACGGCTGCAGATAGCCCTTTTGCAGTATTATGACAAGCGGCATTTTAAGATAATTGAGGCCTTTCTTTCCCCCCGCGGCAAACACAAATTGCTGGCACAGATTCGCCGGCTGCAGATCGCACAGGATACTTCCGGGCATCGGCAGAAGACCGGCGGAAAGAAAGGTCTGATAGAGGATGGGACTTGAAAAAAGCCGCCGCCTGTGATATATTCCCCCAATGCAGAATAATCCGATTCCGATACAACAGATACGCAATTTTTCGATTGTTGCACACATCGACCACGGCAAAAGCACCTTGGCCGACCGGCTGCTCGAGCGCACAGGGGCTATCTCTGAACGCGAGATGAAAGAGCAGCTTCTGGATGATATGGACCTTGAGCGCGAACGCGGTATTACCATCAAGGCCTCGGCTGTAACCATGCAATATACCTATCAGGGCACTGTTTATATGCTCAACCTGATTGATACCCCGGGTCATGTGGATTTCCATTATGAGGTTTCGCGGGCATTGACAGCCTGCGAGGGTGCGCTGCTGGTGGTTGATGCAAGTCAGGGGGTGGAAGCCCAGACAGTCGCCAATGCCTATCTGGCGGTGGAAAGCGGCTGCGAAATAGTTGGTGTTATCAATAAAATTGATCTGCCTGCCGCGCAGCCCGACCGGGTGGCTGAAGAGGTAGAGCATGTTTTGGGTTTGAACCGCTCCGAGTGTATTTTCATCAGTGCAAAAACCGGTCAAAACATCGATGCGCTGCTGGAAGCGGTTGTCAAGCGGCTGCCTCCGCCGCAGGATAAATCCGACTGTCCGACGGCGGCGCTGATTTTTGACAGCCATGCAGACGAATACCGCGGGGTTATCTGCTATGTCCGCGTTTTTGAAGGGAGCCTGAAAACACGCCAGCGCATCCGGCTGATGGGCAGCGGACGCAGCTACACCATTGTCGAACTGGGCAAGTTCACCCCGCGGATGACGCCGGTTGAACAGCTCGGCTGCGGCGAAGTAGGCTATGTGATTGCCAATATTAAGAACCTCTCGGATGTTACGATTGGTGATACAATTACCGATGCGGCCGAACCGGCAGCCCAACCTCTGCCGGGCTACAAACCCCCAATGCAGATGGTATTTTCGGATTTTTATCCCGGCGGCTCTACCGATTACCCGCGTCTGCGGGCAGCATTTGAAAAGCTGGCGCTGAACGATGCCAGTTTTTCCTTTGTGCCGCAGAATTCTCCGGCTCTGGGTTTCGGCTTTCGATGCGGCTTTTTAGGGCTTCTGCATATGGAAATTGTACAGGAGCGTCTGGAAAGAGAAAGTGATATTGATGTTGTCCAGACAGCCCCGACAGTCAGCTATGAAATTCTGATGACCAATGGGCAGCTCAAACGCATCGATTCACCCAGCGAGCTGCCGGATCGTCAGAAAATTGCCGAAATCCGCGAACCGATGGTTAAGCTGGAAATTATCACCACCCGCGAAAGCATCGGCGGTATTATGAAGCTGGCCGAAGAGCGCCGCTGTGTACTGCTGAAGACCGAATATATCAGTCCAACGCGTGTGATGATGGAGTACAAAGCGCCGCTGGCCGAAATTGTGTATGATTTTTATGATGTTCTCAAAGGCATCAGCCGGGGTTATGCGACGATGGATTATGAATTTCTGGGCTTTGAGGCCGGCAACTTGGTGCGTATTGACATTTTGGTCAATGGTACTCCCGTCGATGCACTTTCGCTGATTGTGCATCGCACCAAAGCCGAACAGCGGGGGCGAAAACTTATTCTTAAGCTCAAGAAAGCCATACCGCGACATCAGTTCGAGATTCCGCTGCAGGTAGCCATCGGCGGCAAGATTATTGCCCGGGAAACCATCAAGGCTTTCCGCAAAGATGTGACGGCCAAGCTCTACGGCGGCGATGTAACACGCAAGATGAAACTGCTCAAGAAGCAGAAAGAGGGCAAAAAGCGGATGAAATCGATCGGCATGGTTAATATTCCGCAGGAAGCTTTCATGTCCATTCTCGATACATCCGAGGAATAAAGCTGCTGTTGCCGCAGGCCTGCTTATTCAATGGTTCCCAGCGGAATAATATGGCTGGCCAAATCTGAGGCCGTATACGTTTTACTCAGGTCAAATTCTAAAATGCAGCCGTAGGCGTGTTCAGATGCGATAATCAGGGTATTGGAGCCGCCCATTGACCAGCCTGTCTCCTGCGGCTGATGGCCCAGTATAAAAATATCTGCATCCAGCATTTGTCCCAATCGCAGGAGCGTTTTCTCTGAATGCCGGCGTCCCCATGTCAGCAAATAAACAGGATTGGGCCGTTCAATGTCTTCCATGGTATAGGGGCGGTTAAAAATCGATAAGTCAAATGTTTCCAAATAATCGTCAGCCGGCAGCGAATGGCTGATCCATATCCGGTTGGGACAGCGGACAACCAGCGGCTGGCTCAGCAGATACTCTATCATCGCCGCATAGACGCTGTCATAATGTTGTCCGAACTGACGGCGCATCGCCGCCTGCATAGCCCGGTTCATTTCCTTGCCGGATTTGAGCACAGAGCTGTTGCTGATGACAGCGGTATCGTGGTTGCCTAAAAGAATATGTACTTGGTCGGGAAAGCGGATTTTATACCGGATGGCATCGAACAAAAGCTGCCATGACAAACATCCCCCGTAATCATCCTCTGGGCCACCGTGAATGATTTCCTGCAGGACAACGTGAGTCCATGGATTATTTCCAAGGTCAGCAAACTTTTGAATCCGTTCAAAGTTGCGCCGATGGCCATGCAGATCGCCTGCAACGATAACCTTGCCTATATCCGGAAGATGGATGACATTGCCGCTGCGGAAACGGCAGGAGCGGTTGAGTTCAGCCCCTTCACGACAGAGTTGTATTGACTTTTGGGGCATTGCCGGATGTTCGGGACCCAAAGATTTCACGAATCATCACATCCAGCCGGTCAATAATTTCCGACATATTGGATGGACGGTCTGCAGGTTTCTCCTGTACGCATTCCATTACCAAATCAGACAGGGTTTTCGGAATTTTCCGATACAGCTCATTGGGCGATTTGAAAGATGCCGTTTCATCAATTGCAATGCCCATCTCATTTTTCTTTGGAATCAGCGTAGGCACATTCCGGCCGGTCAAGGCCCAATACATCGTAGCGCCGAGATTGAAAATATCAGTCCGGTGGCTTAAATGTTCACGGCGCACCTGTTCGGGTGCGATGTAATCGGGTGTGCCCTGAATCCGTTTCTTGATTTCACCCAGTCTGCAGCTTTGTCCCAAATCAATGATTTTGATGCCCCCTTTGGGACTGAAGAGAATATTGTTGGGTTTTATATCACAATGCACATATCCTTTTTCGTGCATGGCATTCAGCGCAATGGCTACCATTCGGAAGACCAGCAGAACGTCTCCCATACTCAATCGCTGCTGATCCTCGAGATTTTGGCCCTCAAAATACTCCATAATCAATATTAACTCGTTTGTCCGAAGCAGCTTGCGATTGCGAATAATATCGTAGCACTTGCGTATATACGGATGGTCAATCTGCCGGGAGACCTTGTATTCTGTTTCCATCTGTTCGAAAATACGTGTGTCTTCCGGGCTTTCAAGAATGGCCCTTTTGATTGCCACAGTTGTTTTGGAATCTTCTTGGACAGCTAAGTAGATAGTAGACCGTGCACCGGTACCCAGCCGGCGAAGAATTGTATATCCATCTATATCGACAATTGTACTTTTAACCATAACCAATTTACTATCGTCAAAATCAATTTAACATTTTAGATGTATCTGGGAGTTTATTTACCCCGGGGTAAATACAATTTTAGATGATTTGGTGTTTCTTGTCCATAGCCGGTCTTTTTTTTTGAGAAATTTGTATTTTTTATAAGGAATTTCTTGACAAAAGTCCTGATTTTGTGCAAAATCACGACTTCTGATTTTAACTGGGTATCAGAATACATCTATTCCCCGATAGCTCAATCGGTAGAGCGAGCGGCTGTTAACCGCTAGGTTCGAGGTTCGAGCCCTCGTCGGGGAGCCAAAAATCCATCCGCTGATTTCAGCGGTTCTTGTTTAACGCAAGACCCCGTGGGGTGATCCCCTCGGGGTCTCGTCGTTTCCGGCGTGCCCACGCCGACTTACGCCCGCCCGCACATTTATCCTGATTCTCCATTTCGAAGCCCGCAGTCCGAGGACTGGGTGCAACCCTGGGGGTTGCGGGCGCTCACCGAAAATGTCCTCTCCGAATTCTCCCGTTCTCCGTTTTTCGCCCCGCCTTGTTTAACAGCCCGGCTGCATCCGGACACCCGTTTCGACATTTCGAACTCCCCTCCGGTAGGTATCTGCCGAAAGCCGGACCAGTGGGTCCGGCGCAAGCGGATTACCAGACAGCGGAAACAGCCGTGAGATCGGAGACCGTTGTGGGTGCCGACGACATCGCCTTCGGGTGGTGTCGGATGGGCTCCAACGGCCTTCTCGATGACCGGCCTATCCAGCCCCGCGGCATCCATGACGGAAACCTTCCGCGGCCTCCCGCAAAAGGAGGACCGGATGCCGGCCAACGAACACGTCCCAATCTCTCTCGACGATGTGATATCGGAGATCGCCGCGATCCTGGCCCGGGGTTACATGCGCCATCGAAACGGACGCCGAATCGCCCCTGATTCCGGCAGTGGGGCAGAGCATGTAGCGCAAGTTGAAGAATCTGAGGCGTTTA
>JAGPMT010000018.1 GCA_018052735.1 Phycisphaerae bacterium | reverse complement strand
GCAAAAAGATTAGGTAAAAATTATATTGGCATAGATTCCAATGAAAAATATGTAAAAATTGCCGAAAGACGATTAAAAGAACTCGATAATGAAATAAAATCTGGCTTGTTTACGATTAAAGAAAAGAGAAGAGAAAATCATCAATTAGAGCTTCAAGTTATATAAAGAATTTGCCGTCAAAGAGGAAAATCAGTTATGATTTTCCTTGGGAGTTATCACTCGCGAAAAACTTGAAATCGTCCTTTTCGCTTCCGCTTCAAGGCGAGGCGGACGGAAATGGGGTTCGGGGGGAATTCCGCCCGCCGAGCCCGTTAATGAAATCGGTTCGGATTTTTTCAAATACACACCGGTTTTTCAACATAGTTTTTGATCTATCATCAATAATCGCCGCAAAAGAAACATCAATTCTATCTTTTTTAAAATTGCACAGCTCAACAATAAGACTTTTCTGGTATTTTGTGTCGTAATTGCCGCACTTATTGACAAAGAATAATGCTTAAAAGGCATAAAAAAACCGGCCTTTGCTTGATAGAGCAAAGGCCGGTTTTGCTGAAGTATCTGTTTTACGGCAGCAATCCCTCAAAAATAGGGATTGATACCGTCAATTTTCAGAGGCGGCTGCATTTTTAAGGATTCTGCTTTTTGCCCGGCATCGGGATATTTAAAGAGTCGGGCATCAACGTGCCATCCAGACCGCCCCGGCGCGGGCTTGATTCGTTTTCCTCTATGGGAGCCGAAGCAGTCGTCTGACCAGAAGCCGCCGCTTCCGCTGCTTTATCCTCGGCAGCCCACTGTACACGGCGCAAGCTCAGGCCGATTTTGCGGGAATCCGTATCCACACGCAGAATCTTAACTTCCAGCACATCGCCGATTTTGACCACATCCTGCGGCGAATCCACTTTGGAATCTGACAATTCCGAAATATGCAGCAGACCTTCCAGATCCGGTTCCAGCTCTACAAACACGCCGAAATTGGTCAGCTTGGTAACAACACCTTTGACAATCTGGCCGGGAATGTATTTTTCCGGTATTGCACGAATCCACGGATCCTCTGTCAATTGTTTGACGCCCAGTGAAACCCGATGTTTTTCTTCATCGACTTCCAGCACCACACATTTGACTTCCTGCCCTTTCTGCAGGGCTTCACCGGGATGATTGTACTTCTTGGTCCAGCTTAGGTCAGAGATATGAATCAAGCCGTCAATGCCCGGCTCGATTTCCACAAAAGCACCGTAATTGGTCAAACTGGTAACTTTAGTGGTAACCATCGTGCCCACAGGATACTTCTGTCCGGCTATTGTCCACGGATTGGTCTCAAGCTGCTTGAGTCCTAAGGAAATTTCCTGCTTTTCCTTGTTGACATCCAGCACCATCACTTCAACTTCTTGCCCGAGTGTCAGAATGTCTCCGGGGTGGGCAATGCGCTTGGTCCAGCTCATCTCGCTGATATGAATAAGACCTTCGATGCCTTCTTCCAGCCGGACAAAGGCCCCGTAGTTCATAATATTGACAATCGTGCCCTTGACCCGCTTGCCGACGGGGTATCGCTGTTCGGCAGATTCCCAAGGACTGGGCTGCTTCTGCTTGAGTCCCAGTGAGATTTTTTCGTTTTCTCTATCGACGCCGATGACCATGCACTCGATTTCCTGATCCAGCTGCACCAGTTCCGACGGATGAGAAATCCGGCCCCAGCTTAAATCGGAAATATGCAGCAGGCCGTCCAGCCCGCCCAAATCGACAAAGACTCCGAAATCGGCGATATTTTTGACAATCCCTTTTCGAATCTGACCGACTTCGATTTCCCGCAGGATGCGTTCCTTGCTGGCCTGCCGGTCTTCTTCGATAAGTTTTCGGCGGGAGACCACAATATTGTGATTTTCCGTATCGATTTTGAGTATTTTGCATTCAATTTCCTGACCGATAAACCGGCTGATATCGCCGGGCTTGCGGATATCAACCTGCGAAGCCGGCAGAAAGACCGGCACACCGATATCCACCAGAAGACCGCCCTTGATGCGGCGTGTAACCATGCCTTTGACAACATCGCCTTCCTTGTTGCTGGCAATGACCCGCTCCCAGCCGCGAATGCGATCGGCTTTGCGTTTGCTCAACAGAATACCGCTTTCGGCATCCATTTCTTCCAAAAGCACTTCAATTTCCTTGCCTGGAACAATCTCGCTGGGGTCATCAAATTCGCCGGCATCCACAATGCCTTCGCTTTTCAGACCCAGTTCCACGATAACATCATTGCCCAGCTGGGTAACAATCTTGCCTTTGACAATGGTGCCCGGAACAAGGGCTTCGACTTTCTTTTCCAGTTCCTCGGCCAAAAGCTGTGTGTGCTCAGGGGTGAAAAGTTCGCCTACTTCCTGCTCAATCTGTTCATTGGTAAGACCGAGCTTGTAAATGAGATTTCTATCAACCATTGAAATTCTCCTGCGGAGTCTGTTTGTCGGCCGCTGCGGCGCCCCGCATTTACGCCGCCGACCCTGACCTCAAACAAAAATGTTAAGGTTTATAAAAACACATTGACTACGCCGTCAATGCCATTTACGCCTCTGATTAGATTCAGCAATCCGTTTCCGCCGGAGGCGACCACTGCTCAAGGTTTCGCACAAACTCTTCAATCACCTCATCTGGTGTTGACGCTCCTGCGGTAACTCCTGCGGTGGTCTTGCCGAAAAGGTATTTTTTATCAAATTCCGCCCAGTTTTGCAAATGATATGTTTGCGGATTATGTTTTTTACATAATTCGGCCAGTTTTCGTGTATTGGCGCTGTGGAGCCCCCCCAAAACAAACATAATATCAACCTGCCGGCATAGCTTAACCGCTGCCTGCTGACGCTCCATAGTTTCCCGACAAAGTGTATTTATAATCTTCATTTCAGTAAAGCCGCGTCGTGCAATCGCAGCAATCATATCAGCAAAATGATCTGGACTTTGCGTAGTCTGGCAGATAACTCCTATCTTCTTTGTTAAATTTAACTTATCTAAATCCTCTTCATTACCTACAACGGCTATATCCTTAGCATAGCCAACCACTGCCCGTATTTCTGGGTGATTAGTGTCTCCTATTATAACAACCTTATATCCTTCATCGTTTAATAATTTAGCTATTTTTTGAACACGACGAACTAAAACGCAGGTTGCATCTACAATTTTAAGACCTTTTTTGTTTATTTTCTCAAACTCTTCCTGCGTAGCTCCATGAGAGCGGATTAGTACTGTTCCGTTTTGAACCTCATCAATGCTGTCTACTGGTTTAAGGCCTGCTTCTGAAAGCTGCCTTACTACATCTTCATTGTGGATAATATGCCCTAAGCTGTAGGCCTTGCCTTCTTCTGCCAGTGTCTTTCTGGCCAGATTGATGGCATTCCGCACGCCCGGACAAAAACCGCATTTTTCAGCTACTAATACTTTCATCGCAAACCGTTTGCCAGTTTACTCCTTTTTGCATCCTGATTCAATAATTCCCTGAAAAGGTAGGAAGGTTTTGTGCCGCCCTGCTGGAATTCATTTTCTTGACAATAAAGCCCCATTCTGCGATACTATTTGCCTTGTTTTACCGCAAGCGGCAGGGGCGTTCCTGCCACGGGAGAAATCCGCAGAAAGTTCAAAACCTTATCAAAAAGGGAGTACTAAATGAAAGTCTCGGAGATGAAAAAAGGCCAGACCATTATGATGGACGGCATTTTATATGTAATCGTAGATTACCAGCATGTCAAACTCGGCAAGGGAGGAGCAGTTTATCAAACAAAACTTAAAAACCTGACCGATGGGGGCATCCGCGATGTTCGTCTTCGTTCGGAAGAGACCGTAGAAGAGGCGTATCTGGAAAAGCGGAATTTTGAATATCTGTATTCGTCGCCTAACGAACATGTTTTTATGGACCTTGAAAGTTTCGATCAGATTACACTGGATGATGACGCATTCGGTGATGGAGCAATGTATTTAAAAGGCAATGAAAAAGTGCAAATCAGCATGTACAAAGGCAAGCCGGTTGTAATCACGCTGCCCAACACCGTTGATTTGACGGTTACCGATACCGCCCCGGAAATCAAAGGGGCCACTGCCACCAACCAATATAAGCCGGCCACATTGGAAACCGGTGTCGTCGTGCAAGTACCTCCGTTTATCAAGGTGGGTGAAAAAATCCGCGTGGATACCCGCACCGGCGAATATGTCACCCGCGTAAAAGATTAGCAGAGCTTTATACTGCATTCCGAGGTAAATACGACGGGTTCAATACAGAAATCGAGATCCAAAGCAAAATTAAAGCGATTATCTGTTCAAGACAAAATGATCTTGAACTATAATATCTTTGCTTTTTTCTGCATATCACCATTTGAATTATAGATTTGTTTAGAAATTGGGATTTCGAACTTCGGCACTATATACATTTTAAGGGGCATCCGATGGCATTAGCGGCGTTCAACAAATTTCTGGTCGGCATTTTCGGATCACGTAATGAACGCATAGTCAAGTCCTATATGCAGATGGCACAGGCAGCCGGAACGCTGGAATCCCACATTCAAACCTTAACTGATGAGCAGCTCAAAGCCAAGACAGATGAATTCAAGCAGGCACTCCGGGATGGCCGACGGCCGCAGGATATACTGCCGGAAGCTTTTGCCGTGGTTCGAGAGGCCGCCCGGCGGCACATTGCCATGCGTCATTTCGATGTGCAGCTGGTCGGCGGCAATGTTCTGTATGACGGCAAAATCGCTGAAATGGCCACCGGTGAAGGCAAAACGCTGGTGGCTACACTGGCGGCCTACTTGGTGCATCTGACAGGGCGCAAGGTGCATATCGTTACGGTCAATGATTACTTAGCCAAACGCGATGCTGAATGGATGGGGCCGGCCTATCGGGCGCTGGGGCTGTCCGTCGGGGCTATTCAGGCAGAGATGGACACCTCCGGCGACGAGCGGAAGCAGCAGTATGCCTGCGATATTACCTACGGCACAAACAATGAGTTTGGGTTTGACTATCTGCGCGACAATATGAAAATTTCTCTGTCCCAGATGGCACAGGGACCGCTGGAGTACGCGATTATTGACGAAGTGGACTCCATCCTGATTGATGAAGCCCGCACGCCGCTGATTATTTCCGGTCCAGCAGTGGACGATGTCAGCCGCTACAAAAAAGCCGACAGCGTCGCCCGGCAATTGATCAGCTTGCAGGCCACTTATAACAATATCAAAAAAGCCATCGACACCGCCGAACGCACACTGGCCAACGCTCAAGGCGAACTGTCGGAAGCCAAAAAAGCCAAAGACCCTGAACGCATCAGCCGTGCCCAGAAAGTTATCGAACAGACACAGGCCCAGATGGAAGCAGACAAGGCCCGGCTTGAAACTATGACCCAGTATTACGAGGTTGAAGAGGATCGCAAGGCCGTTCATCTGACGCACGAGGGCATCGGGGCTGCTCAGGAAATCGCCGGCGTTGGATCCTTTTTTACCGGCTCTAATATGGAATGGCCGCATATGCTCGAGCAGGCCTTGCGAGCTCATGTAGCGTTTGAGAAGGAAAAAGACTATGTCGTGATGGACGGCAAAGTGATTATCGTGGATGAGTTTACGGGCCGCCTGATGCATGGACGCCAGTGGTCGGATGGTTTGCATCAAGCTGTTGAGGCCAAGGAAAATGTTCAAATCAAGGAGGAAACTCAGACACTGGCCACGATTACCCTGCAGAATTTCTTCAAGCTGTACCAGCAGATTGCCGGGATGACAGGAACCGCCGCCACAGAAGCCGAAGAATTTATGAAAATATACCATCTGGAGGTGGTAACGATTCCAACAAACCGGCCGTGCATTCGGGATGACCGTGACGACCTGATTTACAAAACGCTGCGCGAAAAATTCAATGCAATCGTCGATGAAATCCATGAAACCAGCGCTGCCGGCCGGCCGGTACTGGTCGGCACGGTCAGCATCGAAAAAAGCGAGGCGCTGTCTGAGGCACTGACCCGTCGCTATGGGATCGAACACGAGGTGCTCAATGCCAAACAGCACGCACGCGAAGCAGTTATCGTTGAAAAAGCAGGCCAGCAGCACACGACGCGCACCGGCGAAATCCGCGGCAATGTAACCATCGCCACCAATATGGCCGGCCGCGGCACGGACATCAAGCTCGGGCCCGGCGTGGCCAAAATTGGCGGCCTGCATATTGTAGGAACCGAGCGTCATGAAGCCCGCCGGATTGACAACCAGCTTCGCGGCCGCGCCGGGCGTCAGGGAGATCCGGGCAGCAGCGTTTTTTTCCTGTCATTTGATGATGATTTGATGCGCATTTTTGCTCCCGAGGCAACGGTCAAGCTGCTGTCGCTGATCGGCTGGGAAGAAGGTATGCCTATTCAACATAAGCGGATCAGCAAAGGGATTGAAAAGGCGCAGAAAAAAGTGGAGGAACGCAATTTTGAGGCCCGCAAGAGTCTGCTGGAATACGATGAAGTTATGGATATTCAGCGGCGCTATTTTTATGGAAGCCGCCGCAAAATCATTGAAGGCCGCGACCTGAAACAGACTATCTGGCAGATGGTTGAAGATATGATTGACGGTGCTTGCCGGAATATTCTGGCCAGCGATTATCCAAGCCGATGCATAGCAGAATGGGCACACAGGGAATTCGGCGTAGAATTGGATTCCAAACGTCTGTTCAACCTTGAGGTCGAACAGATAGAGGAGATGATTAAAGAACTGGCCAGGAAGAATGTCGCCAATGACATCTCGATGGCACTGGGTGAATATCTGGAAGATTACGAAGATCCCCAGACATGGAAAATTGATGCGCTGTGCAAATGGGCAATGAGCAGCTTTCATGTATCGCTGTCAGCAGCGAAACTTCGCCAGATGACTGCCGATGCTATTGAGCAGGCTTTGATTGAAGCCGCCTGTGAACAGGTGAACCGCAAAAGCACGGCCGGACTGGCTGAATTTCTTAATGAGGATTACTCGATTCGCACCTTTTCTCAATGGGCGGCTTCCAAGTTTGATATCCATCTGGACCTGCACGAACTCAAGACGCTGGGGCCTGATGCTGTTCGGCAGAAACTGACCGACAGCGTCCGGGAAAAGTACACTCGCCGCGAGATCGAATATCCGGTAGAATTTGCGATAAGCATGGTTTTCGGCCCGCAGGGACCCAATGTCTATGCCTTTGAGTCGCTGGCTAAATGGGCGCAGGCCAAATATGAATCGACGCTCACAGCCGAACAGCTTCAGAAGATGCCCCCTCAGGAGATCTATCAGCATCTGCTGGAACTGAGCCGTTCCTGGAACGACGGCAAATTGCTGTCAGCCGTGGAGAACAAGCTTAGCACAGAAAGCCCTGAAAGTTTAGCCGCGTGGGCTAAAGAACGATTCGGAGCAAAACTCGATGTCCAGCAGCTCCGGCAGTCCGGGCAGGCCAAAGACGCTTTGCTGGCCGCAGGGCGCGAATTCCTCCGCAAAGAGCTGACCGATCTGGAGCGGTATGTGCTGCTGCAGATTTACGATGTCGCATGGAAAGACCATCTCTATGCGATGGATCACCTTAAAGAAAGCATTATGCTGCGGGCTTATGCAGAAAAAGATCCGAAGATCGAGTACAAGCAGGAAGGCCACCGTATGTTCAATGAGATGCTCGAAACCATCGAAGACCGAGTGACAGACATCATCTTCCGGGTTCGGTTAGAGGCCGGTCAGCGAGCGCGCAGCGTCTATAACGTCAGCCGGGCACAGCACAATCAGGTTAGCCAGTTTGAAATGGCTCAGCGCCAGCGGGCTGCCGCTCAGGCACCGCAGGGCGAGCAGAAAGTCAAGCAAATCAAGCTCGAAGGTCCTAAAGTCGGCCGCAATGACCCGTGTCCCTGCGGCAGCGGCAAAAAATACAAAAAATGCTGCGGCAAAAATACGCCATAGTCTTGGCTGCTTTGGGCCCCCATATTTATGCTGATTAACCATCCATGGATAAGACAGACTCGGATTTCAGATGAGCTAACGCGGAACCTTTTTACAAAAGCATCTAAATTGCAATTCATCTTCCAAAATGATGCGGCCCCGAAGATTTTCTGCGGAAAATGAGCAGCATGAAATATACCGTTTCTGCCTGAGAGGTCTTTTCGGCAACAAACCGGTTTATTGCTATCGGCATTTGTTTGCCCTATAATACTTTGCTATGGGATGATATGACCTATTGGCATAAAGTTTCAATGCGATACTTAACCGGCATCTGATGGGTAATTCTGCGGGCTGCTATAAAACGTTTAGCTGAGTTTTTACAAACGAAAGGTACACCATGCACAAATCGGCTGCAACTTTGTCTGGATTTGCTTTGGCAATCCTTGGATTTTTATTCTGCCAATCAGCAGATGCATCCTCTACGGCACACAATAAAGCTGTAATGCCGCAAGAGTTTTCAAATCCCCCGCAGGAATATGGCGTGCGATGCTGGTGGTGGTGGCTCAACAGCAATGTTACCAAAGAAGCCATCACCCGCGACCTTGAGGCAATGAAAGCCAAGGGATTCAGCGGAGCGCTGATTTTTGATGCCGGCGGGGCAGAGCAGCGCGGCAATCGGCAGGTTCCGGCTGGTCCCCGTTACGCGTCTGAGGCCTGGCGGCAACTGCTCACCCATGCCGTCCGAGAAGCAGAGCGGCTGGGTTTGGAGCTGGGTTTGAGTATCCAGAGCGGCTGGAATCTGGGCGGGCCGTCAATCACACCTCAGCTGGCGGCAAAGCGGCTGACATTTTCAGAAATAGAAGTTTCGGGCCCAGCAGTATTTGCTGATAAATTGCCCCAGCCCCCCACAATCGACAATTTCTATCGGGATATCGCCGTACTGGCATGGCCTGTCAAGCCGGCATCAGCGGCTCAATTAACCGCCAGTTTTCAGCAGACCGATTACCCTGCCGCTAACGCCGCTGACGGCAATCCGGCGACATATTGGGTCAGCGGCACTGACCAGCCCCAGCTGGGGCCTGCCGTCAATCGGCCGCAGCATCTGCTAATATCTCTGGAAAAATCCGCTCGGATTAGAGGCCTTCAGATTACACCCCGCAAGGGATATGGTCCTCGTAAATGCCAATTGCAGGTCTCCAGAGACGGTCAAAGTTTTGAATCTATTTGTTCATTTGAGATGAAAGATGATATCTATCAGGAAACGTTTGAATCCGCAGCAGTCCGCCATATTCGTCTGGTCATTACCGGTGCCTTTGACCCGCGTTACCCCGAGACTCCCCGCAATGTCCAGATTGCAGAAATCGCTTTGCTGGATGAACAGGGACGCAATCTGCTGCGGCCGTCGGCTCGCAAGCCGATTCAGAATTTAGAACTCAAAGCAATGTATGAAGAATTGGGCATGTCAGCTCCGGATTGCCGATTTTTGCTGGATGATGAGCCGCCGCAGGAAGGCGAAGAAGATGTCCACACGGAAGAGATTCTTAATCTGACAGATAAGCTGGATGCCGAAGGCCGGCTGCATTGGCAGATTCCCCAAGGCCGCTGGACAATTCTGCGATGCGGCTTTACGCCTACAGAGGCTCGTGTCAGTACTTCCAGCCAAGGCTGGGAAGGACGCGTGCTGGATTATATGAATGCCGATACCTTTCGGGTGTACTGGAATGAAGTAGTGGAGCCGCTGCTGGCAGATATCGGCCCTTCGGTTGGACGCACGCTTAAATATCTTCAGACAGACAGCTGGGAGTGCGGAGGAATGAACTGGACAGACAGCTTTGCTGCTGAGTTTCAGAAGCGCCGCGGGTATGATCCGATTGTCTATCTTCCGGTGATTGCCGGAAAAATTGTTGACAGCCGGATTGCCAGCAATGCCTTTCTGGCTGACTTCCGCAAGACCATCGGCGACTGTGTTGCGGACAATCATTATCAGGTCTTTGCCGATCTGGCGCATCAGCACAGTCTGGGTATTCAGCCCGAATCAGGCGGCCCCCACGCCGGACCGTTTGATGCTATTAAATGCCTCGGACGCAGCGATATGATGATGAGCGAGTTCTGGGTACCCTCACCGCATCGGCCTCGGCCGGTGGACCGCTTTTATGTTAAGCAGGCGGCTTCGGCAGCCCATATTTACGGCCGGCCGCTTGTCGGTGCGGAGTCGTTTACATCCATCGGACCGCATTGGAATGATGTGTTGTGGAAATCCCAGAAGCCCAGTATGGATCATGAATTCTGCTCCGGACTGAACCTGATTTTTCTGCACACTTTTACCTGCTCGCCGCCCTCGATGGGGCTTCCCGGACAGGAATATTTCGCTGGTACGCATATCAATCCCCAAGTAACTTGGTGGGACTATTCGGATGCTTTTTTTGAGTATATCGCGCGCTGCCAGTATCTTCTGCAGAAGGGACTATTTGAAGCGGATGTATTGTATTACTACGGTGACCATATACCCAATGTAGCCCGCCTCAAGGAAGACGATCCTGCTAAAGTGCTGCCGGGATTTGACTATGACCTGACCAATGAGGAGATCCTGCTGCAGCTGAATGTCGAAGACGGACGTATTACAGTTCCCGGCGGCCTGCGCTATCGGCTATTGGTGCTGCCGGACCACAAGGTGCTGTCCCTGGCGGCCCTGGAAAAAATCGACCAGCTTGTCCGTCAAGGCGCCACCGTACTTGGCCCGAAACCCCAGCGGCTGGTTTCCCTGACCGGCGGACAGGCGGCGCAGGAAAAATTCAAATTACTGGCCGAACAGCTTTGGCCTGTTCATCCTTCGGAAAAGGGGCAGCAGCAAGTCGGCAGCGGACGGGTCATCTGGGGTAAAACGGCCCGCCAAGTCCTTATCGATGACGGCATCCTGCCTGATTTCGAGTACCAAGCCGCTGCAGATGCGGCGCTTGATTATATCCATTATACAATAGATGGAATGGATATCTACTTCGTCTGCAACCAGACTGAACAGATGCAGACTGCCGTCTGCAGATTCCGTATAACTGACCGGCAGGCTGAGCTTTGGAATCCGCTGACAGGGCAAATCCGCCGGAATATACTCCAAAGGCAGACCGGCAGTCAGACAGAAATCCCCCTGCGATTTGAGCCCTATGGATCGCTATTCGTCCTCTTCCAAGACAAAACTATGCCGGAAGCTGGGGTGCAGACAGCAAATTATTTCGACTGCCAACCTGTTTTGACGATAGCCGGTCCGTGGCGTGTACATTTTGATCCGATCTGGGGCGGTCCGTCAGAGACAGTCTTTGAACGTCTGATAAGCTGGACAGAGCATCCGGATGAAAATATTCGATTCTATTCTGGCAAGGCCATTTACGAAACCGATTTTGTATTCGAACATCAGCCGGACAATCAGGCCACAACATACTGGCTTGATTTAGGACGTGTAGAGGATATCGGCATCGCCAGGATTCGTCTCAATGGGCAGGATTTAGGCATTGTCTGGACGCCGCCGTTTCGAGCAGAAATCTCAACTATTATCAAAGCCGGCAAAAACCGTCTGGAAGTCGATGTTATTAACTCGTGGCGCAACCGGCTGATAGGCGATCGTGATTTGCCTGCTGACCAGCGGCGTACCAAAACAAATATCCGCGTTACGCCTCAATGGACCCTTTTGGAATCCGGCCTATTAGGCCCTGTGCAGATTCTGGCTGCAAAAAAATAAAATCCCAAACGCCGAGATCCCAGAAGTTTTTACAGTTGAGCCGTCCATCGGCAACTGCTACCAGCCTGGAGTGGGGTTTAGAGCTTTCCAATGGACGGGATCATTTGTGTAATTATTTCCAGTTTCCATTGGCCGCAGATGAGTCAGAGACAGACCTGTTCCATTTGCCTGAGTCGGCCATGGTGATTGGTCATCATAATTGACTCGATCTTCACGTATATAATACCGTTCCTTCTGGTATTCCTGATCGCCGGCCATTGCCAGCTGGAGGGTTTCGCCTTCATTAGCCAAGCTGCCGCTGGTCCATTGAAAAATGACGGTTCCTGCCGGAACACCGGTATAGCGGCTGTTAAAACTGCTAAGCTTTTTAACAAGAAGAATCCGCTGGCCCGGCTCCAGCTGAAGGTCCAAAGGAAATTCAAATTCGATGCCGTTTGTAAATCGCCATGGAATCCACTCTTCTATATGTATGTCTGGACTGGTATACGTACTCACATAACTGGCCGTACGGACGGGCTGACTGCTGATATTCATCAGTTCCAGAAATTCATAGTCTTGATCAATGGGATTTGGCCCCGGGTTATACATAATCTCCGTTATGATAACCGGACCAACCAGCGGGTAAGCATTATCTGCACCTTTGGTGGGAACACTCATGGGGACGAAGTTCCACGTCCCGGTGCTCTTCTGAAAACGCCCCAGCGTAACACCGGATGCGGTCGCCCCGAATTCTTCTTTTGTGAAGTAGCCGGTTAGTTCTTCTCCATTGGCCGATTGGAGATACAGCGTGTCGCCGCCTTCGCTCAGGGCAAAGGGAATGCGGCAGCCGGCATCGGAGATATTGTTAAACGCAGTCTCTTCCAGCACATAGTACGGATTAGCCGGAGTCAGGATAGTCCCATCGGGTATCCGGTATTTCTTGCGATTCGTTTGGCTGCTGAAGCTGTCAGACAAAAACCAGCCGCTGATGTCAATAGCCTGATTTGTCGTATTGTATAATTCTATCCAGTCGGGCAGGCCGGCATGGGAGTGAGCCAGCAGCTCATTGATGACAATCGCCCCCGGTAGCGGCACTCGTTCGGTTGGTGTTTCATCGCGTCCGGGCGTTCCGCCCCGAACTGCACTCGGGCGCCAGAGGTCCTTGCTGTCCCAGTTTACCTGGGCTATCATTGCAGCTATCTCGTCAGCTGTCAACGCCCGGCTGTATATCCGCAGGTCATCCATAAGACCTTGGAAGAACGCCGTCCCGTTCAGATTGACTCCGATAAGAACATCACTGACAGTGGCGGTATTAACTGCACGGGCCTGAATACCGCCGAAAGTCGTCTCAGCTTTTCCATCGACGTAAAGAATTGCCTCGCTGATGTCCGGCGAACCGTCATCGATCAGTACGACTGCCACATGGTGCCATTGGTTATCTGCTACCGGGGTCGTTCCGTAAATATATCCCTCCTGCACTTCGGCCCGCAGCGTACCGTCATCGTTGACGCGTACAGCCCATTTGCGGCCTGTTTGGAGCTCACCCCAGCTGATTATTTGAGACATAACCGTACCGGTTCTGATCCATGCTGTACATGTCCGGCTGGCGGAGCCGCTGATACCTTTATAGCCGCCGACAGCAATGTAATCATTGGTCCCATCAAAAAGCAGGGCATTTTCTTTGGCGCCATAAACCCGTGCGGTATCCTGCATATTGTAAATCGTCCCATGATGAAGCCCTGCCATATCATAGACGGTAGTGCCCGTAGTTTCATCAAATTTCCAATGGGCAGCCAGATCGTCACTTGAAATGGGTATTTCATACGCTGGATCAACTGCCGTCAGCGAAAAACCGTCGCTGTCGGCAATTTCATACCAGCTGTCTTTATAATTAACCGTCTGGATAGGATTGCCCAGTATATCACTGATTTGAATGGTCTCCCCTGCATTGTCCAGCTTACCGGCATACTCGCCGACAACAGGAAGACCGGTTCCATAGCGGTTTTCAAAAACCGTCTTGTCGGCAGCCAGCAGCAGATATTGACCGGGATTAATAACAGTATCGCCAAAGGTATATTGAATTCCTTTGGTAAAGCTGACCTGATTGAGGTTCAAAGGAGTTGTGCCGATATTGGTCAGTTCGATAAATTCCTCGTTTGGATCACCATCTGGATTATACAAAAATTCCGAGATGCGCAAATTGTCGCTGATGGTTCCCACAGACACAAAAGCTTCCCGCAGTGCGCCCCATTGTGTCCCGCTGAGCGTTCGGGCTTTGATATGCACACTTTTGGACAGGCTGATAGGCCCAGTATATTTCTGCGCCGAAGGAGCAATGCCGTTGGCTGAATCATAACCTGCCTCAAGAATGGCAGATACAAGAAAATCACTGCTGTTTTTGGAGTAATTCGCTCCGTGAATAGCCAGAATATTCAATCCCGGCTGAAGAAGATACAGATAATTGCTGATGATAAATGTCTCCAGCGAGCTGTTTTCGTGTGAAGGTGCTGTCGAATTCCACGCCGGCGTGCCGCTGATGCCGACCCGGCAGACCTCCGTACCGTTGATATAAGCAACGAAACCGTCATCATAGCGCATTTTCAGACTCAGATAATTCCAGCTCTGCATTTGGCCTGCATCGACTATAAAGGGTATGCGAACATATGCCGAGGTGTAATTGTTGTACATCTTGCTTTCAACATTGTAGCTGACATATGGCAAAGTGCTGGTCGCCTCGCCGGGATTTCTTTCATAGCCGACGCCGCCGGTTTTAGAATTGTCTGCCGGAAGGCCATCATTCCACAATGAATCATCGTAATTGACCTGTGTCCATGTCGTTCCGATATCCTTTGTGGGAACCAAAACCCGCTTGGAGGCATTTTCAGCCACCAGCGTCGTTGTGGCGGTGTTAGCACGTTCTACCAGCGTCAACCGCGGGTCTTTCCCGTCCAGAGTATAATAGATATCGCCGGAAACGCCATCGGCATTTTGCATTGTTATTTGCGCACCGGGCAAGGCATAATCCTTCTGTATCTCACGGCCATACAAAAAGACACGCGGCGCGGCAAACTTAAACAAATCTTGGTTTCTGCATTGTGTAAAATAGATGCTTTCCCGTACAGGAATATAGGTATTGGGAATGTAGGTTGAAATATCGGGTATAACGCCTTTGACCTCGCCGGCCAGCTGCCAGAACAGGGCTTTGAGATTCGCTTGAGTCATCGCCCCGCCGGCATCCAGAAAATGCTTCTGCAGACGGTCGGCAAACAAAATCTTAAAATCCTGATTGACGCTCAGAGCTCGATACAAGACCGAAAGAGGGGAGTTATCCGTATTCAAATTACTGAAGCGGTTCCGGCTGGTATCGCCGTCCATGCATCCCTCTGCATCCCAGACAAAGAATCGCCATTTGCGGGCAGCTGAACGTTCGGCTGCCGCCGTCCAGTTATTCTGCGGCCAGTCCCAGTTGCCGCCCCACGTCTGCACGATAATATAATCCACAAACGCCGGCATATCCATCTGCTGCTCAACTTGTGCATAATACAGGGGATTTGCCAAGTTGTTATTTTTTGCATAATTAATAAAATCTTCAAATGCCTTCGTATCGCCGTCGCGGGCTTCCAGATAAAAACTATAGCCTGTCGCCACCCAGCCGACGACATCCCACGGCTTATCGCTGTTGAACCATTTTTGGCAATAATCTTCGTTGATCCGCTCGCAGAGGTTATAGTACCCTTTGTACACACCGTTGATGTAAAGGTTGACAAATGTCCCTCGCGCCGTCTGATTGCCCATCTGATACTGGAGCCGGCGAATCATTTCATCGCGAACAAATGGATTGGTCTGGTCGTTGTGGCCGGCGCGGAGCACAAAGGTATCCATTTCATCCACTTCAGGAAATTGTTCCAGAATCGGATGTGCGAATGTATTGTCTCCATAGCGGCTGCGGAAATAAAGGCGAAGACTGTATTTGCTGGTTCCATACCAGGCATCCGAAACCGATGGAATCGTATAACGGGGACGCATCCAGGCGCTGCCGTGGACACGAATGCCGCAATCCTCCTGAAACTCCGTCCCGTCAGTTCTTCGAATATATTCCATCGATACAGGCCTCTCATAGTCCATCCCGTGTCCGAGTACATTATTGTAATCCGTAGAGTTAACCTGCTGCCAAACACCATTAACCCATGTTCCTCCGACAATTGCCATAATGCCGTTGGGGTTATAAAAAACCTGTGTCGGGCTGCCCGACAAACATACTGCCGGCAGGCCTTTCATATACTCGGTGGCCTTCATTAGATAAGTACGGGTTTTGATGGGACTGGCTTGATAACCAGGCTTGAATGCCGCCGCCCGTATGCAGCGGCCGACGGGACTGGTCGAAACGCTGACGGCAATAGGCCCGGTATAGGTTGTCCCGTTGGAAAGCGTCGGATCTGTGCCGTTGGTGGTATAGCGAATCACCGCATCGGGCGTGCTTGTATTGAGCGTCAGCCAAAAAGAAGTTTCGTAAAAACCCCGCTCGTGGCTGAACTCTGGTGCCTCCACAAAACCCAAAAATGACTTCCTGTTGGATTGTCCCGGCGATGGCAAAGCAAAAAAGTATTCTTCATTATGAAGCATCCCGTAAGAAATATTTTTCTCCTGAGGGGGAAATCCATAATGGCCCGAAACTGTGTTGAGCACCGAATCATAAGCATGTTCAACGGTCCCGTCCGGCCGGGTTAGAGCCAGATATTCGCCGTCAGCGGATAATTTAAAATTGGTATGCAGGAAGCCCTGCGGGTCCACATAGGGATAATTGCTTGGATAATCGCTCTGCTCTTTTCCAGAAGCAAATACAATTAAATAACTGTGTCCGCTTAATACCGTTCCAGATGGAAACTGCCATATAAGAGGATTGCCGGCATTGTCGGTCAGTCCCCACCCGCCCAGAGCAATCGGAAAATCGGTTTGATTATACAGTTCAATCCAGTCCGATGATTCCCCGTTGCCGTCGCGTATTTGTCCCTGTGAAATGTCCGGCGGATTAGCGGCATCATTGGAAGCCAGAAACTCGCTGATAATAACAGCCGGTTCAGCCCGAAGCCACTGGTCAGACAGCGGGATGAAATCCTCTGTATCCACGCGGCCGTCTCCTGTAAAATCCGGGTTGTGGGTCAAGGCATTTCCCGTTTGATAAAGGCGCAGAATCTCATCTTCCCTCAATGCCTGATTGTAAATCTGCACCTCATCAAGCCTGCCTTGCAGATACGCAGTTTTCAGGATATTCACCCCTATCTTGACGTTTTCCGAAGTGACTGTGTTAACCGGCTTGGCCAAAACCCCGCCGATGGAGGTTTCACTGAGTCCATCAACAAACAGCATTGCTTCGCTGATATCGGGCGAACCATCACCTTGAAGCACAACCGCTATATGATGCCACTCACCGTCAGCTATATTGGTAACTCCGTAAATATATCCGTTGCTCACTTGTACCCGAAGCGCGCCGGTATCGCCGACTAAAACAGCCCACATTCCCCCTTCCTGTGACTGTAAACCCCAATTGATAATGTGAGAATTTGTCTTGCTGGTCTTAATCCAGGCGGTACACGTGCGGCTGGCTGTACCAGCAATGCCTTTGTAGTCCGGCACTTCAATATAATCATCCACGCCGTCAAAAATCAGCGCCTCTCGCTGAAACTCCTCATCGCGTACCCATTGTGGTTCGCCATACAGCTGTCCCGTATGCCCCCCTGCTGAATCCGCCGCCGTTTCTCCTGCCTGTTCATCAAATCCCCAATGTGCTATAAGTCCAGAATGCAGGGGCATTTGGCTGGACAGCCAATTTTCGGCAGCTACAAAAAGGTCATCTATGTCGACAATACAGTCGCCTGTAATATCGCCGCTAGGACAATCTCCAAGCGCTGAGCCGATAATAATAGCTAAAATTAATACAAGATAAGCTATATCGAGAAAACTTTTCCGCATGATGCCCCAACCCCATTTTATGCATTCTGATTTATTAATTATTGACAACGGAAGTATTATACCAAGTCAGCTTGTATATTTCAAGAGAGCATTTGATTGACAATTTTTAGGATTCTTCTTTATGAATAACTTGTAACAATTAACTTGGGGATAATTCCAGCAAATAAACATCCAATTCCTTGTGTTTCCTCGCATTAAAATGTTCAAAATAATAGATTTTGAACTAAAAAATAATCTTCCGCTCCTTTTTTTAATACGCTTAAAACGAATGAAGGGATGCTAAACAATATATTTTCCTTGTGACGCTATACAATCTTCATACAAATATTTTTAAAAATTTCATTTTAATCCTGCTTAAGTGGTAAAATAGTAAAAGCTTCACATAATGCAATACTGTGTACCTATTTGGGTACAAAAGAAGAGAGAGGGTTGTTTCTTTGCAAGGAGTCCGATTATGGCAGCGTCCAAAGCTATTCGCAGCGGTTTTATTTTCACCGTTCTTTTAATCAGCCTTTCGTTCGGTTTGGACCTCGAGCCGGAACAGACAACGGCCGTTTTACCCCAGCATAATCATCTGGATGTCTTCGTAATGAGCTACTGTCCGTTTGCGCAGGCAGCAGAGGCGGGGCTTCTGAATTATCTCAATGCCATGCCGGCCGGCCAGTCATTTGAAATCGAGATACATTATATTTTCTATAAAACTATCCAAGATGGCACTATTGTCTATACCTGTCTGCATGGCGAGAAAGAGGTCCAGGAAAATCTCGTCCAGATGATGATTCGCGACCTTGCACCGGAATATTTTCACCTGTATCTGCTGGCACGAATCGGCAGCCGTGCTCCGTGGCAGGAATTGGCTGCCGGAGTCGGTCTGACTCAAGCGGAAATTGAGCATATTCAGACAGCTATCGAACTGCTTCGGGATGAACTGATTGAACGTGAGTATGCTGTTACCACCCAAACATACAAAATCTATGACGGCAGCCCTGCTTATGTATGGAATGGAGAACGCATCAAAAATCTGACAGATATTGGGGTGTTTAAGGATCTGCAGTTTGAATTCTTAGGCGTCCGCTGCTCGCCGGACGGCGTATATGATCCCAATCCCAAAACCGAACAGGAACGGCAGGAGATGCACCAGCGAACGGCTCAGCAAACGCGCCTGCACCAGTCCGAGCAGCCGCCTGCTGCCGAACTCTATCGAGATGTATCCGAAACAGTTAAAAATGAGCTCCTGCTGAAGATCAAAGAACCCCAGCCCCACCGCTTCCGGGGCTTGGAAATCGGCGACCTGCTGGTTTTTCATTCCCAGCGTTATATCGGTCAAGCCGAGGTTGAAAAAGACCAGATTGTATATCATTTTGACCGCCAGACCAGCGAGCATAAAAATACCATCCGGCACTGGCGCAGCGATCTTCCCGATACCCTGCCGCCGATTATCTCTATTCACGAAGCAATGGCCAAAGTCCAACATCCCGACGGCGCCCGTTTAGTATATATTTCGCCGGATTCGGATATCTTTCCGCTGGATCCCATACCATCCAATCCCTGTTGGGTTGTTCGAAACCTTGGGGAAGGAGGTCTTGAACTGATTGTGATTGATGCCGTTACCGGCCAGGAACTGGGCTTTGGAATTGCCCCGCCGGCTACTGCCTATTCGATGACCGGACCCACCGATTACAATCCCTGCAGCGGAAACTGGAATGAATGGGCTGACAGCGCCCGCGACTGGTTCAACACCATGGGCTATTCAACCGACCGCATCACGTGGCCCTCACGGGCAAACATTCAAAGCCATATCCAAAGCTCCTCCATTGCACTGTTTTACGAACTGGCCCACGGCGGCAGCACTTATTTTTCCAGCGGCTGTCAGAGCAACGGCAATTTTTATGAAAACACTTATGCCAGCGACATCGAAACCTGGATTACCGCCTACAGCAAAATGCGGTTCACCTTTGTGGGAAGCTGCGAAGGTCTGTGCAATACCGGCGACAACACCTTTGCCTATGAGTTTTCCAAAGGCAGCACCAATGATACTGTGGCTGTCGGATACTGCCATATGGATGCCACTTACTGCGAGACCTGCTGGAGCAATTCCATTGCTTGGCAAAACAAGCTGTTTGAAAGGATGAACGCCGGTGATACCATTCGTCAGGCTTTCAATGCTGCCAATGCTGCCTATCCGGCCTGCGTAGGCAATGCCAGCGGCGACTGCACCCGCTTCTATGGCGATACTGCACTGAAAGCCAAGCCCCTGCTGAAACGCGAACCGGACTGCGGTGATACTGTAACCGGCGACGTCTTGCTAAGCCGCAATCTCTACTGTGCCGGCAATGGATTGATTGTCGGTGACAACGATCTGACTATTGACTGTCAGGGACATCTTATCGACGGCAACGGAACCGGTATCGGGATAGTGAACAACGGTTATGACAATGTCACCATCAAAAACTGCACCATACGCGAGTTCGGTACAGGCATCTATCTTTACGGAGCAGCCGACTACAACAAGCTTGAATACAACACTGTTTATTCCAATACCGGCCACGGTATTTCCTTAAATAATTCCTGGTGGACCGATATCAATCAAAACAATGTCCATTCCAACAGCTACAACGGCTTATATCTCTACAACTCAAAATATGCCGAGGTCATTGACAACGATTTTACATCCAACGGCTGGCATGGCTTGCAGATTATGCCCCAAGAGGGCATCAGCGGTTCGGGCGGCAATAATACCTTTGAAATCAATTACCTATACGGCAACAGCTGGAGCGGTGCGGGCATCAATACCAGCAGCAACACCTTCACCGGCGACAGAGCAAACTCCAACAAGGCCTACGGATTCCATATCACCGACAGCACCGGCAACACCTTTACCGATTGCGATGCTATGTCCAACGTCGACGGTTTTTACATTGCTAACGCGGCCAATACCACCATTACCTCCACCATCCCTAACAACACGGATATCTGGTACAATATTGATTACGGCGTCTATATTGCAAATTCTACCAATACAGTCGTTGAAAAAAGCCATCTGTATAATACAGCGGAAACAGAAGACAGCGAAACGGATACTGCTATTTCTATTTCCAACTCATCGGGAACTGTTATCCGCAGCAATACATTAGGCTTTAATGAGCGGGGTGTCTATGTCAACAACTCCGACGGAACCGCCATTCAGAATAATGTGTTCGGCAATACTGAAACTGTGGATATCCTGCTGCTTAATTCGGATACCTGCAGCATTACCGGCAATGCAATGGACAATAACACCGGCTCCGGCATTCAGCTGCATTCCTCCCACAATAACAGCATTCAGAACAACACCATCAACAATTCGACCTACTACGGCTTTTATCTGAACGGCTCGACCCTGAACACATATATCGGCAACACGGTAACCCGTTCAGGAAGCTACGGTGTCTATGCTATCGGCGGATCCAATTCCAACGATTTTACCGGCAATTTCTTTAGTATGAACAACCGCGGCATATTCATTTCCGGCAGCATAGGCAATGAATTTACGGGCAATACAGTCTGTTCATCCGTTTATCAGGATTTTTATATCGCCTCTGAGGCCATCGGCACCACAACTGGCAACAACAATATCTGCGATTCCGTATACAACTATGCCGACATTGGCCAGGTTTACGGCTGCGATACAATGTGCAGCGGCTGCCGGCGGCTGGAAGATGAGCTGGTCATTACAGCCAATACGACTGTTTGCCCGGAAACTTACAATATCACCGATGCGGGCACGCTGGGGATTGTGCGCTTCGGGGCCGGCGGAATCACACTGGACGGAAACGGCGCCGTTTTAATCGGCCCATCGGCCGACACCGGATACGGCATCATCAGCAACGGATACGACAATGTAACCATCAAGAATCTAACGGTTAAAAATTACTTTATTCTGATAGACGGCCGCGACGGAGAGAATATTCAGGTGCTCAACAACCGCCTTGACAATGCTGCTGCGGGCATCCGCTTCTGGGGTGTCAACTACGGGAAGATGCTCAACAACTGCATTACCGGCGTCAATCAGTATGGAGCCGTTGTTACCTCCAGCAGTACCGCCTGCAAACTGATTTACAACACCATCGCCGACAGCCCCTCTATCGGCGCGGTTTTCTGCGGTAACGGCAGCTCCGCCTTGCTGGCCAACAGCATCTTGTGGAACAACACAGGCTGGCAGATTATGATGAATACCGCATCTGGTCCTTCCCAGCTGGATGTCTCCTACTGTGATATCGAAGGCGGCACCAGCGACGTCAGCATCGGTTCCGGCTGCACACTCAACTGGGGCTGGGGAATCATCGCTGTCAATCCGCTTTTTGCCGGCAGCGGCGATTATCACCTGCAATCTCAGGCCGGCCGATGGAATCCATTAACGTCCAGCTGGACTGCCGATACCTTTACCAGCAGGGCTATTGATGCGGGCAATCCGGGAATGAGTCTGTCTAATGAACCTGTTCATCGGCCCAATCTGCGCGTCAATTTGGGGGCCTATGGCAACACCGCACAGGCCAGCAAAACTCCTCTGGGCTGGAGTCTGCTGACGGATATTAACAACAACGGCACCGTCAATCTTGCAGATTTTGTCTGCTTTTCCAGCCAATGGCTGCGCAATGACACCTATGACCTGCCGTCTGATTTCACGCGGGACTCCGTTGTCAGCCTGTCAGACCTGCTTTATATGACCAAGGAATGGCTCTTGCAGACTGCGTGGCATTAACTGCTTTAATCCGCCGCAGCGGCACATCCAGCGTGCGGCAGATTATTCTTCCCACGTGCCCAGTAAAACGGCTGCGCAGAGGTTTTCTTTGCTGGCCGCTACCCGTCCGCAGTTTTTGCAGACATATTTTGGATTGCGCACTAAAAGTGCATAGCGGTCCGGTTCATTCTGCGGCAGGCCGGCTTCATACAGCCAGCATAAGTGATTTTCATGATTGGAACAGGCGTTTTGATTCATTGCATCAAGACCTTATTTAGTATTAGTTTCGAACGGACAAAGGCTCCGGCTGGGCAGCATCTGATTTGGCGGTTACCGAAATATGTGTAATTTTAAAGCAACCCAGCGTATTTACCAGCCCAAAGAAGTCTATCGGGTCGCCGCTGCCGTAGGCCAGCGCAATATGCCCCGCCCCAAAGCCGCCTTCGCCGGAACGAGTTGCATCCAGTCCGTACCAGCCGTCGCCAAGCCAGACTTCCGTCCACATATGACCGCCGAAAATGTTCTGCTTTGATAAAAAAGAGTCCGCATATACGACCCCGCAGACAACCCGTGCCGGAATGCCCGCGGCCCGGCACATCGCTGCCGCCAATACAGCATGTTCGGTGCAGTCGCCTTGCCGGCTCTTGGCTACTTCAGCCGCAGAGGCATAGCCGACCGACAAATCTTTTTTGGTAATAAATCCATCCACAAAGGCTTCAATCCGGCGGGCTGCAACCGCTGCATCGTCTGTACCGCTGACGGCATTTTTCGCCAGATTGATAATCACTTCATTATCGGACTGCAGGTAATCGGTCGGCTTGAGCGCTTCAAGGGCTTCAGGATTATCGCCTTTGTACGGAAAAGCAATCGGACCGGCGGGCACCTTAGGTCTTACAGTTACTGCGATGCCATCGGGCATTGTTTCTACGAGCTGGGACAATGAAGTGGGGATATCCAGTTTCTTAGTATCCTCTGTCGGTTTTAAAATATAGGTAATCGAACCAATCTTGTTAAGATTCATCAGCTTAATCGGACTGGCAATGGTCATTTTGTCGAGAAAATCAACGATATCATCTTCCCGCAGAGCCACGCTTTTGTCGCAGGCAATCAATTCCAGCACCATTCCCATCATCGGCACCCGGCTCTTCAGCGCACGGGTCGACTCATCCACATAGCTGGTGACAGTAATCTGCTGCCCCCCCACCTGCAGTGTTGATTCCACCTGTGTCAGTTCCAGCATGCGGCCGAACAAATCAATCATTGTCTTTTCGCCAATGGAAATCTGTGCTGTCAGGGCCATCAGCATATCGGGGCGGAATATTTTTATCTCATATGCATCTCCGGCTTTCAGCCCTCGCTTGAGCTGATACAGACGCAGGCCCTCATTCAGCAGCGCATCGGCCGGCCAGTCTATCGTCATTTCCTGCGGCTGACCCATCACATAACGGGTAACGACGGCCTTGCCGTCTTTGACTGCGGCGGTAGTTTTCTGCTCCATGCCGCTGGTGTTCATCACCATCTCAAATCCCAACGGCTTGCCGTCAGCGGTTTCAATATGGGTCTCCTCCATTGTTACTTTCATGCCTTGACCACCCCGTCCAAGAGTCATTTGCAGGCGTTCGGCAGTGGTTACTTTGTCATCGGCCTCGGTCCGGGTATGCACAGCATAACCAATCTTCTGGCCGGACAGCATAATCGCCAGATAATCGGTTTGGCTTTCTCCAGAAACCGCAAATCCCGACAGTCCAATACAACAAAAAGCAAATACAGCCCTAACACACTTATCGTATTGAAGCATCGCCTATCCTTTCACTCTTTATTCCCAAAATGAGTTATGTTCTAAGCCCAAATCGTGCCGAAAGCCGTTTGGGAAATTCTCTATTTCTGCATCTATTGTATCCGAACCGGCCAAGAACTCAAACAAAACAAAAAAAGCCGCTGCTTGGGGACAACAGGCAGCGGCTTTTTGTTTTGCTCCATTTTTATTTCTGCTGACACGCCGGATTGGCCGGCTGCAAACTGCAGTCAACCAGCCAGTTTTCGGCCAGAATCATTAAATCGGTCATGTTGACACTGCAATTCGAATCCAGGTCCCCGGTTAGAGCATACGGACAGCCAACAGCTTCGGCAGCCGCAGACATTTGAGGAACTACCATACCTGATGCAATGCCAAGAGACGGACTGTCTGAAGCAAATATCTCCAAAGCTGCCGCCAGATTGACGATACTGGCCTCCAGATGCTTACGGGATACCGTTTCAAAATTCAGGGCATGCTCTATCTGATTTACTGCCTTGTTTAATAGAGGCCGGCTGATGCCGGAGTTCGATTTAGACGATTTCTGCTTGAGGTCCTCAGCAATGCTGCCTGATGCTGCCTCGTACATCATCGCCTGCTGCAATTCATAGAGAATCTTCTGCTTCGACTGCATCGCTTTTTCAAGATTGCGTGCGATAATGCCTTCTTCTGCAGCGTTGGCATGAATGGTAATCAGGCGGGTATCGGCAACCGATCCATTGTCCTGCCTGTAAACTGCGCTCAGCGCAACTGTCTCCTGCGGATATAGCAGTTCACCAACATGCAGCAGTCCCTGATCCAACGAACACCACGGCTTTTCAGTTACAGACCAGCTGCACAAAGCTGTTCGATCTCTCACACGGCCGTCACTGTAGGTAACAATGGCCTGATAGGCATTTGCAGAGCTTTCAAAAATATCAATCGGTCCTTCAATTTCCAGCTTAATAGGTTCAGCCGGAATGTATTCCGGCACTGCAATCGCCGTTAAAACACCATTGCTTCCGGCAATATACAGAGTATCGTTGCCCAATGCCAGATAGCCGCTGGCCGGATAAGACCATTCCGATTGCCGGCCGAGCAGTTCAACAGCATAGGTATTGGCATTCGTGCAGGCTATAACATGTGTGCGGGTGGCAATCAGCGGGCTTTTCAGGCTGCCCTCCGGCGCCGACCAGCTCCAGATTAAGCTGCCGTCCATTTCATCTCTGGCTTCAAGCATACCGCTGTTTACGGCGTAAACCATGCCCTCTGCCACAGACGGCTGCCCGCTGAAACCGCCGGCAATTTCCCATCGGATATTCTTAGCATTCAGATCAAAGCATTTCAACCGCCCATTGTAAATCACCAGAACATTCTCAGTATCGCTGAGTACCGGTGCCAGATTCATGCTCCACCCCTGCCAGCTGAAGGATGGGTCATTTATCGTATAAGACGTCGTTCCGTATTTACGTTCCAATGCGTAAAGCGTTCCCCCTACATAGGCAAACATAAGCTTGCCCTTTACTGCTGGCGTCCACGCATCATATTGCGGCAAACTCACATTCCACTTTTTCTCACCGGTAAATGCGTTGTAGGCCCCCGCACCCCCATAGTAGCCGCCGGCAATATAGATTTCCCCATCGTACACAACCGGCGCCCACCAGGTATCCCACTGCTGACTGAATGTGCTTGCAAATATCTGCGCGCCGGTGTCTGCTTCGAAGGCACGAATATACCCCGGACTGTGCTGATCGGTCTGGACATAAACATATCCATAAGCATAGGTCGGCTGATGGTGCGGTGAATTCAAGGACTGCGACCAGAGTATTTCGCCGTCTCGAGCATCCAGACACAGCAAGGCCGAATTGACTGCAATAAAAACTCGCCCGCCGGCGGCGGATACAGGCTTCATAGCACTGCCGGCACTGATGGTTTTCGCCCAGCGCAGGGAGAAATCTTGCGGATTCAGCGAAACGGCAGCAAAACCCGTATGCTGCTGATCGCCTTGATAGGTTGGCCAGTCGCAGCTGCTGACCTGCGAAGCATCTTCCAAAACAATTACCGTTTTAGCCGCTTGGGCTTCTGCATCTTTGTAGCCAAACGATGCATAGATGATGAGATCGCGCGGGCGGCTGATAGCACCCAACGTCAGCAGACCGGTCTGATCAATCCTTGCAAAGTCGGTGCTGCCCAGACTCCAAACGGCTTTGCCGGTCACATCGTAACTCGCACCATCATCAAAAAAGGCTGTTCCTGTCATCTGTACCGTGCTTTGCTGAAGTACCTGAGACGGTCCGTCTATCTGCAGCCGGACCAGATTGCCCGCAGCGGGAATAATCCCCTCATAGGAAATGGTCTTGACAGCGGTATATTGTGTGCCGGCGAACACATATTCTGCTGAAATGTTCGCCGTTCCTGCTTGATCCGTGCCCAAGACATACAATCTTCCTGTATTGTCTATATGGGTATAAGTATCCGGCACAGTCGTCCAGCGGGATTTCCGCGTAACATCCGCAACCGTGCCGTCATCGAATTCGGCAATCAGTTTATATTGGCCTTTATAACTTGTCAGATAATCCGGTCCATCTATGGTCAAGCGGATAACAGCCGGCGGAAGCGGCACAAGATCGGTCTCCACAATGACAACCTGTTTTCCGCTTGTACTGAACGCCAATCCTTTGCTGCCCCAGCGAATCAGATTTCGGGGTGAGCCGGAAACGCCCGAAACAGTTTCTTGCCCCTCCAGCAGAAATGTCGTCGTATTAAACGCTTTCAGCGTTGCTCCGTCCGCAAAAAACACCCGGCGCACCATAGGATCCGGTTCGAGTTTTCCGCTGACCCCGAATTGGCCTGCCAGCTGCATAAGCTGCGTATTGACAACACCTCCGTTGGTCGAATACAGGAAGCCGTCTGCATATTCCATATCAACGCCGAAGCCGCTGATAAGCCCGCTCTTAGCGGCGGCTGTCGAAACACCGTAATCATTAACAATCAGAGTACGAACAGCAAATTCCGTTGTTTCATTGTTGTATCCGTAAAGCACACCGGGGGAATCCGAAAACTCTATCACATTAGCTCCTGAAATCTGCTGAGGCCGTTTGATGCCGTTATCATAGACAGCGACGCCATAGTTTCGCGGGCTGACACCCTTGCGATACCGGGACACAGCGATGACTTTCGAGTTGCCCGGCTGTACAGCAATATCTTCAGCATATGTTGTCGCATCAGAGCCGGTTCCCAGAGAAAATGTTTCAACCGTTTTAGAAGGAATATGAAATCGGCTTACACTGCCTGCGCCATTCAGGCCAATGTATATATATTCCCCATCGCCTGACACAGCAAGTTTTTGAGGGTCGCTGCCGACAAAAACCGAATCTTCAATCACTCCTGAAACAGGATCTATAACAGCCAGATTGTTGCCATAAGCGGCTGCGGCAGAAGGCACAGAAGCATATATTCGCTGACTGAAACTGTCATAAACAACATCATAGGCATCCAAACTTACAATCTTGACGGAAG
The DNA here is from genome assembly GCA_018052735.1 of Phycisphaerae bacterium. GTDB lineage: Bacteria > Planctomycetota > Phycisphaerae > Sedimentisphaerales > Anaerohalosphaeraceae > 4572-13. The sequence goes on along the minus strand of JAGPMT010000018.1, from coordinate 25,057 downwards.
TGGCCGCTTGAGACGGCAGGATGGACACAGACAATCCGATTATGAAACATAAAGCAGCAGTCTTTGAAAACATAAAATACCCTCCTGTAATAATGTTGTCATATGTGTTAAAATCGAACAACAAAAAGATATCCCAGTTTTATCAAAAATCTATCCATCTACCAAAAAAATTTTGTAATTCGAATCAAAAACAGATACACTTTCTCCATAAGAAGAGTGGTTTAGACTGGTCTTAATGTGTCCGTTTGTGCTCTTTTCTTCCTCGTATTAGGGGCCGTGGCATAAAAGTGCAGTCAAAAACTTGTCTTGGGGATGCTGCAAATGGATAATTTTGCCGAAATAGCGCTTCTTTTGGTACTGGCCGCGGCACTGGGAGCAGTGGGGCTCAAGCTCCGTCAGCCGCTGATTATTATGTTTCTGGCCGTCGGCATTCTGGCCGGGCCTTCCGGCTTAGGCATCATCGAAAGCTATTCCCAAATCGAGCTATTGGCCCATATTGGCATTGCACTGCTGCTGTTTATTGTCGGGCTTCGGCTGGATATCAATCTTATCCGGACCATAGGACCTGTCGCCTTGGCAACTGGTCTGGGGCAGATTATCTTTACCAGCGCTATCGGCTTTGTTATTGCCCTGCTGATGGGTATGCCGGTTATCAGTGCCGTTTATGTCGCTGTTGCCCTGACCTTTTCCAGCACGATTATCATCGTCAAATTGCTGTCGGATAAAAAGGAAATTGACTCGCTGCACGGCCAGATTGCCGTGGGCTTTCTGATTGTACAGGACATCGCCGCCATTGTTGCACTGATTATCCTGACGACCTTCCGTCCGCAGGCCGCAGCAGAGCATTCCCCTCTGATTTCCACTTTCCTGATAGCCGTCAAGGGCCTGCTGTTTTTCGGCTGTATCGGTCTGCTGATGCGCTTCATCCTCCCGCGTCTGCGCCGGCTGGCCCAGTCGCCCGAAACACTGCTGCTGTTTGCGGTGGCGTGGGCAGTCTTTCTGGCTGCCGTAAGCGAATGGCTGGGCTTCAGCAAAGAGGTTGGTGCCTTTATGGCCGGGGTTTCGATGGCTTCTACCGAATACCGGGATTCTATCAGCTCCCGGCTGAGCAGTTTGCGGGATTTTCTGCTGCTGTTCTTTTTCATCGACCTCGGTGCCCGGCTGGAGTGGTCTACCGTAGGTGCCGGTCTGACAAACGCCGTTATCTTTTCCCTGTTTGTGCTGATTGGCAATCCACTGATTGTCCTGATTATTATGGGACTAATGGGCTACCGCCGCCGCACCAGCTTTTTAGCCGGCCTGACCGTCGCCCAAATCAGCGAATTTTCGCTTATTGTAGCCGCAATGGGCGTTTCCCTCGGCCACATCCCGGAAGAAACAATGGGACTGATTACGCTGGTCGGAGTTACTACGATATTTGTTTCAACATATATGATTCTGTATTCCGGTCCTCTCTACCGTCTGCTTGCCGGTCCTCTGAAGCTGTTTGAGCGGAAAAATCCCTACCGCGAAACCGTAGAGGGCGGCGCTGCTAAATCCGATACGGTAGATGTTATTCTCTTTGGGCTGGGCAATTACGGCAGCGGACTGGCTGAGCATCTCCTTGAACGCCGCAAAACCTTTATCGGTGTCGATTTCGACCCTACTGTTCTGGATAAATGGCGTCGTCAGGGTATCCCAGTCCTTTATGGCGACTTAGGCGATCCGGATTTGCACGAGCAGCTGCCGCTGGACAGAGCACGCTGGGTAGTCAGTGCCATCCGCTCGCGCGAGCTAAATCTCACCCTGCTGGGACTGCTCAAGCATCGCGGTTATGCGGTTATACAGGCAAAATCGCTCTGACAGCTGTCAACGAAAAAGAAGCAAAGCTTTACGAAAAGCAGGGGGCACAGGTTGTATTCCGCCCCTTCCATGATGCCGCCGAGCAGGCTGTAGATGCCCTTACTCAGGCAATGGAACTGCTTACCAGCAATGTCAACTGGCCGGCTGCATTTAGTGAAATCCGCTTGCGTCCGGGTTCGGCTTATGCCGGCCAGACAATTCGCTCTATTCCGCTGCGGGCACAAACCGGGGCTTCTATTCTGGCCGTCAGCAGAGCCGGTACTGTACATTATGATCCCGGAGCCGATTTTCAGGTCTTCCCCGGCGACCGGCTGGTTATTGTAGGAACCCCCGAGCAACTCGCACGCGCTCAAGAACTTTTAAACCATTTTCCCCAGCCGCCGGCGGAAGAAGAGATACGCTTTGTCATGGACCAGCTGCCTATCACCGAAAACTCCCCCCAAGCCGGCCAAACTCTTGCAGATTTACAGTTTCGGGTAAAATACAATGTAACCGTAATCGGCATCTGCCGCGGCGAACAGAAAATCACTTCTCCCGGCCCCAATGAAAAACTGTCTGCTGGCGACCGATTGATTATTATCGGCACTGCTCAAGCCGTCAGCCGGCTTAAAAACAGTGCCCCTGCCAGTGCATAACCAGCTCCAAAAAGGGATTTTACACAGTACAAAATGCTGGTATAATACCGTTGTTTCAGAAAATTCCTGTTTTAGGAGATACAGATTGGTTGATATGACGCTTCTGGAAACGCAGGGTCTGGTAAAAAAATATTCCGGCCGGACGGTAGTCAATGAGGTCAGCATTACTATTGGCCAGCGCTCGATTGTAGGCTTGCTGGGACGCAACGGTGCCGGAAAAACCACCACCTTCCGGATGTGCATTGGTATGATCGTGCCCGACGGCGGCAGAGTTTTTTTTGAAGGCCACGATGTCACCACCCTGCCGATGTACAAACGCGCCCGGCTGGGTATGGGCTATCTGTCGCAGGAACCCAGCGTCTTTCAGAGGCTGACTGTGCGCGAAAACCTGCTGGCTATTTTGGAAACGATGGCTGTCAGCTCCTCCGAACGCAAGCGCCGCGCTGACGATCTCATCGAGCGGTTCGGGCTGGGTGAAGTCGTCAGCAGTCAGGCACGGTTTTTGTCCGGCGGGGAGCGGCGGAAGCTTGAGATTGCACGGGCAATGGTTACCAATCCTTCTCTGATACTGCTGGATGAGCCGTTTTCCGGCGTGGACCCGATTGCTGTCGAAGAACTGCAGGCCGAAATCCGCCGGCTGGTAGCGTGCGGCGTCAGCATCCTGATAACCGACCACAATGTCGAAAGAACATTGGAAGTGTCCGATAAAGCCTATATTATCGACCACGGCAAAGTCATCGCCGAAGGCACACCGAAGGCCATCATCCAGAACGAGTTGGTCAAGAAGAGCTACTTGGGCAGCACCTTCAAAGGGGACGAGTTCGACGAACCGCCGGCAACAAGCTGACAAACCTGTCAATAGGACTGAACCATGTCTGATTATTCCAAATGCACAATAACACGCTATCCGACGCCGGTACTGCTGGAAAAGGCGCAGCCGATTACGGATATCGATGACAGTATCCGCAAGCTGGCCGAGCGGATGATTGACATCATGGTTGAAAACAAGGGCATCGGTCTGGCCGGCCCGCAGGCCGGTGTAAACTTGCGCATCTTTGTCATCTCTCTGGACGGCTCAAAGGAAAACGCCAAGGTTTACATCAATCCGACTATCAAGCCAGAGGGACCAGTTGTTGTGAATGAAGAGGGCTGTCTGTCTCTGCCCGGCCTCTGGGGTAAAATAAAACGGTACAGCCGCTGCACAGTTACCGCCACAGACCTGAATGGGCAGACATTCACCGAAACCGGCGAAGGTCTGCTGGCAAGGGCTTTGCAGCATGAATATGACCATCTTGAAGGGCGGATGATTAAAGATCGATTAAGCCAGCCAGCCAAACTCCGAGCCCGACACCGTCTTAAGCAGCTTGAAGAAGAGTATAAAAATCAGGCAAAATAACAAAACGATTGGATACATAAATCCTTATGAAGATTCTCTACTTTGGTTCTGCCCAATTCGGCATCCCTTGCCTCGAGGCTCTTTTAAAAAGCCGTCACAAGCTGGCAGGCATCTTTACTCAGCCGGCGCGTCCTGCCGGGCGCCATCGCAGCCAGCCGACACCGACCGATGTTGCCGTATGGTGTGCCGCCCACGGCCTGCCCTGCATTGAAGCGGATAATATCAATGCTGCCGAATGCATCAGCCAAGTCGCCGGCTTTGGGGCTGACCTTCTGGTTGTCATTGCCTTCGGACAGAAAGTCTGTCAGCAAATCATCGGACTTCACCGGTGCGGTGCAATCAACGTGCATGCCTCACTGCTGCCCAAGTACCGCGGGGCTGCACCGATTCACTGGGCCATAATGAACGGTGAAACTGAAACGGGCGTCAGCATAATCACTTTGGCCGATCGTATGGATGCCGGATTGATTCTGGACCAGGACCGCATCCTTATAGAGCCGGACGATACCAGCCAAACCCTCCATGACCGTCTGGCTCAAATTGCCGCTCCCGTGCTGCTGAGGACCATCGCAAAAATAGAAGACCACTCAATTCATCCGGTTGAGCAGGATGAATCCCAGGTCACCAAAGCCCCGCGTCTGCGAAAAGAGCACGGATATATCGACTGGAACAAGCCGGCTGCTGCTATCGTCAACCAAATTCGTGCTCTCTGGCCTTGGCCGGGCGCTCAAAGCGTGTATGTATCGGTCAAGACCGGCCGGCATTGGCGCGTTACGATCAGCCGGGCGCAGGCCGTGCCCGCCGCCGGCACATCCGCATCCGTAACAGGACTGCTGGATGACAATCTCAATGTCGTCTGCGGCAGCGAAGCGCTGAAGATACTCGAACTCAAGCCCGCCGGTTCTGATTTGATGTCATTTGAAGCGTTTGTTAACGGACGCCCCTGCGGGAAAGGAGACCTGTTTGTCTCTTCAGAGAAGGCTCTAAGCGGATTATTCCGATGACAGATAGAAACAACCTGACAGCCCGTGCCGCCGCCTGGCAAGCACTTAACCAGTGCGATATCCTCCGTCATGATACAGCCGCCATCCTCAATCGTCTGCTATCCCGAACCGACCGTCCGGCACAGGCAGCCGATATTGTGTTCGGCGTTATTCGCAGCCGCGGTACGCTTGATTACATCCTTAAAAAATACTCAAAAACCGATTCCTCCCGGGTAAAAACAGCCGCATGGAATCTTTTGCGGATAGCAGTCTATGAATTGATTTATGCCCCCAAAACCGCCGACTATGCAATTGTCAATGAAGCCGTCCAGCTTGCCCGAGATGCCGAATCAGCCAAACTGGCCGGTTTTATCAATGCTGTGCTGCGCAATGTCCAGCGGGCTGTGGAATCGCGCCTCGCGCCTCTCCAGACCGAGTCGCTTCGCCGGATGATTCCCCAGACAACCCTAAACGGATGCCTCTTTGCCGACAACCTGCTGCCCGATCCCGTCAAAGAAACCACCCAATATCTCAGCACCGCCTTTTCTCTGCCGCAGGATCTGGTCAACAGGTGGCTTAAAACCTACGGTCCAGAACAAACCCGTATGCTGTGCTTTGCCTCCAACCGTCATCCTTCGATTATTGTTCAGCCCAACATCCTGCTTGTTACAGCCGCCGAACTGGCGCAGCGGCTGGCTGCTGATTCTGTCCAGACAGAGATGAAAGCCGGGGTCCTGCGCATCCGCAGCACCGGCAGAATCAATACCTATCCCAGCTATCTTGAAGGGCTTTTTTATATTCAGGATACAGCTGCTTTCGATGCTATCGCTTTGGCTCATCCGCAGTCCCAGTGGGCAGCGCTGGATTTGTGCGCTGCCCCCGGCGGCAAATGCATTACGCTGGCTATGCTGACCAGAGATGCCGGCACCATTCTGGCCAGCGACAGCAGTACTCAGCGTCTCCAGATGGTGCGTCAGAATATCCAGCGGCTTCGGCTGCAGTCGGTCAAAGTGATACCCGGCGGACACATCCATGCAGAGGTACGCAGACAGAAAACGCTGAATCTTATTATACTGGATGTTCCCTGCTCTAATACCGGTGTACTGGCACGCCGTATCGAAGTCCGCTGGCGATGGAAGCCCCGTCAGATAGAGTCTTTGCAGCAGATGCAGCGCCGGCTTCTGGAGCAAGCCGTTCAGCTGGCTGGTCCCGAAACAAAAATCCTTTATTCCACCTGCAGCATCCAGCCGGAAGAAAATCAACACCAAATAGCCGCTTTTCTGGCCGAACACCGCCGCTTTGCACTCGAGGCAGAAAAACTAACCCTGCCGGCGGTCGAAAGCGAGCAGGCCTTTGATCATGATGGGGCTTATTCGGCTTTGCTGAGGCCTAAATAAACCTATTCCGAAAATCATAGTCTACCTGTTTAATAATTATGACAATCCTGCAGTTATGTAAAAAGTAAAAACAAGTAAGGGAGACAAAAAATGAAATGGATTCTGAATGTAATGCTTGTCAGTATCGTGCTGAGCGGCTGTCAGTCCACACAAACAGCTGAAAAGGGGGGTTGGATCAGTCTGTTCGATGGTAAAACCCTGAACGGCTGGACAGCCAGCGAAAACAAAGACACCTTCAAAGTGCAGGATGGTATGATTGTTGCCAGCGGTCCTCGCAGCCATTTGTTCTACACCGGCCCCGTGCAAAACGCCGACTTTACCAATTTCGAATGGAAAGCTGATATAATGACCCTGCCCAATTCCAATTCCGGAATGTATTTTCACACTCAGTATCAGGAAACCGGGTGGCCGGATAAGGGCTATGAAGTGCAGGTCAATAACAGCCACAGCGACTGGCGGCGAACCGGAGGACTGTATGCCGTTAGCGATGTGCGCCAGTCGCCGGCCAAAGACAACCAATGGTTCACCCAGCATATTATTGTCCGCGGCAAGCACATCGTTGTCAAAGTTAATGGTATAACAACGGTAGACTATACCGAGCCCGACAGCATCGCCCAGACCGGCTATCCCAATATGCCCGGACGCAAACTGTCCAGCGGCACCTTTGCCCTTCAGGGACACGACCCCGGCAGCACCGTGTACTTCAAAAACATTATGGTCAAGCCTCTGCCCTGATGAACACCAGCAAGCCCGCCTTTTTCGAAGGCCTCGCTGTCAATGCGAGGCCTTCGTTTTTATCCCGCTATACTGCTTCTAGGGACTTTCGCATTTTCTCCAATGCCTCTTTTTTGCCGCAGACATCGAGACTGTTGTAGTCATTGATTTGCCAATCAAATCGGCAGACCGGCCGATATTCACAATAACCGCACGGTGAGTGTGTGCCCAGACGATAGGGTCTAATCTCGATTCTGCCTGCACAAAGCTCGGTCCCCAATCTTTTGATGCATTGTTCCGTGTAATCCAGCAGCAGGGTAAAATCCTCCGGCTTCAATGCATTGCTGTTATCATAGTAGCCGTAAGGTGCCCCACCCTTGTCCACAAAAAAACTGTAATATAGGCTCCATTTGTCAACCGCACCCGTGTCGATAGCATTAAAATAGCATCCGTTGAAGAGCCCAGCAGCCTTCTTGGGGTTCACTGCATCCCGCTGTAGCCGGGAAAGTTCTTTTGTATCTATTCCTGCGTCAATCGGCATATAAAATGCCCCCGCTGGAGCAGCTGTTCGGCCTGTTCCTGCTTCAGCCGACGCCGACTTTGACGGCCGGTAATTACGGATAGCCAGCAAATAAAACGGAAGCTGTAAATCCAATCCATAAAGAATTTGAGCATAATCCGCCCGTTTGCTGCCGCTCTTTTTATAGTCATACACAACACCGGCTGGTTTGCCGTCAATTTCAGCGATATCCAGACGGTCGATTCGTCCGGACAGCAGTAGTCGTTTGCCTTGCTGAATTTCCAAATCCACCTGCAGCGGACAGCCCGGCCCGAATTCAAGCTCCGCCTCTGTCTGCTTGAAAACACTGGCCTGAGCAAATTGTTTTAAGACAAAAACAAAACTGCCGATAGTCTCTTTGGCTGACGCAATAATATATTTGTGATGGATCCGGCGATGTGTAAAATTATTCAGCTGCGGATCGGAAGCAAGAACTTCTTCTATCTGCTGATTGCACAGGTCTTGCAGCTGTTCATTCGGCACATTTGCCCAATCCCTGCCGACCCGTTTTAATGCACAAAACAATCTTTCCAGCACTCGATGATAAAATTTTCCCACATCAGCCGGTTCCAGTGCAAGCTGCTTTCTGGGCTCCAGCCCAAGCACATACTTGGCAAAATGCTGGTACGGACAGGCCGCAAAATTGCTCAACCGCGTTACAGAAGTCTTCATCGGAAACGCAAAAAGCCGGTCCGCCATATCCGGCGGAAGACAGGCACCGTTGTTATAGTCCAGTGCTGCTGAAACCTGCCGGCCTGCTGCCTGCAAGATCGCCTGCTCATCGTTTCTAACTCTGTCCAGCACCCCCGCAGCTACTGCTTGATTGCTGCCCCGCTGCTCTCTGCGGTCGCGACCCAGATGTATTGCCAGCCAGAGACCCAGCTGTTCAGGAGTCTCAATATCCTCCGGTTTGACGGCCTGAGCTTGCGGATATTCTATCTGCAAGTCCGGAAACAATGCCCGCAGCCGCTCCAATCCAGACCACGGCACAACAGCCGAACCCTTCTCGTCCAGAAGCGGATAGGAAATATACACCTGCCGGCGTGACCGCGTCAGAGCAATATACGACAAATAAGGCCTATATTTGAGCTGCTGTTCATACGGATTGGTCAGTTCCAGCTGGGCCTGCTCGGTCAGCCAATAATCCTGCTCGGTCAGCAGTGTCTGTCCCATAACCGGCACAGGAAACTGCTTCTGCGTTGCCCCTGCCAGAAAAACCGCCTGCACTTCAGGATGACGGCTGCGTTCAATCGATCCGACCAAGACTTGATCAAGAGTCGGCGGAATTAGCTTAATAGTTATCCCCGAGAGCGCATCCATAAAAATAGAGCTCCAATCTTCCGCCGACAGCTGTGTCTGGCCAAACACACCGTTCATCTCATCCAACAAACTGACCAGATTGGAAAATAACTGGCGATGTCCGAACTGCTGGTCGGAAATATCACTTTCTGCCCACTTTGACAGCGATGTCCGCACATCCAGCGTTTCCATGAAATCCCAAAGTATCTGGGTAAACTGTGCCGCAGTTAGTTTCGCACACCGCTGCAGCGCTGCACGCAAAGCTTTCAGCGGCCCCACTGCCTTTTGCCGAAGCACATCGAGACCAATTTGGTCAAATCGGCTTTCCGTATCAAAATCCCACGGTGTCTGCCGAATCCAATCCTCGCCCTCAATGCCGAAAGCCCGACAGTAGTTTTCCAAATCATCGACCGCATCAAACGGCACGCCGGCCATTCCAGATTTAAGAAAACTCATCACATCTGACGTGCCAAAGCCCCCCACGGCTGCCTGCAGAGCCGAACCCAGCAGTTCGACCAACGGGTGACTTTTCATCAGCCGCGGCCTGTCCAAAAAGTACGGAATATTATACCGGCCGAATGCCGACTCGATATAATGCTGATACGCAGTCATATTCGGTATTACCACGGCTATATCCCGATAGCGAAGACCGTTTTTGACCAGCCGCCGAATCGTCCGGCCTATCCAGAGTGTCTCGCTGCGCACCGTGCTGCATGCGGCAATATGAACTGCATCCTCTCTGCCGATCGGCTTCGGTGCTGTATCCGGAGCCGCAAGAGCCGCTTCCAGTGCTTCCAATGCCGGGGATTGGCTGAAACGGTACGTCTTTTTAAGAAGTATTGGTTCTCGGATTGCCAGCCTGCAGGCCCGTATCATTCGCCGCAATTGGCAATACGTCTGCTCAGTCTGGGCAAACACGCTGCACGGATCAAGGATGCTTTCGTCGTCACTTTCCAAATTCAGCCGCTCCGGATCTGCACATAAGGCTATCATCGCCTCGCTGCAGATCTTCAGCAACTCTGCCAGCAATTCCATCTCCTGGCCTGTAAAACCAGAAAAACCATCCACCCACAGACGGCAGTTTCGCAGAAAAGAGCCGGCCGCATTCTTTTTGGCTTCCGCCAAATCCGCATCCGGATTGATAAACCGTCTATCAGAAGATTGAAAAAAACGTTCATATTCGGAAAACAGTGCCGCAATATCCGCCCACTTGGCAGCAGCCAGTTCCTGACCGGCTTTCTGAGCCAGTGTTTGAGCCAGCAGTTCAATCTGGGCGGCGGTGCAGCTGCCTGCCTGAAGCTGACAGAGCAATTCGGAAAGCTTGCCGGCCAATCCCGTCCGATATACATGGCCCTTATACACCCGCAGCCGGTCGGATAAATCCAGCAGCAGCTTATGCACTGCCATTTGCCGGCCGGTTTGCGACAATTCTATTCCCGCTCGGCGGCCGACCAGCCAGAAAGCCAGCCGGTTAAATGACAGCACCCGTAAACGGCTGAAGCCCCTGAGATGCGCCTGCGACAAAACAGCCCGTTCTGCCTGATACGTCGCCTGTTCCGGCACCAGAAATACCAGCGGCTCCTCCCCTTCTTTTTCCAACGCAGAACAAACGCCTTCCAGACATTTGTGCGTCTTTCCGGTTCCGCTTCGGCCGAGAATAAACTGGATGGTTCCCATCATATTCCTTCCTTTGCAGGTGTAACATACCACTCTCTTTTTACCATATGTACCCTCTGCCTGCAATCATAAACTCCCCCCTTTTCGGCCGCTGTTGGATTATCGGGATACTCCTTCTTCACCGCTGAGGATACGGCTTGGTGTTTCTCTCCCAAAAAACACCGTCGTAATAACCTTGAATCGTTTTGTCACAATCAGCCATCTGCAGCCGTTTTTCGGTCAGGCAGCAGTAAAACTTGTCCTGTTCAATGCCGATATATCGGCGGCCCAGTTTTTTGGCAACAACACTGGTTGTGCCGGAGCCGCAGAAAGGATCCAGCACTATATCCCCTGCACTAGAGCTTGCCAGAATAATCTTGGCCAGCAGTTTCTCTGGTTTCTGTGTGGGGTGATTGGTATTTTCGGGCATCGACCAAAACGGTACCGTTAGATCCGTCCACAGATTAGACGGGGCTGTCAGGCGAAACCCTCCACCTGCAACAGGTATCCAATCCTTCGGCTGACCGGCAGAATCCGTATAAGGAGCCAAAACCCGCCGCTTCAATTTGACCGCTTCTTGATGAAACGTATAATCGTCAGACATAGTACAAAACCAGATATCTTCAGCACAATTTTTCCAGTTGGTCCTGGCCCCGCGTCCCTTCTCTCGTTCCCATGTAATCCGGCTGCGGATTTTGAAATAGCTGCCCGCTGTCATCTGCACAACCCCGCAGGCATTCCAGTCTGAACAGATATAGATAGAAGCGTTGGGCTTCAGAAGAGGGGTCAATAACCGCAGCCATCCGTCCAGCATCTTTGCATACTGTTCCTGCGGCACTTTCGAAAATCGTCTGCCGTTAAAGTTCTTGTTGAGATTGTAAGGCGGGTCCAGAAACAGCAGGTCTGCAATCTGCGGGGGCAGAAAGCGGCACGCTTGCTCCATATTCTGCCAAATCGTCTTATTCAGCACCTCATCGCGTGACGCCGGCTTATGCAGCGTCAGTAAACGCTCTGAAAACGAATTAAATTCCTGCGGCGTCAGCTCAATCGTACGGTTTTTTGAAGCTTTTGGCTTCATATGATAAAAATCCCCACAGCAATGGATCCGGCGCAGCACAAATTACAGCTGGGCCAGTCCCGACTAACCTGTCAGACCATCGATTTGAATTTTAAAATCGATGCCTGCCTTGTCGCCTATCACATATGCGGTGTCTGCATCGTACTTCCAGCCGTCAGCACAGTTTGTTCATTCCAATAGTCAATCCATCGTCCGCTTGCAGGAACAGTGACCTCTTTCTTCGTTCCAGCTTCAGAAACCAGCGATACAAATATCTGGTCTGGCAGCAGAGGCTGGGCTTTGGAAACATCGGCCGCTTTGACAACGCTGCCGCCTTGGAGGCTGGATTCCACCGAACAGCTGAACAGATAGGGGATTGCCTGCAAACGGCTCCTTAATCGGATGCTGCGAAGATTTCGCCGTCGAACAAATCCACCCGCCCGCCGCTAAGCCCGCAAAGGGAGCCAGCAGCAGTTCAACAGCAATGCATCTGTTCATTATGCAGTCTCCTCAATCGCTTGAATCAGTTCTGCTGGGACATCCCGATTGGCTGACTAAATCAATCTCTTCTGATCCTGCCGACAGCACTACAGGCAGCGGGCTGCCTACTTGAGAGTTTGCTTTTTTTTAATATGGTTCAGCAGGCCGCCGTCGTTGACAATCGCAATCGCAAAATCCGGCAGCGGCATAAACCTGATTTTTCTGCCCTGCGTTTTGTTATCAATAACGCCGGCCTGATAGTCAATATCCAGTTCGTCGCCGTCATGGATTTGCTCCAGGGCGCCCGGCAGCTCTATCGGGTAAAATCCGCAATTGATGCAGTTGCGGTAAAAAATGCGGGCAAAGGAATGGGCTATCACGGCCCCGACTTTTGCTCCCTGAATTGCCCAGACAGCGTGTTCGCGGCTGGAGCCGCAGCCGAAATCATCCCCGCAGACAATCACATCACCCGGCCGGCACTTGGCAATAAAATTTGTATCCAAGTCCTCCATGCAGTGAGCCGCCAATTCCGCCGGATTATCGGTGTTCAAATACCGGGCGGGAATTATTTCGTCCGTGTTCACGTGGTCACGCTTATATACATGTGCTTTTGCCATACCATTCTCCCAAAAATCCTGAATGCCGCTGACCTGACAGCAAGCATTAAACAATCAAATACTACTAGTCGCACATTTTTTCTCTGATGCACTCAAAACCGTGTTCAACTTCGGCTGCCGGCTACAGATATTTCCTGCAGTCGGCTAACCGTCCCTCAACCGCCGATGCAGCCGCCGTTGCCGGACTGGCCAGATATACCTCGCTCTTGGGATGTCCCATCCGGCCGACAAAATTGCGGTTGGTGGTGCTGATGCACCGTTCGCCGGCTGCCAGAATGCCCATAAAGCCCCCCAGACACGCCCCGCAGGTCGGCGCACTGATAACGCAGCCGGCCTCGTAAAAAATCTGGGCCAGGCCTTCGTCAATTGCCTGCTTCCAAATAACCGGCGTAGCGGGCACAACAATTGTGCGGATTTTGACCTGTCGGCCTTTGAGTATCTGCGCTGCAATCCGCAGATCTTCGATCCGCCCGTTGGTGCAGCTTCCAATATAAGCTTGGTCCATCACCAGCCCTTTGCAATCACTGATCATCCGGCCGTTGCTTGGAAGATGGGGAAATGCAACTATCGGCTCTAATTTTGAGCAGTCTATTGTCTCCACACTGACGTACAGGGCATCTGCATCCGATTCAAAAATCGTATAATCCATCCGGCCTTTGAGCCGACCGTCCAGATACGCCCGGGTTGTTTCATCAAAGCCGATGATGCCGTTTTTGCCGCCGGCTTCGATAGCCATATTGGTGATCGTCATTCGCGCTTCCATTGACATCGTTTTCAGCGCCGGCCCCGTAAACTCCATCGCCCTGTACAGCGCTCCGTCGGTCCCGATGCGCCGAATAACCTCCAGAATCACATCCTTGCTGAATACCCCATCCGGCAGCGAACCGTTCAGTACAAACTTCATCGACGCCGGCACCTTAAACCACAGAACACCGGTGGCAATTGCCGCCGCCAAATCTGTCGAGCCGATGCCCGTTGAAAACGCCCCAAACGCGCCGTAGGTGCAGGTATGCGAATCTCCCCCGACAATCACCTCGCCGGGCCGGATATGTCCCTGCTCCGGCAGCAGCGCATGACATACGCCTGCCCGCCCGAGTTTGTAATAGTACGGAAGCTTCTTTTCCCGCGCCCAGTCATCCAGCCGCTTGTGAAGTTCGGCACTCTTGATATCCTTGGCCGGCTGAAAATGATCCGGTGTAACCGCTATTTTGTTCACATCGAATACCACGTCAATCCCATGTTGTTTCAGCATTGATATTGCCGGCGGCGTTGTTACATCATGGCACATAATCATATCGATTTTCGCATTAACCAGCTGACCTGCCTTAACGCTCGACAGATCTGCCGCACGCGCCAGTATCTTTTCGGTTATTGTCATCATCGCTTGCTTCCTGAAATCAAATCTTGTCCCAAATCAGCATTTAATCCTGTAAACAACTGCACCGGCAAAATGCCATTTCATTGCCGCAGCAGTCTTTCTCTATAAGCCCGCCTTTTCGGCCTCGTTGTTTCCTGAATAAGCCGCCATCCGGTTTATCGCATCAATATAAGCTTTCGCGCTGGCTTCAATGATATCTGTCGAAACACCCCGCCCCACAAACGACCGACCCTTGCCGTCCTTGATGCGAACCATTGCCTCACCCAATGCTTCCTTGCCGCCGGTAATCGCCCGAATCGAGTAATTATCCAGTGTCGGCGTCTGGCCTGTGGCCTGACGAATTGCCTCGTAGGCCGCATCAATCGGTCCATCGCCGCAGGCGGCCGCCTGACGCACTTGTCCATCCCGCAGCCGAATTTTGACCGCACCAGTCGGCAGCGTTCCTGTGCCGCTGGTAACATTGAGGTATTCCAGATGGTAAAGCTGCTCAACCATCCGAATCTCATCATTGATGATAGCGGCAATATCCTCGTCAAATACCTCTTTCTTCTTGTCGGCAATTTCCAGAAATTTCTCATACGCCGCTTCCAGCTCCTTTTCGCTGAGGTTGTAGCCCAGCTGCCGGCAGCGATCCATAAAGCCGTGCCGACCTGAATGCCGCCCCAGCACCATTCGCGAACCGCTCAAGCCAATCATCTCCGGCGTCATAATTTCATACGTCTCGCGCTTCTTTAAAATGCCGTCCACATGAATCCCTGATTCATGCGCAAAGGCATTGGCGCCGACGATTGCCTTGTTGGGCTGCACAACAAAACCGGTCAGCTGGGATACCAGCTGGCTGGTGCGGAATATTTCACGGGTATTGATATGCGTCGTCAGATGACTGCCAAAGAAATCCTGCCGGGTGTGAATTGCCATCACAATTTCTTCCATCGCCGCATTGCCCGCACGCTCGCCCAGTCCGTTAATTGTGCATTCCACCTGACGGGCACCGTTGCGCACTCCTGCCAAGGAATTGGCTGTCGCCAAGCCCAAATCATTATGGCAGTGCGTACTGATGACCGCCTTATCGATACCCTTGACATTTGCCTTCAAATTGGCTATCAGCTGTCCGTACTCATAGGGTATCATATAACCCACCGTGTCCGGGATATTCAGTGTCGTAGCGCCGGCCTCGATAACCGCCGACAAAACCTCATATAAAAACGTCAACTCGCTGCGGCAGGCATCCTCCGGCGAAAACTCGACATCGCTGGTAAACTGCCGTGCATACTGCACTGCCTCCACAGCCATCTTGAGCACCTCTGCCGGCTTTTTGCGGAGCTTGTACTCCATATGAATTGGGCTGGTGGCGATAAATGTATGAATTCGCCGCTTGGCTGCCGGGGTCAGTGCCCTGCCGGCGGCTTCTATATCTTTGGCATTCGCACGCGCCAGTCCGCAGATCACCGGCCCGGTCACCTGTTCTGCACACAACCGAGTGGCCTCAAACTGGGCCGGTGAAGACACCGGAAATCCCGCCTCAATAACATCAACGCCCAGTTTTGCCAATTGCTGGGCTATTTCGAGTTTTTCGCTGACCGAAAGCGACGCCCCCGGCGATTGCTCCCCATCACGCAGAGTCGTATCAAAAATTATCACCTTTTCCGCTGACATTGTATAGGTCTCCTGATAGTCAGAATAAGCCGCCTATTATGCATAAAATAAGCGTAAAAATCCACTGGAATTTGAAAATACGATGGGTTTAAGATGTGTAATGTCGTTTATGCGCCCGAGGGGCGCAGAAGGATCAGACCGGCGATAACGGCAGAAACAAAAACATTCTGATCTTTTTTATGCTCCATACGTTTGTAATTTTACTCTTTTTAGCGGCTCGAAAGCAAGAAAAAACTTAAATTATAGGGATTTCCCACATTCTTGACAAAATTTCGAGTCCTCTTCGTTCAA
The DNA here is from genome assembly GCA_018052735.1 of Phycisphaerae bacterium. Classification (GTDB taxonomy): domain Bacteria; phylum Planctomycetota; class Phycisphaerae; order Sedimentisphaerales; family Anaerohalosphaeraceae; genus 4572-13. Next base: position 9,097 of record JAGPMT010000018.1, on the reverse strand, counting down.
TTTTTGGCAGTGCGGACAGCGAATCATAACTGTCTGTCGCGCGCCGGCAGATTTAATATCCGCCTCTTCTAATATATCCTTAACCATTCCGCCGGCCATTCCAGTCCAAGGCTTAAGATCTTCACGTGCCTTCTCCGGGTTCAGCACAAGTCCCGACCCTGCCGTCCCGCGCGCGGCTATAGACCGCATCACACAGCCAGCCACAATCAGCGCAATGCCGATAAACGACACAAACATCACTATCGGCCCCGCAATCGGCATCCATATGGGAATACCGGCTTGGCTCTTGCCAAAACTGATCACCATAATCGCCATAAGAGCCGAAACGGCCAAAAAAGGCAGTGCAAAAAAACACCCTCCTGCAATCATTACAGCTAAGCCGGCATTATAAAGCGATTTACGCTCCTGCGAAATCTGCTTGGCCATAACAAACTCCCAATAATAATATATTACACCACTATACTACTCCCGCATATTTCAATATACAACTATTTCCGCTTCCTGTGCCGTTTTTTCTTGTAAATCGCTTACCTTTATTGTTATCAATATACACATAAAGTAAAAAACTTTATAAACATCGTTTTTTGAAGGAGTAGCGATTATGAAGCTGAACGTGAAGGCCTTTGGGCTGGCCTGTGGTTTATTGTGGGGAATAGGCGTCTTCTTTCTGACTTGGTGGCTGATCGCTTTGGAGGGTATCGATGCCCCGCCAACCATTATTAATCGCGTATATCCCGGCTACGAAATAACACCTATCGGTGCAGTAGTCGGAATGGTCTGGGGCTTTATCGACGCAGGCATTGGAGGAGCCGTTTTCGCTTGGCTGTATAACCTGCTGGCCCTTAAGTTCCTAAATAAATGCTCATAAAGAGCTTTTCTTGACCCTGTTAGAAAGGATTCGATTGCAGCATCGCTTGATTTTTTAGCAATGAATGTGTGTATAGCTGTGTATTTTTAACGGTTTCCAGCAGAAACTTAACAAAAAACGCCGGCTGTTGGCGTAGCTGGCGTTTTTTATGCAATCCCTTATCAGGATGGTGGTTTTGCAGGAAAAATCAGCACATCGCTATATAGCTGGCGATTGCAAGAATAAGAATTCGCTTTTTATTCGCGACAAACGGAACCCAGAACCTGTAATAATATTTTTTCATCGTTTTCTCCCCAAGTTTTGGTTCTTTATAACCCCCCATGACCGAAGCCATACTCATCAATTATTATTATATCCAATTATCTCTTATTTCTCAAGAAAAAACTCGCCCAAACATACATATCTATATTTCATATAATGGTTTAGAAAAGTTACAAGCCATTAATTTTATCCCTTATTTCAAGAAGTACAAAATAATTAGAGCATTTATGGCAAACCATGCCTTACCTATTACGTAGTATGAGTAAGTACTCTTTTTCATCTTTCTTCCTCCAGTGGTATGGACACCTTAATACCTGCCCAAAAAGCGACCCGATTTCTTTCGGGTCGCTTTTTTTAGGTATTTTTACTGAATTTTTCTTGATTTTTTCCCGATATGATGTATAATTTACTAAAACAATGTAAGATTTCTTTCGTATAGACAGAAAGATAAAAAAAGACATTACCCTCCTCCTCCTTCTAATGCCAGGTATTCTACCTGGAACAGAGCAGCGGGTTCCTCCTTCCCGCTGCTTTTCTTTTATACATTGACACATTTTAGACCGAATATATCCGCCTATTTTCACTGAAAAGTGCTTGCACCCGTCATATCTTTAAGGTTATGATTTTATTAGACTTATCAGGAGGCTAAGATGCTGTTGATTCCCTATGCGGTTGATGTTCCCTTTGACCGCCGTCCATTTGTTAATTGGCTACTGACAGCTTCGATAGCAGCAGCATTTGTCTGGCAGGTCGCAGATAAAGGACAAACGGTCGAGCAGTTTGCACTCAACGGCTGGACGCTGAAAGGTTTGTTCGGTCATCTTTGGCTGCATGCTGACATTTTACACCTGATTGGCAATATGATTTTTCTTTGGGTGTTTGGCAATGCAGTTTGCGCCAAATTAGGCAATTTGCTTTATCTGCCTGTTTATCTTCTGTTTGGACTGGCTGCAGCGACGGCTCATCGGTTTTTTGACGGCAGTCCGGCAATAGGAGCCAGCGGGGCTATCAATGGTGTCGTGGGAATGTTTCTTGTTTTGTTTTGGCAAAACGAAATGGACTGCCTGTTTGTTATGTTTATCTTTTTCAGGCCGATTGTCAAAACGTTCAGTATTTCCAGCTTCTGGATGATTGGACTGTGGCTGGTGTTTGATATTCTTGGGGCTATAGTAGGCGGCAGCAATACAGCCTATTTTGCACATCTGGGTGGCTTTTTTATGGGGATTGTTCTGGCCGTTTTGCTCCTGAAGTGCAATCTTGTTACGATGTACAGCGATGAGCAGTCGCTGGTGGAACTGGTGGAGCAATGGCGTCAAAAACTCCAAGATGACAAATTGGAGCGAATAGCCCGGGTTTCTGTCAATAAGGCCCAAAAACAGGACACAGCGCCTCCGGTACCGGCTATGATACGATTTGTTTGTCCCTGCGGCAAACAGATTAAGGCGCCGATTCAGGCAGCAGGCAAGACAGGTTTATGTCCGGTCTGCAGGCGAAAACTGATTGTACCACACCCGACCGCTGAGCCTTAAGATGGGCTGATTTTCGCCTTTATGCTGCTTAATCCCTTGCCTGCTTCCGGCCATCGTTCCACGTCAGGAGATTTTCTCGATAAGGGCATCAAGGACTTCCTTAGCCGCCATACTTTGCCAGCCGCCTTTTGTCTGCCATTTGAAGGTTTTTCCTGCAGCAAGAGCTTGGTCGATTTTGCGGCATGCCAAAATAACGGTAGCATGGTTCTTGTTGCCGAATGCCCGTCCGATTTCCGGGAAGCTCATTTTGGTAAACCGACGGGTCAAATACATCGCCGCAGAACGAGCCAGGGTGGTGGTGCGGTCTTTTTTCGCCGAATACATATCCGAAACGCTGACTCCGAACAAATCGGCCGCTGCCGAGAGAATCTCGGAATTTTGTACGACCGGATCCATCCGGACGACATGTTCGGCCAGTATCTGGCGGGCTGCCGACAAGGTAATCGGCTGTCCGCTGAGGGATTCGAAGGCCGCCATCTTCAGCAGGGCACCTTCGAGTTCCCGTACATTGGTAGTGATACTGCCGGCGATATATTCGATCACCTCCTGTGACAGGGTCAGCTTCATGCACTGTGCCCGCCGGGAGCAAATTCGGCAGCGCATTTCAAAATCCGGCGCCTCCATCCGCACCACCATTCCCGAAATAAAGCGGCTGACAAGCTTTTGGCAAAGCTGTCCGATTTCTCTTGGGTGTGCATCCGATGCCAGAATAATCTGTTTTCCGGCCAAATCGATGCTGTTAAAGGTATGCAGGAATTCTTCCTGCATGGCATTTTTATTCGATAAAAAATGGATATCATCAATCGCCAGCAAATCGAGCTTGCGAAACCGGCTGCGAAATTCGTCCAATCTCCGTGTTTTCAGCGCAACAACATATTGATTCGCAAAATCTTCCGCTGACAAATACATCCATCGGCAGCCGGGGCGCTGGACATGGATGGCATTGCAGACACCCTGAAGCAAATGTGTCTTGCCCACGCCGTAGCCGCCGTGGAGGAATAGCGGATTGAATGGACTTTTTTCCTCCTGAATAACGGACTGGGCGGCATTATAAGCCAGCTGATTTTTGGCACCAACAACAAAAGTATCCATTGTTAGCTTCAGAGGAAGCTGTCCGGCTGCTGTTTTTGGCACAGCAGGCACCCGTTTAAGAGAATTGAGTGTTCGTTCGGCCTTCTGCTGCTCAAGGATTGGACGCGGCGAGGATTTGACTAATTTATTGTCTATCAGAAAGCGAAGGGGGCGCGACTGACCAATGACCTCTGCCAGGGCTTCTGAAACAGCGGCAGCAAAATGCCCCTGTATCCAATTGCAGATAAAAGGATTGGCGGCAGCCACTTCCAGATGATCGCTGTGAAGCGTCAGGCGCGCAGCCTGTTTGAACCAAACCTGAAACTGAGTAGTTCCGATTTTGGCAGCAATCCTTTCATGAAGCGCTTGCATCTCATCCGTGATAACAGCCTGCATAGTTTAACTCCCATCCACCGCAGTATTTTCAATGTTGAAATCGACTACCCGGCCAGCGCCGGTTAGGCAAATCATAGGTAGCAAGACAAAAGGTTGCAATGGTGTTTTTTGAAAATACTTTTCCACAGAGAAAAGATTTCAGTGCAGACATAACTTATATGCAAAAAAATTTTCTTTTGAACAATTTTTTCACAACCTAAATCCGCTATGTGAATAAGCTGTGAATGAAGGTTCTAATTTTGGCAAGCAGTCAAGATCCTACTTATCATAAGGGAAAAAACTCACAGGCATCGGGTCGTATAAATAACGAATTTTCAGAATTAGCAGCTGTGTTTGGCGGATAGGAAGGACCGAAAGATCAAAGTGTACTGAACCTGCTTGGGGAATGCTGTTAAATTTTTATATTTATCAACAATATCCCGTCGGTAGGGCACTTTCTAACAGTATGTCTAGTGCTGGAAAATCAGACTTGATAAATGGCATCAATTTTATGATGTCAAATCACTACTGTCCCGTTATAAGTCGAATAGATATAATTGCTTACATAACTCGCTCTTTGAAAAGTTGTGAAGATCCGCAGGAAACAGGCTTTTTATGGGTGTTTTCTCGAAAAGCATCATGCCCAAAACTTGCAGAATTTCGTACATATTGGCTTCCAGGTCGAGTTCCTCTTTTAGGATCGCAACCAACACATAAACACTGATGGCGATCCACATCTGCGTCTTCACGGCGTTGGGTGTCGTGCCATAAAACGCTTTGATGTGGAGATGCTGCTTGAACCATTTGAAGAACAATTCGATCTGCCAGCGATATTTGTACAGCCGAGCAATCGTCCACGGTGACAGATTGAAGTGGTTGGTCAAGAACACGAAACGCTTGTCCAGTTCGATATCGACGTAATGGATTCGCCGTAGCAGTTCGGGATAACATACCGAGCTTTTCGGACCCGTCAAACGGATGGCTTGATCGCTGCGCAGTCCCCGATTTTTGTCCACCGGATAGGATTGATGGCGTGCAACAGCCAGGTTGTCTTTGGCACGCGTGACAAAGAACGATTGCTGCTGATGGATATGGTACAAACGCTGAAAATCGATGTACCCCTTGTCCATAATATAGAAGGCTCCGGCCTCGAATAGCACGTGGTCGAGAAAATGTACATCGTGTATTTGGCCGCCTGTAATGCGGATAAACGCCGGAATATTGCCTCGTAGGTCTAGTTGAGTATGTATCTTGACGGCACTTTTGTGTTGCCGATGCTGAGCCCATGGAAACAGCGTCAGGGATAAATCGATGACCGTAGAATCCAGTGCGTAAATGGCTCGTTTGAGATTCATCGCCAGTGGTTGATTCGTATAAAGTCTGCGGGCGTGTTCGATCAGAATCAGGGCGATATCGCGATAGATCCTCCAGTCGCGAACTCCGTTGGCTTTGGCCAACGTGGGGCGAGAGACATAGGTCTTCATTCCGGCATGATACAGTTTTGGACCCGCGGCACGAAGACAGGCTTCGATATCGCGTAAACTCTCGCGGCCAGTCAACTGGGCGAAGGCCATGCAATATAATACTCCCCGAATTTCGAACCATGATATAAGGTGGTGGTTGTGGTATAATTCTGTCGTGTATGGATATGAAAGGAAAGCAGAGAATTATGGCACAACGCAGACATTTTTCAGCGGCATTCAAGGCCAAGGTAGCTATCGAAGCCATCAAAGGTCAGAAGACCGTCAACGAGATCGCCTCGGCTTACGAGGTCCATCCCAACCAGGTTGGTCAATGGAAAAAGGAAGCACTTGAACTTTTACCCAGGGCGATGGCCGACGGCAGGACAAAAGAGGCCCGCGACGCAAACGCAATCGGGCTGATTTCGCTGAACAACAAATTCAACGAAAATGAAGGAGAAAAGGACATCCGCGAGATTGACATTATCCAGGACCAGAGAAGCAAAAATCCCGAAATCGAAGCCCAGAAACGCGATCTTAAGAACCTTATTTCAAAGGGCTTAACGCGGGCTGAGCGGCTGATTATTATCCTGTATTACTATGAAGAGATGACGATGAAGGAGATCGGAACCACCCTCGATTTATCCGAATCGCGGGTTTCGCAGATGCACTCCTCGATAGTGGCCCGGCTCAAAGCCCAAATGACCAGCCGGAAGAAGGAATTTGTCATCAATGTCTGAAATCGGCTAAGCCCCCTGTCGTTGCAGAAATTTTGCTGGTTTGAAATTGGCTTTGGTTGGGTTTCTATCGGGTTTGTATTGGGTTCGTTTTGGCTTCGAATCGGCTTTGCTTTTGGGTTCGAATTGGGTTTGTTTTGGGCTGCGCCAGGCGTTAGGCAATAGGCAGAAGGCATTAGAAATAAAGGAGTTATGGCGATTTTGCAAAATGGAAAATTGGGTTTGTTTGTTCTTTTTAAGGCAGAAGCCAGAAGGCAGAAGTTCAGATTGGGTTCGATTGGATTCGTTTTTGCCACCTCAGCCGTGAGGCCTGAGACCTTAGTCTTGAGATTGAAAAGACTTATGGATGTTTTTCTCCTTTGAAAATTGGCTTCGTTTCGTAAAATCATATCAAAAATCAAAGATAAAATAGCATCCGCCTTGACCACGGTTACGGCGGACAAGAAAATGCGGGATCCGCCGGAGGCGGATGGCTGAAATAATAGAACCCTCATGTCCATTCGGGATGACCGTTTGCTGATGACTGTTGGCGGGTTGCTGCTCACTGATATGTCTCCTTCTTTCATCGGGGGACTTACGTCCCCGCGCTTTTAATCGGGCGGCTCGCGCCGCCGCGATGTTGTTTTCCATTCTATATTTTCTATTTTTGAGTATTGTAACATAAGTTAATTATATGTCAAACAATTTTTGACGGGAATTAGGGATTTTTTTTAGACGGGATTACAGGATTTACCGGAGAAAGAACTCAAGAACATAAGAATCCAGGAATACGGAAATGCCAAATGTGAAATGCCAAATGTGAAATGCCGGGGGAAATAAGGATTGTCGAGGGAGAATGGCGGTTGACGAATGGGGCAGGCAGGGGTATGATTTCAACCGCGAATCGACGCGAATTTACGCGACTTATTTATCACCCCGGCACAAGAAAACTTACATGGACGCAGGGGATGGACGGAATGGACGTTATGGACAAACACGGACGTACACAGATGGACACGGAAAAAACCGCTACAAAAGATTGCCCGCGCTGCCCGGCTATGATTCTTTAAATTCATCGTTAATTATTTTCACTTTATTTTTGTATTGACTTTTCTTCCAATCGGAAATTACATCCTGCCGTTTATTTTCAAGTAACTCCAAGTAAATCTCATTGTGAACGGCGGTATATTCGGGCGGGACTTTGGCTTCTTTGTACCTTTTCCTGTACGCACGGACGATTTCTTCCTCGGAAACATTAACATCTTTTGTAATAATTTTATTCAGCTTGGCCCGTAAAACATCATTTTTAGCAGATTCACGCGAATTTCGCTTCAAATCATTAATATCATTACAAATAACAAGACGTTTCAGCTTTTCCGGACTATCGATTAATGTCTGCCATGTTTTCCAATCGTCTTCACTTATCAAGGAACTTAATTTTTCTTGATAAATTTCTTGAGCGGCCGACGGTTTTTGATATAGTGCAATAAGCGCATCGTGAATTGCATTTGAGATGCGACAGATTTTATGTATCTGTTCATCGGATAAATTAGCTTTCTCGAAAGTTTCATCTACCTGCATGTCAATCTCCGATTCGGTAGCACGTATGTGGTAATCGTGTACGGCCTCTTGAAAAATAATATCATCAATTTTTCGCCAAAGACGTCTCTGTTCTTGTTTTTTTATCTGTTCGAGCGTAAGCGTGGAAGCATATTTAATATCAAGTTTTATTTCGTTGTAGGTAATTTTTCTCTCTTTAACAAAAGCAATCACGCTATTCGGATCGAGCCGGCTTGCAAGTGAAGACATACAGAATAAAAGGATATTAACAATACAAAAATAGTTTAATTTAATTTGCCTCATAATATAACTCCTTAACAACATTAACAGGTTTTTTCTTATTCTGGCATTGCGCAATCAACTTCTGCGTTAGTTATAATTCCGGGAGCATGTCCTCCACCGTAATCCCACAGCAGTGAATCGCATTTACCGATGCCCTTCAAACCATCTGGCGTTACAGAAATCTGAACTGAACAACCTCTTGCACCTTCACCTTCACCTACCAGACCATCGCTAATGGTCATGGTTACCCAATCCGTTTCGTCGCCATTCCACGAATATTTGTGTTTTTCAACCCACGTAGCGATGTTATTTATGTCGGGTCCAAAACGCATGACTACGATTGAACTAATAGTTTGTATGTTGATACAGGAATAATAAATTTCATGAACTGTGTGATTGTACGGTCGTAATCCTACTCCCTCTACCAAAAAATATGCAAAAAGCGCCTCTGTTGCACTGGCTACTTTGCGCTTGGGCACACACATACCGTTGCAACAGGCCTCGTCATTACTGCAGGTTGTACCGTCGCCATACTCGCAACAGTGCTTTTCATTTGGGTCATAACAGGTTTTGCCGTCGCAGCAAAGCAGGTTGGGGTCGCCGCCGCAGACGACGCAGGCCCCATTGACGCAACTCTTGCAATTGGTATGGTAGCAACAGGATTGATTGCAGCAACTTGCGGGCTGGCCACCGCAAAACACATCGCACGCCGGCCAGTTTGTAATACAGGGCGAGCAGGGCGGCGGGGGCCAGGCGAGGGCCGTCCCACTCAAAAGGATATAGATTCCAAGTAAAACAAGGCGAAATAAGGTGTTTTTCGTTTTCATTGGCCGCACACCTCCAGTCCAGCCATTAACTTGTGAATGACATTCATCCGCCGCGGGTCACCAGAGGCCGTATGGTCCAAAAGCCAATTGATATAGACGGCCGCCGTAACCGGTTTGCCGCGCGCCAGGTTGATCTCGATCAGCCGGA
>JAGPMT010000017.1 GCA_018052735.1 Phycisphaerae bacterium | reverse complement strand
ACACAAAATACCAGAAAAGTCTTATTGTTGAGCGGTGCAATTTTAAAAAAGATAGAATTGATGTTTCTTTTGCGGCGATTATTGATGATAGATCAAAAACTATGTTGAAAAACCGGAGAGGGCGGGATTCGAACCCGCGGTACGCTTACGCGCACACTGGTTTTCGAAACCAGCTCGATCAGCCGCTCCGACACCTCTCCCGTTGGTTGACCGCTAAGCTCCAATCGGTGAATTTTATGGTCAGATGAGCATACTTTACCGGCATCTGCTCTGTATTTCAAGAAAATTACTCCTGATAGGCCGCCATTATGAATTTATTTGAGCCGCAGCCAATGCCGGCGAAACACATCCCGCAGGCGGTCAGTAAAACGCAGCCCCAGCCGCTGTGTGCTTGTGGAAAAGTCCTGTTTATACATGTGTGCGGCGTTTTTTTCGGGCGGTTTTCGGCCGAACCGCTGCAGGAAAAGCCCTGCAAGCCAGCCCAAATGTTTTTGCAGATGACGATGCCTGCCTGAACAAACGGATTTCATCGTACTATCGCTCGTTTAGCCGCTTCCAGAAGGGCTTGGCCTTGGAGATGCTCAATCGACGATGCCGGCCATAATTGCCGCCGGTCCAGCACTTGAGAATCGGCCTGATAATATCGATTAACTGCCCCTGTACCGCCTTCCGCTGCACCGCATGTGCGGTAATGACCATCCAGCAGCCAGCGGCTGATATCATCATCATATTCTGCCGGATAGATGAGGGCTGTGACGAAACTATTGCCCAAACGAGCCAGATGCACTTTGGCACGGCAAGGCGCCGGCTGGCGGTTGGCCCAGTCAAGCAAGCGGTCAAAATCCATCCTTGCCTGTTCTTCATCGGCGGCGTAGAAGAACATACCCGCTTCCATCTGGAAGGTTTCGCGGCGAACGCCCTTCAATTCTAATGTTCCATCTGGATAGGCACGGCAGATGCGATAAACCTTTATATCGCTAAACTTCTCGCTTTCAAGCAGTTCGGCTACTTCTTCTGCCGTAAATCCTACGCCGCTATGGTCACCGAAGTCCACTGCATAAAAACCGGTATATTTATCTGGCTCAGTTAATTGAGGCAATTTCATCATATTCTCCAAACTGCCAAATTGCTGACATTGCAAGTTTATTGTTTGTCTGTCAAATCGGCTGCTCTTTAATTTTTAATTTGGCGAATTTTCGCTTGCCGACCTGAACAACCATCCCGCTGACAGGTGTTACCACAGCGGCAGGGTCGGGATAACGCTGGTCATCAATCCGCACCCCGCCCTGAATGCACATCCGCCTCGCTTCCCCGCCGGTGGCTGTTAAGCCGCACTGCACCAAGAGTTTGCTGATCATAATTGGTTCTGCCGGGATTTCCACCTCGGGCATTTGCTCAGGAAGCTGATTTTGGGCGAAAATCTTGTCAAATTCCTCAGCGGCCTTTTGAGCTGTTGGAGCATCATAAAATTGCTGGACAATCAGTTTGCCCAGTTTAACCTTGGCTTCTTTCGGGTGGGTTTGTTGAGGATCGCAAAGAACCTTAATTTCATCAACCGGTATATCGGTCAACAGCGTATAATAGTTTTCCATCAGATTGTCGGGAATGCTCATCGTCTTGCCGAACATATCAGCCGGGCTGTCAGTTACGCCGATATAGTTGCCCTTGGATTTGCTCATCTTCTGCACGCCGTCCAGACCGACCAGAATCGGCATTGTAATAACGATCTGCGGCTTCTGACCATCAAGCTTCTGCAAGTCCCGACCTACCAGATTATTATAGGTCTGGTCGGTGCCTCCTAATTCGACATCGCTTTTGATTGCTACCGAATCATATCCCTGCATCAGGGGATAGAGAAATTCGTGAATGCCGATGGGATCCCCTTTTTTATAGCGAATCTCGAAAGTGTCCCGCTCCAGCATACGAGCCACCGTCATGGATGCTGTCAGCTTGATGATGTCCGCCAACCGTAAATCGGCCAGCCATTCGCTGTTGAACCTCACTTCAACCTTGTCAGGGGACATATCCAGAATCTTGCCGGCCTGCTGGAAATAGGTTGTTGCGTTTTGCTCAATCTGTTCAGGAGACAGCATCGGCCGGGTTGCGTTTTGCCCAGTAGGATCGCCGATGCGGGCGGTGTAATCGCCGATAATCAATACGGCTTTATGCCCTAAGTCCTGAAATTGCCTTAGCTTACGAAGTACTACCGTGTGCCCCAGATGAATGTCCGGCGCCGTTGGGTCCATCCCCAGTTTTGCCCGAAGCTGCCGGCCTTCTTTGGCTGCTTCTGCTAAGCGCTGAGCCAGTTCATCCTCACGATACACTTCTACCGTACCGCGTTTGAGCAGTTTGACTTGTTCAGTGACATCTAATGTCATTGTTCTGCACCTCAAAGGTCTTGTTTAAATTAGAAGGTCAAATTATAACATCCAAAGTCTCGGCAGGCAATAAGCTAATTTCAGCTGCAACAGATGGTTCGGACCCATTATGGCAGTTTTTTTCGGTTTCAATGGAATTTTCGGCTATATAAGCAGTATTGGTACAATCTTATTATGTTTACAATATATCTCTATCCATATTTGTCAGAATTTAACCGGCATTTCAGCAGTTGAAATCTCTGAGAAGTTTCAACAATGATCACAAAAATTTTTATATGGTAATTGGCTATCTTCTTTTATCTCATTTCTTTTGGTTCGGAATAGCCGTATCTGCCTATCAGCGGAACAAATCGGCAGCCGCACACCGTACGAGTAGTCAGCTGGTTATTCTGCTTTCGGCCCACAATAAGTTCCTGAGACCACTGTCCGCCAATAGGGGCTGTCAGCAGACCGCCATCTTTGAGCTGATCAATCAGCGGGGGCGGGACTTCGGGGACGCCTGCAGTAACGATAATGCGATCAAAATGCCGAGGCTCGGGCCAGCCGGTGCTGCCGTCACCGATATAATATTCAATATTAGTTAGGCCAAGATTGGATAATACAGTTTGAGCCGATTGAGCCAGTTCGCAGAATCGCTCAATGGTATAAACCCGAGCGGCCAGCTTTGACAGAATTGCTGTCTGATAGCCGCTGCCGGTTCCGATTTCCAAGACCTCTTCGGTTCCAGAAAGTTCAAGACACTGGGTCATCAGAGCCACCATATAAGGTTGACTGATGGTCTGCCCCATTCCGATAGGCAAAGGATAGTCCGCATAGCTCTGGCCTACATATTTTGCAGGTACAAAGGCCTCGCGGGGTATTTCGGCCATAACCTTCAGTACACGGCTGTCGTTTATATCCCGACCCCGCAAGTCTGAATCGACCATTGCTCGTCGTGCCATTTCATAGCGGTTTTTTTCATCAAAACTGACCATAACAGAAATTTATATTGTGCTTATTTAATTTAAGATGCAATGAAAATCTCCTCAGGCCAATAATGTTTTACCCTGATTTGGTCGAAATATAAATGGCCACTTTATTTTATATGAAAAATGTCCGATAAAGCAGAAGACGAGAACTTATGAGTTATAATGAAGATACAATAGATGATGCTAAATGTCCGCTGAACTGGGACGACGTCTACGGGCGGATTGGTGATGAATCCATCATTGAGGAGTTTGCTGGTGCTTTTCTCAAGAACAGCTTGACCTTGATGCTTTCACTCAAAAGTGCTGTTGCAAGCATAAGTCCCGAGCAGATTGAACTCTATGCACATGCGTTAAAAGGATCGGCATCCAATATGGGGGCTATTGCCCTTGCTAAAAAGGCTTGGCGGCTGGAAAAAGCTGCTGCTGAGAAAAAATTAGACAATGTCGGGGAACTGTTTGCTGCGGTTAAAAAAGAATATTTGGATCTGAAAGAATTTTTTGAAAATCCTGATTGGATTGCGCGGGCCAAGCAAATGCCTGCAAAAGTATCCTGATTTTTTTTGTCCCAAAGCCCCCAGAGCATAATATAATAGAAGAAATGTGGTAGGTTCTTGTTATCTGAAATGGCGTTTGCTGGATAGTTTAGGGAGAAATGCTATGAAAACGTCATATCTGCTTCTTTCCGCGAGTTTATTAGGGATTCTAGCCGGCTGTGTTCCTTCGCTGCATCAATTGTGGACAGATAAAACGCTGATTTTCGATGATACCATAGCCGGCACATACAAACAAGATGAGTCCACATGGGTATTTGTCGGCAATCCTCAAGAAAAGTCCTATACTCTCACAATCAGCGAAAAGGAAGGCAGACAAAGCAAGCTGATTGCTCGTCTGGTTGAAGTTAGCGGAAAGCGTTTTTTCGACTTTTACCCCGCTACGGATGCAGAGCTTGAAGCCGGCGAGTGGCTAAAGCTGCATATACTGCCTGTGCATCTGTTTTTCAAAGTCGAAAAGACAGCTGAGTCGTTTAAACTGGCGGCGATGAATCCGGATGAAGTCGGCAAGCTGCTTAAAGAAAAGCCGCAGCTTATCAAACATGAGGTGGTTGAAGATGACCGAGTGGTGCTGACCGATAGAGCAGAAAATCTCCAGAAATTCCTTCTGGAAGGTCTGGCCGTCGAGAAATTTTTCGGCGACCCAATGGAACTGTGCCCTGTCAAATAGGCAGTCTGTATTCGTAATGGCCTTTCAGGGACGCGGGCCGACAGTTGAAGTATCAATCGGTACAAAGCCCAGCTTCATCGCCGGCGAATCTTGTTTGAGACGAAAGTCAAAACTGTCCGGATTGACAAACAGCGGGTCAGCATAAAGGGAGTGCCTGTCTTTCCCGCGTTTTTGCCAGTCGGCAAAGGTCTGGCCGTTGAAGGAAACCTTTTCCAGCGGCAAAGCAGGATTGTAATACAAGTTCCAATCGATCTCAAAAGTGCTTAATGTTTCTCTGCCTTTGGGTTCATTAGGATTGTAATAGAATACATAGGATGCATCTTTCCAATTGCCGTCCAGCAGGGCACCTTCGGTAAAATACACAATATTATTTTCAAAAAAGCAGCTGCGATGCGGCTCCATACGGCCGCGGCTGAGCTGCTGAAACCGTCCGTATGCAAAGATGTTATTGCGTACGATGATTTCCTTGGCGTAGTGGATGTTATAGCCGGCAAATTTGGTGTTATAAACGATATTGTTTTCTACCAGAATATGGCTGGATCCTTCGTCGTTGTAAATACCCCAGCCGCCGTAGTGGTTGGAATCAATATCGTGAATCAAGTTGTTGCGGATGATTGTACCCGGGGATACGCCCAATGTGTAAATCGCTCCCATATCTGACAGCAGCCCCTGTCCAATATGATGAATATGGTTGTATTCGATGATATTATCTCTGCTGATGCTTGGCTGATAGCCCCATTCCCACCCGACCGAAACGCCCGTGTACCAGCCGTGATGAATCTCATTGTGACAGATGGTGTTGCCGAAGGTATGCATCAGCAGTACGCCGACAGCTGAAGGATATACCTCGCCATAGGGTCCAATGTGATTATCCGCTATGACATTACGGCCGGTCCGGAGCAGCGGCGGACTGCTGAAGCTGCCGCCGCTGATGCGAATGCCCCCGCCGCCGAGATTCTTCAGCGTACATCGGCTGATGGTGATTTCGCGGCAGCCGGCGCCAATATCAAAAGCGAATGTGCCGAGATCACGCACGGTGCAGCGGTCAAAACAGATAGACCGGCAGCCCGTCAGCGTGATGGCAGCCGGCACACTGGAAGCTCCCTGTGCATCATTGCTGTTGCCCGGAGGCAAGAGCCAATGGGTATACGCAAACTCAATTCCTTCAAAACGGATATGCTCACTATACCGCATATCACTGGGACTTCCTTCTATTCGCACAAGCTCTGGTGCAACCGGCGCAATCGCTTCGGCTATATCCTCCCCGGGCATGGGAATGCAGGATAGGACACCTGTTTTGCGGTCTAAATACCATTCTCCCGGGGCATCAAGCCCTTCATAGACATTCTCGACAATATAGCGCGCCCCAGTGCTGGTAAAGTCATCTGTAAAGATTTTGCCGGCTTTATGCTTGAAGGTTACTATGTGTGTGTTGGGATCAATGGAAGCAATCGGCAGGTGCGAATCTGTCCAGAAATGATATACAATAACCTCGACATCTTCCATATTTACCCAGTTTGGATCAATATCGCCGGGCTTGTATTCGAACCGCTGGCAGTCTGTGTGGTAATGCACATCTCGTCCGCCGTCGGGAAAACCGGCTACGCGCAAAAATCCTTCGTTTGGGATGCGGGCACGGCGGCGCCGCTGCCCATTGATGAATAACTGCGAAAAATACCATTGACCGTTTTTAACTTCATCAATTTGCGCAGTCCAAATACCAGAGGGCTGTTTTTGCCAGTTGCGGATACGCCGGCCTCCGAAGACAATGGGCTTTTCGTTTTCAAAGGGCTTGAAGGTCAGCGGATTGTCGGCAGTTCGGGAATCGTCCATACCGAAAGTCAGCGGTTTTGTGACTTCGTAATCACCGCCTTTGAGGTAAACTATTACGGGCTGGTTTTTAATTTGCCTTGCCAGATCGATAGACTTCTGAAGGGTTTTTATGGGATTTTCAGGACTTGTACCGGCTGCGGTATCATCTCCGGTGGGACTGACGAACAGCGAATATCCAGCCCAAAGCGGGGAGGCGGCAAGAAAAAAGAACAAGCATATCTTTTCGATAGACATTGTTTTGCTCCGATAAAAATAGTTGCTCTGCAAAACCAGTTTAAAATTAAGCCGCTGAATCTGCAAGCACTTATCGGCTCTTATTCTTGACGAGTTGCGGATTTTTGACATAATGGTATTTTGTGAACAACAGAACGAAACAGCTTATAGAACTGGACAAACGCTATCTGTGGCATCCGTTTACACAGATGGCCGATTGGCTTGCCTGTGAGCCGGTAATCATCGAATCCGGCGAGGGTTTTTATCTGATTGATACCGAGGGCCGCCGCTATATTGACGGCGTAAGCTCCCTATGGTGCAATGTGCACGGACACCGTGTCCGAAAAATTGATGATGCCATCCGTTCCCAATTAGACAAAATTGCCCACAGCACGCTGCTTGGGCTTGGGCAGACGGCATCTATTGAATTAGCCGAAAAGCTGATACAGATTGCCCCCAAAGGACTGACGAAGGTTTTTTACTCCGACAGCGGTGCGACGGCCGTTGAAATCGCCGTCAAAATTGCCTATCAGTTCTGGCAGAATATCGGTCAGAAGGGCCGAACGAAATTCATCGCCCTCGAAGAAGCCTACCACGGCGATACGGTCGGTTCTGTCAGCATCGGCGGGATTGAGCTGTTTCACGGCATTTTCAAATCGTTGCTGTTTGAAACATACTATGTCCCCAGCCCCCATCCGTACCGTTTTGACGGCACAGCTGAACAATGTGTCGCATCCAGCTTAGAAAAAATGGAGTTTCTTCTCAAAGAACACGCCGGCCGAATCGCAGCCATTGTTGTTGAGCCGCTGGTGCAGGGGGCTGCGGGCATCCTTGTGCACCCCAAAGGCTTCTTAAAAGGCGCCGAAACACTAGCCAGAAAATACGATACCCTTCTGATTGCCGATGAAGTGGCTACCGGATTCGGCCGAACGGGCAGAATGTTTGCCTGCGAGCAGGAGGATGTGCATCCTGACCTGATGTGTATTGCCAAAGGCATCAGTGCCGGCTATCTGCCGCTGGCAGCAACGCTGACAACGCAAAAAATCTTTGATGCTTTCTGTGTATGCGGCGACATTTGCAAAACCTTTTATCACGGCCATACCTATACGGGCAACGCGCTGGGCTGCGCAGCAGCGCTGGCTTCGCTGGAGTTGTTTGAAGAACACCGTATTTTGGAGACGCTGCCGGAAAAGATTACGCTTATTTCCCGTTTTCTCCAACGGGCTGCAATACTGCCTTATGTAGGCGATGTTCGACAATGCGGGATGATGGCCGGCATTGAGCTGGTAAAGGATAAGAATACCAAAGAACCATTCCCGTACCCGCTGCGGCTTGGTGCCAAAGTCTGTTCTGCTATGCGTCCCAAGGGGGCTATGATGCGCCCGCTGGGCGATGTGATTGTTCTGATGCCGCCGGTGGGGATAGATGTCCAAACGCTGGACACGCTGCTACACATTATCGAAGATACGCTGATAAATGAGCTGCCGAAAATCGCAGCCGGATAAAAATGTCTGATTTGCTATCCGCTGACGATAAGTTTTAAATGCAGCTTGGCTGTGAGAAAATGAATAAAGGCCGTTATGAAAAAGAACTGTTTTTGGCAGATTGCATTATTGGGAATACTTGTTGTTGTGCTGGCTGCGTGCGGCGTATTCCTTTCTTCGGAATCCTGGGGACCGGATGAAAGTACGCAAAAAGTTGAAAGCAGTTTCCAAGACCGGCCGTTCGATTCAGACTGGCGTTTCTTTCGCGGCGATGCGGCCGGAGCACAGCAGCCGGACTATGATGATACATCTTGGCCAGTTCTGGATCTGCCCCATGATTGGAGTATCGAGGATCTGCCGCCTGCAGACGGATCTATTCCAGAATTGGAAGCTGTCACCGGCCTATGGCGTTTTCGCAAAGGAGATGATGCAGATTGGAAAGCCCGACAGCTGAACGACAGCGATTGGCAGTCGGTTTTGCTTCCCGATACATGGGAACATCATTCGGATCATACCGCCGACAATGTTTTCGGCTGGTTCCGCCGGCATCTGGAAATTCCTGATAATTGCAAAGGGAAGGATTTTGACCTGCTGCTGGGCTGTATTGATGATGTCGATGAAGTATGGTTCAACGGCTGGCGGATCGGCGGTACAGGCTCCTTTCCGCCCAATTATCAGACCGCCTGGACAATCCAGCGGCGCTACCGCGTTCCAGCGTTATTGGTGCGCGGCGACGGCACCGATGTCGTAGCGGTTCGGGTGTTTGACGGCAGCGGCAGCGGCGGTATCTATCAGGCGGGTTCCAAATCTGTTCGCATCGGTCCTTTTGATCCGGTTCTCAGTGCCGGCGGTCATTTTACCGGCTATACTGTCGGCGGCATCGGCTGGTATCGCAAGCATTTTACAGTCGAGCAGCCGAACAAACAGGTTTCTGTGCTTTTTGATGGTGTTTATATGAACGCCGAAGTCTGGCTCAACGGCCGAAGGCTCGGCGGGCATCCGCACGGCTATACGAGTTTTGAGTTCGATCTGACGCGCTGTCTGAACGCCCCTGGGCAGGACAATGTGCTGGCTGTTCGGGTCCGCAATGAAGGCAAAAACAGCCGCTGGTATTCCGGATCAGGCATTTACCGCCATGTGCAGCTCCTGATTAACGAGTTGATTCATGTGCCGACGGGGGGTGTATTTATTACAACGCCTGAGGTATCCGCAGACAAAGCGTTGGTAAAAGCAGCGGTTGAGGTGTACAATGCTGCCGCTGTCCCGACACAGGCGGTTGTGCGAACAGAGCTGCAGGATGCAGATGGCCGTTTGGCAGGCCGCGTAGAAACAGCGCTGAGCCTGTCGGCCGTCCAAACACATTCCGCGGAGATATGTATTGACGTGCCATCCCCCCGCCTCTGGTCGCCGGAGACCCCGAATCTGTACACTGCAAAAATTGAAGTGGTCACTGCCGGTAAGATTTCCGATGCCGTTGTTGTCCCGTTTGGCATTCGAACGATTGAATTTGACGCCCACAATGGCTTTCGGCTGAACGGCCGGACAGTTCTTCTCAAGGGTGCCAATCTGCATCATGACAATGGGCCGCTCGGGGCGGCGGCCATCGACCGCGCAGAAGAACGGCGTGTTGAATTAATGAAGGCCAACGGCTTTAATGCTGTTCGCTGCAGCCATAATCCGCCTTCTTCTGCCTTTCTGGAAGCATGCGACCGGCTGGGCATGCTGGTGATTGTTGAGGCATTCGATCAATGGAATGAAGCCAAAGAGAATAGAACCGAAGGGTATCAGCGTTTTTTCAGCGACTGGCATCAGCAGGATATCGCCTCGATGGTCCGGCGGGACCGCAATCATCCCTCGGTTATTATGTGGTCAATTGGCAACGAAATCCCTGAGCAATTCCGCGATGAGGAAACGGCCAAGCGCCTGCGTCAAGCGGTTTTACTGCACGATACAACCCGGCCTGTGACCCAGGCGATCTGTTCAGATTGGGGCAAAGTTGCCCGCAGCTGGGATGAGCTTTCCGGGCTTGCCTTCAAGCATCTGGATGTCGCCGGCTACAATTATTTGCCGGATAAATATGAATCAGACCATGTTCGTTATCCCCAGCGGGTAATGTACGGCTCAGAATCATTCCCGAAAGAGGCCCTCCTTTACTGGTCGCTTGTCGAGGAGCATCCCTATGTAATCGGTGATTTTGTCTGGTCGGGGATGGATTATCTGGGCGAGGCAGGTCTTGCTCATGCGGTGCTGAGCAGCCAGCCGGAGAGTTTTTTTATGTCATGGCCGTGGTTCAATGCCTGGTGCGGGGATTTGGACATTTGCGGATTCAAGAAGCCGCAATCGTTCTATCGAGATGTAGTGTGGCGTCGCAGTCCGATAGAAATATTTGTGCACAGACCTATCCCGCCTGGACTGGCTGAAAAACTCAGCTGGTGGGCTTGGCCGGATGAATTGCAAAGCTGGAACTGGCCGGGACAGGAAGGAAGACCTCTGCAAATAACGGTTTATTCACGCTGCGAAACGGTCCGGCTCGAGCTCAATGGAAAAGTAGTCGGCCAGCGGCCTGTTTCTCCAACATTGACAGCCCAATTCCGTGTGCCGTACGCTCCCGGCGAATTGTGTGCTCTGGGATTAATCAGCGGAAAAGTTGCAGCAAAAGCGACGCTTAAAACCGCCGGCCCCCCGAAAAAATTGCGGCTGACAGCTGACCGGACATCTATCCGTGCCAGCCGCAGTGACCTTGCCTATGTAACCGTTGAAGTGGTTGACGCAGACGGCCAGCGTGTCCCGGATGCGGAGGTTCTTGTTCACTTTTCTGTTATGGGTGCAGGGGAGCTTGCTGCACAGGGAAGTGGAGTTCCAAATGAACCGGCAAGTTTTAAAAGCCCGCAGCGCAAAACATTTCAGGGGCGGTGTTTGGCTATCCTTCGACCCAGAGGCGGCGCTGGAGATATTGTGCTGCACGCTCAAGCCGAAGGGCTTGACCGGGAAAAGATAACCATTCATACACGCTAATCCGCCAGACGAATAAAGATATTTTGAAAAGCAGGTGATTTTCAGCAGAACTGCTGGTAAAAGTTTTTAAAAATACAGCAGAAAACAGCAGAATCGAAAGACAGATGCTGTTTAATATCTGTAATCAATCAGCCAGTCGCTTGCTAAAATCGCATAATCGCCAAGGGTGATTTTCAAATTGCCGTCCAAATCTGCAGACGTGCCTGCTGAGACTGTGTCCAGCCATTGTCCGGCCAGCACCAGTAGATCGCTTATATCGATGGTGCAATCCCGATTCAGGTCAGTTTGGTATTCACCGGGCGTACATCCGCCAATAGCAACATTATCAAATACGGCTCCGTTCAGCCGGTTGTTATGATGTGCGGTTACCGCCAGTCCAATCTGGAGATGACTGCTGAAATTAAGTGTACGGGAGCCGATCAATGTCCAGTTTGACCCATTATAAGAATAATAGCCGTCGTACTGTCGGCCGGTCCGTTTAAGCCGAAGCCAGACACCCTGCGGATAGGGAGGATTGGGAGCATCGATGCCTTGGGCATTAACTCCGGGACCTGTGCGCCAGAGAAACTGCAGATTTCCCCCACCGCAAAGCGTTACCAGCGCCATGCCTGCACTGCTGTTAAGACCGTCCCGAATCATAACTGCGGCTTTATTCCACCAGTCTGTGATGTCATTGGAAACCACCCTCGCAATGATTTCCCCGTCACCGTAAAGATCCTGATAGACAAAATGAAAACCATCCTGTATAAGCCAGATATCGCTGCCGGAACCGTTTACAGTAAAAGTTCCTTCATTATAGCTTGCACTGCCTTTAAAACCGACAGAGCCTACATCCGTATGCTTCCATGAAGACGGCAGCGTTTCTGCTTCGATGCGGTAAGCAAGAATCCCGTTGAAGCGGGCACTCATATTGTCTGCAAACAGCGCTGTCTGGGATGCAGGAAAACAGATAGAGCGGCTTAAGACTTCTCGTCCGTCGACAAAAAATATCACTCGATCGGGCAGCTTCACAGCTCGCAGATTATAATCCTGCTGATTGGGAATATTTATGATTTGCGGGCTTAGATGCTGTCCGTTTTGTTTTCCGTCCACAACGAATGTGTCAGCAGGCAGATCGAAATAGGCCCGGAGAAAGTTATTCGCATCGATTGCGGCAGCATAAATACCCATCCGATTCTCGGCAATGCCGGTTTTATACAGATGCGTGGAAAACTCATACGCTTCCATAAGATCGCCTTTATAGATAGTTCCGCCGCCTGTTACGGCAATGCCGTCGGCACCAACTGTCCAGGTGCCGATTTGCCTGCTGCCGTTAAGGCCGTTGCCCCAGCCGGTAATGTTGCTGCCGTACTCATCCCAGCCGATTGTATAGATAATGCCGTCAAATAGTGCGGCCGCATGATCAGAGTAAAGGCCCGGCACGCCGGCGTCAGTGATGGATGTTTGAATATTCGAAAAGCCCGGCGGCAGCATATCGTCAATCCAGACCCTGAAAAGCGTGCTGTTTCGCTCGACGCGTATTTTATGATAAACGCCGTAGTTGAGGCGGCCCCCGAATCCGCCGGCGGCAACGACACCGTTATATGCATCTGTACGGATATGGCAGTACCAATTGTCGGCTCCGTAGCCCAGACTTCGGTCCAGACCGATGATTACCCAGTTGGTCGAGTTTTTATAGTAGGCCACCACGCCGGCTTTATCTTCGCTGTCGCGTGGCTGCGGCATTGTCACATTGGCTTCAAAAAGATAACAAGTTGCCGCGTCGCGGTTGACAAGATTAAAGCTGAAACAAGATTGGCTGCTTTGAAGAGCTTGTCCGCTGCTGATTTGCCAGAGTCCGGGGTTGTTATTGGGTGAAGTTTGTATCCAGTCGGTGGACGGCATTGGGCCATCCGGCAGATAGAAAAGACTGCGAAGCTGGGGTTCGGCCGGTCCGGGGTGATAGCCCGGGGTGTACCGGTTGGTTGGACCGTCAATATACAATGTTCGGTCAAGAAAATGGATTCGATCAATCCGCTGCGTGCGGCCTTCATAGCGTTCATTCTCGTCAATTGCAAAGTAGCCGATCCATTTTTCAAATCCGTTGAGACCATCAACCACCCAAGGTTGTCCCAGCGTATAGATGGTAAAACTACTCGAACCGATGGTATATAGCGTTTTTCCGAGAACCGGACTCGGAAGTTTGCCGGCATTGCTGAAACTGCTGGCTGTGTCAGCCATTGCGCAGCCGATGGCATAGGATGTATCGCCGGTATGGTTGGCATTATACAGCATGTAGTATTTGCCGCGGTACTTAAATACGAAAGGTCCTTCATTAATGGTCGGACCATAGCTGAATTCCGGCAGTTCAGGATGAATTTCCCAGCCTCCGGTAGGCCAGATTAATGTCTTATAGCCGCTGGTAAACGTGCTGTAATCCTGCATGCTGCGGTAATCGTTGTGGTTGGCGCTGACGCCGCCGAATCGGGTGCTGTAAAAATGAAGGGAACCATCTTCATCGCGGAATGTTTTGACATCAATAGTATCAGTCGCAAACGGTGCATCAACAGGTTCCGTATAAGGTCCCGTCACTTGATTGCTGACGGCATGAACAATTCCGAGCAGATTGCCGGCAGGTGTATCCAGATGGGCATATAAATGGAACTGTCCATTGTCATAGGCAATATGGGTGCCGTGAATATCCATATCACGATTGGCATTTCTCTGGACGTGCCAAGTATTGTTCCACGAGAAGATATGGATTCGTTCCCCCCAGTCGGTCAGATTGCGCGAGCGGAACATATCGCCGCCCAGCCAGTTGCCTGTGATGTAATATTCGCCGTTATATTTGATGACATCGCAGTCGTTGATGCCGTCTTCATAACTGAACGGATTATCCATTGCTTCCAATAGCGGGGCTGCCCATAAGACGATGCCCAATGTGATGATAGTTACATACTGCTTCATATCGTCTGTTTATTTGAGCGGAATAGACAAACTTTTCGTTTGACATTGTTCTGATTTTTACTAATCTAAAAATATAACACAACAGAGGTCAATTGTCCAGAAAAAATATCAGAACCAAGCTGAAAAACGCCTGATTCCCCTCTTTTTAACTTAGTGTGAGAGAAAAAATGCTGTATAAGCAATTGGCGTATGTGATAAGTTTTCTCGTTGCCGTAGGTCTGCTTTCTGCAGAGGAAATTCATCTTCTCAAACCTGTCCCTGCGGGATCTGTCCGGATAGAAGATGCGTTCTGGAGCCCGAAGCTCAACATCTGGAATTCGATAACATTAAAGAATGTGCTGGATAAATTTGAAGCAGCTGGGGCTTTTCGTAATTTCGACCGGATTGCCGGCAAGTTAGAGCCAAAACATGAAGGACCGCCTTGGTTTGACGTGCTTGTCTATGAAACCATTCGCGGAGCATCCGATTTTTTGGTTGCCTATCCGGATAAAGAACTTGAAGCCCGAATTGATGGATATATTCAGCGGATTGCTGCTGCACAGGCGGCAGATCCCGACGGCTATGTTATGACATACACCCAGCTGGATGAGCCCGATCATCGCTGGGGATTGAATGGCGGTTTTTTGCGGTGGCAGCATGATGTTTACAATGCCGGCGCGCTGGCAGAAGCCGGAATTCATTATTATCGTGCAACAGGCAAGATCGATTTGCTTAGAGCTGCTGTAAAGCTGGCCAACTATATGACCCAAATCATCGGGCCGGAGCCGAAAAAAAATATCGTTCCTGCGCATTCACTGGCAGAAGAGGCGATGATGAAGCTGTATGTGCTGTTTCAGGAAAGCCCTTCTCTGAAAGAGAGGCTGAATGTTCCTGTGGATGAAGCGGCTTATCTTCATCTTGCTGAATTCTGGATTGAAATGCGCGGCCGTCATTGCGGCCAGCCGGCCTCTGAAATGTGGGATCGTAACGGCCGTGGATGCGAAGAATGGATACGCCAGCAGAAGTATGGCAGCGGCAGACCCAGCTGGGGAGAGTACGCACAAGACCACAAACCTGTTTTCCAGCAGGAAACAATGGAAGGGCATGCTGTCCGTGCCACGCTGTTATGCACGGGTTTAAGTGCCGCCGCGGCTGTTAATGGCAAAACCGCCTATGCGGATGCGGCGGTTCGCCTATGGGAAAATATGGTCGGAAAGCGGATGCACATCACCGGCGGCGTGGGGGCGTTCGCACATGAAGAGAAATTCGGCCCGGATTATACCCTTCCCAATGATGCGTATCTGGAAACCTGTGCAGCAGTCGGGGCTGGTTTTTTTCATTTCAATATGAATCTGCTGTTTGCGGATGCCCGATATATCGACCAGCTGGAACGCACCTTGTACAACAATGTGATTAATGGTGTTTCTCTCGACGGTACCCGTTATTATTATCAAAATCCGCTATCGGCCAACGGACACAGGCGCTGGCAGTGGCATGACTGCCCGTGTTGTCCCCCGATGTTTTTAAAATTCGTCTCGGGGCTGGGAGGTTATATTTATGCCTATGACAGTCAGGAAATCTATGTGAATCTGTTTATCGGCAGCAAAGCTGTAATTCCGCTGGAAAATCAATCTGTGAAAATTGTGCAACAAACCGAATACCCTTGGAAAGGTAACGTGAAAATTGTGCTGGATACCCAAGCACAGACAGAATTTGCATTATTTGTACGCATACCGGGATGGGCAAGGGGACAGGAAAATCCGTTTGGACTCTACACCTCGGATTTGGCCTCACAGTTTGAATTACGCGTAAACGGCCAAAGTATATCTGCATCGGAAATAAGTCGGGGCTATGCCGTTATCAAACGGGCATGGAACAAAGGAGATGAAGTCATTCTGGAGCTTCCGGTGCAGCCCCGTCGTATCTATGCCCATCCGGAGGTGAAGGCCTGCAGGGGGCGGCTGGCGATCCAATCTGGCCCGCTTGTTTACTGTATCGAACAACAGGATAATCCGGCAATAGACACCATTTCTCTGAAAACAGGCAGCCCATTGGTTTTGGAATACAATCCAGATTTTTTGGGCGGAGTGAATTGTATCAAAGCGGAGGCATTCAGTATTGGGCCAAACGGACAAGCTCAAAACGTTACATTGACAGCAATTCCGTTTTATTGTCAGGATAACAGAGGAAATACCGCCAGAATGGAGGTATGGCTGCCGGATGAGAAAAGGAAATCTGTATCTAACTGAGTCGACATAGTGCAATTTGATATTCAATCATAAATTGGAATGAGTATGCTTGAGTTAAAACTGCCCAAAAAGAATGGTTTATTTATCACCGGCACAGATACCGGCGTGGGCAAGACCTTGATAACGGGTGCCATAGCAGCTGTTCTGCGCCGGCAGGGCCTTAAAGTCGGAGTTTTCAAGCCCATTGCCACCGGCTGCCGGCCTAGCCGCGAGGGGCTGGTCAGCACTGATGCCGAGTTTCTGGCTCTATGTGCCGATGCGGATTACCCCTTGAGCGTCATTACGCCGGTGACGTACAAAACGCCTGCTGCACCGCTGGTCTGTGCTGAAATAGAAGGCAGACCAATTGATTTTGATGCTATTGCAGCGGCTTATAAGTATCTGTGTGATACCTGTGATATTGTACTGGTTGAAGGCATCGGGGGAATTCTGGTGCCGATGACCCCGACTGAAACAGTTCTGGATTTAGCTGTAGAGTTTGACCTTCCGGCTGTTATTGCTGCCCGGCCAAATCTGGGTACCATCAATCACAGCTTATTGACGATTCAGGCAGCCCGAAATGCCGGCCTGCCTGTTGCAGGATTGGTTATCAGCGGGTATAATGCCGCCCGAGCCGATACTGCTGAGGAAACAGCCCCGGATGTTATCTGCAGTATCAGCAGGGTAAATCTGCTGGCAGTGGTGCCGTTTGATGAGGATTCCAGCGTCGAAAACGGCAAGCTGAGCCCGCTGATTATTGATACTTTGAGTTTATGCGACTGGAACGCATTAAGCCGGGCATAGGACTGCAAGAATGCCGACACGACAAGCCGATATTCGACGGTATTTGGTACCGATAAACACCGCTTCCACACAGCAGTTGTTTACCGACTGTTTAGTTATTGGAGCCGGCATTGCGGGACTGCGCGCTGCGCTGGAAGCAGCCCCGCACTGCAATGTAACGCTGGTCTGCAAAGGCACCTTCTCTGACACCAACACGTGGAATGCCCAAGGCGGCATTGCATCGGTGCTGGACGAGGTTGAGGACAGTTTTGAGGCTCACATTGAAGATACCCTCCGCACAGGATGCGGGCTGGGGGACAAACCTGTTATAGAACGGGTTGTCCGGGAAGGTCCGGGCTTGGTACGCCAGCTGGCTGACTGGGGAACAGCCTTTGATTTGGTGGACGGCGAAATTGATATCTCGCTGGAAGGGGGCCACAGCCATGCCCGTATTGCTCATTCCCATGGCGATTCTACAGGCCGCGGCATTGCCGAAACCCTTATCGCACGTGTCCAGCAAAGCCCGACAATTAATGTTATGGAGCATTTTTTCACAATAGATCTGCTGACCAGCGAAGATGGCCAGTGCGTCGGTGTCATCGGACGCCGCCCCAGCGGGTCCCTGCAGATTATCTGGGCCGGTGCCACGATTCTGGCTACCGGCGGCGCAGGTCGGCTTTACCGTGAAACCACCAATCCGGAATGTGCTACCGCTGACGGTCTGGCAATGGCTTGGCGGGCAGGGGCTGTTTTGCGGGATATGGAGTTTATGCAGTTTCATCCGACGACCCTCTATATTGCCGGTGCCTCACGGGCCTTGGTCACCGAAACGCTCCGCGGCGAGGGGGCTATTCTGCGCGACATTAACCATGAACCATTTATGAAGGAATATGATCCCAGAGGAGAGCTGGCGCCGCGTGACGTTGTCAGCCGGGCTATTCTTGACCGGATGCTTAAAACACAGGCAACACATGTTTATCTGGATATTCGCCACTTCGATAAAGCCCATTTCAAAAAGCGTTTTCCGCTTATCAGTGAACTGTGTGAAAGTTTCGATATCGATGTATCAACCGACCTGATTCCTGTTCGCCCCAGTGCCCATTATATGATTGGCGGCCTGAAAGCTGACATTTCGGCAGCCACCAGCATTCCCCGGCTGTTTGCCTGCGGCGAAGCTGCCTCGACCGGCCTACACGGCGCCAACCGCCTCGGGAGCAATTCCCTGCTCGAAGGGCTGGTCTTTGGACGCATTGCTGGTCAATCTGCTGTGGAACTGCTGGCAAAAGCCGGCACAGTAGGTTATCGCCGGATGCAGTTTGATGTACCGCCGTCCGACCGGAGCCGATTGGATACCGATGATGTCCGGAATTCGTTGCGGGCTTTGATGTGGCGCAATGTCGGCATCACCCGGAGTGCAACACCGCTGCAAGAGGCGATGGAAATTATCCAGTTCTGGCAGCGTTATGTAATGGACAAGGTTTTCAGCGAGCCGTTTGGTTGGGAATGTCAGAATATGCTGACAGTGGCGTTGCTGATGGCCCATGCTGCCTATAAGCGTCAGGAATCCCGCGGAGTTCACTACCGACAGGATTATCCCAACCGTGATGACAAGCACTTTTCATACCATATCGAACTGGCCCGCGAATAAGTTATCTCGAAACATTCAACACTCGAAACATAGAATAACGGGCCTGCGGCAGGTGCCTGAGGGAGCAGAATGCTCTAATAAAGGCGGGTACATCAATTTTATTTATCGGACACTTCGAAGTATCTTGGTGTATATCTGAATAGATTTTATCAGCACAAAATTGTCCAAATTATCCTTTTTTTGAAAGCTCAAAATTAATCGGCTTTTTTCAATATTTGTAGCCCTGTCTTATCAGCAATAATATTATCGGGCGTAGATTTTTGATTAAGAATTCAACCTATCTTTTTGACCGCTCCGGGGTTGTTTCTTAGATTTTATTGGGTATTTGCCGTCAAATCCCAGCGATTGTCAGAATTTGGCTGGTTAACCCTGCCGCCAATATGGACGACACACCAGAAGAAACCAAACTGTTTAAGGTGTATTTTTCTGAGACAATTGGGCAGATAATTCCAAACCAGCCCGATTTGTAAGTTTAAGGATATGTATGGTATTAGGATTTAACAGCAAAAAAACCTGCCCCATCGGCGTCGATATGGGCAGTGGCTATTTGCGGATGGTGCAGATTGGCAGGAATGGAAACGGACTCTATCTGCACAGTGCCACTTTGCGTGCTGTCCCTGCCGACATTGAGTTTCGCAGTCCCGCCTGGCAGCACTGGGCAGTAGATACTGTTCGCTCCCTCATGCGAGAAGGGCAGTTCAAAGGCAAAGAGGTTATCACAGCATTGCCGACGGATGATTTGTTTATCGATCCGGTGAAGGTGCCGCGTACGACCGTGGATCGGCTCGATGAAGTAATACCGCCTAAACTCCAGAAGCGTCTGCCGTTTCCGGTTAATGATGCTCTGTTTCAGTATATAGTGGCCGAGCCGACCGAGAGAGCCCCTTCGGACAGCGCAGATATCTTGACTATAGCAGTTAACCGTGAAGCAGTGAATCGTCATCTTGCGATTTACGAAGCCGCCGGACTGGAAGTCAGCAAAATCGGTATCTGGCCGACGGCCATGATTACAAGCTTTTCCAAGTTTTTCTGCCGCCGCAGCAACGAGCAGAATGTTATCGCGCTGTTGCTGACCGTCGGCACTTCCCATAGCAATGTGGTCATAACCCGCGGGGCAAATCTGCTGTTTGCCCGTGCTATTTCAATCGGATATGCCCAGCTTGAGCAGACCCAGATGCTGCAGCGTTTGCTGTCAGAACTGGATGCCTGTGTTCGGTATTTTGAGGAAAGTTTTTCGGGTGCTCGGATAGAGCGGCTGGTCTTTCTGGCCGGATCCGGCGCCAGCCGCACGCTTTGCGACCGGTTTGCTGAATTGGCTCGCCGGATGCAGATTCCTGCACAGGTAGGTGATGTTACCAGTGCCATTGAGATAAACCAAACGCCCCAGTGTCTTATTGACCGGCGGAACAGCCGGGTAGACTGGGCAACAGCCTTCGGGCTGAGCTTAGAAGGATTAAGTTAATCAGATAGGAATACGATTATGGCAACTATTAATTTTGTTCCAGATGATTATGTACAGCAGCGGCGTGCCAGCCGGGCAAATATTCTGTATTTGATGCTGCTGATGGCTATGCTTGGTGCTATCGGCATTACATTCGGCTTCATCAAGATGCGTCAGCGGGCTGTGCAGGCCGAGCTGGCTCAGCTCAATGAACGAATGGCCAAGGCCCAGCAGCAGATTGCCCAGCTGGAAGAGCTGAAGGCCAAAAGCAAAACCATGATGAAAACAATGGTGATGACCGCCGAACTGCTGGAACCTGTTCCCCGCAGTGTAATATTGGCGTCTCTGACCAACAACCTGCCTTCGGGCGTCTCCCTGACGGAATTCAAGCTGGAGGAAAAAGAAGTTCAGACAGCCCGTCCATCACCAGCCAAACCGGCCGGCAGCAATCAGTATCAGCGGGCGGCTGCCACAGCCAAATCCGAGCCGACCGACCAGCCTCAAGTTCGTATCGAAACGAACCTCGACATTAAAGGTCTGGCGCCCAGCGATATTCAGGTGGCCGGCTTCATTGCGCGGCTGAGCAGCTCGATTTTATTTGATGCTGTTTCGCTGGTTGAATCCAAGGAAGTGGAAATAGACAAAATCAGGATGCGCGAATTTCGGCTCAAAGCCGCCCTTAAACCCGGCCTGACCCTGACCAAAGAGGATATTGACTCGATCCGTGAAAAACGGAATCAGCTGATGTAAGCGGATAAGCGATTTATTCGAAAGGAACCTTGTAATGAACAGCGGGATTCGCTATTTAATCTTTTTTGTGCTGATTGTCGGACTCTCGTATGTGGCTTGGGCGTATATGATTAAGCCGGCCAATGCCCATCTGACACAAGAACGGGCCAAGATGGAAGCCCTGCAGGCAAAGCTCAACGAACTAGAGCGGGCGACGGCAACGGCACAGGACCTCAATGTTCAGCTTCAGAAAATCGAAGAAGCCATTGCCGCTTTTGAAAGCAAGCTGCCTCCCAGCAGCGAAATTCATACTGTGCTGGAAAATGTAACCCTGATTGCCCAGCGGCAGGGATTAACCCCGAAGGCGATTCGCACCCTCAAAAACCGCCAGAACCGCGGCTATATCGAGCAGCCGCTGTCGATGGAACTGCACGGCAATTTCAACTCGTACTATGCGTTTCTTCTGGAACTTGAGAAACTGGACCGCATTACCAAGATTCGCGAGCTGACGCTTAAGAAAAGCAAACAGGAAGGTCAGACAGAAGCGACATTTGTGATGAGCATTTTCTTCCAGAGTGCGGCCTGAACCCTTTACTGTACAGTCAAGGAGAATCGTTATGTTAAATTACCTCAAAGACGGAAGTCAGTCGCCGGTTCTGGAGCAGGCCCAGCAGGCGGCGCAAAGCCCGGATACAGCCAGCCGGCCTGCGGACTATCTGACAGTTTCCGGTCACGGCAGAAAAGTGCGGCAGAGCACAATACTGCTGATAGCAGTCTTTGCAGTCGGGGCATTGGCCGTTTGGTTTATGATTAAAAAAACAGCCCCTGCCTCGGCCGAAGCCGCTGCCAGTCAGGACCAAACCCAGCTTGATGCTGCTTTAGCCCAGCTGAATGCGATGCAGAGCGAAGTGAATTCACAGATGAATTCGGTGGTTGGGCGGTTTTACCAGTTTTCCAACATTGATCAGGTTGGTGTGGATGAGCTGAAAAAGAATCCCTTCCGGCGAGAACTGGATTTTGCGGCTGATGCGCCCGATTCCGATGCGTTGTATGCTCAGCAGCAGATGCGCCTGCGCGAGGAAGCCAACCGTCTCCAGATGGGTCTGGAACTGTGGAGCATTACCGCAACTCCCAAAGGAATGTGCTGTATGATTAATGATAAGGTGCTGTATGTCGGCGACACCTTTCGTGAGATGACCGTCAAATCCATAGAGAACAAGACCGTTCTGCTGGATTATAAAGGCGTGCCTATTTTATTGAAGATGGAACAATGAAGCGTATTTTTGGAAAAAAAGTGCAGCCGCAAGCTGCGGCTCTGCTGGAGCTGGATTCCGGACAGACTGATTTGGCGCCGGGCTTGCAGAATTTGTACAGCCCGCAGATAACGACCCAAACCCGTCTGCGGGATATTGCCGATATTCTGGCAGAAGATGAGATTCTGACGCTGGGTGCGCTGGATCAGATTCGTCAAGACCAGCAGGCCGGCGGCGAACTGGAGAAACTGCTGGCAGAGCGCGGCATTACCGCCGAGCAAATCTTAGCTGCGAAAGCTAAACTGCACGGCTATGCCTTTGAGCGGATTGCACCGCAGGATGTGGACAAAAAGGCGTTTGAACTGCTGGAAATCAGTGCCATCCGAAGTCAGCAGATTATGCCGGTCCGCTTCCGAGAAGACGGAACATTGGTAGTGGCAACAACCCAGCCATCCAATGTTTTCGCTATCGATGATGTCAAAAGGCAGACAGGTAAACCGGTAGATGTGGTAGTGTGTCCCGCCGAAGATATCGAGGCTGTCTGCAGCGAATTCGACGAGAGCAAATTTGACTGCAGCGTCGAGGAATTCGCGATGGAAGATATCGAGCTGGTGCAGGATACCGAAGAAAAAGTTGAGGACCTCGAAAAGAGTGCCGGCCAGTCGCCGGTTATCAAGTTTGTGAATTTTCTGCTGAGCAATGCTCTGCACGAAGGAGCCAGTGATATCCATATCGAACCCAAAGAGAAATACACCAAGATACGCTACCGCATTGACGGTATTCTGTTTGATATCAAACAGGCTCCGTCGCGCATGCATCCTGCAATTGTCTCGCGTTTGAAAATTATGGCCAATCTGGATATCTCCGAGCGCCGGGTGCCGCAGGACGGCAAGATTGCTGTGATTATGGGCGGCCGCGGAGTAGACTTGCGCGTGTCCGTTCTGCCGACATGCCATGGCGAAAAAGTTGTGATTCGTCTGCTGGACAGCAAAAGCATCATGATTAGTCTGGAAAAGTCGGGGATGCAGCCCCGCATCCTAAAAGCGTTTCAGGAACAGATTGCTCTACCGCATGGCATCCTGCTGGTTACCGGTCCCACCGGTTCGGGCAAAAGCACCACCCTGTATTCAGCACTGGCCCAGATGGACAGTGACCGGCTGAATGTGTCCACGGTCGAAGATCCGGTAGAGTATAATCTTGAATTCTGCAATCAGGTTCAGGTCAACGAAAAAGCCGGCCTGACGTTTGCGGCAGCCCTGCGGTCTCTTTTGCGTCAGGATCCGGACATTATTATGGTGGGCGAAATCCGTGACCAGGAAACAGCTCGCATAGCCGTCCAGGCCGCTTTAACCGGCCACTTGGTGCTCAGCACGCTGCATACCAATGATGCCCCCAGCAGTGTTTCACGGCTGGTTAATATTGGCATCGAGCCCTATCTGATTGCCGCCTCGCTGAACGGCATTTTAGCCCAGCGGCTTGTGCGGCGCATCTGCAATAACTGCAAAGAGCCGTTTGCGGCCCCCGAAGGATTGCAGAAATATCTCGATATAGCCGGCATTGAGCCCCACGAATTGATGCACGGCAGGGGTTGCGACCAGTGCCGAAACAGCGGTTATGCAGGCCGTTGCGGCATTCACGAACTGCTGATTGTCGATGATGAGTTTCGCCGCATTATCAATACCGATTCTTCGGTCAACAGTATGCGTGAGGCCTTCCGCCGGAGCGGGTGGCCGAATCTGTTTGAAGACGGACTGCAGAAAGTCAAGCAGGGCATTACGACGATTGAGGAGGTGCTCCGCGTGGCCGAAGTAGCGGATGCCCTGGACCCTGCGGCGGCCGGCGAAAAAAAACAGGGCGATGCTGTTGCGGTGTGAGAGCCGGGGGTGTATGGAAAGGCACAGATTATTGAGGAGTTGAATTATGATTGATACAAAACAAATGCTGGCAGCTGCTATCAAGAACAGTGCTTCCGACGTGCATATCAATGTGGGCATGCCTCCCATTATGCGCATCAACACAGAACTGATTATGATGGATCTGCCCGAAGTGTCCAATGAGGATGCCGGCCGGATGATTCTCGAAATGATAGGCGAGGATAAATTCAAACTCTTTCTGGAAAAGCGCGACTGGGATTTTTCGACAATGATTGAGGACGGCAGCCGGTTCCGCGTTAATGCTCATTTTCAGAAGGAAACCTTTGCCCTCTCATTTCGTGCCATCTCCAACAGCATACCGGATATCGAAGACCTGCACCTGCCCGAGGTGGTTAAGGAGCTGACCGATCTGCCCCGCGGACTGGTGCTGGTGACAGGGCATACCGGTTCAGGCAAAAGCACCACGCTGGCATCGATGATTAATGAAATCAATCGCAAGTACCGCAAGCGTATTATTACGCTGGAAGACCCTGTTGAATATCTGATGGAAAACAAATCGTGTATGATTGAGCAGCGGGAAATCGGCTCGGACTGTCCGTCTTTTGCCTCCGGCCTTCGCCATGCGCTGCGTCAGGACCCGGATATTATTCTGGTCGGCGAAATGCGCGACCTTGAAACGACCAGTTCTACAATCACTGCAGCCGAGACCGGCCATCTGGTGCTCAGTACCCTGCATACCATCAACGCCTCGCAGACGGTCGAGCGTATCATCGACGTGTATCCGCCCAGCCAGCAAAATCAGATTCGGGCGATGCTGGCCAATACCCTGCAGGCGGTTATTTCCCAGACGCTGTTCCGCCGCGTTGATCAGCCCGGCATGGTCCCCTGCACAGAAATCCTGCTGTGCACCTCCGCCGTCCGCAACTGCATCCGTGAAAACCGGATTTATGAAATTCCCAATATCATTGAAACCTCACGCCGCTTGGGTATGCAGACGATGGATCACAGCATCCAGCAGATGTACATCAAGGGATATATTGACCGGGATGAAGCTATTATTCGTGCGACGAACCCCGGCAAAATGGAAAAAATTCTTCCTGCAACACCGCAAGGCGCTCTGCAGGAACAGGTCTGATGCTAAGGGAGACGCTCTATGTCATTGCTTGAAAAGCTCAAACCGCAGGACACCAAAGCCAAAGGACTCCAGCGCAGCCAGCATGTGGCGGCTGCAATTGCCTCGACTTCAGCCGGCGTTGCACACAAAGGCGGATTTCACATCGATTTTGGGCCGAGCAAGAAAGACATTCTGAATTTTACCAACCAGCTGGCTGTTATGGTTCGGGCGGGCATCAGTCTGCAGGATGCCCTCGAGTCTATCGGCACCCAGATTGCCAAAGAAAAGTTCCGCTATGTTGTTTTGGATTTAAAGGCACGCATCGAAGGCGGACAAAGCTTTTCACAGGCCCTGGCCGCCCATCCGGAGGTTTTTTCAAACCTGTATATCAATATGGT
Organism: Phycisphaerae bacterium; assembly: GCA_018052735.1. Classification (GTDB taxonomy): domain Bacteria; phylum Planctomycetota; class Phycisphaerae; order Sedimentisphaerales; family Anaerohalosphaeraceae; genus 4572-13. The sequence continues at coordinate 27,818 of JAGPMT010000017.1, read as the reverse complement.
GGCGGCGGCAGAAATCTCCGGTTCAATGAGTTCAATGCTCCAGCGCCTCACGGAATACCTTGATCAGGAAGCGGAAACCCGCAGTCAGGTTATCAGTGCAATGGTCTATCCCGGAATTATTGCAACGATGGCAATCGTCTGCGTAACCTTTCTTCTGACATTTGTGCTGCCTCGATTTTTGGTGGTGTTTGCCGGCAAGGAACACCTCCTGCCGGGGCCAACCAAAGTGATTATGGCCCTGAGTATGGTGATGCGCAATTACTGGTTTCTCGTATTTCCGGGCATTGGTGCTGCACTGATGGGCTTTTGGTATTTTACCAGCAAGACAACAGTCGGAAAATACTGGTGGGACAAAACCAAACTGCGTCTTCCGCTTCTTAAAACACTGTGCCGCAGTCTGTATATCACACGGGGTCTCCATACGATGGGTGTGCTGACCAATGCGGGTGTGCCGATTCTGGATACACTGTCTATTACAGCCCATATATCAGGCAATGTGCTGTTTGAGGATATGTGGAAAGGTGTTTTTGAAGAAGTGCGCCAAGGCAAGAAAATCGCCCCCTCGCTGGGCAATTATGCCCTGATGCCCGCCAATGTTGTTCAGATGATTCAAAGCGGCGAAGAATCGGGAACTTTGGGTGATGTCCTGCGGGATATTTCTGAATTCTATGCCCGTGAGCTCAAGACGGTTATTAAAACGGTCACCAGTATGATTGAGCCCCTGATGATTGTGGTAATGGGTGTGCTGGTCGGCTTTATTGCAATGAGCATTATTCTGCCCATTTTCAAGATGTCCAGTGTTGTCGGATAAAACCCAAAACCGCAGATTATCCGCAGAGCAAAGGGACAGGTGCACAGCGGGCTGTTCCTGAATCCAGGGATAATCTGCGCCAAATAACGGGGCATTGATTATGAAAACATACAGACAATACAGAGGTTTTACCCTGCTGGAAGCCCTGTTTGCCGCTATGCTGATAGGGCTGGTTGTAGTGGCGCTGGTCGCCGCCAGCGGGGCATTTACTGTGGCAAACGGTTACGGTGTAGACTTATCCACTGCTGAATTTCTTATTGAACAAGTGCGAGAAATGACCACCCGGCCGGAAGTGACCATTGACGGATTGATATCGCTGGATGATGTGGCTTGGGGGCCTCCTAAAGATGCCGCAGGCAACACCCTGCCGGAGTTTTCGGAATTTATTCAGAAAATCGATGCAGATTATCTGCAGCCCGGCAATCTGACGCAGGTCTCCTCCTCGCCAACCGATTTTATTCGCCTGACCGTAACAATCTACAAAAACAATGTGCCTATCAGCTCAACAAGCTGGGTTCGGGCTCGTCTGAATTAGCGAGTGATGTATGAAGAAGAAAACCGCATTTACCATCATTGAGGTGCTGATGGCGCTGGTTATTCTGGCAATGCTGACAACAGCAGCCGCTTTGGCTTTTGATGCGTCGGTTAAAAATTATCAGACCAACCAGGGAATTTACCAGACCGTCAACACCGCGCGGGCCGCTCTGCTGCGCATAACAAACGATATCCGCACAGCCAATGCTGTTGCCCTTATTGCTGATGAACCTGCCACACAAGTCAGTCTGGTTACCCGCGACGGCAAAAATATTACCTATCGTTTTAATGCCGATGACAGTACGCTTTATTACGATGACAATAGCACCGGGCAAAGCTATGCCCTGTGCGGACATGTAGCAGCGATGACCTTCTCTCGTACCGAATGCCAAGTCGAACGCGACAATGGCGCCGGCGGTATGACTACCTTTACCGGCATTCGGGATGTCCGAATCGTGATGACTGTAACCGATGATGCCGGCAAAGTCTCTAAAACCCTTGCCGCCGCCGCATTGGTACGGCGCAACCTGTAAAAAAACCTGCCGGTTATTGATTTCCGGCGGGTTTTTGAAGCAATCCCGCATAATTTTTTAGTCTGCCAGTTTAATACCACCGGCACTTTTCAAACAAGGGGATAATTCCCCAGATATTCTGTCTGAGGCAGAGTTCCTGCCAGCGGCATCGCATATTCAACAAAGGCCTCTGTCATTCCGTTGCCGTCGGCATTGATATAAGCATCTGGCAGAGATTTGGTTTTTTCGGCCACGCTGGACAACTCAGTTCGGAAATATTCCACGCCGTATTTGGCTCCATTTCCCGTGCGTTTCATGGCCACCGAACCGTTGTCTTCCTTCAGCGAATACAGCACAGCCATTCGACCGCACGCACGGGCTTCCTTGACATCGGTCTCTGACTGAAGTCCGGCAAAACTGCGCTGCAGATAACCAAAGGTGTCTGCCCGAACGCGCTTAATTTTGAGCTTGCCCTTGATTTGGGCGGCCAAGAAGTCGGCAAGGGCCCCTGTGCCGGAAAGCTGAACATTGCCGTGAGCGTCCCGTTCGGCATTTTGGGCAAGCTTTTCTGCCCATGTTATATGGTCATGGTCGCAGATGCCTTCACTGACTGCTACCACACAGCGGCCCAGTTTCTTATAAACAGCATCCACATCCGCTAAAAATTTATCCATGGTGACGGGCCGCTCTGGAATATAAATCAAATGCGGCCCATCATCTTCACGCTGCTTGGCAAGGACTGCTGCTGCTGTCAAAAAACCGGCATGCCGTCCCATAATAACATCAATTTTAACGCCAGGAAGAGCGCGGTTGTCCAAGTCATCGCCCATCAAAGCACAAGCCACAAATTTGGCCGCTGTTCCATACCCTGGGCAATGGTCGGTTACCAGCAGGTCATTATCTACTGTTTTAGGAACATGGAAGGCCTTTAGATCATAACCGGTCTTTTCGGCCATCGTATTAATAATGTAGCATGTATTAGCCGAGTCATTGCCACCGATATAATAGAAATAACGGACATCTCTTTTCTTGAATACATTTAATATCTTTTCACAATAGGCCGCATCGGGCTTATCCCTGCTGGAACCCAAAGCAGACGAGGGCGAAGCGGCAACTTTCTCCAGCGTATCAACCGATAGTTTTTTAAGGTCGATAAACTGCTCTTTAACAATCCCCGCTACAGCGTGCAAGCCGCCGTATAGACGATCAATTTCCTTGTGTTTGGCAGCTTCTTCGATGACGCCTACCAGCGAGGCATTAATAACACCCGTTGGCCCCCCCGATTGACTGACAACTGCATTGGCCATGATAAAACCTTTCTTATAAGGTAGTTTCTGTTTACTGTTTTAATACCATTGGGCAGGAAATTATACACAACAGTCCCTTTTTTGCAAGGCCAAACCTTGATTTTGGAGATGCAGTATTCAAAATTAATCCTTCGATGCTGTAATATAAGATGTTTGAAAAGTTTTCTTAAAAGCATTATAATACATTGTTTTGTTTGACGAACGATATTGTCCTGAATTTGAGGTTGGATGAGTACACTGCTTGAGACAATCCAAGGGCCGCAGGATTTGCGCCGCTTATCAATGGAACAATTAAATCATTTGGCCGCTGAAATCCGCGAACTGATAACCCAAACAGTCAGTCAGACCGGCGGCCATCTGGCCAGCAACTTGGGTATTGTGGATCTGACCATTGCAATGCATCGGGTATTTAACTTCCGCCGCGACCGGCTGCTGTGGGATGTAGGCCATCAATGCTATGCCCATAAGATTCTAACTGGCCGCAAAGAGTTATTCGGTCGGCTTCGTCAGGAAAATGGATTGTCCGGTTTTCCCAGCCCTGAGGAGAGCGAGTATGATGTCTTCAGTGTCGGCCATGCCGGCACATCTATTGCCACAGCCCTCGGGATGGCACTGGGGGCAATGCACAACGGAACCGATGAAAAAATTGTTGCCTTGGTCGGCGATGCAAGTATTGTCAATGGACTTTCGTTTGAGGCGCTCAATAATGTATCGCTGGTCAAACGGCAGATGCTGATAGTCCTTAACGATAATTCGATGGCTATTGATGTAACCCAAGGAGCAATGGCGGCATTTTTATCGCGCGTGCGGCTAAGCCATACCTATGAAGATATCCGTAAAACGACCAATCGCATACTCGAACATCTGCCGCTGGTTGGCCGGCCGATGGAAGAGGCCTTGGAAAATCTTAAAAAAACGCTGCGCATGGCCAATACGCCCAGCCGGCTGTTTGAGAGCATGAATATTGCTTATTTTGGTCCGGTGGATGGACACGACATCGGTTCGCTGATTGATTTATTTGAGGCCTTGTCGGAGCTGAATACTCCGGCCATACTCCATGTCTATACCCGCAAGGGCAAAGGATATCTGCCCGCCGACGACAATCCGAGAAAATACCACAGCACGGGTCCTTTTGAGGTCAACGGCAGCGGCAGTCAGGCCGAAAGCGAGCAGCGAACCTTTACTTCGGCCTTTGGTGAAGCTCTGGTTGAAATGGCCGCTGGCGACAGGAGAATCGTGGCCATTACGGCTGCTATGCCTGATGGGACCGGATTAGTGCCGTTTCGGGAGAAATTTCCCCAGCGCTATTATGATGTAGGCATAGCCGAAAGTGCGGCAGTTGATATTGCAGCCGGACTGGCCAAGCAGGGCTTGAGGCCGGTGGTGTGCATCTATTCGACATTTCTGCAGCGCAGTTTCGACCAGATTTTTCAGGAGGCCTCCCTGCAGAATCTCCCGGTCATCTTCTGCGTGGACCGTGCCGGTGCAGTCGGCAGCGACGGCCCAACGCATCACGGTTTTCTGGATGTCGGCTGTCTGCGAATGCTGCCGAATCTGACTGTGGCGGCTCCGGCCGATGAGATGGAGCTGAAAGCAGCGCTGCAAGCGGCCGTTGCGGGAAATGGACCGTTTGCGGTTCGCTACCCGCGGGATGCGGTGCAGTCTATTCCTGAAAACAACGCTCCATACCAAGTCGGCAAATCCGCCGTTGTCCGTCAGGGGGATTCAGATTTTGTAGTGGTAACGCTGGGGCCTATTCTTCAGGAGGCGCTGCAGGCGGCCGATATGCTGGAGAAAGAAGGGCTTTCTATTACGGTGGTTAACGCCCGCTTTGCTAAGCCGATCGATTCCTCACTGGAAGTGTGGTTTGAACAGGGTAAGACAGTCATTTTTGCCGAAGACAGCAATAGGGCCTGCGGTTTTGGTTCGGCGGTAATTGAGCGGATGTTGCAAACAGCAGGGGACAACAGCCCAATCCGGCAGGCCGTCGGCAAAGCCATCCTGCTGGGGGCTCCTGACGGTTTTCTGCCGGTTGCATCGCGCCGCCGGCAGCTTGAGTGGATGGGGCTGACTGCTGCCCAGCTGGCACGAACTATATTGACACTATCCGGTTCTGCCGCCAAAACAGCAGAAACAAGTATTTAAGTAGCGGAAGAGGAGGATAATCAATGCTTCCCCAAAAACTCCAAAATATTTTAAGGGCTGTATTATGGGGAGTAATCAGTACGGCCGGCTATTGTCAGCCGTTATATTATACCGAAGCGTCCGCAGCCAAATTAACGGCGGAAGCGCGCCAGCGGATTGAAGCAATTGCTGCATTGCTGGAAAACCACCCGCAGGGATTTGGCATGCCGGTCGAAAAGCGGGATTTCTGGGAGCAGCTGGGCAATACTGAAGCCGGACAGAATATTCTCCGCAAGGCAGAATCGCTTATCCAGCGGCCGATGCCTTTGCTAACGGATGAATTGTATTTGATGTATTCCCAAAACGGCAACCGTTCTGCTGCAGAAGATGTAATATTTGCACGCCAAGACCGGCTGGCAGCGCTGTGTCTGGCTGAGTGCATCGAAAACAAAGGACGTTTTATCGGATCGCTGGAGGAGGTGCTAAACTCCTGCGTGAGCTTCCGCTCGTGGGTATATCCTGCTCATGACGGCAATCTGGATAATTTTTATCAGCGTGCTATCACTATTGACCTAAAAGCTGCTCATGATGCACACAACTTTGCGCTGTGTCTGTATCTGCTGGGCAGCAAAATCAATCCGCAGCTGGTCGAGAAAACCCGCACACAACTCCATGAACGGATTTTTGCTCCCTATTGCCGAGATATTTTTGAAGGCCAACGCAGCTGCTGGTGGAAAACAGCTACCCATAATTGGAATCCGGTCTGTCATTCCGGCGTAGTAGGAGCGGCTATAACACTGCTGCCGGAAAAATTCGACCGTGCCTTGTTTATTGAGCGGGCAATTCATTATATGGATTATTATTATCAGGGTTTTACGCCGGATGGATACTGCTCGGAAGGACTGGGCTACTGGAATTACGGATATGGACAGTATATTGTCCTGAGCGAGGCGATTTATTCAGCCACGAAGGGCCAGATAGACCTGTTCAGCAATCCTAAGGGGCTGGCTGCTGCGATGTATCCATTCCGCATTGAAATTGTCAATGGCGTATATCCGGCAATAGCCGACTGCAGCGTAAATATTCGGCCTCAGGCAGAGTGGATGGGCTATGTCAATGCTCGGCTGGGACTGGGCGATGCACGCTGGCCTGTTATCCGACCGGCGGCGTCAAACCGTTCGCTGGTGGAATTTCTGATGTTTTGCCGAATGGATTTGAACCGTCCGGTTTTGACTCCGCCGTTTATGCCCGATAACGGCGGCCCCCGAACTTGGTTTGCGGATGCAGGGGTGCTACTTTGCCGCCCATCCAATAGCGGCTCTTTGGCTGCCGTATTTAAGGGCGGCCATAATGCTGAACATCATAACCACAATGATTTAGGTTCCTTTATCGTAGTGGTGGGTGATCAGCCGGTTATTGTGGATCCGGGTTCTGTAGAATATACCCGTACCACATTCGGCAAAGACCGTTACACGATACCCAAACTCCGTTCGTATGGCCATTCTGTACCGCGGATCGGCGGACAAGAGCAAATCGCCGGCAGGGATGCTGAAGCCAAAATTCTCCATACGGACTTTAATGAAACGACCGATACGGTTGTAATGGATCTTGCCAGTGCTTATCCGGTTCAGGGGCTAAAAAAACTTCAACGTACCTTCATCTATCATAGAAGCCCCATAGAATCACTGGAGGTAATCGACGAGTTTGCATTGACAGATTCCAACACATATGAGATTGCTTTGATTACTTATGGCATCTGTAAACAGACAGGTTCAGACCGGCTGGAGATTACCTCCAAAAACAGGACTCTGGAAGTCCAGCTCGAAAACACCGATAATAATATTAAAATCAGCGATGAAGTAGTAAAATCCACGCGTGGTGATTTCCGGCGGATAGCAATACAATTTGCCGATCCAGTCAAAATTGGGAAAATATCAATGCGGATTTCGCCGAAATTATAGATATTAAAATCCCTATGAAAAAGCCGAAATTTATCTTGTTTGCTGACCCGAGCCGACCGCATGCGGTAGAGGCGATGGAACGCTTTACTGCCTTTGCCGGCGGGAAGATAATAGTCTTGTCGAATTGTTTGGAAAGCGTCTGTCCGTTGGAGACTCTCCAGCAGGCAGATTTTGCGGTTGTTTTCGGGGGTGACGGGACAATTCTGGGTGCAGCTCGTCAGCTTTGTCAAACCGGTGTACCGGTCATTGGAGTTAATGTTGGCAAATTGGGCTTTCTGGCCGAATTCAGCATCGAAGAACTCCAGCGTGATTTTGAACGTATTTTAATGGGTCAGGCGCTCATTGAAAAACGAATGATTCTGCATTGCCAAGTGCTCCAGCAGGGTCAGCCGGTTTTTGAATCCACCGCTGTGAATGATGCTGTGATTACAGCAGGTCCGCCGTTTAATATGATAGAGCTGGAATTATCCGTCCAGGGGCAGAAACTTGCGTTGTGCATCGGCGACGGTGTAATCGTTTCAACGCCTACCGGCACGACGGCGTATAATCTGTCAGCGGGCGGACCGATTCTGTCAGCCAATCTGGCGGCAGTAGTGATTACCCCGATCTGTCCGCATTCGTTAAGTTTTCGGCCGATAGTCATCAATGCTGAAAATCAAGTCCGAATTGTGCCTATGCGGCTCAATGAACAGACAACTTTGCTGTTGGATGGTCAGGTGCAGCGCAAGTTGTCTGTGGGGCAGGCGGTACTGCTCCAAAAGCACCCCGGACAATTCCGCGTAGTCAACAATCCGCGGCGGACCCAATGGGAAACACTGGCAAGCAAACTCAACTGGGCAGAAAAACCCCGATACAGTGAGACATCTGATAAACTATCCTAATTTGTTGAAATTATAAAAGAGGGTTTGATATGTTCAAAAGAAAGTGCCATATGAAACACACAGCGGGTCATTGCATAGTTGTCTGTATTCTGTTTTGTCTTTCGACTCTATGTTTGGCTTCAGATAATCCCAATGTGGCCAATCCCAATGCACCAAGCCCGTCTTTTCGGGCACGCACCAATCCCCCCAGTGCCGGTCAGCCGCAGCGGTTTGTTACACGTCCCAATGCTCCTTACGAAACCAGCGGCAACGATATTGTTACAGGCAATGTGGCAGGTATGAAGTATTTCCGCGGCTTTGTCCCCTATGGCTCCAGCTATTACAGCGGTGCCTATGCCTCTGATCGGGGCGCCAGTTCTGTCAGCGACTTTTTGAGGCGCTCGGCTGAGCCGACGATAGCCGACCGCAATCCCGGCCGCATAGCCAGCTATTATGACCCCCAGAGGGCGGTTTCATCGTTTCAAAGACAAACTGGCATCGCGTCTTTTGCCCCGCCGTCACTGGCGCGCCAGATGTCGGACAATCTTGTACCCCTTGAATCCTTGCCGATGCAGACACCTTTCCGCCCGCGGCCGCTGTCATCCAACAATCAGGAGTTGGAACTGCTGCTTAGCCGGCAGGCCGAACTGGAAAAGGCCGCTGACCTTGATGCCGCACAGCGACAGCAGGAACCCTACAAATTCAAAAGCATCTTTGATCAAACCCTAACACCGCAGGAAATTCAGGTGCTCAAAGATGCGGCACAGAAAACCGAACCGCAGAATAAGTCCAAAGAAGAAGCAAAAACTCCTGAACAGCAGCCTGAAACCGCCGACCAAGTCACGGCGGATGAGCGCCCTGAATCTGCTGCTCGGCAAGTGCTCGATGAAATCAGCAGCAAAGTCAATCGGGACCTTGAGGCGGCGCTGAAATCGATAAATCCAGACGAAGGCCGGGCGCTTTTAGGCGAGCATAAAACATTTGAGTCGTTGGCACAGGCAAAATTTGACGGGTATATCAAAACAGCTGAGACATTTCTGTCGCAGGGGCAATTCTATAAGGCCGCCGATACATTTGCACTGGCGGCTGTATGGAAGCCCGCGGATGCCCGGGCTTATCTGGGACAGGCGTTTTCACTGTTTGCTGCCGGCGAATATATGAGCAGTGCCTATTATTTAAGCCGCGCAATAGAATTGGATGCGACAACGGCCAGCCGCCATTATGACTTGCCGGCAATTACTGGCGGGCGTGATGTATATGAAAGCCGTCTGACCGAGCTGACCAGCTGGCAGCAGCGCAGCGGCTCTGGCGAATTGGCGATGCTGATGGCCTATGTCTATTGGCTGGACGGCAAACTGCAGCAGGCCGCCGGGGCTATTCGTATTGCTGCTGATACAATGGCTGAAAGTTCAGCGACAGCGGTATTAAAGAAGCTTATCCTCCCAAATGAATCGGCCGGCCAGCCGTGAGTAAAATACGGAGGCGGCGGTGATTGCTTTTGCGCCACAGGATGGTTTGGATGCCGATGCACTGCTGGGTCCTGACGGTCTGATAGCCCGTCAATGGCCGGCTTTTGAGTCACGCCCCCAGCAGGTGACAATGGCACGCCGAATTCAGCAGGCCATGCGCGAGGGTTTTCATCTGGCCGCTGAAGCCGGTACGGGAGTGGGCAAGAGCTTTGCTTATCTGGCCGCCGCCATTGATCAGGCTGTTCGCCAGACTGGCAAAGTGCTTATCAGCACCTATACACTCAACCTTCAGCAGCAGCTTATTGAAAAAGATATACCCTTTCTGGAAGAAATTATACCCGGCAGTTTTACCGCCCGATTAGCCAAAGGCCGCGGTCATTATCTTTGCAGGCGGCGGCTGGAGTATGCCCTCAGACACCAGCAGACCCTGTTTGATGATACTGCTCAATTGGCAGCCTTGGCTGCTTGGGCAGCAGAAACCTCCGACGGTTCGCTGTCAGACCTTCCCTCTGCTCCTTCGGCTGATGTCTGGCAGTTGGTTCAGAGCGAACATGGAAACTGCCGAGGACGCAAGTGCTTCTACTTTTCCAAATGTTTTTATTGGCGTGCCCGGCGCACATTGGAAACGGCCGATATTATTGTGGCCAACCATGCACTCCTGTTCAGTGATTTAGCCCTCAAAGAAGCCGGCGTCGGGATTCTTCCGGAGTATACCTATGTCGTGGTTGACGAAGCCCACAATCTTGAGCATGTTGCCGAAGAGTACTTCGGCATCCGCATCAGTCAATATGCCGTTGTTAGTTTGCTGGACCGGCTTTATCATCACCGTAAGCGCAAAGGGCTGCTGGCTTATGCCAAAGAGGGCAGTCAGGCCCGCACCGCGGTGCAGGCCTGCCGTCGGGCGGCCCGGCTCTTTTTCGGGCAGGTGCAGGCTTGGTATGCTCACAGCGGTCAGGACAGCGCCGCACGCTGTCAGCCGGAATTTGTAGAGGACAACCTGAGTCCTTCCCTTCGGACCCTGCGGCTTGCTCTGGCCAATCTGGCAAAACAGAGCCGAGATGAAGACCAGCAATATGAGCTGACACGTTTCGGCGACCAGCTCAACGGTTTGGAAACGGATTTGAAAGATTTTGTCGGACAGCGCCGGGAAGGCTGCGTCTATTGGGTGGAAATCGAGCAGAACCGACGCACCAAAATCCACCTGCGCAGCGCTCCTCTGGATGCAGGCCCGTATATCAAGCGCTGTCTGTTTGATGCCTACAAATCGGTTGTGCTGACCAGTGCTACCCTAAGCTGTGCGCCTGAGGGAAGAGATGAAGAGGGCTTTGCATTTTTTGCCGACCGCATTGGCCTTGATACCTACAAAGCCCTGCAGGTCGGTTCACCTTTTGATTACCAGCGGCAGGTGCGGCTGTTTATTGAGGCCGATTTACCCGATCCCAATGAAGAGGCTTTTTTGGAGCCGGCCTGTGAGGCGATAAAAAAATATCTGCTCAAAAGCGGCGGCCGTGCGTTCGTGCTGTTTACCAGCTACTCAATGCTGACCGAAACGGCCAATCGGCTGCGGGACTGGATGACTGAGCAGAAAATGGAGCTGCTGGTACAGGGCGGCACCCTCGACCGAGCGCGAATGCTGGCACGTTTTAAGCAGGGATCCCGCAGCGTGCTGTTCGGTACCGACAGCTTCTGGCAGGGGGTGGATGTGCCGGGGGAAAGTCTGTCCAACGTCATTATTGTCAAACTGCCGTTTGCTGTGCCGAACCACCCGCTGATTGCCGGACGCATCGACATGCTTAAGCAGCGAGGCGAAAATCCTTTTTTTGCCTATCAGCTTCCAATGGCTGTAATCAAGTTCAAGCAGGGCTTTGGACGGCTCATTCGTACCCGGCAGGATACGGGCATGGTTGTTGTGCTGGACAGCCGCATTGTCCGCAAATCCTACGGCCGGCAGTTCTTGGATGCTATTCCCAAATGCCGGATTGACATTGTCGGCCTGCATGATTGGGCAGATTGACGGTTTGCACAGACGGCATATAACAGTACCGGTCTTTTACAGCTGCTCCGGCAGCATCCCTGTCCGCAGCATTTTCAATCCGGCCTGCAGGTAAACATAATGATAAGGAATGCTATAGTGGGTGCATAGTGTCTTCAATTGGCGGACTGTCTGTTCGCTGATAGTGTTCTGCTGCTGCTGACTATCTTGTCTGCACTGAAAAATGCGGCAGCCGGAAAAACGATACGGATAAACGCTGCATTTTCCGCTGATGCGGTAAGGGCAAATACCGCCATTCATTTCCTGTATCGGCTGCCGGGCAAAATATCCAAAATACAGAAGCTCAGGCGTTGTTACATACAGCCGATGTCCGAAACGCTCAAAATCGCAGCACTCCCCGCAGGCTGTGCAGCCGCCTGCCAAAGGGGCTGTTTGCTCGTCCAGCCGCCGGTAAATTGCTGCAACCTCTTCTATTAACTGTTTATGCATAAAATGCGAATCAATAAAAGCCCCCTCCCAAAGGACTGTTCGTCATCTTACTGTTTTTTGATAGTATTATCCCACCATGTTTGCTGATTTTTTATCGCTTCAATCTCCTCAGCCGTATAAAGCCGTCCCCGGTTGATCCCCGGACACCGCTGCGCCGCCATCTCCCACTGCTCGGGGCTGTGCAGGTTAAATGACCAGAATGGCCATGTGCGGCATTGGTTCGGACGGACCGCATAAACAGCACAGCTGCGGCAGCCGTTGCTGACCATCTCAAGAAAAACACAGTCCTTCGTAAGCGGGTCTTCCCGGATACTGTATTTTAGTCCAATCCGCTTCAGATACATCTTCTTAAAATCCTTCACAGACCGGCCAAGATGCCGTGCCAGAAACTCTATCTCCGGCTTGCTCACCCAGATATACCCCTCCGCCGGCCCTGCGCAGCATCCCCCGCACCCGACACACTCAAACCGCAAACCCGATGAATACCATGTATTGTTCAATTGCAGCCTAACTTAGAAATTTAGGACCGATTTACAGAAACAACTCAAGATAATTATAACGGTTAAAAGTACTGCAACTCCAGTCAAATTCTTATCGCGTTTTTTTCAATAGCGATAAACTCACATTTAAAACAAATAAAAAGATAAGAATATCTCAAATGCGAGCTCTTGATTACTTCCCGATTCAAAGATTACTCCTTTTCTGGATTTTGCAACAGCTTAAAACGATCCATGATAGACCATAACAAGAAACAAAGTACGACCCTTAACTATCCCCAAATGGGAACGTTAAAGAATACTGTATCTCTTTTCTTTTATTTGTTTAATCCCATTAATCCCGTCAAAAAAATTCCTTCTGTGAAATCTGCGTTTTCTGTTTTCAATCTCATTTGTGCCCCGGAAAACTCCCGATACCCGCTTCGACCTCCACTGTAATTTCCGGCATACCGGTATCCTCTCGCTGGTGTCGGCGGCCAGCATCTGGTTTTGCTTTCTCGATTGTGTAATTGCCGCCAAATAAGGAAATGTCGTATACTCGCCATGGCGTCTGACTGCAGCCGGGATAGACCTCAACCACCACCTTATCCGGACAGCACTGGATAAAACACCAGCCGGCGGTCCGCGCATACTCAAAAAATCCAATCTCCGGTTTTTCAGTCTCCAGATTGTGTTTCCGCACCTCTAAGGTCACTGGCGAAAATGACGGTTCCAGGCTCACCAAATCGGCCCCATAGGCATCTTTGCTCACAAAATATTTTTCAATTGCTCCCTCCTTTTGACGCACAACGCTGTTTGCGGCAAGCTGTACAAATCCCCCGCCGGCTGTCTTGCGGCTCAGCAGCGAATAAGCATGAAGATGCCCGCACAGCACAATCGCCCGATGCCGCCCCAACAATTCCAGCAGCCGTTCCCGCTGCGCTGCGGCTCCCTCTTCGGCAAACAGATGCCAGTTCGCCCTTGCATCAAACGGCACCACCGGCTTGTGCGTCACAAAGAATGTATGCCGGGCATTCGAATTCCGCAGCGTTTCTTCAAGCCAGTCAAGGTCCGGACGAATGGCATCAAAGAAAATAAACAGGTCATTGCTTCGTCGGACCGCGTATGACGCCTGTGTGACGGCTCGGCCAAGCTGGCCGCCTATCCACGGCAGTATGACATCCCGGTACGCTTCTTGTGCCGCCGGACCGGTGATGTCATGATTACCCTTGCTGATTAAAAACGGAACCGTCTTGAAATATCCCTCCGCAAATGTTTTCGCCTCTTCGAATTGTATCCTCTGCAGTTCATAACTGCCGCATAAGCCCTCCACAAAATCCCCCGCCTGCACAACAGCGAATACTGGATGCGGCCGCTCTTTTATGGTCCCGCTGATTGCCCCAAACAGCCCCGGTGTATGCTCCTCGGTAATCCGGCAATAATCCTGAATCTGCACAACATCGCCGGGATAATTGGAACAGACCCAGTCCATATCATGATGCCCCGGCCGGTCAAAATGGAGGTCGCCCAGAAAAATAAAACCATAGTCCGCCCGCCCGGCTGTTGATGTCTTTTTGCCGGTGATGCATCCGCCGACAATTCCTGTCAGTGTCGCCAGGATCACATACACCGCAATCCGCAATATACGGTCTCGTATAACTCCAGATGAACACGACCTAACCATATTTTTTGATTCTTGCAAAACCTTAAAAAGATATATCACGTACCAGACAGTGTACCACTTTTCTTTTTTACAAAAAATAACTTTTTTACTTTGTAGGCCACTCCCTTAATCTCCCACGATATCAAAACACTGAATATCAAAATCGGTTTTTTCCTGTATCACCGGCCGGCAAGGAGCTTTTTATTTTCAGCTATGTGCTCAGTTGCCAACGGATGGGCAAATACGCTTAATCGAGTAGGGGAGGTGATTCCATGGACGACCCTATCTATTTTACTGTCAAATGTCCATGAACTGATCCCATAACAGACAGTTGGCATTTTTCTGGGAAACTTAACTATCGGTAAATCTTGACATTTCTGTAATCTGAAATATTGTTGGGAGCGGATGGAGGGCGTTATTATCTCCAGCATATAAATAAGCCGCCCGCTCAATTTGAGTCATTCTGAGTAATATCGCTGGCTTGGGCGGGGATTGGGGCCTGTTCTTTGTGGTTTTTTAGACGGTCAAGAACTTCGAAAAATACAAGGCAATAATGGATTGCAGACAAAGCATAGCGACAAACCAATATCGAATTGAATTTATAATAAAAAAAACCTTTTGGTGTCCTAATTCGTATAAATTGTAAAATATGCATAAAATTTAGAGAATAAAGATGAATATCCAGCGATATATAGGTTTTTGGGCCGGTTTGTTAGCAGTTGCGGTGCTTCCTGTTGCAAAACAGCATTTATGCCACTGCAGCATTTCTGATTTCAGCTTAAAAAGCAAGGTTTCTGAGCAATCAGATTCCTGCTGTTCTGGCCGGCAATCTTCGGAAAGTTCTTCATATTCTGTCAATTGCTGCTGTGCTATGTCCTGTACTCAGACATGCTGTGATTGGCTGGTTTCCCCCTTAAATTTTGAACCTCCAGCTATACACCCAACAGCACTGGATCTTCAAATGCTTCCTGCGTTGGGGACCCTCGAAATAGAATTCCCTTCTGTTATCTCTGTACTGCCATATTGCAATGCATCAATACAAGAGAGGATTTGCCAGCTGAATTGTTGATATTATCCATCACTGATCTGTTTTTGTTGTTAAAAAATATCAAATTTTTTCCAATCAAACTGAAAGGTAGATACTATGAATAAAATAATCATTTCAATCGTGGTGTTAACAATTGCGGCCGGGATTTTGTTTGCTTTTTCCGGTACCCCTGCTGTCTCGCATAGTGAATCGACAGCGGCATCGGCTATGGCAAGCTGCTGCACGCAGGCGCCCGCCGAGGGTAAATGCTGTGCCGACTGTCAATGCACGGATTGCACCTGCAAGGCGGGTTCATGCGGCGATTCGTGCAAATGCGAAACCTGCAAGTGTGGTACTTGCAGCTGTTCTGACGGCAAGTGCGGCAAAGGCCAAAACGGCTGCCCTAAAACCGGCGCCGGCTGTAAAAAGGCCGCTTAATAAGTAGAGAATTTGCCGCTGCCAATCAGCGGCTTTAAAAAAAGAAGAGGCGGCTGCATTCCAGCCGCCTCTTTTCATATTTGCAATATTACTTGTTGGCCTGCTGTTAGTCCCATTTCAACACAGCGCCCGTATCCGCACTGGTAGCCATAGCTGCATATTTGGCTAAACAGCCTTCCGTAATTCGCGGCGGGCGCGGCTTCCAGGACTTCCTTCGCTGGGATAGCTCGGCATCGCTAAGCTTAACATCCACTTTGTTGGCGGGAATGTCAATCTCAACAATGTCGCCTTCTTTGACTAAGGCAATCGGACCGCCGACCGCTGCTTCGGGACTGACATGTCCGATGCAGGCCCCGCGTGTGCCGCCGGAAAAACGTCCGTCGGTAATCAGCGCCACCGACTCGCCAAGACCCGCACCCATAATGTAGCTGGTCGGCGACAGCATCTCCTGCATCCCCGGTCCGCCCTTGGGACCCTCATAGCGGATAATCACTACATCCCCCGGCTTGACTTTGCCGGCCAAAATACCCTCACAGGCCTCTTCCTGACTTTCAAAAATGACTGCCGGACCGCTGTGCTTGAGCATCGACGGTGCGACGCCGGCGGCTTTGACCACGCAGCCGTTGGGTGCCAGATTGCCCCGCAGAATTACAAGCCCGCCTGTATTGGAGTATGCTTTTTCCAGCGGCCGAATGCAGTCAGGATTTTTAATGTCCGCATCTTTAATCCGCTGTCCAAGCGTAACGCCGGAGACGGTCATGCAATCGGTATGCAGCAGCCCCGTTTTGCTGATTTCCTTCAAAATCGCACTGATGCCGCCGGCGGCATCTACATCTTCGATATGCCAGTGGCTTGACGGCGACACCTTGCAGATGTTGGGACACTTGGCACTGATGGCGTTGATGCGGTCAAGGTCATACGGTATCTTCGCTTCATTGGCAACAGCCAGAGTATGGAGCACCGTATTGGTTGAGCCGCCCATCGCCATATCCAGTACAAAAGCATTGTCCAGCGACTGTTCCGTAATAATCGACGATGGACGAAGGTCTTCTTTAACCATCTCTACAATCCGCCTGCCGGCCTGCTTGTATAATTCCTGCCGCCGCAGCGCTGCAGCCAGAATGGTGCCGTTGCCCGGCAGGGCGATTCCGACTGCTTCGCACAAGCAGTTCATGCTGTTGGCTGTAAACATTCCCGAGCAGCTTCCCTGTGTCGGACACCCGATGCATTCCAGCTCTGTCAGATCTGCTTCCGTAATTTTTCCGGCGTTGTATTGAGCAACTCCTTCAAAAATGGTAATCAGGTCTGTAGCTTTGCCGTTTTTGGGTTTGCCGGCAGCCATCGGCCCGCCGGAGACAAACAGTGTCGGGATGTTCAGCCGCACCGTCGCCATCAGCATCCCCGGCACAACTTTATCGCAGTTGGGAATGCAGACCATCCCGTCAAAGCAGTGGGCGCGAATCATCGTCTCCACAGCATCGGCAATAATCTCTCGCGATGCCAGTGAATATTTCATCCCGGTATGTCCCATGGCTATCCCGTCGCAGACGGCGATGGTATTGAACTCAAACGGTATCCCCCCAGCTTGGCGAATGGCCTGCTTGACCGCCTTGGCTGCTTCGTGAAGATGCACATGTCCCGGCACGATATCGCAGTAGCTGTTGGCCACCGCAATAAAGGGTTTGTTCATATCTTCTGTCTTCAACCCGCAGGCCCTCAAAAGCGCCCTGTGCGGTGCACGCTGGAATCCCTTTTTAATTCTGTCACTGTTCATAGCCGTCTCCCTTATTAAGAACCTGTCATCAATTTTATCTTCGATTCTAAAAATCCGATTTTTACGGTCACCCAAAAACTCATAAATTATACTCAGTCTAGGCAGTTTTAGCCAATCCCAAAATTACAAAAAGGAGCTCAGCCTGTTTGAATTGACAGCCTTTTGTTTTATGTTAAAATGCCGTTTCATATCGAGATTAACAATGCGACATTCAAGTCTCCCATTTTGAAAGGCACACTTAAATGTATAAGCAGTCCATTTTAGCCGCCGCTGTTTTTTTCACAGTATTTCCTGCTCTTTTGGGCCAATCAGCAGATTCTGTGACTGATTTCGGTTCTTCCCAAGCGAAAGAAGTATCGAAAGTAACAGTTTTCCTCAATGATACAAAATCCTACAGCCCGATGATTTTCGGAGGTTTTCTGGAGCATTTTAATCGCCAGATATATGGAGGAGTCTATGAGCCGCAATCGCCGCTTTCAAATGAAAAAGGATTCCGTCTGGATGTTATCGAAGCGTTGAAGGAGCTGAAGGTGCCTGTCGTCCGATGGCCGGGAGGCTGTTTTGTCAGCGGCTATCACTGGAAAGCCGGCATTGGTCCCAATCGGATTCCTGTTGATGATATGGCTTGGGGCGTAAGGGAGTCCAATGCCTTCGGCACCGATGAGTTTGTGGAGCTTTGCCGGCTGGCCGGCTGGCAGCCCTATATCTGCAACAATGCCGGAAACGGGACAATTGACGAAATGGTCGAGTGGGTTGAATACTGCAATACCCCCGAAACAGGCGCTGCATATCTGCGTATTGCCAACGGTCATTTGGCCCCTTTCAATGTCAAACTATGGAGTATCGGAAATGAAAATTACGGACCGTGGGAAATCGGCCATAAAACAGCCGACCAGTGGGCGCCGATGGTCAGGGAAGCGGCCCAAAGAATGAAGGCCGTCGATGCGGGCATCAAACTGGCTGCAGCGGCGGTAGCAAGCGACGAATGGGTGGGCCGGCTGCTTGAAGCGGCAGGCCAATACTTGGATTATATTTCTATACACGGATACTGGCTGATATGCAATGAAAAGAACCAGCAGCCGGATTATCTGACCTGTGTGATGTACTCCAATGGTCCGGAAAATCAGATTGTCCAGACAATCCAGCTCCTTGAAAAGTACGGATACCGCGGGCGTATAAAAATCGCTTTCGATGAATGGAATCTGCGCGGCTGGCACCATCCGGGATTTCCGCGCAGGGAAGTCAGCAATTATAATGATCCCCATATTATTGAATTGGTCCGGGCAAGGGATAAAAATTTGATCCCGTCGCAATATACGATGGCCGATGCTCTGTTTTCGGCCTCGTTTTTCAATGCCTGCCTGCGGCATTCGGAGGATGTGGGAATGGCCAACATTGCCCCGCTGGTCAATACACGGGGACCGCTGTATGTGTATCCCGGCGGGATAGTTAAGCGAACAACCTTCCATACAATGGCAATGTATGCCAACCTGCTGGGCAGTCGGGTTGCCAAAACGGAAGTCCAGGCCGGACCGCTTGCCGGCGGCGGCCAATCGATTCCCGTGCTTGATGCTATTGGAACCGTCAATGAGGCACAGTCAGTATGCACAGTCGCTCTGGTCAACAGGCACCCCTTACAAGAGGTAATCTGCACAATCGATTTTAGAGGAGCCCCCCTGCCGTCAGGCTGGTTAGAGGCAGTAGTGTTGGCAGGTGATATGCCCGAGGCCTATAATGACATCGAGCATCCCCATCGGGTTAGTCCTGAAAAGAAGCAGCTGCTGTTAGACAATGGAAGTGTCAAGCTTTCGCCGCATTCGCTGACAATTCTTAAAATACCCCTGAAATGACTCAAACTGAGCAGCCGGGGCTTTTTCAGACCGTACAAGTTAAAAAAGGGCTATGAAAACCATAGCGACTGGATTTTTTCTCCATTGCCACAAAAAAATCTCCACAATTTTCAGATTCCTGTCTTATTTCCTGTTGTCAGATGAGTAGTTAACAGTTATAATCAATCGCCGAAATGGTTGGATAGAACGGTAAACCTTTTATGCATTAAGGAGAGCGGTTATGTCACGCAATCAAGGTGTGATTCTGGCGGTGGTGGCAGCGGGTGCGGCAGTGCTGTTGAGCGGGTGCGGACCCTCGGCGCAGCTGGGGCTGAAGTTGACTCCCGATTCAACCGCTCGCTATAAAGCAACCACAGAGCTTATTAAAGACTTCCGGTTTGACCAGCCCAACCTCGGCAAGCTGCGTGAAGAGCAGACCAAGACATGGATTGAGATGGGCTTCACCCAGACAGTCGAAAGTGTAGATGCCGACGGCATTGCCGCAGTCAAGGTAACGATTAATGACTTGGCGGTTAATGTAATCAACAAGAATGAGCCGAAATTTGCCTTCAACAGCGCTGACGAGAAAGATAAATCCAGCCCGCTGGCCAAACTGCTGGGGCAAAGCTACACCATTAAGCTTTCACCGAATGGCAAAGCTGAACTGCTGGATGCACAAGCCGCTTTGGCCTCTGTTTCCTCGGGATACGAAAAACAGCTTGTAACAGGTTTGCTGGATGCTAAGGCAGTTGCCGAGCGTCACCAGATTGCCGCATTGCCGAAAGAGAAAGCGGCTGACATTTCCCTCAAAGACTCGTGGACGCAAGTTGTGCCTTCACCGCCGGGATTGCTGGCTCCAAAGACCTATAAAAAGGTTTATACCTTTACCCGTTTGGATGGCCACATCGCTACCATAGATATGGTGGCCTCTGAAACGGCTGAACCGGCTGCAGAGGGGACGGCTGCTTCGGGTTCTATGGGCATGTTTGCCAAAATGTTTGATAACGAAGACATCTATACCGGCACCATGAAGCTGGATACCAGTACGGGAACAGTTCTGCTGAGCGAAGAGACATTGGTGAGCCGTTATGTCGCTCAGGAGATGCCGGAAAACGGCGATCCTGCCAAGGGCCCCGATACCCTGACCATGCAGTTTACCAATCGCATTCGCCTGGAGAAATTAGACTAACCGCTGTGCCGGTTTTGCAGGAAAGGAATCGCTGTGAAGAATTGCTGGCTTTGGCTGATTCTGCCGCTTGTGCTGATGACTGCCGGCTGCCGCCATACGGGGCAGCTGCCGCAGGATACATGGCTTCTGGTTTCGTTTGAAAAAGGAGTGCCGATTACCTACAAAATGGTCTCCGAGCGGGTCACAGAAATCGACTTGACCACCAGCGACCCATCCAAGAAATCTCGCCCTCAGACAATGAGTGAAAAACTGGAGTTGGTGATGAGCTACACGCCGATGGAGGTTGACCCCTTCGGCCTGACAACCCTTAAAGCCGAATGCGTATCCGCCAAAGTAACCCGTTCATCGTTTTCCGGCCGAAAAGAGTCGCAGGATGCTATGGAGACCCTGCCGGGCAAAGGGTTTATCCTGAAGCTGTCTCCGACGGGGGAAATCGCAGATTACAGCGACCTTGAGCGGATAACCAAAGAGCTGGGCAAGGAGTCATTTGATAAAAGCGCCACCCAGAATATTAAAAATCCCGACATGCTTTATGACTTTATTGCAATGCAGTGGTTTTTGTGGGATTCAGCCGCCGCTGTGCCGGATCCGGTTCGTTTGACAGTCGGTCAAACATGGCAGACCAAACAGCTGGTTCCTTGGCCGGCTCCGCTCTATCAGCCACCGGCCCGCATCACAACCTATACGCTGGATCATATTACTGCCGAACCGGACCAGCCGCGCAAGGCTGTTATCCAATGCCGTTATGCCCTCAGCGACGAGCCGATGAAGGATTTTGTCCGTCCGTACGATGAAACCAGTTTCCAGATGCGGGGGCTTTTTGGTTTTCTTCGCAATTACAAGTTCAAATCCCTTGAAGGAACAGGTACACAGATTTTTGATATCGACCGGGGGCTGATTGAAAGCGAGCAGCAGCAGTACACCCTGAATGTGATGGCAGAGTTTATGCTGCCGTTGGGTGATTCGCTGCCGGTCCTGACGGTCAGCCAGACCATATCACTGGAGTATATCCCGAATCCCTGACGGCGCAAGGAGCCGAATCCATGGAACGAAAAAATCTCTGGGCGCCATGGCGGATCAAATATATACAAGGCCTTTCCCACAAGGAGGGCTGTTTTCTGTGTGATTATCTGGCTGCTGTCGAGAAAGACCGTGATAATTGCCTGTTATGGCGCACGGAACAGGCGTTTGTTGTCTTCAACCGGTTTCCATACAACAATGGACACCTATTGATAGCTCCCAATCGCCATATTGCCACGCTGGATGATGCATCCGATGAGGAATTGCTGACTTTGCTGACCTTGGTTCGGGATTGCCAGAAGGCTCTGTCGCTGGCAATACGCCCGCACGGTTTTAATGTCGGAATGAATTTCGGACGCTGTGCCGGAGCGGGATTGCCGGGCCATTTGCATATTCACGTTGTGCCCCGCTGGGACGGCGACACCAACTTTATGCATGTCTGCAGTGATACGGATGTCATCAGTCAGGGGCTTTATGAACTCTACGACCAACTTGTTGAAATCAGCCGAACCGAACATCTGCCAAGCCGACGATGACCGAATTGCTTGCCAGTTATGCTGTTACGGAATCTATCAGCCGCGGCCGGCAAATCCCCGAACCGCCCCATCCGTTTCGGGGGGCTTTTGAACGCGACCGCGACCGCATCATCCACAGTGCTGCCTTCCGCCGGCTGGAAGGCAAAACACAGGTCTTTACAACCGGTCTGGACGACCATTACCGTACCCGTTTGACCCATAGTATCGAGGTTGCCCAGATCGGCCGCACAATTGCCCGTGCTCTCAACCTCAACGAGGCCCTCACAGAGGCAATTTGTCTTGCCCATGACTTGGGGCATCCGCCTTTCGGCCATACCGGCGAGCATATTCTCAATGATTTGATGGCTGACTATGGCGGCTTTGAACACAACAGTCAGGCCTTAAGGATTGTTGATTTTATCGAGTGTCCTTATCCTGATTTCCGCGGTCTGAACCTGATGTTCGAAACACGTCTGGGCTTGGTCAAACACACCAGCCCTTATGACCGTCCTTTCAGGCACTCCGGCTGGCCTGTCCGACCGTCTTTGGAAGGTCAGATTGCCGACATTGCCGACCGGATTGCCTATAATTGCCATGATCTTGAAGACGGTCTTCGGTCTCGGCTGCTTGACCTGTCTGAACTGACCGGTTTAGCGCTGTATAAGCTGGCCGAAAAGAAGATTGCACTTGACCGTATTCACGACTATGTGATCCGGCGCACCCGTCTGGTCAAAACCATTATGGATATTCTGGCAAGCGATGTTATAGAAACCAGCCGAAAAAAAATAAATGAGGCATCAATTGTTCGGCTCGAACAGGTCTATGAGCATCCCCATCCGCTGATTGGTCTGTCCGACAGCATCCATACGGCCCTTTGCCAGCTTGAAACATTCCTGATGCAGAATATGTATCTGGATCCGACCATCCGCCAGACAGCCGAAAAGGCGCAGGATTGGCTGGCGGCGCTGTTTGAGGATTTGTGTTTGTGCCCAGACAAAATGCCGCACTTTTACCGGCAAATGATTGCTTCACAGGGACTGTATCGGGTTGTCTGCGACTATATTGCGGGAATGACCGACCGCTATTGTCTTCAGCTTGCTTTGCCTTTAACGCAATGAATATAACCGCTCATCCTGTTTGGACTCTGATTGTCCTGCTGACAATCGAGGGGCTGATAGTGTTTATTGATTCCCGGCCTGTGGGCAAAAAACTGTTCAGCATCCTGCCGTCAATGTTCTGGATTTATACCATTCCCATGTTAGCCCATACCGCTGGTATTCTGCCCAAGCAGAGTGAAGTTTACAGCTGGATAACGGCATGGGTACTGCCGGCCGCATTAACGCTGCTGCTGCTGTCGTCTGATGTCAGCGGTATTGTCCGTCTCGGGCCGGTGGCGCTGGGCGTCATGGCAATTGCGGCAATAGGTATTCTGCTGGGGGGACCGGCAGCAATGCTGCTGTTGCGTCCTTGGCTGCCCGATGACGCATGGAAAGCCATCGGTCCTTTATGCGGCTCTTGGATAGGCGGCTCATTTAATATGATTGCTGTTAAAGAGGCTGTTGGAACCCCCGATGAGCTGTTTGGACTAATTATTCTGACCGATACGCTGATTGCCTATGGATGGATGGCGCTGCTGGTGTCGCTGGCTGCTCATCAAAGCCGCTTTGACTGCTGGAACGGCTCCCGCATCGGTTTATTGAACGATTTAGCCGCTCGTGCCAGACAGAAATCTTCTCCCGCGGATAGCGGCAATCGCATTGCCGGTATGGCTGCTGTCGCCATCATCGCATCTGCTGCCGCCGGCATATCTGTCTGGGCTGGTCGATTGCTTCCTTCTGTGCAGGGCATTATTAATCCTGCTGTATGGTCGATTATGTTGGCTACACTGATGGGAATCGGGCTGTCTTTCACACCCGCCCGCAGACTCCAGACCTGCGGCTCAAGCCGTGCGGGCTTCCTGCTGCTGTATCTGGTGCTGGCTTCCCTCGGAGCGAAAACTGGTTTGTCATATGCAGGAAATCTGCCGGTTTTTCTTGCAGTCGGAGTCATCTGGATAGTGATTCATGCTGCCTGTCTGCTGGCCGCAGCACGGTTGATGAAAGTCCCGTTGGCTCTGCTGGCTGCCGCCAGTCAGGCCTGCATTGGAGGAACTGCTTCTGCGCCTGTAACGGCCGGCATTTATCATCCCCAGCTTGCACCTGTGGGCTTGCTGATGGCTGTGCTGGGAAATATCGTCGGGACATTTTTGGGACTCCTGTCAGCGCATCTGTGCCGATGGCTGTGGTAATTTTGCCAGTAGGCAGAAAGAATCATTCTTACTGGGGCCGCGGAATGCTGTCTTCCAGCCAGCGGAGTTCAATATTTTTTGCGGATCCCTGCAAGGTATAGCCGTGGTCGATAAAGTATTCATACAAGCGGGCCACTTTGATCTTTTCGCTGGCTTCTAAATAAACATCTGACTGCCCCCAGGCAGCTCCCCAAAGAATCCGAGTGCCGTCTTTGACGTTTAAAACGATATTGGGGGCAGACCGGCTTTTCCGAGCGGCGAAATTGGATACGTCAACGCTTATGATTTCATCTATCAGCGGTTTAGGCAGTTTTTGTTCCTGCTGAAAGTGCACATCCATCAGATACAGCCAATTAAGAAGTTCAACGGCAGCTTTGGCGTCATCGGCCAGCCAGATCTGCCCCGGTTCGGATACGTTGGTTTTGGCCAGTCCCGTGATTTCGATAACGGGAATAGCCGAAACGGGGATATAATCCAGTACAACCATATCCGCATCCAGATAAAATTTGCGGGTTCGACTGACCGAAACTATCGCGATAGGTCTTCGATAAATTGCTGTTACTTCCAGAAATTCCGGTGTGGTTTGCACTCTCACATCGGTCAGCCACGACAGCTGTTCCAGCCGTCTTGCCACCTGACGGGCAGATTTGTCATCCAGCTCAAACCGTTTGCCGCCGGCGGCCTTTACCAAGGCGTCAATCCAGTCCTGATTGAGCCACGCCGGCGAGTTGACCAGCTTCAGCGAACCCGTTGGTGTTTGTGCAGCAGCAGCCTCTTTAACATAACGCTCAAGATATATCAGACCGACAGCACCTCCGGCGGCCAGAAGTGTCAGGAACATAATCGACAGGGTAATTTTCAGCGCCGTTACCCACGAAATAGCGGTGCCGCTTTTGCGGCGTTTTTTCTTTTGAAAAAAGAAGCCGCCTGAACCTGTATCCGATTTTGCTTTTTTTCGTGTCATCAGCGAAATAGTACACAATAGTAAAACCGGCAGACTCTATCCGCCGAAAGACGGTTTTAAGCTCAGCTGCCGCTTCGGCGACAGGAACACCGATGCGAACGGTTGTTATAGTCTTTCCATGCCGCCTCGACAATCTGCCGGCACAGCTGCGGCGTTGAAATCCCCGCTTTCCGGGCAGCCATCGGAAGCAGTGAATGGCTGGTAAATCCCGGCAGCGTATTGATTTCCAGTATGACCGGCCGGCCGTCATTGGTAACGATAAAATCCACCCGGCTCAAATGCCGGCAGCCAAGTTCCTTAAAGCAGGCAGCTGCTGTGTCCTGAATCTTTTTCACAAGACTCTGGTCGTTAATCGTATCGAATAAATATTCTGTTTCATCGCTTTCATACTTGGCCTTAAAATCGTAAAAAGCGGCTTTGCTGCGGATCTCGATAAGCGGAAGGGCAGTTCCATTGAGAATGCCGGCGGTAATTTCTCGGCCGGCAATAAACTCCTCAACCATGCAGTCGCCGTACTGATGCAGGCATTCCATTGCTTTGGCGGCGGCGATATTGAGATCGTCGGTAATGGTAACCCCGACACTGCTGCCTTGCCGGACGGGCTTGATAACGAATTTGTCGGCCAGCCGGGGCAGCAGCTGCTTCAAATCCGCCTCCGTATCGGAGGAATGAACAACCAGATGCCGGGCTATCGGAAGCCCTGCCTGAAAAAAAACCTGTTTGCTGAGCAGTTTGTCAAAAGCCAGCCGACTGGCCTGTGAGCCCGAACCGGTAAAGCACAGATTGCGCTGCTCAAAAAGCTGCTGAAGATGCCCATCTTCCCCAAACTGACCATGCAGAATCGGGAAGAAGACATCAATAGAGTCGTCCTCTAAAATAGCTGTGTTGTCGGGAGTAATATCGCTCAAAACAACCGTAAATCCTGCTTCTTTGAGGGCGCTGCATACTGTCTGGCCGCTCAATAAGCTGATAGGCCTTTCCGAGCCGATGCCGCCGGCTAAAACCGCAATTTTCAGTTGTGTCAGTTCTTTCTGCATTTAATTTATATCGGCTGTTGTTATGAAAAAATCCGAAATTCTAAGTTCTCAATCCAAAACAAACACAGTACCCTGCATGTCTGTGTCTTAATGCAAATGAATTACTTGGATTTTTGTACTTAGGGTTTCGGATTATTTATTACCAGATTTCAATTTCCAGTTCGAGATCCACGTCGAAGACTTCTTTGACTTTGGTCCGGATCAGCTCAATGAGCTGCTTGACATCGGAGCTGGTGCAGCCGCTTTCAGTCACGATGAAATTGGCATGCTTTTCACTCACAACGGCTCCGCCCAACTGCGTCCCCTTTAATCCGGCACGGTCAATCAGGGCGCCGGCAGACATGCCTCTGGGATTTTTGAAAATGCACCCGGCATTCCGTGTATTCAGGGGCTGGGAGTTTTTCTTGTAAATCCAGACCTCTTTGACTGTTTTAAGCATTGCATCCGGGTCTGACTCGGTCAATTCGATCGTTGCAGACAGAATGACCGGGGCAGTAATGTTGGTCCAGCGGTAGTCGAACACCAATTCGGGCTTTTCTTTCTCAAACTGATTGCCGTACTTATCCATAACAGTTACGCTTTTAACACAAGAGCCGATGTCGCCGAAATTGCCCCCCGCGTTCATACGAACCGCACCGCCTACCGAACCCGGGATGCCAGTCAATGCCTCTAATCCGCCTAAGCCTTTGCGGACCGATTCAAGCACCAGCTTATTGAGGTTGACTCCAGCGCCAGCCGTCAGGGTTGTCCCGCTGAACTCATAGCGGCAGAACGCATCGGCATCCAGTTTGAGCACCGCACCGCGCACGCCTTCATCGCTGACCAGCAGGTTCGATCCAAATCCCAGAACCCGTACCGGCATATCGTTTTCCCGGCACCGATTCAGGATCTCTCTTAGCTGGTCGGCTGTCTTGGGCTGAATAAGATACTCTGCATTGCCCCCCAGCCCATACCAGGTAAAATCCCGCAGGGGACAGTTTTTTCTAACAATGCTTTCCAAGCCACTGAATATATTCATCGGCTACCTTCCAAATGGTTCCGGCGCCCATTGTAACAACCAAGTCGCCGTCAGTTACATTTTGTTTCAAATACTCCACTATACCGGCAAAATCCTTAATAAACAGAGCTTGACACTGATGTTGGGTAATTCGTTCGACCAGCGTTTCTGCGCTGACTTTGCTTCTGCTTTCGGCAGTGTCCCGCACGAAATAGATTTCCGGCACAATGGTTATATCGGCAAGCTTAAAGCTTTCTGCAAAATCATCAAGCAAAAAACGGGTTCGGCTGTATTGATGGGGCTGAAAAAGGCACCACAGCCGCTTCGGAGCATATTTTTCTCGGATAGCCGCCAGCGAAGCACGAATTTCTGTAGGATGATGAGCGTAATCATCCAAAATGGTGATGCCCCCGATTTTGGCCTTAAGCATCAGCCGCCGGTCAATGCCGGCAAAATCCCCCAGTTCCCGCTGCAGGATGGACCAATTTAAACCGGCCGCTTCTGCTGCGGCAATAACAGCGAGGGCATTGAGTACATTATGC
>JAGPMT010000046.1 GCA_018052735.1 Phycisphaerae bacterium | reverse complement strand
AACCCCCCTTAGGGAGTTATATGTGAATATATGTAAATACCTGTATCTATGGAAAATTTGGCTAAAAATCCATACTCACAGTCTGTGCCTATGGATAATGAGCTAAAAATCCATAGGCGCAGGTATTCACAGGTCTCAGACGGCACAGGCAGCGACAATCCTTTTCTTGCCGGCGGCGGTCTATAGTCTTGAAAAAGAAATTGGCCGCAACTGCCGTTGGGTTTTCTCTGGATATTCAGCGTCCGTTTTGCTGTTGCAAAGCATAATCGCAAAAACCGTATGCGGGGCTTAAGCGGTGATTTCATAGGCAGATATTGCAAGCATGGGACCGGAACAGATTGCACAATAATTCCAGTATTTTTGAAAGATATGGAATTGCGGCGGGAAATAATAAAAGGGTAAATAAGTTGACAATATAAGATTTCGCCAAAAGAGGAGTCATCAGAAAAACATTCATACGGATTTGAGAATCAATGGGAACAAAAAGTACTGTTCAGCTTGTTAGCGGATTGTTGTTGGTTGTTGTGTCTTTCGTTTCGGCTGCAGAAAAAACGGCCGATGCGGAGGGTGTTGCAGATGAGCATGCCCTGATTGGCGTAGAGACCGCACAGGAAAGCCGGCATACACTTCATCCGGATGCCCAATGGTACCCGGAAGCAGGACTGGGGTTGTTTATTCACTGGGGTTTGTCGTCCGTCAGGGCGATGAATATTTCATGGCCGATGATACCCGGCCGGCCTTTGGGCAGCAAACGCATCGAAGATCCGGCTGAAATTGCGCGGATCATCCGCGAAAGCGACTATAACCTGAACGGCAGGCCGCCGGAGATTACCCCCAATGAATACTGGAAAATGACCGAGCATTTTAATCCGCAGCGGTATGACCCGGATAAGTGGCTCAAGGCAGCCAAGAAGGCGGGCTTTCAATATGCTGTATTGACGGCACGGCACCATGAGGGATTTGCGCTGTGGCCCAGCGACTATGGCGATTTCAGCACGAAAAACTATATGGGCGGCCGCGACCTGATTAAGGACTATGTAGAAGCCTGTCGCCGGAATGGGCTGAAGGTGGGGCTTTATTACTCGCCGCCGGACTGGTACTTCGACCGGGACTATATGAATTTTTTGTATTATAAGGCAGCCCGGCTGAATCCGGAAATTGGCTCTCTGGGACCGGATTTGTAGCCCCGAACCTCGACAAAGAGCAAGGACGATATTGCCCGGCATCAGGAGGCATACCGGGAAATGGTGCGAGGGCAGGTAAAAGAGCTGCTGACCCGATACGGGACGATTGACCTGTTGTGGTTTGACGGCAAACCCCCGATTCCCAATGGCAATCAATGCATTACCATTGAGGAAATACGGCAGCTGCAGCCGGGCATTGTGATTAATCCGCGTCTGCACGGGAAGGGAGATTTTGTGACCTACGAGCGGACTCTGACGACGGACAAGGTTGCCGATGGATGGGCGGAGTTCTGCAATACTTGGACGACCTGCTGGACCCATATGGATATTCCATTCAGAGCCAACGGTTATATTCTCGGACAGTTTGTAACCTGCCGGTCGCTGGGCATTAACTACCTGTTGGGGGTTGGTCCGACGGCTGACGGCGAGTTCTGCGACGGCATCTATGAGAATATGGCAGTGGTAGAAGAATGGATGCAAAAAAACGGCGAATCGGTTCGGGGAACACAGCCGCTGGGCAAGGGACAGAAGGCATCGGTCCCTGCAACGGCACGGGGATCGGTGCGGTATTTGTTTTTGCTGCCGGCTTTCAGGAATAACGGGGCATATGATAAGGACCTGTTAAAGCCTGAATCTTGTACGGTTCAGCTGCAGGGAATTGACGGGGTAGCCGATGTAAGATTGCTGGCAGACGGCGGCAAGCTGGCCTATCGCTTGGAGGCCGATACGCTAAAGGTTGATGTGCCTGCGGAACGTCGGACGCCTCTGGTGGATGTGGTACGGGTTGAATTGAAGTGAGCTGCTATTGGATGCGGCCTATTGTAAAACAATTGTATTGCAATCGTTTTGTTTGTTTGGCATGGCTGCTGCTGTCGGCAGCAGGTATCGCGGCGATTTGCCCGCAAGGGGATGTCAGCGGCGATTGCCGGGTTGATCTGGATGATGTGGCGGTGTTGGCCGAGCAGTGGCTTACCGAAGGGACAGCAGCCAACCTGAATGACGACAGCATCGTAAATTGGGGCGATTTTGGGGCGGTTTCATCCAATTGGGGGGTCAAAGTCAGCCGGGTTATTATCAGCGAATTGATGGCGGACAATACGAAAACGATTCGGGATGATGACAATCAGTTTTCCGACTGGATTGAACTCTATAATGTATCCCCGACAGCGGTATCTCTGGCCGGCTGGTATTTGACCGATAATCCGAACAATCTTTGCAAATGGGCACTGCCCGATGTCGAAATCGCTGCCGGCGGCTTTTTAATCGTCTGGGCATCGGGACAGGACCGGCGTGAGCCGTCAGGGCCGCTGCATACGAATTTTTCTTTGAAAAAGGAGGGGGAATATCTGGCACTGGTCGAGCCGGATGGGGTGACGATTGCCAGCGAATACAAGCCCAAATTTCCCGCACAGTTTCCCGATATTTCCTATGGGGTTTCGATGACCGGCTGTCAAGAGCGTTTGATTGGCAGCCAGACGGCATGCCGGTATAGCGTTCCGCAGAATTCATCCCAGATTGGGCAGGACTGGGCGGCGACCGATTTTGACGACAGCACGTGGAGCAGCGGCGTTTTGGGGCTGGGCTATGATGCCGGGACAGTGGGAACGGTATGGGAAAACGTAGCCCGCGGCAAGCCGGCGACACAAAGCTCCAATTACAGCGCCAGTTATCCGGCCTCGAATGCCGTCGATGGGATTTACAACAATTTCAGCCATACGGCAAGCAATGACACAAACTCAACATGGCAGGTAAACCTTGGCGGCGATTACTACATCTCCAAAATTATCCTGTATAACCGCACGGGATGCTGCTGGCCGCGGCTGCGGGATATTACGGTGACTGTTCGCGACGCACAGAACACGCAGGACCTGTTTGTTTCGGATCTGCTGAATCCGGAGAATATCCTATTGGGGCCGATGACGCTGGAAGTGGATGTTGAGTCTCTGACAGGTTCGGTGATTCCGGGGGGAATCGTCAAAGTCCATCGCACACCGGACCCGGACAATTCTGCAATCGGCATCGGCACCGACACGGGAACCACCGGCCAGAATTCCCTGACCTTGGCGGAAGTGGAGGTCTGGGGCAGCAGCAATCCGGTCAATCTTTACGGCCCGTTGATTCAAACAAACATTCGAGATGAAATGCAGCATCGCAGCAGTTCGGTTTTTGTGCGCATTCCGTTTGAGGTGGCCGATAAAACGCGTTATGATTATATGGAACTACGGGTGCGGTATGACGACGGCTTTGTTGTTTATCTCAATGGTGCGCCGGCTGCATCGCGGAACGCTCCGACTGCATCGGCGTGGAACTCAGCGGCGACAGCTGAACATCCCAAGCTGGAGGCAATTGCATATGAGTCGGTAAACCTGACATCTTTAATACCCTTGCTGCGGAACGGAACCAATGTTCTGGCCGTTCAGGGATTTAATCTGGCGGCGGAGGATGACGATTTTCTGTTCGATGCCGAGCTTGTCGCCGGCAGAGTATCGGCTGGGGCGGCGGGATTTCTCACGCAGCCGACGGCGGGCGGAATGAACGGGGCGGAAACATTTGGCGCGGTAGCGGATACGAAATTCAGCGTCAACCGCGGCTATTATGAAGAGCCGTTTGAGGTTGCCATTACCACCAGTACGGCCGGAGCGACGATTTATTATACAACCGACGGCAGTACACCTTCGGCCGGCAGCGGCAGCGTTTATACCGAGCCGATACCCATTACGAAAACCACCTGCCTGCGGGCGGTTGCGGTCAAGCCGGGCTGCTTATCAACAAATGTCGATACGCAGACATATGTTTTCCTCGATGACATCATCCACCAGTCAGCCAGTCCGCCGGGGTATCCGACGACGTGGACGACCTATACCGGCGCTGCGTACCCGGCGGATTATGAGATGGACCCGGATATCATCAATCCGATTCTCAGCACTGACCCCAACCTCATCAAGGATGCGCTGCGGTCGCTGCCGGTCATGTCGCTGGTGACGGACAAAGCCAATCTGTTTGACCCGGCCATCGGGATTTATGCCAATTCGGGCGAGTTTGCCGTAGACCTGCCGGACGGGTCAAAAAAATGGGAAGTACCGGTTTCTATGGAGTACTTCGACCCGGTTTCCGGAAGACAGACGCAGGAAGACTGCGGGCTGCGGATTCAGGGTGCCTATTTTCGCAAACCCGGCTCTACGCCCAAGCATTCGTTCCGCCTGCTGTTCAAGCGGATGTATGGGCGTTCGAAACTGTATTTCAACCTTTTTGATTACGACGATGAGGCAGCCGACAGCTTTGATACACTTGTCCTGCGGGCACAGGGCAACGACGGTTATTCGTGGGCTTCGATGGGCGGCAAGTCGCAGTATATCCGGGATGAATTCAGCCGGCGCGTTTATGCGGCTATGGGGCAGGCGGCCAGCCATGGTACATTTGTCCATTTATACATCAACGGCCTGTACTGGGGGCTGTATAATCCGGTAGAAAGGCCGGACAGCTCGTTCTGTGCCAGTTATTACGGCGGCAAAAAAGAGGACTGGGATGTCTTCAAGCACCCATGGCTTGACCTGAATGAGGGGACGCGGGAGGCGATGACGGCGATGCAGACGCTCTTTCAGTATGATATCCCGTTAGGATCGGCTGTTATTTCAGACAGCGATTACTGGAAACTTCAGGGGTGCAATCCAGATGGGACGCGCAACCCCGATTTCCCGGTGCTGCTGGATGTTGACAACTTCATCGATTATATGCTGGTGAACTTCTGGACGGGCAATCAGGACTGGTGCTGGAATGACAACAATTACTGGCTCGGACGGCTGCGGGTCGGCCAGAGTACGGGGTTTAAGTTCTTCTGCTGGGATACCGAAGACAATCTGGATTCGCCGCGGTCGCCGGTTACACTGGATATGATAGCCAAAGTTTACCAGTACGATGTTTATAACACTCAAAAGCCGACAATCGCCCGGCTGCTGAACCGGCTGATGACCAACGCCCAGTACCGGCTGCGGTTTGCCGACCATGCGCACAAATATCTGTTCAACGGGGGACTGATGACGGCCCAGCCGGCACGGGCTCTTTACAGTGACTTAGCCAATCAAGTGGAGCTGGCCATTATTGCCGAATCGGCCCGCTGGGGCGACCAGCATGCCGCGACGCCTTGGACCCAGACACACTGGATAAACGAGCGAAACTACATCCTCAATACGTACTTTCCGCAGCGTGTGGACAATGTTATTGCACAATTGAAAGCCAAGGGGCTTTATCCGGCAGTCGATGCGCCGGTGTTTAAGATTGACGGGCTTTGGCAGCACGGCGGTCAGGTCAGCAGTGCAGCAGTGTTTTCGATGGAGGCAGCCGGGCCGGTCTGGTTTACGACCGACCTGACAGACCCGCGGCTGCCGGCTGGGGGGATTTCACCGTCGGCGATTGAATACACCCAACCGTTTTTCCTGAATCAGTCCCAATGCATCAAGGCACGTACTCTGTCGGGAGGTGTCTGGTCGGCGCTGAATGAGGCGACGTATTCGGTCGGCCCAATAGCGGCCGCTTTGCGGATAACAGAGATTATGTACCATCCGGCGGCGGACCCGAACGCCGAGTTTATCGAACTGCAGAATATCGGCTCGGCGGCTGTTAATCTAAATCTGGTTCGATTTACAAAGGGAATTGATTATACATTTGGGCCGACGGTTCTGGAGCCGTTGGAATATGTGGTTCTTGTGCGGGATGCGGCAGCGTTTAGGGCAGCCTATCCGGACTTTTCAGGGACGATTGGGGGTGTGTACGGCGGCTCCCTGAGCAATGCGGGTGAGACAATCCGGCTTGCCGATGCCTGCGGCGGGATCATTCACGAATTTACTTACAAAGACGACTGGTACGAAAACACTGACGGCCAAGGTTTCTCGCTGAGCATTCGAGATGCTGCCGGGGACCTGATGCTGTGGAACCAAAAAGCAGGGTGGCGTTCCAGCACGGTCTGGGGCGGCACACCGGGGTATTAAAAATGGAGCAGTGCGGCGGGGGTGACTGCCGATGGTGCCGGAAGAGTTTGTCCAGAATGGGATAACTGAGGAGTGAAGGTCACATCTGTTTATAACACGGCTATTTTTTTCTTTTTGCATTTTTGCCAACCTCTTGGGGGGTAGGCTGGAAACCGGCAAATCAATCCGCTTTTTCAGACAAAATAGCGGATCTGCAGGCGTTTATCGACAGTGAAATCAATGCCTGTCCTTATCAAATATTTGTATTGTATCTATTGTGAGTCTGTTTTTGCTGTTATTCATCGTAAAAATTATCCTAAACCCTTAGAAAACTCGTTTACCCAAGGCCGTTTTTGGCCGATGACGATAGCAAACGCGACCGAACAAGTAAACTCTATTGGGTGTTGGCGAAAGCCCATAAGATATCCGAAACGGTGCTGTTTAGTTAGGGAGACAAAACGATGTTTGATTTTTTCGGACTTTGTAAGAAATCGTGCAAAACCAAGATATTGGTGGTTGATGACGAACCGAACATTGTCCAAACCCTCAAAGACCGGCTGGAGATGAACGAATACACGGTGTTTACGGCCGCAAATGGTCAGGAAGGGCTGCAGATGGCACAGCAGGAATCTCCCGATTTGGTACTGCTGGATGTCATTATGCCTATTATGGATGGACATGAAATGCTTGAGCAGCTCAGACGGCAGCCGTGGGGACGGACGATTCCTGTAATTATGCTCACCGCCCGCAGCCAAGCTCAGGATATTGCCCGCGCCCGTGCCTGCGAAATTGAAGATTATATCATCAAGCCGTTTGACTTAAGCGAGCTTCTTGAAAAAATTGAAAACATCATTGAACGCCGTAAGTCGCTTGTCAGTTGATTCCCCCAAAGGCCGGCTCTATGGAAAACAGTACTTTTAGACCAAGCATTTGTGCGGCGCTGTTTTTGGCGGCTGTTTGGTCCCTGCCAGCTCAAGAAATCAGCGATAACTATTTTGATATGTCGTTGGAGCAACTGCTGGATGTTCCAATCATTTCAGCCTCAAGGATGGAGCAGAAAAGTACCCAGCTGGCAATTCCGGTCGGCGTTATTACTGCCGACGAAATACACGCCAGCGGCTTGACGACCCTTCCGGAGATTCTGCAGCTTCTGCCCGGCGTCGATGTTCGGCGGTTTAACAGGTCCCATTACATTGTTGGCGTTCGCGGGATGAGCAGCTTCACTTCGGACCGGACGCTGGTGCTGATCGACGGGCGGAATGCGATGGATCCGACATTTGGAGCGCCGGACTGGCTGACTCTGCCTGTTATGATAGAAGATATTGAACGGATTGAGGTCCTCCGAGGTCCCGGCGGGGCGGCTTGGGGGGCGAATGCGTTCACCGGTGTTATCAATATTATCACCAAAAAGCCGGATAACAATCTCCAAAGCATATGGAGTACCTCAATAACAGAATTCGGCGATTCCTACTCGCATATCCGGCTGGCTCAAAGCAAGGGGAAATGGTCTTGGCGGCTCTCTGCCGGGTACGAGTCAATAGAAGATTCCGATGCGGCCGGCGCAGGCCATACGGTCTCGGCATTCAGCGAGTTGAATTTCCTGATGGGCTTTGACTCTTATAAAGCCCGGGATTTTTCGAGAACCGGCCGTTTTGATTCTGTATTTCATTATCGGTATTCCGACCTGACAGACATTTCGTTCGGCGCTGCGTGGTCGGGAATGGAGACGGGTGATTCGGAATCTGTAGGACGGTATCCGATGAAGGATGCGCTGTCCAATATGACGCGTCTTTTTGCCCGTGTGGATCACGAATTTGAAGATGGTTCAGCCGGCTGGCTCCAGTGGTATGGAAATTATGCTGTTTCACACCAGCCCCATATCACCAGCCGCTTTGCTTCGTACGATAATTATCTCGAAGGCCAATATACAATGCCTCTGACGCTGGACCATTCCCTGACTGTTGGCACCAATCTGCGGTGGACGCATTTGACATCGGACAATGACGCTGCTGCCGGTGAAATTATGTTCCGGCGAGGTGCGTATGACGAATACTGGGCAGGGCTGTTTGCTATTGACCGGATAAAGCTGAGCAGCCGGCTGTCGTTGGAAAACCAAATCCGGCTGGATCGCTACAGCCGGACCCACAGCGATTGGTCGCTCCGTTCGTCTGTCCTGTATGCCCTCGACGACAACCAAGAGCATGTGCTACGGGCCGGATTGGGACGGGCATTTCGTGCCGCCGGCGTGATGGTTCGTGAGGCCTCTTTGACGGGTTTAGGCGGCCTGTTTAATGTCGTTCGGCCTTCTGAAAAGCTCACAAACGAATCCACCTATGCCTTGGAAGCCGGCTATACAGGCAAACTGAGTGACCATTTGACTGTGCAGGTTAATTCCTATTATCAGCGGATGGAAGATCTGATTGGTTCGGTTAATGAATACTTTGGGCCCATAGCGGTTACTCATTTTGACAACATTGCAGGGGCAAATACCTACGGAGCAGAAACCGAACTGGCATGGAAAAGCAGAAAGTTTCATGTGTCCGGCTGGTATGCCTATAATGAGTTCGTAACCGATGACAATGAGCAGGCGATTCGTGCCTATTTCCCGGCCCGGCACAAAGCAGGATTGCGGACCCGCTATTGGATGGATGATGGATGGTCGCTCAATGTCAACTATATTTACAACGATGCCATTCATACCAATGCAGCCAACAGCCCATCCGATGGAACGGCTATGTTTCACCGGCTGGATATCAATGTCGCGCGTGCCTTTGCCGGGCAGCGGGGTGAAATTATGGTTGGGGTCGCCGATGTGCTTAACGCGACGCGCGAGCCGGTCTATGACGTCAATTCGTTTACCTCTTACGAGACGCCCGGACGGATGTTTTTTGTCCGATTCCAGTACAAATTCTAAAAACCCGTCTGTCAAAGCGGCGCTGATCCGCATGGCATATAATCAGCGGGCATCGTGCCACTTGAAAGGCGTGTAGTTGATCGCTGCCACTTCGGCCCGCCGAATAGACCATGTCTTGCCGATTTTTTCGTACTCCAAGTTCAACTCCACAAAGACCAAACTTCCAGCAGAGGCGTAGGCGCTGTTGGGATGGAGATGCACAGCTGCCAAAAGCCGGCTTTGGGCGGCTGGCTGTTCTGTTGTGATAATGTGCGATTGTATCCGAACCTTTTTAATCGAGGCCTTTTTGAGGATATGCTCTGCGGCTTCCGCCAGAGCGGCTTTATCCCGATGAATGCTGTCTGTGTAGCGGGGGCTGACAAAACGCATAATTGCCGAAGCATCCGCCTTCACAGCGGCCTGGCGACAGGAACGGATTATACGAACAATTGCTTCGTAATCGGTCGTTACGGCGGCATCCAGTCCGAATGCCAGAACCGCCAGCAGGAGGGGAATCAGCAGGGCTCTGCAGCCCCATTCCGGTTTAGACTGACGGATGATGCCGGCGGCGATAAGAGCAATGCCGGCAGCGGTCAACAGAAGCCAGCTGTTTTCAAATATATTCCACATTTTGCCGGTCTCAGCGTGTCAAGGGTACAGGAGCTGTTTTTGCCCGAGCAGCCGATTGCCGTCCGGGTCGGTCAGGTCTTTCCGAAGACAGGTCAGCGTAATATACCCTTCCGCCAGTGCGATTGTATCAGTCCAGCCGCTGCCTTTCGGGTCGCGATGCCCCCCGCCGGTCAGTTTGTAAACTTGCTGGCCGGCTCCGTCGGTTCGCACTTCGTAGCCCTCATCAAAACCGTGGGTTGATTGCGGCACAACTAAAATGCCTTTTGGCGTACCGGCCGATAGACGGGGGATGTTCAGGTTGGCTACACAGCCGCGGGGCAGGTCCATCAGCTGGCGAATAACGGATAGTGCCGCATCGGAAGCCGCCTCGAAATCCATTGGTTCATCGAAGGCAGCGCTGACGGCAATGGCCGGCAGGTTGTAAAAGGCTGCTTCAATCGCTCCGGCTACAGTGCCCGAGTAAAACACATTAATGCCCACATTGGCTCCGTGATTCAGGCCGGAAACGACCAAATCGACCGGTTTACGGGCATCAATGAGTTTATGGATAGCCAGTTTGACGCAGTCAGCAGGGGAGCCGCTGATGCTGTAGCCGTCGAATTTGCCGGCAATGCGGATATATTCACCGCGTATCTCTTTCAGTGAAATGCTGTGCCCAGCCCCCGACTGGATATCCGATGGAGCAGCAACGGTTACCTCCCCCAGAGTGGTCAACCGCCTGTAAATGGCCGCCAAACCCGGCGCAAAAATACCATCATCATTGGTCAATAAAATATGCATCGTATTGTTCTTGTCTGAACTATCGGTCATCTTAACATATCGGGTTGAACAGCAATTGTCAAACGAAAGACAACGAAATTCCTGCTCCAATCTGCGCTGCGGAAGAATGGTGATATCCGCGGATGGTCAAATTGAGAGGCTGGCTTTCCGGTTCTTCCTGTGCCTGACAACAATCTGCTGCAGGCAGTGCGGCCCGATTCGTGATGCGTACGCTTTCAAACACTCCCAAACCGAGCCAGCGGATATTTATTAGCGGATTAAAAGATAAAAAATATTTTTTAAAAAGTAGTTTTTTTATTCAAATTTTGTATAATTAGAATTAAAAAAGGCAGAATGGATTTTAACTTTTACGCAAAGGAGAACTCTTGTGAATGCTGATGTAGTGGAAAATAAAAGCCCGCCGTGACACGATTTTGACCTTCTATGTTTTTAGGGAGAAAAGGTATCTATATCAATTCAATTTAATTAAGGAGTGTTCTATGAAAACGTTAATGTATTCTATGTTGTGTGTTGCCGTAATTGCAGGACTTGCAGGATGCACTTGTCCGGGGGCAGCCCCGGCGCCGGCGCCAAAACCAGCCCCGGCTCCAGCACCGGCACCTGCCCCGAAACCGGCTCCTGCCCCGGCTCCAGCACCGGCTCCTCAGGCAGCAGCCTGCGGTAACTATACGGTGTCTCAGGATTATATGCAGTCTGGTGCAATACGCATTGAAAAAGTAATGCCGGCAGTGGTTCAGCTGAATGCCCCGTTTGAATACACCATCAAGGTGACCAATCTGACGGATATGACTCTTGCCGATGTTGAAATCCGGGAACGGATTCCTGCCAGTCTGAAGAATGTCAGTTCATCTCCGGCAGGAAAAATGGAAGGCGGCACAGCGGTGTGGAAAATGGATACATTAGGACCTCGGGCCGTCGAGAAGATTGTTGTGAAGGGTTCTGCTTCGGAGACCGGTTGTCTGCAAACGTGTGCGAATGCCACCTATACCATTTTGGCCTGTGCCAATACGCAGGTTGTCCAGCCGGCTTTGGCGCTGACCAAGACAGCACCGGCCAGCGTTACGATCTGCGATCCGATTCCGCTGCAGTTTACTGTTTCCAACAAAGGAACCGGAACAGCGACCAATGTTAAGCTGACAGATGCGCTGCCGGCCGGCTTGACAACACAGGACGGCAAGACAAGCATTGAACTGGCTTTGGGGAATCTGGCACCGGGACAGTCGGTATCGCGAACGGTTGTTGCCAAAGCGGCCAAGACCGGGACCTACAAGAATCAGGCCGCAGCCGTTGCTGACGGCGATTTGAAGGCCCAGTCTGAAACGACCACGACGGTTGTAACCCAGCCGGTTCTGGCTATCCAAAAGACCGGTCCCAAGAAGATCTATATTGGCCGTTCTATGGAGTATGAAATTACGGTTACCAACAAGGGCGACAGCGCAGCCAACCAAGTGGTTTTGACCGATACGGTGCCGGCAGGCGTAACAGGTGTAAAGGTCAGCGACGGCGGCACTGTGGCCGGCAGCCAGATTACGTGGAATATCGGGACTCTGGCTCCGAATGCCAGCAAGAAAGTTACCGTTTCCTACAGCCCGACAGGCGGCGGCGAATTCTGCAACACTGCCAAAGCCGTGGCGACCTGTGCCGAAGCAGTTACAGCACAGGCCTGCACGACTGTTGAAGGCATACCGGCTGTCCTGCTGGAAGTTATCGACGTCTCTGACCCCATTGAGGTCGGCGGCAACGAAACCTACATTATCACTGTAACCAATCAGGGTTCGGCTCAGGACACCAATATCTCCATCAAGGCGATGCTCGAAGACTCGATGCAGTATGTCAGTTCGTCCGGGGCCACAAGCGGAACCTTTGCAGAGGGAACCGTGACATTTGCTCCGCTGCCGAGTTTGGCTCCGAAGGCCAAAGCAACGTGGCAGGTGGTGGTCAAGGCCGTCAAGCCGGGTGATGTTCGGTTTAAGGTGGTCATGAATACCGACCAGCTCGGCAGAAGCGTCGAAGAGACAGAAGCCACTCATTTCTATCAGTAATAAAGAAGTAACAGCAAAAACCGGCCGCAGGCATTTTGCCTGCGGCTTTTTTAAATCTATTTTTTAGAAGGGAGTCGCCTATGTCATTCTTTTCGGAATTTAAAGCTTTTGCGATGCGGGGCAATGTCGTCGATATGGCTGTGGGTATTGTTATCGGTGGTGCGTTCGGCAAGATTGTATCGTCTCTGGTAAACGATATTATTATGCCGCCGATTGGACTGCTGCTGGGCGGCGTGGATTTTTCAAATCTGAAGATAATTCTCAAGAAGGCAGCAGTCGATGCAGCCGGCAATGCTGTTCCGGCGGTGTCCATCAATTACGGTCAGTGGATTAATACGGTTATTGACTTTCTGATTGTGGCTTTTGCCATTTTTATGGTGATTAAAGGGATGAATGCCCTTAAGAAAAAAGAAGAGGCCGCACCTTCTGCACCCCCGGCTCCAACAAAAGAACAGATTCTGCTGACCGAAATCAGAGATGCTCTGCGGTCCCGGTAATACCGGTAATATTGGAACCAGCACAATACGCCGGAAACAAACACAACAAAAAAGGTCCGCCCTAAAGCGAGCGGACCTTTTTTACTTTGCCTTCACTCCAAGCTTACATCGCTAAATCCGATGCATCACCGCCTTTTGCTTTGATCGCATCAATATAGACATTCAAACGCTCCTTTAGTCCGGCAGCAGCATCCGTCAAGGCCTTTATTTCCGCTGTTAAACTCTGGCCCTGCGGACCTGCTTTTTCTGCCAGCCCAAGGGCCGCCAGCTTATCCATCAGCGCCTTCATTGCATCCTGCTTTTGCAGAATTGCAGCCTTGTATTTTTTGGCCGTCTCAATCAGTGCCGGCAAATCCATTTTAGCCGCTTCCGCTTTCAGGTCAGCAATCGTTTTATCCAGATTAATCTCTGTTGAGAAAGACTCTTTGACAGCTGCAGCGGCATCTTTGGCCGCTTGGGTTGTTTTCTCAACCGCTTTGTCCGCTGTCTGATTGGTGCTGTCCAGCATCCCCGGCACACTTTGTGGTTCAGCCGGCGGGGCAGGCTTTTCCTTTTTTCCGCAGCCAACCACAGCAAGAACCGCTACTATCAAAATGACAACCGATCGTTTCATAGCATTCTCCTTAAAAAATTGTCTTGTTTTGCGGCCGCATGTTTATTCAGATTGGAATCTACGCGTTTAAAACGGCTTCAATCTGCCGGAGTTGTTCTTCTGAAAAGCAAAGATTCTCAAGAGTCTTGAGATTATCCAGCAATTGTTCGAGCCGGCTGGTGCCGATAAGAGCACTGGTTACGGTTTTTCGGCTAAGTACCCAAGCAAGAGCCATTTGAGCCAGTGTTTGACCCCGCTGCTGTGCCAGTCTATTGAGTTGGGTTATTTTTTGGATCAGGTCCGGTGTAACGGACTGTTTCTTTAAATACCCATGGGGTTTGGCGGCCCGTGAATCGGCTGGAATACCCTGCAGATACTTGTCTGTAAGAAGTCCTTGAGCCAGCGGGCTGAAACAGATGGCACCGATTCCCAATTCTTCAAG
>JAGPMT010000068.1 GCA_018052735.1 Phycisphaerae bacterium | reverse complement strand
TGAATTACATTGGCAAGTCGCAGTTTTCGGCGGATGCGGAATTGGACGGGATGATTGACGATGTGCGGATATACAATTACGGTCTGTCGGCCGAGACAATCGGCGGCCAGTACTATGGGGTTACCGGTATTCGTCCGTGCATTGACCCGGCGTTCGCAGGGAATGCGGCTAATTTTGACAATACCGGCTCCTCTTAC
Source organism: Phycisphaerae bacterium (assembly GCA_018052735.1). GTDB lineage: Bacteria > Planctomycetota > Phycisphaerae > Sedimentisphaerales > Anaerohalosphaeraceae > 4572-13. Next base: position 2,992 of record JAGPMT010000068.1, on the reverse strand, counting down.
TGCAAGGTGGATTTGGCAGATTTAGCCCTGCTGGCTTCCAAATGGCTTAACAACGGCCTTTACACAGCCCCGTAGATGTTTAGGTGATGTCGGCAGAAACCAACCAAAGCCGGAATCCCGTTTTGGGATTCCGGCTTTTATTAGGAATGCTCATTATCCAAGGGGGGGTATTTTTCTTGAATTTGACTGTTGACCATAAAACCTCTGTTGTTACACACAGAACCGCGTTCTATACCTGTAACAGACGGCTCAGCCATGCTGCTATGTATGTTATGTTTCTGTTTTTTATGGCATTCTGTGTTTTCGCATGGGCGCAGCGCGTCGAAATACCGATTAACAGCCAATGGCGGTTTGCTTATTACGGCAGCAGTGCCGGAGCGGGCGCTGAGTCTGTCTCGTTTAACGATTCCGCTTGGGGCACCGTGGACCTGCCTCATACATGGAATGCGCTGGACGGTCAGGACGGCGGCAGCAATTACGCACGCGGCTTTGGATGGTACCGCAGGCATATCACGATTGGCCGAGAATACGAAGGCAAACGCATCTATTTATTTTTTGAATCTGTCGGCAAAAAAGCCGATGTGTACTGCAATGGGCAGCCGGCCGGCACTCATTTAGGCGCCTATGCGGCATTTTGTTTTGATATAACCAATCTGGTTGTTTTGGATGCGGACAACGTGATTGCTGTTCGGGCGGATAACGCCAATACCAGCTCCGTCAGCCCTCTCAATATTATCCCGCAATCGGGAGACTTCAATCAGTGGGGGGGCATATGCCGCACTGTTCGGCTGGTTATTACTGAACCGGTGCATATTTCCCCGCTGGATTATGCCTCGCCGGGAGTCTATCTAACGCCGACCAACGTCAGTCGGGCATCCGCCGATTTATCCATCAAGGTTCTGGTGCGAAATACAGCGCCGCTTGGCCAAACGGCACGAATCCGCGCCACTGTTCTTGATGCAGACAACATACCGGTTGACACACTGCAGACGGATCAAATCCTGCCGCAGGACTCGACTCAGGCCGTCATGCTCAATACGGTTATCAGCCGGCCGCACTTGTGGAACGGCAGGGCGGATCCCTATCTTTATAAAGTGATTGCGGAAGTGGAGATCAACGGCATTGTTACAGATGCTGTCGAACAGCCGCTGGGGTTTCGCTATTTCTCTGTCCATCCGGATGCAGGCTTCTTTCTGAATGGGCAGTATCTCGACCTGCATGGCGTTGCGATGCATGAAGACAGGCAGAACAAGGGCCGGGCAATCAGTGATGCGGATCGGCAGCAGGATATTGAATTGATGCTGGAAATGGGATGCAACTGGATTCGTCCCAGTCATTATCAGCATGCGGAAACATTTTATGATCTTTGTGATGCAAAGGGAATTATTGTTTCCTCGGAAATACCGATCGTCAACAGCATAACCATCGGCTCAGCGGACTTTGATAATAACTGCAAAGATCAGCTGCGGGAACTGATTCGTCAAAACTACAACCATCCCTCGATCTGTTTCTGGCTGCTGTACAACGAACTGACCACCAGCGGCTCAGAAAACCTCATTGGGCAGCTCCATGAGCTGGCGCACCATGAGGATCCCGTGCGTTTGACAACCGTTGCGCACAACAATACATCGGATACGGCCCCTTGGTCTTATCTGACCGACACCCTTGCCTACAACCGTTATATGGGCTGGTACGGCGGAACCCCGCAGGGTTTTGCCGTTTGGGCTGACACTATTCATCTCCTGCGAAGCGATGATGCTGTCGGCATTATGGAATACGGAGCCGGTGCCAATCCGTTTCAGCATGAGATTCCGCCTGTTTATCCCGGACCGTCTTCGCCGTGGCACCCTGAAGAGTACCAGACTTATTATCATGAAGTATATTGGAAAGCCATGAAGGCCCGCCCGTATCTATGGTGCAAAACCATCTGGAACGGCTTCGATTTTGCGGTTGACAGCCGCAATGAGGGCGGCCAGCCGGGCTTGAATGATAAAGGAATGGTTACGCGCGACCGTTCCCTTAAAAAGGATGCCTTTTACTGGTATAAAGCGAACTGGACTGCCGATCCGATGGTCTACATCACCAGCCGAAGATTTGCAAACCGGCGAACGTGTCCTCCGTATATCAAAGTCTATTCCAACTGTCAAACGGTAGAATTGTTTATTAACGGCCGGTCGATGGGCACCAAAACCGCCTCTGACTGCATCTTCCAGTGGGATGGCAATATTGTCCTGCGCCCCGGCTCCAATCAAATCCGGGCGGTGGGAACAGCCGGCAGCACCGTCTGTGAGGACAGCTGCGTATGGAACCTCGATGTGGTTGAAAACTATGCGCCGGCATCTGTTTGGGCCAGCCATTACGAATCGCAAAATCCTCCTGAAAACACCCTCGACGGCAGTCTTGGAACCCGATGGGCCGGCAATAATTACCCGTGGATCAAGTATGATTTGGGCCAAATACGGCAATTGCAGAAAATCGGCATTGCATTCTATCTCGGGAATCAGAGGATCTACTATTTTGATATTGAGGCGTCCGGCGATAATGTCAGCTGGACAACGGTGCTGACCGGCGGGCAAAGCAGCGGGACTGCTTCCAGGATAGAGGAGTTTGACATCGCTGATACAGAGGCGCGGTATATCCGTATTCAAAATCTGGGCAATACCGGTCCCTCTCCGTCATGGGCCAGTTTTTATGAGGTTGAATTCTACGGCCATCCTGCAATTGACTGTGCCTTCATGCGTTCGCTGCATTGCGGTTTGGCGGCGGATTTGAGCGGGCCTGCCGGCCGGCTGGATTGCGCTGTTAATAGTGTGGATTTTGCAGAAATTGCCCGCCAGTGGCTGGACAGTTATATCGAAACCGTTGTCCCCGCTGAACCGGATGCTGCCGATCTTGAAGCCTATTGGCCGCTGGACGGCAATTACGAGGATATAACGGGACATCATCATGCCTCGTTGGCATCTGGAAGCGGAACGCCGGTCTTTGTCAATCC
>JAGPMT010000045.1 GCA_018052735.1 Phycisphaerae bacterium | reverse complement strand
CCGTATCCTTCAGCCGGTCGATGAATAGAATATAAGAAAACAGGAATTGACGCAAGCTATGAAACAGGTACAATCAATGTCGGAAATCCTAACACACGAAATGGCCCTAACCCAGGGGGACAGTCACGCCGAATTCTCCTCGATAGGAACATAGGAGTATTAAAATGCTTAAATTTAAACAAAAATATCTAACTATTTTATTGATTTTGGCAATTTGTGGGATTGTGTTATGTATTTTGATGTATACTCATCGGAAAAGTAATTATGAAGGACACCCATTTTCGAGAAACAAATACTATGGAGCATATAATCCGGATTCCAATGAATTAGAATTGGTTATTTGGTCTTTGGAATGGACTGATGGGCGAGTAGAATCCGGAGTAATTTATTGTAAAAATATTGACAAAGAACTATGGCTATTAACAAAATGCAAAGATTCATCACCAAGTGATTGGCTTTTGGAAAGGCGAAAATCAGGAGGGTATGATATTATACCAATACAGACTCTATCTCCAAAAGACCTCCATATCTCCAGTTTTGTTCACGAACCGAATAATTTGAGTAGCCGGGTAGGGTGGGCTGTACCCACGCGGACTGATGCGAAGGATTGAAATGGTGGCTTACAATAACAGCGTAAATCCGGCGACATCGACCACCGCCCGCTATTATTACGACGCCCAGCCGGGTAGTGTCGAAAACCCTTTCACATAAGTTGGTACAAAGAAAAAGGGCAGGTCAATATCGACCTCCCTGTCTTAACTTTATATCCAATAAAGACATTGGTTGGTCGATATGTTTTTGTTGATAAACCATTAAAATTAGTCGCCTAAAAAGTGTGAGAGTTTACAAAATGAAACATACATTTAATTTAATCATGACGATTTTGTTTTGTTTTGCATTTATCGGGATGACTCAGGCAGCTTTTGTTCATCCGGGGTGTCTGTCCACGCAGGACGACCTGGACCGGATGGCGACGAAGGTCGCCGCGAGCGAGCAGCCGTGGAAAGGCAGTTGGGACATTCTGGTAGGCAACGAAGGGTTTTACATGGGCGGCCCGGAAGCCGTGCCCACCGTCTGTGTCGATTCGGGAAACTGCGGCAACAGTTACATGAATCTGGCGCGCGATTCCCACAGGGCATATCAATGCGCGCTGCGCTGGCACGGTTCCGGCAACATGGCCTACGCGAACAAGGCGGTTCAAATCATGAACGCCTGGGCCTCCACGCACACGGCATGGGATGGCAACTCGAACGTCTTCCTGCGGATGGGCCTCTATGGCTATGCGTTTGCCTGCGCGGCGGAACTGATGCGCGGCTACAGTGGTTGGGCTCCGGCGGATTTTGCGGCATTCCAGCAATACATGCGCACCCAGTTTTACTCGGGCAACTCCGCGTGGCTCGCGGGTCAGAACAACAGCCATTACTGGGCAAACTGGACCCTGGCGAACATGTGTTCGATGCTGGCCATCGGGGTGCTGTGCGACGATCAGGCGATTTTCGACGAGGCCCTGAACCACTTCTACAATGGCGTCCACACTGGCGGGATCGAACATTCGGTCTATTACGTTCACCCCAACGGTCTGGGCCAGTGGCAGGAAAGCGGCCGCGACCAGGGGCACGCCCAGATAGGGCCGCAGTTGATCGGTGTCTTCTGCGAAATCGCCTGGAATCAGGGCTACGATCTCTATGGCTACCTAAACAACCGGGTCCTGGCGGGTGTTGAATACATCTCGAAATACAATACCGGGCACGCCGTGCCGTTCGCCGCCTACGTGAACTCCGATTACGCCATATGGCCGAACGTTTATCGTTTCGTCCAAAAGGACGTCGCCGGCCCGGGTGGTGTGAGCCGGCCCGGCTGGGATTTGATTTACAACCACTACGTCAACCGCATGGGCATCACCGCGCCTTATACGGCGAAATACGCCGAAGTAATGCGTCCCGAAGGCGGCGGCAGCAATTACGGCGGTACTAGCGGCGGATTCGACGGTCTGGGTTTCACCACGCTGACGCACAGCCGCGATCCGATTGCGTCGGGCGCCGTGCCGGGCACGCTGCGGCCGTATGTGCAGGGGCGTCAAATTACGCTCTCTTGGGCGGGATCGGCCTATGCCCAGAGTTACAACGTCAAGCGTTCCGCGACAAGCGGCGGGCCTTACACCACGCTGGGCACGGTTGACGGCAAGGATTTGTTCTACATCGATCCGGGTCTGACGGCGGGCACGACCTATTATTACGTCGTTTCGGCCAATAATCCCGGCGGCGAGAGCGCCAACTCCGCCGAAGCCGCCGCCACGGCCGACGGTCAGCTTTTTGGGACGGTCATCGGTTCGGACTATTCGTATGACCATTGCGGCGCCACCCGGGAAATTCTCTTCGACGGCTCGCTTGAAAACTTCATTGATATCGGCCAGTCCGGCGGTGGCTGGGCCGGCCTGGATCTGGGATCGGGCGTTAGCGCAGTGATTACGGGTGTGAAGTATTGCCCGCGCAAAGGGTTCGCCAACGCCATGGTTGGCGGCAAATTCCAGGCCTCGAATACGGCCGACTTCAGTGGTGGTGTGATTGATCTGTACACCATCACCACCGCGCCGTCCGAAGGCGTGCTCACTTCCCGGACCGTCAACAGCGGCTCGGCCTACCGCTACGTCCGCTACATCCAGTCCGCCAATAACGGCTGGAACACCGCGGCGGAGGTGCAATTCCTCGGGACCGCCAGCGGCCAGAGTGTCCCGTCAGTGCCGGTCGTGGAGGCCACCCTTGTCAACGGGCTTCAGATCGTCCTCTCGTTGAGCGGCCTTAGCGGCGTTCCGGGCGTGGGAGGCTATCGAATCAAGCGTTCCACCACTCCCGGCGGCCCCTACGTCATTTGGGGGGACGTCAATACAGGCTACGGCGACACGACAAAGTTCAGCGATGTCGAAACCGAGGTGAACGCGACCTATTATTATGTCGTCAGTGCCTATAATCAAATCGGCGAAAGCGCCAATTCCGCCGAGGTTTCCATCTCGACGCTGCCGACAGGCCCCCAACTGATGACCCATCTCAAGATGAGCGGGAATGTCGCCGACAGTTCGGGCTATAACTTCCAGGCCGGCACGGTCGGCTCCCCCGAATATTCCGGTGAGGGGTATGTCGGCTCGGCGATCGACCTGGACGGCGTGGACGACTTCGTGACGTTACACTCCCACGTGGTTGACTCCGACGACATCACGGTCGCGGCCTGGGTCAACTGGGACGGCGGCGCCGCCTGGCAGCGAATCTTCGACTTCGGCAACAATACCTCGCAATACATCTTTCTGTCTCCGCTTTCAGGCGGTAACACGCTGCGGTTTGCCATCAAAAACGGCGGCGCAGAACAGATCGTCGAGACGACTCAGTTGTCAACTGGTGTTTGGGTGCATGTGGCAGTTACGTTAGGGGGCAATACGGCACGACTGTATGTTAACGGTGTATTGCGAGCCACCAATGCCGGCGTGACGATCAACCCGTCGGACTTCAAGCCGCGAGTCAACTACATCGGCAAGAGTCAGTGGGCCGATCCGCTGTTCAACGGCCGCGTTGACGAATTCCGCGTGTACAACTACGCGTTGTCGGCGGGAGAGGTGGCCGCCCTGGCCGCCCAGGCCCCCGAGACGACTCCGCCCGCAGCCCCCACGGAACTGAGCGCGACGGCCGGCGACGGAACGGTTAATCTCAATTGGGCGGACAACGGCGAATCCGATTTCGCTTCCTATACAGTCTATCGCTCGACCACCAGCGGCAGCGGCTACAGTATGATCGCTTCGGGGCTGACAGCAAGCGCCTACATCGACAACACCGTCTCGAACGGCCTGACGTACTACTATGTCGTGACGGCTATCGATACGAGCGGCGGCGAATCAGCCGACAGCAGCGAGTCCTCGGCCACTCCCCGAGGGATGCCGATCGCCCATTATAAACTGGAGGGCAACACGCTTGACGGTTCGGGCAACGGCAACAACGCGACCACGACCGGCTCGCCGGCGTATGTCGAGGGACGGAACGGCCAGGCAATCGATCTCGATGGCTTGGACGATTATATCACGATCCCGTCCGGCGTGGTCGGCGCCGTGGAGAACATTACCGTCGCCGCATGGGTTAACTGGGACGGCGGCGGTTCATGGCAGCGAATCTTCGATTTCGGAGACAGCACGAGCCGGTACATGTTCCTCACGCCCAGCAGCGGCGGCAGCGGCACGTTGCGGTTCGCGATCAACAACGGCAAAGGCGAGCAGATAACCGAAACTTCCGTACTGACGACCGGGACATGGGTTCACGTGGCTGTGACGCTCAGCGGCAACACAGCGACGCTCTATGTGGGCGGCTTTCCGGTAGCGATCAACGTCGCCTCCATCAATCCGACCGGCTTCGACTTCAAGCCGGCGAAGAACTACATCGGCAAGAGCCAGTTCGGCTCCGATCCGCTGTTTAACGGCCGCATTGACGACTTCCGTATTTATAACTACGCGCTTTCGGAGACCCAAGTCGCCGCCCTGGCGGCTAATACGGAACCGCCGTCATTCACGGTCAAACCAATTAACAATCTGCTTGCCATCGAGGGTACTGCATATGCGGGCAATTCACTGGCCGCTTATGCCGATGACCCGGACGGCATGGAAACGGTCACGTTCAGCAAAGACGACGGACCGGCCTGGCTAAAGGTGGCGCTGGATGGAACACTTTTCGGAACTCCTCACGACTCGGATGTTGGTGAAAATACATTTACCGTTCGCGTAACCGATGACGGCGGCTTGTACGATACCGCCGCGATGACGATTCAGGTGGCTAATACCTTTTCCGGTACACAAGGACTGGATGATCTGCTTGGTCTGGCATCTCAATGGCTGGCGATAGATTGCCTTGATACCCCGGCCTGCCGCGGAGCTGACCTAGACAGCGATTTTGACGTAACCGTTACCGACCTGGCCGTTCTGGCCCATAACTGGCTGGGCAATGAAGACCTTCAACTGCATCTGAAATTTGATGAAACCAGCGGTAACACCGCCTATGACAGTTCGCTCTATTGGCGAGCCGGAACACTTGTCAATAATCCCGTCTGGTCTGCCGGTTATTCCGGCGGTGCCTTGAACTATGATGGGGTCGATGATTATGTCCAGGTTACCGGGTATAAAGGCGTCACCGGCACTGCCAGCCGGACCTGCACCGCCTGGATAAAAACAACAACCCCTTCGTCTCAAATCATAAGCTGGGGGGCAACCCTGACGGGTGAAAAGTGGATGTTTCGGGTCAACGAAGATGGAACGCTCCGGGCGGAAGTCCATGGCGGGTACATTTACGGAACCACTCCGGTTGCTGACGGAAACTGGCATCATGTAGCGGTGGTCTTAACGGATGACGGCTCGCCCAATATCAATGAAGCGGTTTTGTACATCGATGGCTTGCCCGAAACGACCCTTGGAGGCGTTGCGGCCTGCCCGGTCAACACCGCCGCCGCTGCGGATGTTAAAGTCGGCGTCAACACACCGGGTACTGTCTTTTTCAAGGGACTGATGGATGAGGTCCGAATCTATGATACGGTTCTGACACAGCAAGAGGTGCAGCAAATCGCAGGTCTCTAAAAAAATAATAAGCCAATGGATTGGATTGTTCTTGTGACAAAAGCATTGTGTGTTCAGTTCCTTGCAGGTGTACTTGTATTGGCCGGATTGCAGGCGGTATATGCCTCGGCCGTGCCCCTTCCCAGCCGCTGGGGTGACTGGCAGGTTTGGCACGCAGTCAATGGTATAATGTCTGGATTGTGGCCGACAATGTCAACGACATCTTTGATCTGTATATCAGTGAAGCGGCAGGTCCGGGCAGCGGAGTGCCGACAGCAACGCCGGATATTGCGTACTTGATTGCCGATGACCTTCCTTTCGGCTTTTCGACAACCAGCGCACTGACGGGCGGGATGTTTGTTTGCCCCGCGGCGACAGACGGGCAGTCATCGAGAACTTACATCGATGACATTTACTGGGAAATTCCCGAGCCGGCGACGCTGACTTTGCTGGGTATCGGCATACTGGGCCTGCTCAGACGCAGATAAAGCCTTCGTTTCGTCATCGGCGAACAGTCTCTGTATTGCATCAGGGAATCCCTGTAGAGGGAGTCCCTGTTTTTTATCTTTGTTCATTTGTGTTTTCCGGCGGCAGACCGATTTCCGGAACGATGACCTCTACCGGTGCGATGCCGGAAAGGGTCTCTTTGAGCTTGGCGGCATCGCCGACCACAACAATCGACAGCCGCTGGGGATCAAGACTGCGGCGGGCCAGCTGGACGCAATCCTGCTTGGTTGCGTTCTTGAGTGTTTTAAAGAGTTTGCGGAAATAGTCCCGTCCGAGCTTCTGCGATTCTATCAGCCATATATCCCGTGCAATGTCCTGCGGCGTTTCCCGCTGAATGACAAAGCTGCCGATAAAGTAGCTCCGCGTGTTGTTAAATTCCTCATCCGTCGGTTCAGCCGTTTGCAGACTGCGAATCTGCTCCAGCAGAACTTGGATGGCCGCGGCGGCGGCGTCGTTTCGGGTGAATGTGGACGCTTCGAATGTCCCGGCCAGATTCTGCGCCCGCCACCCCCCGCGCGCATCATACGTCAAGCCGCGCTGAACACGCAGGTTGTCCATCAGGCGGCTGTGGAAGGCGCCGCCGAAATAATTGCCGGTAATCAGTGCGATAAAATGATCCGGCTGCTGCCGGCGGGTCAATCCCAGCTGGCCGACCTGAATCTGGGCCTGTGCGCTGCCGGGGCGGTCCACAAGGAGAATGCGCGTGCTTTGGGGCGTGGGGACAGCCGGTAGCTCGATGCGCTTTGCAGCCCCTGCCGCACGCCAGCTGCCCAAATACCGCTGGGCCAGCGCCGCCGCCTGCGTTTTTGTTACATCGCCGGCAAAAATCAGCACGGCCTCCTCCGGCCGGGCAAACGACGACCACCATTTCTTCAAATCGTCCGTCCCCAGCTGCTGGAGATCTGCAACGCTGCCCTCCGCTGGGCGGGCATACGGATGCGAGCCGAACAGCGCCTGTCGGAAGTACTTATTGGCCAGATACTCCGGCTGCTGCTGGCGGACAGCAAGTTCAGTCATCCGCTGCTGCATCAGCTTGGAAAACTCAGCCGGGTCAAATGCCGGTTCCAAAACCGTCTCGCTCAGCAGGGACATTCCGCGTTCCAGATGCTCCGAAAGGCAGTTCATGCTGACGGTTGCCGTGTCCATTTCTGCCTGTCCTGTCAGCGTAATGCCGTATTGTTCCAAATCTGCTGCCAATTGTCCCTCCGTGCGGCGGGCTGTCCCCCGCGTCAGCATCGCCAGCGTCATGGAAGCCGTACCCGGCTTGTCATCTGTCCAAGCGCCGCTGGTCAGTCCCAGCATAACCGAAACAAAAGGAACCTCATGATTGGGGATAACCCGAATCTCAAGACCGTTGGAAAGCCGTGCCCGCTGGCAGGAAATATCAAATGCAGCGGCAGTTTTGACAACAAGCGGCGGCGTGGCCGGAAAGGATGCCGGACGCTGCAGTCCGGGCCGTCCGGGTGCCGGCGCTGTCAATTCCGGCTCTGCGGTAACGGCAGCTGTTTCATCGTCTTTGCTGGCTCGCTCCATTCCCTGATTCTGCCGGATGATAAACCGCACCCCGCGCTGCGGCGTCAGATACTGTTGTGCTGCCCGCTGAATGTCTTCCTTTGTTACCGACCGTATCTCGGCCATCAGGGTGTTAATCCGGCTGGTGTCGCCGATGGTAACCGCTGCCCGACCGAGCATTGCAGCCTTGCTTTCCACTTCCAGATTGGACGTCACCAGCTCTTTGAGAAGCTGGTTGCGGGCCTTTTCAAGCTCTGCATCGCTGATGCTGCCGGTTCGAACCAGCTCGATTTGCTTGTCCAGAGCATCCAGCAGGCCGTCATAATCCTGTGAATCCGGCTTCAGGGTGGCTTCAGCGGCAAACAATCCGTCCTGCTGGAGATTGTAAGTCCACGTATTGGCCTCCACTGCCGCCTGTGTTTCGGCTACCAGCGTGCGGTAAAGCCGGCTGCTGAAGCCCGTGCCCAGTATCTGCGAGAGAAAATCCAGCACCGTTTCATCGCGGCTGCCGGCCGGCACCGTCCGCCAGACCATTATGACCTGTCCGGCAGGGGCGTTTTCATCGTCAATAACCACCGTCTTGGCTTCCGGCTGCGGCTCCTGCACCGCCACCTGCGGCGGCGTCTGACCGGGGGCAATCCACCCGAAATAGCGCTGGGCCAGCTCTTGGGCATCCTGATGGCGGATAGCGCCGGTAATAATCAGCGTAGCGTTATTGGGTACATAATAGGTCATCCAGAACCGGCGAAGGTCTGCCACACTGGTTGCCCGAAGGTGTGCCAGATTGCCGATGGGTGTCCACCGATACGGATGCACGCTGAACACCGAAGCGACAATTTTCTTAAACACATTGCCGTACGGCTGGTTTTGGCGCATCCGAAGCTCTTCCTCGACGACTTTCCGCTCGGTGTCAAAGGCGTTCTGGTCGATTTTCAGAAAACTCATCCGCTCTGCTTCCAGCCACAAAGCCAGCTCAATCTGGTCGGCCGGCAGCGTTTCAAAATAAACGGTCTGGTCGTAGCTTGTATAGGCGTTGCACACGCCGCCTGCCCTGCGAATCAGTTCGAAATGGTCTTTTTCGCTGACCCGGTCAGTGCCTTTGAACATCATATGCTCAAACATATGGGCATACCCCTGCCGGTCGGGTCTTTCATCTTTCGAACCCACCTTGTACCAAACCTGAACCGATACAATCGGACACGAAAAATCCTCTAAGGTAATGACAGTCAGTCCGTTGTCCAGTGTAATTTGCCGATAGTCAAATAGGCCTCCGTTCTGCTCCGGTGCCGGTGCGGCAGTCCTGTTGGCCATCCCCCAGCAAATGCCTGCGGTTAGGGCGGCCAGCAGCATACAAAATACAGAAGTTCGCTTCATAATAAATCCCCAAAACAGTGGTTGATATTGGTATAACACTTATAGTCGAAATGGACGCGGCTGGTCAAATAAAAAAAGTTGAACAGCAGCCGCTTGTAGGATACCATAACGGCCGTTAATGCCGTTAATAGGGTATGAAAAGTGACTGGCAATCGATAGAAAAGAGCCGTCTTTGGTAAATTCTGCCTCACAAACAGCTGACCAGACATCTGCTGCTGTTCAGCAGCCGGCCCTTGATGCCGGACTGCGAAACGCCTACCAATGGCTGGCCGTGCTTACGATGCTTCTGGACCATCTGGGGTATCTATACGACATAGCAGCCCTCCGCTATGTCGGCCGGCTTTCCATGCCGGCTTATGCGCTTCTTTTTGCCGAGACGATGAGAACCGGCCATGTGCGTCTCCATCGCCTGCTGATTCTGGCAATTGTCAGCCAGCCGCCGGTGATGTACATCTTTGAAGACCCCAAGCTTAATATTATCTTCGGTTTTGCCATCTTTGCCTTTGCGGCATCGGCCGCACAGCAGCGCCGCTGGTTTGCAGCGGCGGCAGGGCTGGCAATGATGTTTATTCCTGTGGCCTACGGCTGGTATCTGTATGTGTCGCTGGCGGTCTTTTACTGGATCGGCCAACCGTGGGCCCAGCGCGGTCTTTTTGCCGCCGCCACAGCCGGCTATGTCGTCTTTACGCATACCCATCCCCGGCAGCTTCTGGCCGCTTTGGTGCCTTTCATCCGCCATATTCGCACCCCGCGTCTTAACAAATATGTTTACCGCTATTTTTACCCCGGCCATCTTTATATTTTGTCTGTCTTGAATTACTTTATTATCGGCTCCCTGACAACTCCCTTTATCAACCTGCGCTATTCCAGCGAAGTCTTCCGCTGCCAGCAGTTTATCCGCTGGCTTCTGCATATCGTATACGGCCAATAGCAGGGCGGCTTTATTCGTTCGGAAGCCCCAAAGGCCTCTGGGTACGGGCCTGCCAGTCATAGCCCCCGCCGTCCGACGGGGCTGCATACACCCAGCAGACCGGCTGGGCATCCCGGACAAATCCAGCGTCTTTCAAATCCGTATCTGTCGAAAAAACGGCTTGCCCCGAATCTGTCCGCACATACCGATACAGCCCAACAGCCATCGGATTGGACTGCATGGCCGCCGGATTGTCCGCCGGTACATAGAAAAGAATATTGCCGCCGGAAGATGCCGAAGTGCTCCATTGGGCGGCTCCCTTTTCCTGCACGGCATAAACGGCTGCCGCCGCCGGGGGTCTGCGGCTGGGCGGATAGGCGTAAAAGGCAACCCGCACGACCTGATGTGTCCGGCCGGCTTGACGGACCTGCTGGGCAAACAGATAGGCGGCATGGCCGCTGCCGTCGTCCAGCTGGTAAACCGCTTCCGGCAGCAGCAGACGCTCATCGGTCAAGTCCAGCCCGTACATTATTTGGTTGTAGTCATAGCGGGGCGTGGCGGCTCTGTCATCTGCCGAAAAGGTAAAGCTGTAGGTGCCTTCAAAGTAGATCATGCTGCCTTTGGCAAAATACGGGTGCTGCTTGGGATTGTAAAAAGAATAGCGGTCGTGGGTGATGATTTTGCGGGCGTATCCCCACGGGCCGACCGGCGTATCCGCTTCGGCATACCAGACCTCGCCCAGATACGAACGGTCTCCGCCGGCCTGATTGCAGATCAGAATCCATTTGTTCCGGCAGGGATTCCAGCAGACATGCCCCCCGTGCGGGACGACCGGCTTGCCGCTTTCGATGTCATACAGCCGCAGCGACTGGTGTTCTTTTTCAAGGGCTTCCTGTGCGGCCTGTCGGGAAGCAAACCGGCCGGCCAGCTGCCCGAACGCAATCCAGCGGCTCGGCAGACCGGCTTCCTGCCCCAGTGCCGTGAAGACTTCATAGCTGTCGGGATTGATGGCGGCTTCCCATTCCGGGCGCAGACGCAGGCGAATCGATGCGGGAAACTGGATGGTACAGTACCACCAGAAGCCTGCATCGGTTTCAACAGCGGCCGCGTGCCCGCTGGTTGAATACGGAAAGGGCGATTGGGCTTCCTGCAAGATGGGTTCAAAGCAGACCGTCTGGTCATTAAAAACCCCCAGACCGTGCAGCGTGATTTCGGCCAAATCTTTATGAAGCCCGAACCGACACAGCATCCGCTGGCCTCCGCCGGCGGTGCGGGCGGTCATGACCCCGTCAATCCAGACCATTCCCGGCTGTGGCAGGGGGAACATCTTTTTACTGAAGCCGTCGCTGTCGGTAAAGTAGTTCAGATTGATTCCCTTATCCGGGTCGTCGGCATTCGGACCGGCGATGATGCTCGTAGCGCCGGCGGTTGCAAAGTGGCCTAAGGCATAGCCGATGCGGGCGGTATCGCCCCAAAACCAGTACAGCTTGTTCTGATAGATGCAGTTGTTTGCCGAATCCTGCCCGCAGACCTGACTGTTCAGCAGCGGCTGGCGGATGGGCACATCACGCCCGGCCAGCACGCTGTCGCGGTAAATGCCCTGTCCGGTAATCCGGTACAGACGCTGGGCGATATTAAGCCGCTTGATCCGCAGCAGTTCTGTTGCGGCCGGTTCGGTCTTCAGGACAGCCCCGCGCATTCCGAATCCGTCTGCCGGGAATTCATAGCCCGGGCTGGAAACAAAAAAGAAGACCTTTTGATGCATCAGCCCCGGTTCGTCAAACACGGCAATGCCGCCGCTGTCGGTATAGAGCCGGATGCGGCTGGTGGTTTCGAGCTGAACCATCGGCACGCCCCGGCCGGTCTGCTCATCGACAACCTGAATCACAAACGGACTGCCCCCACGGCAGGGATAAGCCGCCAGTCCAATACCCCAGAGGATTGACCATACCATTCTGCTGACGTCCATCTATTGTCTCCCCAATGTCCAAACCCAACCTGTTCTGCTAAAACGCATCTTTGAGCTTGCGCAAGCGCGCAAATGCCTGCCAATCCGCAGCACGCAGAAACGGATTGAGCCGTTTTTCTTCACCCAGCAGCGACGGTACGGCGGGCAGATTCTGCCGCCTTAAACGGCAGACGGCTGCCAGCTTCTGCCGCAGCTGCCGATTGTCCGGCTCGACCGTCAGCGCAAAGCGGATGTTTTCTTCCGTGTACGCGTGGCCCGGATATACCAGCGTTTCATCCGGCAGGGCTTTGAGTTTCTGTAGCGACTGAAACATCGTCTCCATGTCCGTTTCGAGCACCCGCCCGCAGCCGCAGATAAACAGCGTATCGCCCGTAAACAGCAGCAGCCCGGCTTCTGTCGTTATCAGATAACAGAGGCCTGCGGTGGTATGCCCCGGCGTCTCTATGCATCGAACCGTCAGCCGGCCCAGCTGAAACACATCGCCGTCTGCAGCGGGCCTGTCGAGGCAGGGAATGTGTTCCCGCCCCGGCCCGATGACCAGACAGCCGGTCTGCTTTTTGAGACAGGCGATGCCGCCGGTATGGTCGCTGTGGTGGTGGGTGGCCAGCACAGCCGTCAGTTGCCGCCGGCGGCTGTGTGCCAAAACCGCTTGGGCATCGGACGGGTCAACGGCGGCGGCCGTGTCCTGACCGCAGTCCAGCAGGTAGATGTAATTATCCCCCGCTTCCATCACGGTGACGGGTTCTTGCGGATTCATTGCACTGCAATTGCTCCCGACGGTGTCTGCTTTTTCAAAAGAGCGGGGCCGGTTTCCGCTCATATCCTTTCTGCAGAAGTATACAGCAATTTTGGCGTACTTTAAACTGCTAAAATCTTTGCACTTGGCTTCAACAGCCGCTATAATAATTTCCAGCAGCGCTGAACAAAACGGTTCGTAACGCTCTTTGGCTCATATCAGGAAAGGAGTTAGGCAATGAGTTCAACGGTTCCGGGAATTTGCTGTGCCAACTGCATTTATTATGAGAAAACGGAGGAAAACCACGGCGAATGTCATCGCTACGCGCCGCATCCCAATTCCGCCCAGTATGTTCCCAAAGCCGATTCGGTAGGCCAAATCAAATACGATATCCACTGGCCCAAGGTCTATGACAATAACTGGTGCGGGCAATTCGGCTCGCGCAAAAAAGGCGAGCCTGCAATGCCTGCCGAATAACAACACCGTTAAGCCCCGGCGGTCTGTGCAGATGCCTGCCGGGTTTGCAGGAGCAGCGAATCAATGGACAAACCCATGGTCGGCATTATCGGCGGCACAGGACTGGGCGATGTCTTGGCCGCACGCATCCGGAATCCTGTTTTCAAGGAGCTGGATACGCCGTTCGGCAGCCCCAGCGGGCCTGTCCTTGTCGGCACATTCGGACACAATCAGATTGCCTTTCTGCCGCGCCACGGCAAAGGGCATCGCTTTCATCCCAGCGTCGTGCCCTATGCGGCCAACATCTTTGCCCTCAAGTCGCTGGGCGTAACGGCTCTGATAGCCAGCGGCGCCGTCGGCTCGCTGCGTCAGGAAATCGCCCCCGGCCATCTGGTTCTGCCTGACCAGTTCATCGACAAGACATTCCGCCGGCAGAACACCTTTTTTGACAGCATCGGGGCTGTCCATGTGGAGTTCGACCAGCCCTGCTGCCGGCGGCTTCGGGAAAAGATTATGCTGGCGGCCGCTCATATCGGTTCCGTCACCCACGCCGACGGCACCTATGTCTGCATGGAAGGGCCGCAATTTTCAACGCGGGCTGAATCGCTGATGCACCGTGCTTGGGGCGGCGACCTGATTGGAATGACCGCCTTGCCTGAAGCCAAGCTGGCACGGGAAGCACAAATGTGCTATGCGCTGGTGGCACTGGTCAGCGATTATGACTGCTGGCGGCCGCACCAGCCCGATCAGGACAAGCCCGGTTTGCTGGCCGAGATTATTGCCAACCTCAACCGTGCCGCCGACAATGCCGCTGCGCTGATTGAAAAAACGCTGGAGGTGAATTCCGGCCTCTGCGACCAGTCCTGCCCGTGCCGCAAGTCGCTTCAGTCGGCTGTCTGGACCAATCCCGACGCTGTCAATCCGGCCGCTCGAAAACTCTTGAATCCCTTGTTCGAATAAACCCCTGCATCCTTGCGGCAAGGTCTGTCAAACGAAAACCTCTGCTTGATATTGTCTATCCAAACTGTCCAGATGGTCCCAATTCTGCATGCACTATCTTGCTATCTTCAAAAATCCGCAAAAATCTTAACTGCCTTATCTGAAAGGATTTATCGGAATTTCACCCCCTTGCCCAATGCCCATTTTCGGACAAATTATGCAGGTTGACGGGTATTATAGAGAGACTGTTTGAAAACTGAATACC
>JAGPMT010000067.1 GCA_018052735.1 Phycisphaerae bacterium | reverse complement strand
GGCCGGCCGAGCCGAGAATGCCTTTGTAGCCGCTGATCTGGATGTAATCGTCTATCCCGTCAAACGACACCGCCCCGCCTCTAACGCCTGCGGCTGTCTGCGGCCCGTTGACGGCCACCGCCGTTCGCCGGTAAACCGACCTGTCGGCTTCCGGCGCGGGGGCGTCAAACGGCAGATACAGCTGCAGGGATTCATCCGCCTGCCAGTTCTGCGCCAAGACCGCTGCATCCGCCGCCGTCACCTGCCCATCGCCGCTAAGGTCGGCCCCGCCGCAGGGCGGCACATCGGTACAGCCGTCGGCCAGCCACCATGCCGCCATACCCAGCAGGTCGGCTATCCCCTGTGTGCCCGAATAGGTATTGGCCACGGAAATGGTCATCTGGGCTGTATCCGATAAGCCCAGTGCATCGGTCACACGGACCGTAAAGACATTCGGGCCGACATTGCGGTCGGCAGGAATGCCCGACAGCGTGCCGTCGGGGGAAACAAACAGCCACGCCGGACCGCTGACTTTGGCAAAGACAAGCGCACCGCCGTCCGGATCGGCGGCTTTATCGGCCAGTGTGCCGGCGTAAGGAGAGCCCTCGACAGCGGCTGCTTGGCTGAATGTTTTGGACAAAAAGGCCGGTGCCCGATTCAAGGGCTCCCACACCTGCGCTTCCCAGATACTGAACCAGCCGGTGCCGGCGCTGTTGTTGGCGGTCATCGCAACGGTTACATACCGGCCGCTGACAGGTGAAAAGACTGTTTCCCAATAGCCGCTAGTCATTGTCGTATTGCCGCGGAAGACCTCCTGTCCGTCGATGTCAATTTTGAGCGGATAGGTTCGACTGGCGCCGTTGTAGAGCCGCAGGCGCACCTTTTCAACCGTCTGGGCCGCACCCAAATCAAAGGTAATCCAGGCATTGGCCACCGTGCTGTCATTGCACCAGCGGGTTTTCCGATTGCGGTCAAAGGCATTTTCCTTGCGGTTTCCGACAGTGTCGCTGAGTTCTTCCGAACCGGCAGCTGCTCCGACAATGGTCAGGGGCGCTCCAATCAGCGCCGCGGGCTGATTGGTGCTGACAAGCTGGGCAATCTGGCTGCCGGTCAAGGCGAAATCGGCGATAACCACTTCGTCCAGCAGCCCGCTGAACAGCGGATCGGCCGACCATTGGCTCTTGCCGAGATAATTTTTCTGCGGATTAAAATCGCTGGGATTGAGGGTTGCGGAGGTATTGACCGCCGCCTGCGTGCCGTTGACATACAGTGCAGCGGTATTGCCGCTGAGTGTTACGGCCACATGCGTCCACTGTCCCACCGGCAGCGGGCTGGTCTGGACAATCTGCTCGCTGCCGCCGTTTTTGATGGCAAAGCGCAGGGTATTGCTGCCGGAGCTGGGCGTCAGAAACAGATATTGATTGGTATCGTTGCCGAAGTCGAAGATCCGCTGCCAGCTGGCGCCGCCGTTCCAATAGACCCATGCGGCAAAAGTAAAGTCGGCGCTTTCGCCGATATGGGTCGGCAGCACAAGCCGATCATCGACGCCGTCCAAAGCCAGAGCGTTGCCGTACAGGCCGGCACTGCGCGCGGGGATGCCGTAACAGAGCGGATGGTTGCCGTTGCCGGAGCTGTCGCGAAAATGATTGTCAAAGGTGTATACAGCGCAGGCGCTTTTGCCGGAGCCGGGGACTTCCTGCTGATAGCCGATGGGCGAAATTTGGTCGCGATAGACCTCTCCGGCCTGCGTCGGCCAGCCGTCATCCCACTGCACACGCCGGCAGTCTTCGACCCAGTTGTAGATAGCATAGCGCTCCACAAACGGCGTGCTGTCCAGCATGTTAATCATAGCGGCAACAGCGGCGGCCTGCTGGGCATAGGTCGGGTCGGCGCAGCCGGTCCAGTTGGCGCCGTTGTTCCATTCGGTCACCCAGATAGGCCGGCCGGTCTGGTCGTACACAGCTTTGAGGAAATTGTACATCTGATTGGCCGCCCCTGTGGGATTGGCCGGATCATAGCACCAGTAGTAATGCACCGCCACAAAGTCAACCCGCAGGTCTGCCGCATCCGCCCGCTGCATAAACGGATACAGCCAGCTGCTTCGTCCGCCGTCGGTAGTCGCCGGCGAGCCCACCCGCAGGCCTGTTGCCAGCAGGTCAGGCCACGACCAGATCGCATCGCCGACGGCAATATTGGCCTGTTCCGTGTGATCGGGCTCGTTGTAGCCCAAGAGGTGGCTGGCGCCGCGGGTCTGCCAATTTTGATTCAAGCCCGGCCACCAGCGGTTCTGGCGGATGGGTACATATTCTTTGTCCAGTGTGGAGTTTTGATCGATGTTCCAGTTGTACCACCACTTGATATCCAGATTCTGGCCGATGTTTCCGGCAATGCCTTTTTTGCTGACCCACCGCCACGGAAAGACCCGCACAAAATTGATTTTATTGTCCAGCTTGCCCGGCAGAACGCCGATTTCCAAATCGCAGTCTTGGGCGACATAGTTCTTGCTGAAGCCTGTGCCGTTTTCGTTCTGGGCGAAAGTGGCCGTATAGCCCCGCTTCAAAATAAAGGAGCTGATATTGTTGGCCATTGTTCCGAGCATGCTGGTATTGTAGGTCGTGTATTGGGTTAAATAGGCCCAGCTGCCGGCAAAGTTTTCTTCCGAGAAGACCTGCAGCGGGGCAAATGTCGGCGGCTGGGGGATAATAACCGAGCCGATTCCGTATTCGACTACCCGCACATTGAATGCTGCCACGGCGGCGGCGCCGCTGACCTTGACTTGGCCTAAATAGGATGAAACCGCCGTTGACGGCTTGACCGATTCCAGAAACAGGAAGGCATCCGGCGAGTTGAGGTTAATGGTGCAGCCCGACAGCGGCGTCTGACTGGTCAAATGCAGTTCCGATACGCCGCTGATATTCACGGTTGTGCTGGTTAAGCTGCTGTAGGTCAGCGACTGATTGACCATATCAATATCTGCCTTCGCCGTCAGGGGCAATAAGACTGTTAAGGCCAGCATGAATTGCATGCATCGGATACAGGCCGCTTTGTTCAGTTTTATTCTATGCATAATGTACCCTATTTGCTCTCTCCGTCGTCTTCACATCTGCAGCCGTTTTGCCGGCCGGCTGCTGCTTTTGTTATTCCAACAGTGCGGCTATGTCCTCTGCGCTGAGCGGCGCATCGTAAAGCCGCAGCTGGTCCATCTGCCCTTCAAAAAACACCGTCCCCTGAATATTCGTCCCCACCTTCACATCCTGCGCCGA
>JAGPMT010000016.1 GCA_018052735.1 Phycisphaerae bacterium | reverse complement strand
CAGCCGCACAGCCCACCCTGACCGGCTGCAGCACAAACCGCCTGTCCGGCTGTGGCGGTAGATGGCGACTCTATCTGTCCGATGCCGCCGATGGAGGCAGACTCCCTATGAGGGAATTATATGTGAAAATAAAACTCCAAAATCTGAACTTATACACCCATTTTTCTCAATGATGCACACGCCCGGGGCAAACCTGTTCTTATCGGCGAGGCCAGCCCTGTCTTTTGGCATACAGATCAAGGCGAAGCCAGCTGGAATGGCGATTTCGTGCCTTATTTTAATGTTAATAGTTGAAGGGATTGAGGAAATTTGGCAAGATCTTTGAAAGTTAAAAAAGAGGTGCCTGTGAATCTGAGGCACCTCTTAGCAAATAATCACTACGCAGTGTTTATTCTTCATCATCCACTTCATGCTCTATTTCATTGTCTTCGTTATTGGGGGGCATTGTTTGTTCAGCAGGTTGATATATAGCATTTACCAACAATTCTCTGCATTTCTCAAATTCTTCTTTTGTTTCCTTGGAGCCATGTCCTACATGTGCTTGACTCCCATATTTTTCTTCCCATACATAAACTAAGGCATGTAACATTTCATGTAGGAAAGTGTCATTACCATAAGCCTTATCAACATCTGTTATTGTTTGGCTTTTTTTTTCTGCGATACAAATATCGATGCTTTTTATTTTCTTATTAGAAGTTACTTTTGCCTTACTTTTATCACCTCCATATGATGCCTTGCCAATCAGTCTTGGATCTAAATGATACATCAAAAATATATGTCGAGCAACATCAGTGATTGCTATTTCACTAGTATCTTTCTTAGATTTATACTGAGCAATTAAATTCCTGACTACACCTGCTTCCCTTTTATTGTAATTTTGTAACAGATTCTCAGGAGTAGGTGGATAAAAGTTTATTTCATCAGAGCAATGTATATTATCTGACATTTCCCATTTAAACGGTTAAAAACATGATTTTCTCCTAATGACATTAACAATTTTATAAAATTCGCTACCGCAGGGGCAAGAAAAATCCATTCCATGCCCGGTTTTCCTCAAAATCCCGTAAATATACGGTTTTTCATGCACTCGAACACTTACAGACATACTTTTTGACAGACCTTGATTGCTTTGACGTTCGTAAAATCAGGTTTTTAAGCATTCTTCGGCATCATTTATCCGGTCAACACCGGCTTCAAGTGTTTGATTCTTTCAAGGATTTCATAGAACAGCGATCTTGAAACCAGCACTTCAGCCATTTGAAACGTCACATACCGAGCATGACTGACGACCTTGGTTCCGATCTTAACCAGTTTTTCCCGCATGGTATGCAATGACCAATCGTTTATGGACTTGGGCAGTGCCAACCGCCTCAAGAAGTTGCCAATATTATATGCCATACAGAACAACTGGAGTCGAACCTGATTATCATCGAAATCATGGCAGGCCAGCCGTGTCCATTTCAAGGCATACTTGCCTTCCTTGATCCACTGCTCTGCGGTTCCACGCTTGTTATAAAACTTCACCACATTGCTGTGTTTCCAGCGAAGATTGGTCACGATAAAACCAACGCTCGGAAATAACTGCTCTGCGTGCCATTCCACTTTCGCAACGACTCGTCTGTCTATTTTCCAACTGGCGGCTTGGTATCGAAAACCGTGATACTGAACAATCGGCTCTTTCGGAGGACGTCCTACAGGACGAGTCAAAAGATGCTCAATGTGGCTCTGGAGTATGTTATTGCCCTTTAATCGAATTGCATAGAAATACCCCTCCGTTTCAAGCAGGCGGTAAATATCAGGATTGGCAAACGCCGCAGCACCACGAAAATAACGGGTAATATAGGTTCTCAGAGAGAATGCGACCCACAAAATAATCCACATAAAAAATAAAAGATTTCTGCAAGATTAGTCTGCATACCCACATTCCGGTGTCCTCATATTTTTTATCCTTGGTTATCGTGTCTTGATTCATACGACTTTCCTACAGAAAACAAGTGTTGACTTTTGAGGTATTCCGCCGTAGGATGTTTTTATAAGTATTGATAAAAACACAATTTGGGAAAAGACGATGTTCACGGGTATTATAGAAGCAGTTGGCGAAATTCGGCAGGTTCTGCCGCAGGGACAGCAGATGCAGCTTGTTATCGGTCTGGGGCGGGCCGGCGAGGGGGTGCGGGCAGGCGACAGTATCGCAGTCAACGGGGTGTGCCTGACCGCCGCCAAGGTGGAGGGAGGGTGTGCGGTATGCGATGTGAGCGAAGAAACCCTTAAACGGAGTACCCTCAGCCGCCTGAAGGTCGGCTCCAAGGTCAACTTGGAGCGGGCGATGAGTGCCCAAGGACGCTTCGGGGGGCATTTTGTACAGGGTCATGTGGACGGAACAGGACGCATCGCAGAGATTCGCAGACAGGGCGAGTTTGCAGTGTTTCGGTTTGAAGTACCAACGGATATTTTAAACCAAATTGTTCTGAAAGGATCTGTTGCCATCGACGGCATCAGCTTAACGGTCGCGCGGGTCGATGCGGCAGGCTTTGATGTCGCCCTGATTCCGACAACTATTAAAGAGACCTGCTGGATGACAGCAAAGGTCGGCGATGCAGTCAATATTGAAACGGACATACTGGTCAAAATTATCCAGAAACAATTGTCGGCTATCCTGCCGCAGCAGACAATCACTGTCGAAAAGTTGAAAGATTACGGCTTTTGAATGGGACTATCAACAACCTGCTGGGCAATAACACGGTTATTGGAATCACGATGGGTGATCCCGGAGGCATTGGGCCGGAAATCGTAGTGAAGGCCCTTGCCGACCCGATGATTCGCCGCTTGGCCAAATTTGTGATTTTCGGCTTAGACGAACAGCTCGAGTATGCCGCAGATTTGGCGGAGGTAGAGCCGTTCTGGCTGCGTCATCCGCATGAAAAAATCAGCCGGAACTATCCGCGGCAGGTCGTTGTGGCCGATTACGATGAGTATTCGGTTCCCGCCTGGGTGCACGCTTCCACACGTGTTTCAGGTGAGGCATCGATGCGGTTTTGCCTGGATGCCATCGATGCGGCCCGGGACGGCCTGATAGACGCCATTGTTACAGCTCCCATCAGCAAAACCAGCTGGCATCTGGCTGAAAGCCCATGGACCGGCCATACTGAGATGCTGGCCGACCGCTGCAAATCGCCGCGAAAGGTGATGATGTTTGTTGCAGGGCCTCTGAAACTGGCATTAGCCACGATACACGAGCCGCTGTTTGAAATACGGCACAAATTCACGATTGGGTGTGTATTTGAGCCGATAGACCTTCTGGATATGGCACTGAAGCAGTATTTCGGGATCGCCAAGCCCCATATTGCGGTGGCGGGTCTGAATCCGCACGCCGGCGAGGATGGTCAGTTCGGCGATGAGGAGCGGCGGATTATCAGTCCGGCAATCCTGCTGGCACAGGAGGCCGGCATCAACTGCACGGGTCCCTACCCGGCCGACACGCTGTTTTACCATGCCGTTCACGGTGCCTACGACGGCGTTGTGGCAATGTACCATGATCAGGGGCTGATTCCCATCAAGATGGCAGCGTTTGATCAGGCGGTCAATGTAACACTGGGACTGCCGATCATCCGCACTTCGCCGGGACACGGTACAGCCTTTGATATTGCCGGCAAAGGGATTGCCAATCCCAATGCTATGAAGGAAGCCATTCGGGTGGCTGTTCAAATGGCAAAGACGAGCCAAAAAAACAAAATCCAGACCGGTAAGTAACAGGGCAAAACAGGCATAGTTTCCGAAATAACAGAGTTCTTTTCAAACAGCATAACAATGCAGACAATATGTTTTGATTTTCCTTGTTATTTGCCTGTTTGGGCTGTATTTTGGATTTCGAAGTTAAAGATTTTCCGGACTTGCTGAATCATGCAGACCAAACAGGACATTGAGCGGCTGCTGGCGGGAGCGGGCGTAGCGCCCAACCGGCGGCTGGGGCAAAACTTTCTGATTGACCTCAACCTGATGCGTCTGCTGCTGGATGCAGCTCAGATGCATCAGCAGGATGTCGTGCTGGAAGTCGGCACCGGCACCGGCTCCTTGACGCAGGCCATCGCCCCCCGCTGCGGGCAGGTCATTACCGTGGAATACGATAGCGGTCTGGCTAAGATTGCCCGCAGTCAGCTGGCGGCTGTGCCCAATGTTACCTTGTTCAATATGGATGTGCTGGAAAACAAAAATGCCATTCACCATGAGATACTCCAAGCACTTCAGACGGCTCAGGACAGCTTGGGCGGCCGTCTTCTGCTGGTGGCCAACCTGCCCTACAGCGTCGCTTCCTGCGTGATGGCCAATCTCATCTGCGGGCCGGTTACGGCACAGGGAATGTATGTAACAGTTCAGAAGGAAGTAGCGGAACGGATGGCGGCAGGGCCCAATCATGAAGAATACGGCGTCTTGAGCATTCTGATGGCTGCCGTCGGCAGCGTGCATATCCTGCGAAAGCTGCCTCCTTCGGTTTTCTGGCCGCGGCCGCAGGTCGATTCGGCCATGGTCAGCTTTGTTCGGGATGAAAAAAAGGCCGCCCAGATTCATGATATGCATACCTTTCAGGAAGTCATCGGCCTGTTTATGACTCACCGGCGCAAAATGCTCAAGGCCTGTGTCCGGTTCGCCCCTGCTTCTTTGGCTCATATTCGCCACTGGCCGGATATTTTCAAGGAGGCCTTTGTGGACCCGCACTCCCGGCCGGAAGAACTTTCTGCCGCTCAATATATCTCTGTTGCCAACCTTTGCTACGAGCAAAGGCGGTAGCATGCAATATGCGGCAGCTTCTTTTAACAGCTGAAAGGAAACCTATGCAGACAAGAAGACAGACAAAGTGGAAAGCTGCAATCTGTTTCGGGTGGGTGCTGGTTTTGGCAGCGGGACTTTCGGCACAGAACCGGACATTTCTGACCGGCGGGGATATTTCGATGCTCAGCCGGTTGGAGGAGACCGGCGTGGTTTTTAAGGACGATGGGCAGCCGAAGGATTTGATTAAGCTGATGGGCGACTACGGTGCAAACTGCTTTCGGCTGCGGCTGTTTGTCGAGCCGTCCGGCCGGGGCGGCGTGATTCAAGATGTCCCTTATACCATCAATCTGGCCAAACGCATCAAGGCGGCGGGGGCTGTTTTTCTGCTGGATTTTCATTATTCCGACACGTGGGCTGATCCCAGCCATCAGAGCAAACCCAAGGCGTGGGAGAATCTGAGTTTTGCAGATTTAACCCGGCAGGTGCAGCTCTACAGTGCTGATGTCATAAGGCAATTGACCCAAGCCGGCGTGCAGCCGGATATGGTGCAGATCGGCAATGAGATTGCGCCGGGATTTCTGTGGCCGGACGGCAAATTGAGCGGCAAAGAGCCCGAAGCTGAATGGCAGCGGTTTACTACGCTGCTGAAGGCGGGAATCGCCGGCGTTAAGCAGGCCGACCCGAATGAGACAATCCAGATTGTCATTCATATCGAATGCGGCGGGGACGCAAAAAAAACCGACTGGTTTTTCAGCCATTTAGACCAATACGGAGTCGCTTACGACATCATCGGCCTCAGTTACTACCCGTGGTGGCACGGAACATTGGCGGATTTGCGAACGAACCTGACGCAGACCGCCGAGCGATTTAAAAAACCGGTCTTTGTCGTCGAGACCGCCTATTTCAACCAGCCGTTTGACCCGGGCCGGGGAACCTTTAAGGACAATCTGGCATGGGAAAAATCGCCGGCCGGTCAGCAGGCGTTTTTATGCGATGTAGTACAGGCTGTTCGGGATGTGCCGGACGGCATGGGAATGGGGGTTCTTTGGTGGTACCCCGAATCGGTGCCGATTCGACAATCCGGCGGCTGGAACAACGGTGCAACAGCTCTCTTTGACAGCAACGGAAGGCCCCTGCCGGCATTGAGCTGCTTTCAGCCGCCAGCAGGAAAATAAACAAAAATCAAATCGTAATGCTTTTATGGCGGTGGCTGTGGCATTCGATGTTGACAGCCGCCGGCAGCGAAGCGATATGGCACGGGGCGGTTTCAATACAGACGGCCAATGCGGTGGTATCGCCGCCCAGTCCCATTGGACCCAGACCGGAGGCATTGACTGCTGCCAGCAGGTCCTGCTCCATTTGTGCATAGAATGGGTCGGGGTTTGCCTCTCCGATTTTTCGAAGCAGCGATTTTTTGGCCAGCAGGCAAGACAATTCAAAATTGCCGCCCAGCCCCACACCCACCACAAAGGGCGGACAGGCGCTGGCGCCGGCCTGCTTGACTGCTTGGACAATCCAGTCTATTACGGCTTCCTTCGAGTCGGTTGGATTAAACATCCGCAAGCAGCTTTTGTTTTCACAGCCGCCGCCTTTGGCCATCAGGGAAATGTGAACCGTCTGTCCGGGCACGACCGAATAATGAATGACAGGCGGGGTATTGGTTTGGGTGTTCTGCCGCCGGTTGAGCGGTTCAGCCACAACGCTCTTGCGGAGAAATCCTTTTTCGTAGCCGGCCGCTACGCCTTGGCAGATTGCATCAACAATTGTCGCTGCCGGCTTGTCGTCCGGCGGCACAATCTGCACATCGGCCCCCTGCTGGACAAAAACCACCGCCAAACCCGTATCCTGACAGAGCGGAATCCTCTCCTCGGCGGCGATTCGGGCATTTTCAATCAATTGTTCGAGAATCTCCCTTGCCCGAGGATTGGTTTCTCTGCCGGCGGCCTGCCGCAGGGCTTGTGCAACATCCGGCGGCAGCTGAAAAGCACAGTCTATGCACAATGTTTCGACAGATTGGACAACCTGATTGTAGGCAATTGTTCGCATCAGGGAATCGCAGCCTCATAGGTTTTATAGAGTGTATTTCCCAAGTCATCCGAGACCGAGACCGCCACGATGTGCTGGCCGGATTTGAGATCATCAATCCGCATTGTAAACCGTTCGGTCAGGGTATCGCATACGCCGTCATCCGGCAGCGCAGCTGTCCACTTTTCGTTGCTGTCAACGGTGTACTGCACCCTGCCCAATACAGACAAGGCATCGGTCACTGTCATCTGCAGCACAATGGAGGTTCCTTCGATGCGCAGCTGGGCATCTGTAATTTGCGGAGCCGTATTGTCAATCACCACCGGTTCGCTGATGCGCGAGCCGGTCAGAGCTGCTTCCGGCGTATTGCTTTTGCGGTCGCTGGCCGTAACGCGGATTTCATAGCGTCCGTCCTCAACGGTTCGACCGTCCCACTCAAAACGGTTTTGATCCAGCTGGTCCTTCATCGGAATCCAGACCGTCCACCCCAGCTTGCGGAACTCCAGCGTATATTCGAGCTGATCCCGATTATCATCGCGGGCTGAAAAGGAAATGTCGATGATGCCGACTTTTTTAGGGTCGCGTGAGGGTTCAGCCTTGACCGCCGCAACAGTCGGAGCCAGATTGGGAATTACCGAGGCGGCGGTTACCTGCCGCACCACCGGTGAAGCATTGTCGCTGCCGGCCGTCAGGGTCAGCCGGTACTGGCAGAACCGTGCCACAGGACAGGCCAATTCGACCGGACCATCAATAACCGTTTCCGGACTCCATGGTGAAAATGTCGCATCGTTGGGGTCCTGAACATTGCCGCTGCGGCAGGCCATTGTAATCCGGCCGCCTTTGGGGATATCGGCTTCAATCTGCAGTTTTCCCCAGCGTGCGGGCTGTCCGGCATCCAGCAGAGCTGACTCAAATGTGCCGGTCGGCGCCACAGCACTGTCCAGCTGAATCAGCCGAGCAGGATTGGACAGCCCCAGATAGATAACCCCATTGACCGGAAGCGCTGAAGTAATCTGAGTTGATATTTTATCCTCAAACACCAGTGCCTGTTCATCGGCTGCCGGATCAATGGCAAACAGTTGTCCCTTATTGCCGGTACCGACCCACAGTTTGCCATCGGCGCAATGGAGCGAATACAGAACAGCCATTTCAGTGAACATATCGGTCACAAATCCTTCCGGCGTTATTTTGTAGATATGACCGGCGGCCTTGGCTGCCGGCGGTGCCGGCGGCTGGGGAGCCGGCGCGGCTTCCTTCTTTTCCTCCTTTGTTTCGCTGCTGTTGGGGGTATTCAACGAACCTTCCAGCGGAACAGGCCTTTTATCATTGTCAACATCGGGCCGGCCGGGGGCACGCCGCTGGGGGGCTGCGGGGGTCTGGAGCTGGAGCATTGCGGCCTGTGCACTGGTTGCAGCGGCATAGACATTGCCGTCGGAATCAATCCATAATGCCGGGATTTCGTCCTGCTCGGCATCATACAACACAGAGGTCTGTTTTTGAACGGTATCGATCTTATAAATCAGACCGCGCTGGTCGGCGCCAGCGTAGAGAATATGATCTTTTATCGCCAGTGAAAGGATATTTTTATCTTTGGCATCCCAGATTACTTCGGGATTCTGGCAAAATGGGTCTAATCGAAAGATAAGCCCCTCAGGGCCGGTAGCCAGATAGATATTGTTATCGGCATCTGCTGCAATTGCAAAAATATACTGCACACGCGGATCGGTAAACACCGTTTCGGCTTGGCCGGACAGACGAACCAGCCGCCCCTTTGTCCCGCTGACGCCAATCAACAAACGCCCTGCCACATCGCGCGCCAGAGCAAAGATATGTTCGTTGCGGATAGTCGAATCAGCTGATTGGTTGGGATCGGCAGAATCACGCGGATATACCTGTTCGGCTTTCCGGCCGTCATAACGGATGACTGCCGCATTGGGACCGGTTCCCAAAAACAGCGTTCCATCTGGCTCGGCCAGAATAGTATGAATCGACCATACATCATTCAGCAGGCCGTCGCAGTGTATTTCTCTGCTTTGCCGCGCCAGCCGCAGTGTGCCGGCGGAGTCTGCAATGACCTTATCCGTTTTGCCTTTGCCGAAATCCGCCGCCGTTTGATGGCGGATGATGGCAGAGGTAACCGCCCATCCGGCTGCCCCTGCTGTCAGAAACAGTCCCAAAACCGCAGCTATTTTCAGTTTCATAAGTCTCCTTTATATGCACTCTGCTTACTTTTCTACTGTAATTTCAATCTCGGCAGTTCCATCGACCACCGCATCCAAAGAGGTGCTGCCTTCCGCCCAAGCATTGTAGGGCTCCAGCGGCTGAAGGCGTTTGGCATCCTGCATCAGCAGCACTTTCGTGGGAGGAAGCTGCCCCAGCTCATGCTGGCGGATAACCAGTCCTGTTGCTGGAATCGGCATCACAGCATACAGCCGGTCACGGCGGTATTTGAACAACCCTTCGAGGCCGGTCTTGAGGGTGGGCAGGTCGTAGGCACGGAATTTATAAGGGGCTGCCTTGGAGACAAAGGCCTGATAGCCGGCAGCGCCGAAAATGTGTATTTTATACTTTCCGGCATCAAGGGTTTCCGGCACCTTCAACTCTATGGCTGCTGTTTTTTCGGGGGCCCTAAATGACCGGAGAGTTACTTCCGCTGTGATGGTTTGACCGGGACGGACGCGGGCATTAGAGACGTTCACTTTCCAGATGGAGGCGGCTATGCTGACGGGATCAATTTCGATTCGGGCATTGATCGAGCGAATCGGAACTGGGCCAAAAGGATTATTCATCAGCAAGTCTACAGCGGAGGCAGCATCAGAAACAACATCGCTGAGCTGGCGCCCGGAGGAAACATTATCAATCAGAAGCGGTTGTCCGTCTTCCAGAACAATCTGACCGGCATAGCGGACTGTATGTTCGGAAGGCAAAGGCCCCTGCATCTGAGCGGCACCGCTGAGAACAACCTGCAGAATGGACGGCGTCATACCGCGGTCGTCGGCCAAAAAGCAGTTATATACCCGCTGCCGGGGGTCATTAAAACGGCTGACTTCGATTTGCAGGGGAATGGTGCGGGGTATTTTGCCGATTGTTCCCCTAACGGCGCAGTTTTGGTCAAATTCCAGAGTTCCTAAAATGGGTCCCGGTGAGGACAATTTGAAAGAATATGAGCGGCTGGCCACAACCGTATGCACCACTCCGGCGGCAATGGGCAGATTGACTGGACCTAAACCGTTAAGACTATGCCCGAAACCATAGATTTGGTCACCGACGATTGCCGTTGCAGTGCCAATGCCGGACAGCGATATATCCCCGCCGCATAGGACGACTGCCAGCACGCTGCCCGGTTCAAAATTGCCTGCATCCTCCGCCGTTGCCGTTAAAACGGCAGGTCCGGCGGCTGCGGGCATCAGCCCGATCCGGCGCAATACAGTGCTGTACTGCTGACATACTTCAGCCGGTAAGGAGGTTGACAGCGGCAGCAGAAGGTCGTTATCGGTCCGGCGTTCCTGCAGACGCTCCATATATTGACGATAATATACCTCTAAATCAAGGGGTTGTGAAAAATCGAAGGCTGCTGTAGTTGAAGCAGAAACCTTTGTTCCTTGGGCAGTACCAACCTCAAGCATATCTTTAATAGGACGAACAAGATACAGAGAATCCAGAGACCCGTCCCAGCCCGCAGCCAAAGCACCCGCCAAACGCCCATCAATATAAACCGGCGAGCCGCTGCAGCCATGCACAGCACCGGCTTGGTTGAAGCGTTCATCGGTGCCCAAAACAAGAATCATATCCTGCCCCGGGCGCTGATTTCGCACAACACTGAGGACTTTGAGGGGGAATTTTTCCACTTTTGAACCGGAAAAAACAGTCAAGCAATAGGCATCCATATCAGGACGTACTTCGTCGAGACTGATGCAATCGGCAGGGGGTAAATTCTCAGCACGCCCCATCTGCCCTATTAGAACCATCCATAGAATGCAGAATATCGCTTTTCCGGTTCCACTGTATCTCATTAGAATTCCCCGTGCCTATTCGTTCTTTATCGATTTTATAGAGGAAAAATTAGTATCGTCAAAAACTGTTGCATGTCAAAAACAATTTTCCTATAATGTTTCGGTTGTTTTAAGGCCGGCTGATTTTGTAAAGGTTCTTTCAGGCAGTAAAGCCGGAGCAATAACAAAATAATTATAGACTATTTTAATCGAAAGGTCACTATGGATGCCGGACATCGTCATGAGCTGAAAACCAATGAATTGGCCCAGCAGCTTGGTCAGTTGCCCAAACTCGCCAAAGAAAACGCCAACTTTATTATCGGGACGGCATTGATTGTCATTGGTCTGATAACCTGGCCGGTGTTCAGCCGGATGCGTCTTCAGAAAGATATGGCTGCCCAAAGCAGCATCACCCAGTCCATTCAGATGCTGGACAAAGATGTCTATGATATTCTGCAGGCACAGGACGGAGATGCCCAGAATCAGGCGCTCGGAACGCTTTTAGTGAACGCGGATACCCTTCTGGAAAAAGCAGAGAAAATTGACAATCCTAATCTGGCCGCTTTAGCCCGTATTAAAGCCGCACAAGCCATTCGCACCGAACTGCATCTGCGCAAAGACGTCAGCCCCGAAATGCTCGAAAACCAGATCCAGAAAGCAAAGAGTGCCTATGAGCAGGCTCTCGAATCAGCCAAAACCCCAACGCTTAAGGCAATGGCCAAATTGGGGCTGGGATTATGTGCCGAAGAGCTCGGCCAAACCGCTCAAGCAGGTGATATTTACAAAGAAATCGTCAGCGATAAAACATTTGAGGCGACAGTTTTTCCCAAGCAGGCCCAGCAGCGTCTGGACAGCTTAGAAGATAACGCCCAGACATTTACATTTGCTCCTGCGCCTGCGGAAGCACCCGCCCCTGCAGCACCCGTCCAGACAAGCCAAACCGAGCCGTTAGCCGTTATTGAGGCCGCACCAGAGCCGGCAGTTCCGGCAACACCCGAACAGACATCGAGCCAACCTTAATCCATGTCTGATTTGAATGATATCCCGGCCTCTCCTGTTGATGATTCCGATGATGAGGCGCTGGACAATCAAGTTATTGAGCTGGACAGAAATCTGACCGATGAAGAAACCACACAGCTGGCCGGGCGGCCGCTGCGGTTTCGGGTAGGGTCCAATCTGAAGTTTAACCGGCTTGATAAATACCTGTGCGGACGATTCAGCCAATTCAGCCGCACACGGCTTCAAGCCCTCATCCGGGAGCAGGGCGTCAATGTCAACGGCCGGCCGGCCAAGCCCAGCCATAAGCTTCAGGCCGGCGACATCATTGAGCTGATTCTGCCGGCACGCGAGCTGCGTGAGCTGACTGCCGAAAATATTCCGCTTCATATCTTGTATGAGGATGATGATATTCTGGTGCTCAATAAGCAGGCCAATCTGATTGTGCATCCGGCGCGCGGCTATAAAAGCGGCACTCTGGTTAACGGATTGGTTTACCATTTTCAGCACCTGTCATCGTGTCCGGATGACATCCGTCCCGGTATTGTTCACCGGCTGGACCGCAATACCACAGGCTGTCTGGTTGTTGCCAAAAACGACACAGCCCACTGGAAGCTTTCCCGCCAATTTGCCGACCGCACAACGAAAAAAACCTATCTTGCTATCGTCCACGGCACACCGGAACTGCATTCTGACTGCATCAAGCAACCGCTGGGCATGCATCCGGTCATCCGGGAAAAATTTTCCATTCGGCCCGATATCGGCAAAGAGGCGGTTACTTTTTATGAAGTGCTGGAAGCATTTCGCGGCTTTTCATTGCTCAAACTCGATCTTAAAACCGGCCGTACGCACCAGATTCGGGTCCATTTATCGTACATCAAACACCCGATTGTCGCCGACGACATGTACGGCGGCAAACTGGTTTACCCATGGCAGATTGAAAACCGCCAGCCCGCCGCCGAAGAACCGCTGCTGGCCCGCTGTGCCCTGCACGCCTGGAAACTGGAGCTGACTCATCCGGTCACCCAGCAGCGAAAGACTTTTGAAGCACCCCTGCCTGATGATATGCAGAGATTTTTGGACGCCCTGCGGACATACCGCTCCTTGCCAGCCAAAGCCTAAGACCCCTTATACCGCCAGTGCCAAGGTTCGAAGGCCATTGCAGAACCTTCCGGATAAGACATCTCAAAGCCGAATCGGCCTGCATTTTCGAGCATCCATTGATATTGTTTTGTTGCTGTCATTTCTTCGGGATTATCCTGCCCGTTGATACCCTGTTCTGTAATGATGTCTATTGCCTGATGTTGTGGCCAGCCATGTTCACTGTACCCCGGCCAGGCAGCAAAACGGGCTGTTTTCAGAACTGAATACTCGTGATTTTTGAGATACACGAGAAACAGATATAACTGATATGCCGCTGGCCGATAGCCCGATTCCACATAAATGCCTGCCCCGATATCTTGTTTCATCTGACTGACCATTGCCGAAAAGGCCTCATAGACCGGTATCGGCAAAAACTGGACCGGCAATTCTTCTGTTCGGCCGTCGGTTCGTGTTATTGTCTGGCCGCGAAGAGCAATGAAATCGGGCGTCTGGGGCGGTATCCCCTGATAGGGAATGGTCAATTGCAGCCGCCGGACATCCAGATTCAAAAATCTCCGCAGAAAACTCTTTTGTTTTTTGTCCAGCGGGACAAACAAATCCTCAAACGTCAGTGCCGCTAAATCTTCCTGAATCCGCCGCTGCTGTATCATCGGCCCCAGCCGGTCTATAATACTTTCGACGTGCTGGCGATCCTCGGGCGAAAGTGCGGCAATATTGATTCGGCCGGCTGTGCATCCGTATAAAAATCCCATACAGACAGCTGCTATCCCGATTGAAAATCGCAAAAAAACGAATTTTTTGATTTGTTCTTTACGCATCTGCCTGCCCAGAAGTATAAGCAGATAGCGGAGGCAAGTAAATAGGCCTATTGTGCCCGTATTGCTGAAACAATTCAAGTTTCCGTTGTTTATCTTGAGAAACCAGACGTTGGCTGTATAATCGCTGGTTATGGTAAAAGAAGCGGACAATCTGACGCCGGCAATGAAACAGTTCCGGCATTTCAAATCGAAATATCCGGATGCGATACTGTTTTTTCGAATGGGCGACTTTTACGAGACCTTTTTTGAGGATGCCCACATCGTATCGCGTGTTCTGGGGCTGGTGCTGACCAGCCGCGGCAAGAGCGGGGATACGCCTATTCCGCTGGCAGGACTGCCCTATCACGCAGTTGACGGCTACCTTAAAAAGATGCTTCAGGCGGGCTACAAAGTAGCCGTCTGCGAGCAGGTTGAGGATCCTAAGCTGGCCAAGGGTGTTGTCAAGCGGGATGTAATACGGATTGTAACACCCGGAACGCTGACGGATGAGATGCTGCTGGAAGCCAAAGAGGACAACTATTTGGCCGCTGTATGGCTGGGAACGAAACAAGCGGCTCTGTCATGGGTGGATATCTCCACAGGTCATTTCTTTATTCGTTCGCTTGCGGACAAACACATTCTGGATGAGCTGCTCCGGCTGGGGGTTCGGGAAGTTCTGCTGGCCGAATGCCGAGGCCAGCTGTTTGAAGCGGAGCAAAAAAAATTAGTCCACCAGATTCGGCAGCTTACCGGAGCTGTCATAACAGAACGGCCCGGATGGTATTTTGACCCGTTTGGGGCAAAAGAAAAACTGCTCAAGCATTTCGGAGTCAGCACGCTGGAAGGTTTCGGCATCAGCGAGGATTTTGAAGGCATCTGTGCTGCCGGGGCTATCCTTGAGTATCTGGATGAAACACAAAAAACCGCCCTTAACCATATTACGTCGCTTCGTCTGGTCAAACCCAGTGACTACCTGCAGATTGATCCTGTTTCACTGCGGTCACTGGAAGTGGTGCGAACGATACGGGGGGAATCATCCAAGGGAACGCTGCTGGACTGCATAGACCAGACTGTTACCGGCATGGGATCGCGGATGCTTCGGTCATGGGTATGCATGCCGCTGCGCTGCACTGCCGAAATAACAGCCCGGCAGGATGCCATTGAAGAACTGGTTAACAACGATGCGTTGTGCACCCAGATACGCAAGCAGTTTAAGCATATCGCCGATCTGGAACGCATCGCCGCCCGCATCAGTACCTATCGCACCTCGCCGAAGGATTTGGTGGCATTGGGCATCACCTTGCGGACCATTCCGCAAATTCGCCAATTGCTGTCGGACTGTTCGGCCTCAATGCTCCAAAGCCTTTGTGGCCGCTGCGACAGTATGGACGAACTGGCGGACCTGCTGGAACAGGCGATTGAGCCGGAAGCTCCCTCGCATCTGCGAGACGGCGGCGTAATCCGCTCCGGCTTCAGCGACCAGCTGGATAACCTGCGGTCACTTTCCAAAGACGGCCAAAGCTGGCTGGCCGAATACCAGCAGCGTCAAATTCAGCGGACCGGCATTGATAAGCTGAAAATCGGTTTCAACAATGTTTTTGGGTATTACATCGAAGTCAGCCATGCCCATGCCGATAAAGTTCCGGCCGATTATGTACGCAAACAGACAATAAAAAACGCTGAACGCTACATCACGGACGAGCTGAAGCAATACGAAGAACAAGCCCTTGGCGCCCGGGAAAAAGCACTGGAGCTGGAATGCCGTTTGTTTGAGCAGGTTCGTCAGGAAACAACCCGTTATATTCGACGGCTGCAGGAATTGGCGCACGTGCTGGCCGTATGCGACTGCCTTGCCGCCTTGGCGTATCTGGCGCGGCAGAATCATTATATCCGGCCGAAGGTTACAGACGGCAGGGAACTGGTTATTATTGAAGGCAAGCACCCTGTGCTGGCGCAGATGCTGGGAGCTGAATTTGTTCCCAACGATATAATCCTGTCCGAAGACGGCAAAGATGCAGCCATTATCACCGGTCCGAATATGGCCGGCAAGAGCACCTATATCCGCCAAACTGCCCTGCTGGTGCTTTTGGCGCAAACCGGCTCATTTATACCCGCCAAGAAAGCCCATATCGGAGTTGCAGACCGTATTTTCACGCGGGTCGGCGCCTCGGACGAACTGACCCGCGGTCAGAGCACCTTTATGGTGGAGATGACTGAAACGGCCAATATTCTCAATAATGCCACGGACCGTTCGCTGGTAATCCTTGACGAAGTAGGCCGGGGGACGAGCACCTACGACGGGCTGGCTTTGGCTTGGGCGATTACCGAGCATCTGGCCAATGTCATTAAATGCCGTACGCTCTTTGCCACACATTATCATGAGCTGACTGAACTGGGGCAGCTTTTGGCCAATGTGAAAAATCTGAATGTAGCTGTGCGGGAATGGGCCGGAGAGGTTGTTTTTCTTCATAAAATCATTCCCGGAGGAACTGATAAAAGCTATGGAATTCACGTGGCCAAATTGGCCGGCATCCCGAAATCTATCCTGACCCGGAGCAGCGAAATCCTCAAGGAACTCGAAAATACCTTTGCCAAAGAAGCGGCCGGAGAACATCTTTCCAAAAACAAAACTGCTGATGAACAGCTGCTGTTTGTCCAAAAGCATAAATCTGTACTGGACAAGCTGGCCGGACTGAATGTCAACAAGTTGACTCCCATCGAAGCAATCAATCTGCTGGCTGAAATTCAACAGGAGATAAGCCGTTAAACAAGGGCTTCAGGCAGGCATAAAGTCCGATAACTTTTGTCTGTCCGCAGCAATCATAAATGCTCTTTATTTTTCTGCTGAAGATTTTTTTTATTTTCCTTTTCCAATATCCGACGTATAAGGTAGAAACAAGAGCAAGAAGAAAAGAGGAAACAAATGTTTCAAATGATAGATAAACTGCAGAAAGTAGTCAATTCCCTTCTGGGTTTATGCGAAGAGGGAGGAGCTGGGGTTTCCGAAGAAGACATTGTAAGCCCCGAATATCATAAATATGAACCGCTGGGAATTATGATTCTCAAAATGCAGGATGGCGTGCTTGAAAAACGCTATTTCCTGCGGATGGAAAAATGGCTGCTTTGTGACCCTGCAGCGGTTGAATATTACATTGATTTTCAAATGCTGACGGCCCTTTTGCATGAGCATTTCAATAAAAGCCGGCTGGAAAAAATTGCGGATTCCTTCAGAGAGATAATAACAGGCAAAGCCGCCGCAAACTCCTGACACCCCTGGCAGCCCAAATGGTGCTTATTTAGGCAAATTAGAACAGCATTTCGGGGATTATAGTTATAGCCTGCTGCGGGACCGTAATGTTAATGCAGTCGAAAAGGGAGTATTTAGCCGTTGCTGGGTTTTGAAGTTCTGACGTTGTCTTGCTGTGTTGTCTTTCTCGGCCACAGCAGAATATCATCTTTTTTCAGTTTTGGATGATTAATCCCGCCGTCATCAACCCCGTTAGGACCAAGCGAATACAAACGGAATTCAGAATCCAAACGCTCATATACAAACGGCCTGCTGGTAAGCGGATCGATAAGCAATTCATCGCTGTCCCTTTCGATATGCTCAAGACGCTCCGGCCATTGGCCATGCTGCAAAAAATACCGCTTCAAGCCCGAAAACAGATGCATCTGACGAACAATGGCCTGATGCCGCCGGTACTGACCATCCAGTGCCCAAAAGTAGCCAACCTGCTGCATTGCCAGCCAGTCGATTATACTCTGGGCATTCAGCCCCAGTGTCCAAACATATTTGATGCTGAAATTCGGCAGCTGCTGGCCTTTCTGCACCTGCAGGGAATAATAGTCAAAGCGTTTATCGATCAGCTGGGCGAGCCGCTGCGGCGACATCGGCAGACTCAGCCACAGTCCGATGACTGCCAGCCGGTTGATTTGATGCTGATTGAGAAACAATCTCCGGGCAGGATAGCCCAGCCCTTCCTGCAAAGCAGCAGCTGCATTGTGTGAGATGCGAATCCGGCCGGCCTCATTGACTTCATACAGCAGGGCTGCAATATTTTTCGTCAGAAGCTTTTCCCGCTGCAGGATATGCGGCCAGTTGCGCGTCCATCGGGGATTGAGGTCTTCAAAAACATCTTCAATTTTCACCGCCCAGTCGGGATTTTCGCAATACCGCACCAAATAGGTTTCCAATGCCCTAGCGCCCATCAGCTCCACATAAAACGCTCCGGCTTGGTCAAAAAGGGTCTGCTGCTGGTACAAATGCTGCGACAGATTTACAACCGCCAGCATTTTTTCGAGAGCCTGTTCCTGATGCCCAAGATATAAATCGCGGTTAGCTGCCCGCAGCAGCAGCCGTGCCCAGCCTTTGAGCCGATTGATGCGCTCCATCTGGGGCTTCAGCGCCGCCAGATTATAGGGAATTTCAAATCGGCACTGTTCCACGCGGGCTGCCGCCGACAGCCTTTCAATTGCCGGCTGCAAACTCAACATCCAGGCATCCAGCTGGGGATAAGCAGCAGGATCCCACGGCTGGCTCAGTGTTAATGCATCTTCCTGCGGACTGCTGAAGCTGTAGTAAAAAATAGTCTCGCCGTATGTATCAAGGATGGGCTGATACAAATCAGCGGCATTTTCCATCCCCTCCGGCAGATAATCCCGCTCAATTTCAGCCAGTGCCTTGTCATACTGATAGACGCGCCATCGGCTGCTGTTATGTTCCGGCAGATTGACCCATCCCCAGACAACCAGCAAAAACAGAGTTAGTCCCATCCATACCCACGGCTGTATCTTTCTGGGCACGAAAATCCCCACCGCCGGAATAACTGCCAGACAGACCAGCACCTTCCACGGCAGTTCAAAATAAATACCGGTAAAAAACAAAACACCAAAGGCAACAATGCTGAGCCACCGAAGCCCCCACAAAAAGCACTTCCAGACAGTGTAAGTGCCCTTAAAAAAACGCTTTACGGCATTCTTATCCAATCCAGCCCCCTGCCTATCTGCGGCGGCCGCTTTGGTCTTTAGTTACCAACTTCCACGCTGACCGCTTGACGTGGAGCCCATAACTAACAACTCAAACCTGCCGTTCCATACGCACTTTGACAACAATTTTCTTGATCCGCTGGCCCACACCGGCCGAACAGCCCGGCATATGGACTTCGTTGGGCCAGAAGACGGCAAACATTCCGGCCTTCAGGACGATTCGGCTCATCTGCGGGCAATGCTTATAAAAAGCAACATCCTTACGGCTGTCGTAAGGCTGCTCTTGATCAAGGCCATTTAAAACCGCATAACCGATGCATTCGGTGCCTGACGCAATGTATTGAATATCAAGATACTGTTGATGAATCTCCGGCCGGCCTTGTTCAAACGGCTTGGATTGGTACTCATCAACAATGTAAAACAGGGCATCGCCCTCAATTTCATACCGTCCCGGCAGCGACTGACGCACAGTGTCCTTCTTCAGCAGCTCCAGCCCAGCGGCAATTCGCCTGTCCAATCCGTTGTATAATGATGCATTATTGAGATGATCTGCTATCATCCGTTATTTTCCTTGTCTGCCGGCCAGAATAGCTCACAAATTCAGCTTATCGTGCAGGCACGCTTTAACCTGATCCAAAGAAACGCGGATCTGCACCATGCTGTCGCGTTCACGGATGGTTACAGTGTTATCTTCCTTTGTTTGGCCGTCAACAGTCAGACAGAACGGCGTGCCAGCTTCATCCTGACGGCGGTAGCGGCGGCCAACGGCGCCCTTTTCGTCATAGAAGCAGGCAAAACTGCCTTTGAGGTCATCATACAGTTTCCGGGCAATCTCGGGCATCCCATCTTTCTTAACCAGCGGAAACACAGCCGCCTTAATCGGCGCCAGATGCGGATGAAACCGCAGCAGACTGCGCGGCTCGCCGTTAACCTCGTCCTCATCGTAGGCATCCACCAGAAACGCCAATGTGCTGCGGTCGATGCCCGCCGACGGTTCAATCACATACGGAACATATCGTTCACGGGTTTCTTCATCGAAATAAGACAGCGGCCCCTTGACATAATCGGGGTCCTCCTCCTTAAGCGTTATTTTCGTCAAATCGCCCTTTTGCTCGAACCAGTCATTCATTGTGCGCATCCCGCGCTGATGCTGCCGCAGGTCGTAATCGGTGCGGTTGGCGATTCCTTCCAGCTCCTGCCAATCGCCTTGTCCAAAGGGGAATTTGTATTCGATATCAACACAGGCCTTGGCATAATGCGCCAGTTCATCTTTTTCATGTTCGCGGAAGCGGAGATTTTCTTTTTTAATCCCAAGGTTCAGATACCAGCTAAAACGCTGCTGCTTCCAATGATCGTACCATTGTTCATC
Organism: Phycisphaerae bacterium; assembly: GCA_018052735.1. Lineage (GTDB taxonomy): Bacteria > Planctomycetota > Phycisphaerae > Sedimentisphaerales > Anaerohalosphaeraceae > 4572-13. The sequence continues at coordinate 34,749 of JAGPMT010000016.1, read as the reverse complement.
GGTACCGGGCTTGCAGAAAAACTCCAGTTCGGCCTGCTCGAATTCGCGCGTGCGGAAAATAAATGCTTTGGTTGTAACTTCATTGCGGAAGGATTTGCCGATTTGACCGATGCCGAACGGCACCTTAACCCTTGTAGAATCCAGCACGTTGCGGAAATTAACAAAAATGCCCTGGGCCGTTTCGGGGCGGAGAAACAGCGTCATCTGGTCATCCACATTGGCCCCCATCTGGGTTTCAAACATCAACTTAAAAGCCATCGGCTGGCTGAACTGCCCTACTGCTCCGCAGGCCGGACAGACCTTGCGGCTTAGGTCGTGGGGCTTGCCTGCCTCTATCTCGATATTAATATGTTCGGTATGTTCCTGATCGGAGCCGCCGTCGCTTTTATCCTGCAGATGGTCCACCCTGCTGCGGGTATTGCACTTTTTACAGACAGTTACAAGATCGGCAAATTTATCGGCATGGCCGGACGCCTTCCAGACCATCGGATGCATCAAAATCGAGCAATCCAAGCCCACAACATCGTCCCGCATCTGCACAACCGCTTTCCACCATGCATTGCGTACATTGCGCTTCAGTTCTGCTCCCAATGGGCCGTAATCATAGCAGCTTGCAAGGCCGCCGTAAATCTCACTGGATTGAAAAATAAATCCCCGCCGTTTGCACAGCGATACAATATCGTCAAGCTTTGCTAATTTGGCCATACCTTTACCTTTTCTGGAGTTCAGAATACTTCTTTTGTTCAGAAAGTTTTTATTTTACCGGTTATATCTAAAATTACAAGACGAAGATTTTGTACATAAGAGATTAGATTGTGGGCAACATTTGTTAATGTACAGCGTCTTTCTATAAAAAAGCTTTATGTTAAAGACTTAGGACGAAAGGGGAATACCAATGGCGCACATAGGGATACCGGGCGGAATCGAGTGGCTGACCATCTTTTTTATCGGCTTCTTCGGCATTGGCATGAAATTGGCTTTTATGGTATTTGTCATCGTTTTTCTGATAAAAATCAACAGTTCTATCGAAAGTGTAAAGAAAAAACTTGACCAGTTTGAGCAGAAAAGATGAACATCGGGATTACACAAGTATCCCAATCGAAATGAATTATTCTGCGCAGGCATCATAGGCGGGTATTAACTATTGCAGGTATAGCTATTCCCCGAAAAAATTATATCTTAGCAATTGCAATACGGTCATTGCAGGCAGGATCTTTTTCGATGCGGATTTCTTTAAATAATGCAGTTTTTTCGAGCAGTTCTTTGACGGCCGGCCCTTGTGCATAGCCAATTTCCATCATCAATGCCCCATCCGTCTTCAAAAAATGACCTACCCGCTCGAGTATCCGCCGGTAGACCTCTAAGCCGTCTCTGCCGGCCAACAGCGCCCCCTTCGGTTCATAATCCCGAACATTCTTATCCAGCCGGGCATATTCCGGTTCGCTGACATACGGGGGATTGGACACAATCAAGTCAAACCGGCTCTGGTCAAGTCCTTCGATAATCGGATCAAACAAATCCCCACACAACAGCTGGACTTTGTCGGTCAATTTCAGCTTCTCGATATTGGCCGCAGCGGTCTTCAGGGCCGCATCACTGATGTCTGTCGCCGTAATCTGTACATTTTGGACATTTTTGGCAATGGCAGCAGCAATACAGCCGGAACCCGTACACAAATCCAGTACCCTTTGCATTCCCGGACGGCTTCGCAGGAACAGAATCGCTTTTTCCACCAGATGCTCTGTTTCCGGGCGGGGAATCAAGCAATCAGGCGTAATCACCAGCGGCAACGAATAGAATTCGCACCGTCCCACCAGATAGGCAATCGGCTCATGGTCCCCTGCTCGTTTGATCAGCGGCCGCAGCTTGTCAAGCTGGGGCTTTTCGACCACACGGTCATACAGTATGTAAAGCTGGATACGCTCCAACCCAAGTACATAGCACAGCAGCAGTTCGGCACTCAGCCGAGGGGAATCCACACCTTTTTGCTCTAAATAGCCGCTGACCCATTCAAGCAGTTTTTTTATTGTCCATACTTCCATAGCCATTTTTTAATACTTTAAGTGTCTTTTTGCTACTCTTTTTTTGTCTTATCCTTAACATCCCTTAACTGATACTTGATTGTTCCGTTTATGTTGGTTATCATTAGCATCAATTACAAAAAACAGATGTGATGAAGGGGTAATATATGCGTGTTGAACCGCGGAGCAGTGATTTTGAAAGTACGCCTGCAATCCAGTTTCCCGATTGCACAAAAATCAGCGACTATACGATAACCATCGTGCCGCGCTATTGCGAGACCGATCAGGCAGGCGTTGTGCATCATACGGTTTATCCGGTGTGGTTTGAAATGGGCCGCACGGAACTGCTGCGGGCTAACGGGCTGGCATACAGCGAACTGGAAAAGGCAGGGATTTACTTTGTTGTTGCACAGCTTTCCGTCAAATACCGCCGCCCCTGCTTCTACGATGAGCAGCTGCATTTAACCACTGTCTGCACCCGCATAACGAGTGCACGCGTAGAGCATACTTACACACTTAAACGGCCTTCCACCGGTCTTATTCTGGCTGAAGGAAGCAGTATCTTAGCTTGTGTGGATAAGCAGGGAAAACCGCGGCGTATGCCGGAATTTATGTATCCGGCCGAGTCTTAAAGTCAGCCAGAAAAAATTTCTTAAACTCAAATCACGGCCAACTTCAAAACAGATTGTTGTACCCCGAATGCAACTATTTATATTCAAGCAACTTACAACTTTAATGATGCGCTCTTACCCGGAAGTTTATGTTGGCAGGCAATTGCAGCTATAAAAAAATTAAGCCGGCTAATTATTTTTACCCTCCAAATGCCCCATAATATACGGAAAAAATGTGCAATAAAACATCTTTTCTGTGTTTTATAAATATTTCCTTATATTTTCTTTGCATTCTCTTGAAAATTCATTTGCAATCTGATATAGTAACGTTTGTCGTTATTGATAAGTACGGCATAAAAGCATAAATCTGGGGGGAAACAGATGACCGCTTTTGAACATACATCTGAATTAACACTGGCAGTCCAAGGGGCACGCAGTCCACCGGCCGAATAAAAAGGTAACAATTTTACTCAAAATGAATTTAGTGATTTCATCGCTTTCGTCTTGGTAAAGGCCATATCATCTAAAATCTAAAAAGGAACTTCAACATGACACTTTTTACTATCCAATGCAACGCTTTCAAAAATCCACCGATGACTGCCCGTCAAGGCCGGGGGCCGCCGAACTTGAAAAAAAAGATCGTTGACTGCAGCGAGTTTCCAGAGGCCTTTTTATTTTGTATGATATATATAGAAACGGGAACGCCCTGATTTACGGAAACATTGATATGCCGCCGAGGTACAAAGAAACTGTTCTGATACATTTTTATCGGCCGTGCTGGAATGCTCATGAACGGGGTCCGCCGGGAAGAAGATGGGAAGGTCCCAAAAAACACTCTCATAAAATAACAACACCGCAACCATACAACCGAATCCAACAACTCTATATCTCCCGCTGTTATTATAAGTAAAATTCCCTTTCCCTCCTTCCTAAAGGAACAGGAAGATTCAAGCCGGCAGGGCAGTCCTGCCGGCGGTATATTTTTTCTAATCCGGCAACGGCTTGTTGCGGCAGCGGCCGCATCTCAAAAGACAATCGCAGCGTAGCCGACGGATTCTTCGCTGGGCTGGTTGAATTTTTCGAGCATGATGTCGTGACTGGTGGTATGGCCGAGAAGAAGGCCTCTGCTGCGTCCCATGGCTTTGGCAGCAGCGACGACGACAGCCGCTGCTGCCGGACCGCAGGCATTGCCCTTATCAATTGCAATTTGAACCAACTGTTCTGCTTCCAGCCGGATTGCCGTATCAATAAACAGGCGATCATTAACCTCGCGAGCCCATCGTAGAGCATCAGGTCCTGTACCCTGCGGGCAGAAACCATAGCGGGGGCCATAGTGTGTTAGGTCGGTTGAGGCCACACAGACAATTTTTTTGTCGTTGATGGCGCTAATCAACCGTCCGATGCGTGCTCCGAAAGTATGCTCGGTCCCAGTTATCGGCATTACAACCGGCACAATTTGGGCTTTGGGGAAAAGATACTGGATGAAGGGTACCTGTACCTCAATGCTGTGCTCGGAGCGATGAGCCTGCAAATCAGCATCGGCCCCCTGTTCAATGATACGGCTGGACAAATCAGCATCTATCTCAATCCGTCCCAAAGGTGTTTCCCATTGGCCGGAGTCATAGACGGCCGGCCTGTCGCCATAATAGCGATGGGCTGCCCCAAAGATAACAAACGTATCCACATCGCCGTTGACTTGACGAATAGCCTTAAATGCAACGGCGGCCAATGAACCGCTGAAAACCCAGCCGGCATGGGGCACAATGGCGGCCACAATAGACTCGGGCAATTCTATTTTCAGATCACGCGGGGGCAGGCATTCTTCGATTTCCTCGCGGCATTCCTTCGCTGGTGCGCCGTAAAACTGGCCAGCTACGGCTGCTTTTCGAATATTCATCGGAAACCTCCTGTATTCTCTGCTTGCAAATATCCGCTTCAGCGGATATATTTAAGGATTGAGGCTGCATTCTGCACAAGCTAAATTATATTGTAACTGCTAAAAGGGAAAATACAATGGACAAAACCAGACAATCGCCGGTAGCGGTGGTGATGGGTTCTGACAGTGACGCAGAGGTTATGGAGGGTTGTGTCAAGCAGCTGCGGGAATTTGGGATAGATCCGGTTGTACGGATTTTATCGGCCCACCGGACCCCTGCTGCCGCTGGCGAATTTGCAGAAAATGCAGAAAGCAATGGGATTAGGGTAATCATTGCCGCAGCCGGGATGGCTGCTCATCTAGCCGGGGCTATGGCAGCCCATTCACTCTTGCCTGTTATCGGTGTGCCTTTGCAGGCTAAGGAAGGCCCTTGCGGACTGGATGCCCTGCTGAGCACGGTTCAGATGCCTCCGGGAATACCCGTGGCAACGATGGCTATCGGCAAGGCAGGGGCGAAAAATGCGGCGGTGTTTGCGGTTGAGATTCTCGCCTTGAACAATCCTGAACTGGCAGCCAAACTGCTCCAGTTCCGTAAGGAACAAGCACAAAAAGTCATCGAAAAAGACGCCAAATTGGATATATAGCATTAGGTTTTTCGAAGCCATTAAAAAAACAGCTGGGGAATAAAATCCCCAGCTGCATACAACAAAATCGGATTAGTTATTCCCGTATCGCGTCTCAGGCAGCCGCGGGCTGACAAAGACAGTATTTTCAAGATGCTTTTGCTCTTCAGCAGACAGGGTCGGCTGAGTAACAATATGAGGTGTAATAAAGACCACCAATTCGCTATTAACGGTACTTTCACCTTGAAACTTAAACAGGCCGCCTAAAAGAGGCAGATCTCCCAGAATCGGAACCTTATTGATCTGCTGGGACACATCTTGTTTTTTAAGACCGCCTATCACAACAGTCTGGCCGTCTTTAATCAGGGCAGTGGTAATAGTTTCGCGGCTTGCGACAATCGGCTGAGGATTGGTGTTGTTAACTCCCGCTACAGCCACATCGCCCGTCCGGACGCTGAACTTGGGATTGAGCTGAAGTCGAATCAGACCATCTCGGGTCAAATGAGGCGTCACTCGAAGTTCGATGCCCACATCGCGGAAGGAAGTGGTTCCGATGCTGCCGCCGGCACTGGTTTCTGTCAATTCCTGATAGGGGATTTCTTCCACAATCTTGATTTGTGCCAATTGATTATCCAGCACCATTACACGCGGATTAGCCAACAGTTTAGCCCGCACATCTTCTTTTTCGGCACGAAGCAGTGCATCGATATGAACGTTGTCATTTAATATCCCAAAACGAAGCAGACCGTCGGTATCGGTGGCTTTGCTGATGGTGCCGTTGAAAGCTCCTGTCAGCGCCGAATCCCGCACGCCGTTATACATATTGCCTATGGTACCGATATCATTGCCCAGACGCTGACCGGTGCCGGGTTCGCCATAGCTGGTGGCGGTGCCGGCCTGCCACTGGATACCAAGGTCAAAACGGTCTTTTGAAGAGACATCGTAGATTTTGGCCTCGACGAGAATCTGCGGGGTTACACGGTCAATCTCTTCAATAAAAGACTGGATTGCCTGAATCTTGCTTTCGACATCCGTAACGATAATGTTGCTGGTGCCGGGATTGGCGGAGATAGAACCCTGCTCGGAAATGAAACGCTGAAGGGCTTGTTCAACTTCCTTAACATCAGCATAGGTAACGCGGAAGACGCGGCTGACCAGTTTTTCGCGAATTTCCTGAACATCCTCTTTGGCTACAACTCGGATGATATTGTCGGTAGCCACATACGTATAGCCATGCGTTTCAAGGATGCCGGCCAAGGCCTCCGACAGGGGAACATCCGTCAGGGTAGCAGTTACGGTGCCGGTTACTTTGGGACTTTTGAGGATGTCCACATCGGCCTGCTTGGCCATCATCATCAGCACATCATCAATCGGAGTATCGCGAAAATCAATACTGATTTCCTGCTGCATCCGCTGCTGGACCGGGCTGAGCAGAACAGGCTTATTGCTGACGACGGCAAGTTCATCGGCCGTCAGCAAAGCAATCTGCCCATTGACAAGCAGCAGCACTGCGGCAAATATTTTTTTGAGGCCGTGTATCGTATCCATAATCCTATCCTTTCCTGATTATTCAGATCGCTGTAGATGGGCATTTATTATCGCTGAACAGAACGGGTCCAGCGTTTTCCATTCGCTTCAAACTCAACGGTATCCCGCGAAATCCGGACTACTGTAACGCCATTAATCGTCTGACCTTCGGTCACTACTTGACCGTTGACTATAGCCGACGGCTTGTGCTGGCTAAACAGAATGCCGCGCACCGTCAGATCGCCCACTTCGGCATCAGTATCAGCTGTCTGCACAGGCACCGCCTGACGGACAACCGGTACCGTCGCATCGCGAAGGTCATTGGGAACCGGGTCGGGACGCTTCCAGTCTTCAATAGTTTTCTGCAAAGCCGGCACACTCTGTTCAGGATCCGGACTGCTTACAGCGGCAATGGCTTTGCCTTTTCCCAGCCCGCCCAAGGTCACATACAATACAGCAGCAAACACCACTGATAAAATGCCGACTAAAACAGCCATTTTTTTCTGACGCGAATCAACTTGTCCTTTAGCTGAGCCGAAAACAGCTTTCTTCACCTGCGAAGAAAAACCGCCGCTGCCTTTGGGTGCTGATGGAACTGCTGACTTCGGCAAGGGCATCGGCCGTTTGGACGAAACCGCCGGCGTACTGATACAGACCGATGGATCGGCGCTGAGGCGCTGGGCCAGCGTAGGTCTGGATGCAGCAGACGCCTCCAAGGAATGGGATGCGGCTGCCGTCGGCGGTACCTGACTGGGCGGCGATGCAGCTGCAGAGAGGCTGTTTTGAGGCATCGGCACGCCGTCAAATATGGACGAAATCTGCTTGTGTAGTCCTGACTTTCTCATAGGTTATCTCTTCCGCTAATTGCCTGTATTCTTTTGCACCCGGATTGGCCGGATCGTAAGTGATGATGGATTGGCCCGCTGCCGGGGCCTCTGCCAATCGAATATTACGGTGAATGACCGTTTGAAAAATAAGCTGACCGAAATAATCCCGCATCTGCCGTTCCACATCACGTGAGAGAATTGCATTTTTTTCGGCCAAGGTCAGCAAAATGCCCCGCACTTGAAGCTGGGGATTGAAGCGTTCCTGAACTACACTGAGGGTTTCCAGAACCTGTTTTAGTCCTTCGATGGAATAATAATGCGTCTGAACAGGAATAATGACATCGGAAGCCGCATTGAGGGCGTTAAGCGTCAACAAACTGAGAGAAGGAGAACAATCGATAATGCAGTAATCGAAAAACAGGTCAGCCTGAAGAAGGCGATTATACAGAACATATTCGCGCTGGTTCATTGTCATCAGGGCTGCTTCGGCGCCTGACAGAAGCACATTGCTGGGAGCAATCATCAGCAGCGGTATGCCGGAAGGCATCAGAATACGCGATACCGGCAAATCATCCTGAACAATGACATCAAAGATTGTATGCTGACAGTGCTCCGGAATCAGTCCCAATCCGAGAGTGGCATGGCCCTGAGGATCCAGATCAACTAAAAGCGTGCGCTGCCCCCGGACAGCCAGTGCAGCAGCCAAATTGACTGCTGTTGTGGTCTTGCCGCAGCCGCCCTTCTGATTTGTTATTGCAATGGTTCTCACGATGCCGTATTTTGCCTTTAATTCTTAAGAGTCTTATCTGCTGCGGTTAGGCCGGCTGCCGATGCAACCGGTTCAGCGGAGGGCTGAGCAGATGCCAAAAACGACAGCTCCAGCTTGATATCATGACCTTTGGATTCCGCTGTTGCCCGCCGAAACTGGAGTTTTTCCACAAACACCGCAGGGCAGTTCCGCTCCAGCTGGTTGATGAAGCGGACAAACTGTTCAAATGATGCAAAAAATTCCACCGACAGCCATCCTTCGGACAGCCGCTTGGTACTTCCGAGCGTCGAAGCGTAGGAAGTCTTTGGGTTCTTGCTGGAAAAATCAATTAGGCGCAGATCATTTGAAATCTGGCCGATTTGAAAAACAAGATTGGTTACACCGTCAGCCGGTACAGAAAAGTCCGCAATAGTCCGGCTGGACTGCTCCAATCGCTGCTTGAGCTGCTGTTTTGTTTCTTCCCGGGCTGCCAGGCGGGCTTGTTCCAGCTGCTGGCTGCTTTCGGAAAACTGCCGCTGGACTTCAATCCGCTCGGCCTGAAGCGGCAGATACCACTGCCAATACCCCAAGACCAAGAGGACGATGCAGAGGCTCCATACAGCAATAAGCATTCCGGCATACCGGCTGAGTTTTATTTTTTTCAGCTTCATGATCATCCCTGCTCCTTAAGAACGCATTCAATTTCATAATAGACGGCATCCCGATTGTCCACCTGCCCCTGCTGGCGGGCTGTCGGCTTGATTTGCTCAAATACAGACCTAAGACGCGCCGACTGCTTGAGGCGGTCGAGATATTCCTGAACAGCCGGATCGCTTCGCTGGGCATCAAAACCGCAGAGAATCAGATTCAGTTTTCGGCGGACGACCAGCCGCTGCTTGGCATCGGCTGAATCGGCCTGCTGGATTTTTTCAACAACAGAATTCCGGTCCAGCTTCATCTCATAGAGAAAGATGCTGTCCGGCAGGGTTTGTACAAGTTCGACCAGCAGATCCGAAACCTGAATTCGATAGGCCAGGGCTGCAGAGATGTCTTTCAAGCATCCCTGCAGACTATTAATCTGGGCGAGGGTTTTGCTGTATGCGGCAGCATCCTCGGCATACAAGGCCATCTGCTCCTGATGCGTCTGGAGGGCGGCTTTCTGGGATTCCAGAAGCGCTTTGCTATGCTGCCATGAAGCGGCCAGCCCCCCTACGGCCAAAATCGGAATCAGTAAAGGAACTGCTTTAAGACCAATCCGCTTCAGATCGGTCTTTTCCGGCAATCCCTTTCCTTTGAGCAAATCGATAGAAAACATCATTCGACCATCCTCATTGCAAGACCTGCGGCCACAGCAAATGCCGGACCGCTTTGAATCAGTTCGGCTGCGTTGGGAATAGCATCATCAACAGGCATGGCCTCAAACGGATTTAGAATATGTACCGGCGCCGGCAGAGCGTCAGCAAGAAATTCCACAAAAGACCCCGTTTGCGCCAATCCACCGGATAAATAAATGCTGTCCAGGCCAGCGCCTTTTTCCTGAAACGAATAGAACCGCAGGGTCTCGTTAATCGCGTTGGCCAGCGGCCGGATCGCATCATTTAAAGCCAGCAGCACCTTATTCTGCGGCACCTCCGGTGAGGGTTCGCCGGCCAGAAACCGGCAGGCCTGGCTTTCGGAAACCGCAAGCATTTGACTGAGCTGCTCGGCAATCCGCTGCCCGCCGATATGAATATCGCGCACAAACGGCAGGCCGTCCTGACCGTAAATGACGACATTGGTGAACATCATACCCATATCGACCACTGCTGCCGTTCCGCCGGTTTCGAGCAACTGCAGCTCATTGAGACAATTCAGAAGGGCCAATGCATCGGCATCAATCATCAGGACCCGAACGCCTGCCTCAGCAAGAATCTGCATTTTCTCTTGAAGCACATGTTCGGCGGCAACTGCCATCACACCATGTTTCGGCTGGACAGTACGGCCGTCAGGGGACACTATCGGCTGACTTTCGATAAGCTGATAGTCCAGCACACTATGCTTCATATCAAGCGGACAGACCTGCTGGGCTTCAATGGCGACTGCCTGACCAACAGCTTCCATCGGCAGCGGTCCTAATTTAAAGCCCCGTATCATCACTTCCGGGCCTGAAACACCGGTCACAGCACTTCGGCTTTTCAGGCCGGCCTTTTGAAAGCAGGCCTTAACCGCTTCGGCACAACTCAGACGACGCTGTTTTTCGTCTCCTGTGCCGCCGTCAATCGGCTGTCTGACAGCCGCCGCAAGAGCATACCCATCACTGGTTTTGCGCAGGCGGACCAGCTTGACCGCGGACGTTCCGATGTCCAGACCAGCCGGTTCAATTTGTCGATGCGTCAGTAAATTGAGTGCCATACTTTTGTTCCGTTATTCTTCATTCCAGCGGCTGATGACAAATCGAGCACCTTCATCCGTTACAGAAACCGTCTTGAGTGCAGCGTCATAGTAAAAATTTGCCGGACTTTTCAATTCGAAATTATTGGCCACAAAACTTCCGTAAATATTGCCCCCGGAATAGACCGTCAAATCCGCATTTGGCGCATAAATAACGCCAAATGCATCGGTTTTGGCCTTCAAATCGATTTTTTGGCCAATCGGCCCTGTCCCGTACAGCTTAAAACGCGAGGGAATCTGGATGGCGTTATTGATGCCTGAATTGTTGTCGGAAATCCAGTTGCCGTCCAAATAGACCGTCAAGGAGGCATTATAAGCCGGATCCAGAAGAATTTCGCTGTTTTGCCCCATATCCACAGTGCCGGTTATATACAACGTGCAGTCACCGATAACCCGCAGGGTAGCACCTTGCCCCAATTTGACAGAGGAAAACCGGCCGCCGGCGGGAAAATCACCGCCCGGTCCGATTGTTTTTTCTCCTGTTTTAACCTCGATTTTTGTATTGGGTCCCAGCAGCGGCGGCGGGGAAACCTGCGGAAAATCGAGGGTTGAAGACAGTGCATAGCTGCGGTCAAAAATGGCACCCTGATCTTTGATGACTCTGGCTACATCGCCGCCGAATCCTACCACAACATCGCCATCTACAACGACGTTATTGTTCAGAATAATTGAGCAGGCCTCTGTACTGTTGGTCCCGATAATAACTTTCTGACTGCAATCGTCCGGATTTAATGAGACGTTTGAATCAACGCTTTGAACGACTGTACCGCTTTTAAGAATAATATTGTTTCGGCATTGAATTGCATTATCAAACAGACCTTTGAGCCGCAAAGCGGCTCTGACTGTACGGCTGCGATTGCGGTCGATACCAGTAGATGCTATGCGATAGCCATCGGCAGAATCATAGGTCGTTGTTACGGAATAAATAGCATTGGAAAAAGGCATTTCGACGCCGCTGGCCGAAGGGAGCAGATCAGCAGACCAAGTTTTAGCGATCACTGCATTATTGATCTCTTGGACCGCACGTTCTACCCCGGCGTCAGCGGCCAGACGGGCTTCCATATCTTGTATCTGGTCAAGGGATGCCATGCGTGACTGTGTTCCAAGCAGTAAAACGCTGGTTCCGATAATAAAACAGACCATCACAATCACCAGTACAAGGACCAAAACAGAGCCGGTCTGTTCTTTTTGAGGCAATATGTTCTGTCTTACAGTTTTCATTTATCGGACTTTCTGAATCTTCAATACATTTTCTAACCAGGTATCGGCCTGGATGCAGGATGACTTAACCATCATTGTGCAAAATAGCCGTCGTAACCATTACAGTCGATTCGTGGTCATCCTGCAGAACCAATTTCATTTCAATAGCACCGTTAAGCGGTCGGAATTCCAAATCTGCCACCGTGGAAGCCAGACAAACTTCCGACAAAACTTGACCTGTGCCCACATCGCCGTATTGAACATAGAGGCAGGATGGATCAGCAGAATTACGGTAGAATCGGGCAAAACGGTCCAATTGGGGGCTTGCCAGCCAATCGCTGTAATAAAAAACTGTAATATCATCAATTGCATCGAAATAATACAGCGTGCGGGATGCTTTGCGCACAACCTTGTCAAAGGCCGTTTTGGCTACGGCAGCATCCGCAATCGCCCTGCTGTTGACTTTTGCATACGAATCCAGCCAGCCCCGCTGTGTATCCAGCATCACTACGGCAACAGCCAGCAGGATAATAGAACTGATCGCTATGGCTAAAGTCAGTTCTGTTAGAGAAAATCCGGCTTTCATTGGCATGGATTTCATAAGACGGTCCTTTTATGTTTGTGTGAGGGTGGACAGATATAAGCGTCGGGGCTGCTTGTCCTGCCAGCTTATCACTACATACAGTGTTCGCAGCCGGTCAATGCCGGTATCGTTTTGATAGACCAGGTCAGCTCGGAAAGAACGGCCTTCGACATCCACCCGGTAAGTACCCAAATAGCGATATTCGGAACCGGTCAAGGCAGCACTTTCTGTGCCGAAAATGCTGCCCGGCTGTATTTGGAAACAAGAATCAAATCCCGGCAAAGTAGGATCAAAATCAGCGGCTCCCTTATGGCCTTTCCAGGCCTCAATCAGCACATGCGCCGTGCGGGCGGCCAAAAGGTGCGTTTCAGCCCGTTCGGCATTCAGAACCGCATGGTAGCGAAAGCCCATGATGCCGCCGATGCTGATCATCAAAATCAGCATTACAATCAGGCATTCAATCAGAGTAAATGCCTGTTTTCTTACAGGATGCGCTGCAGTATGATTCATTGCGACCTCCTTTCGGAAGAATTATAAATCCTCCCAGCGGGTTACGGCAAAACGGATGCATTCGTCGTCCAGCGAAACATTTTTCAAGGCTTCATCATAATACATATTTCCGCCGTTTTTCAGCTCAAAATCATGAACGATAATAGAACCGTAGACATCCGTTTTATTATGAACCGTCATCTGGGCCTCTGGGGCATAGACAACACCATATAATGCCCCGTCATTTTTCAAATCGATGCTCTGGTTGGTCCCTGTGCCAAACAGCTTTACTTTGGAGGGGATTCGGCTTTTGTTGCTGATGCCTGCGGAGTTCCGGGCATCGATGCTGCCTTTAAAATAGAGCTTTAAAGAACCGTTGTTTTCCACTTCTATTTTGGCGCCGTTTCCCAAATCGATATCTCCGGTTACATATAGCGTCAAATCTCCGCCGACAATCAGCGTTTTGCCGTTTTTAACATTGATGCTTGTATATTTCCCGCTGTCGGCGGCATGCAGTGTGAGATCACTGTTGACCTTTAGCGACCCGCGTGAGGCAACATAATCAGGCGGCTCAATTACCGGCAGATTTATGCTGACAGGCATAACAAAATACTCCCCCGCCACGCTGGCGCCGCCGTGCTGGTTAATGACCCGCTGAGGGTCGCCCTCGGGCCCCACATAAACATCCGCATGGATTGTGCTGCCGTTGTAGATATCAACAGCTCCGCTGCCTGTGCTGAGCGTGCCGATGCGTACCGATACATCGGTATCCAGCGGATCGGCTGAATTGTATCCTGCCACGATCGATTTATTTTTAAAGGCCATGCTTCCTTGCGTCAAGACGGCATAATTTTCAGCAAAAGGACTGGTTAATCCAACCGTAGCCCGAACCATCCGGATCTGCCCGCCGCAGCGTCCTTCCGACGTAATCTGGTAGCCGCCGGCCAGCGAACCGGAGGTAAAAGTTACCGTGTAGCTGGCTGTACAGCCGGACATCGGCTGTGCCGTATAGACAGGAATCTCATCGAGCGTCCATGCCCCAGCTGCCAGCTGTTTGTTCATTTGGTAAATCACCTGTTCGATGCCCGCATCTGCAGCAAAACGAGCAGCAATTTGAGAAGCATTGCGAACAGTACGAAGCCGAGCTTCCTGCCCCACCTTCATGAGTGCCAGCGAGGTCATCGACAGCAGCAGAATAACCATAACCATCAATGCCAAGATGGCCCCTTTTCGCTGTTTTCTGATTATTTGTACACCCATCGTTCTACCCTGCTAATCATTGTGCCGCACCGAGGAGCAGACAACCGGCATCAGATCCGGATCTTCAAAAGTCAGAAACATCTGCACGGATGTTCCTTCCGCAACAAATGCTATCGTATCAACCTGCCGTGCCAGCAAGATTGTTGAAACAGGTGCATCCGCATCCGGCTGCCAGGTCCCAGGCAGTAATCTGCCGTGCTGGATAAATACATCCCTGTCCGATTGGTAAAAACGGGCATAATTTTCCGGCGAGGAAGTGGTCGAGCCGGCATTCCAATAATACAACTCCAGCGTTCGGCCTTCGTCGGCTATAACGGCTTTACGCATACTGGCTTTGCGGCAGACTGCATCAAATACCTTCTGAATAGCAAATCCGTCAGCCGCTGCATCGCTGAACACCCGGCTGCGCTGACGGGCCAAAGCCCGCTGCCCATCGGCCAGCAAAAAACCGATGCTGAGAATGACAATCGAAACCAGCGCTATGGCTGTCATCAGCTCAATCAGTGTAAATCCGCATCGATCTGCCTGTACGCTGTAGTGTTTCATCGTCTTTGATCAGTTCTGCACAAGAAAAGCGGAATACCGGACAAGAGGTTCATCGCCTGTCAGCGGCCCCGGTCTGTAATCGCGCCGCCAGGCAATAGTAACATTGAGCACCATCGGTTCAAGGTCTGAAGGTGGCTGCCAAGCCGGCGTTACATAATAGCACACTCCATTCAATTGAACCTGATAAAAGCCCAGACACGTCAGCAGGGCACCGCCTGTATTAGTCGCCGCAGGGGGGCCTTCTTGAGCGGATTGAATATCAAGCTGTCCAGCAAAAGTGCTGACTGGATCAAATCCCGCGTCGCCCTGAACACCCTTCCAGCTTTCCAGCAGCAGCAGCGCAAGCCGCGCTGCGGAGGTGTGGACTTCGGCAAGTTTTACATCGCGGGCGCTGAAATACTGATACCCCATGGCTCCCGTAACCAGCACCATCACAATGAGGATCGACAGCATCACCTCGATCAGCGTAAATGCTGTCTGCATCCTAATCCGCCTGCTGGCTGCTGCCGGGTATGGCATTCTGCCTCTGTAGATCATTCCCATTCCTCATTCGGCTGATTTGCCGGCACCTCCAATCCCATACCTCCCGTGCCGGCTGCTTACAGACAAAAGAGGCGACAAGAGATTCTGTTGCATCTCTTGCCGCCTCCGTGCGCTAGCAATATGCTGTCTGTCAGTTCCATGTTCCAGAAGCACTGAGGGTCTTGGAACCGCTTGGAGCATTTGTTTGGCTGCCCGTAACGGTAATCGTCGCATTGCCGTTGGCATCTACGCTGGTGATGTTGTAGTCGCCGGGAACAAAATAGGTTCCTGTTAAATCAGCAGACGTAAAGCCCAGCAAGCTCATATTGGCCGCATTCATAACACCGGTGGGAGCTTCGCCGTGTTCGGCAAAATACACGCGAACAGCCGAGCGAATCGTTCCGGCGGTTGCATTGGCTTCAGACCACTTGGCCGAATCGATGCGGCCCCGCATCATCGGGACCGAAGCAGCTGCCAGAATTCCAACAATCAGAATTACGACCATCAGCTCAATCAATGTAAACCCTTTTACTTTCATTTCTGTTCTCCTGCAATTAAATGTAAGGTTGATAGTATTCTACCTGTTGACTCTATTTTGTTTTTCGTTCGAAAACACCTTCATCTTAAGTAAAATCCTTCCTGCATTCTTCTTTAGACCGACAGAGAAAAGATCGGAAGATACATAGCCAAAATAACCACCAGCACAATAGCTCCCACCGTTATTATCAGAACCGGCTCCAGCATCCCCAGCATCAGCGACACAAGTGAATCCACCTTTTTCTCGTAATACTCGGCGGTTTTTTCCATCACACTGGACAGCGAGCCGCTGTTTTCTCCTATTTGGGCCATCTTAACGGCCACGCCGGGGAAGAAACCGATCTGCTCCATACTTTGTGAAATACTGACGCCTTCGACCATCTTGTCGCGGGTATCGAGTACCCCTTTGCGCAGCAGATCGTTATTGGTCATCTCCGCCAGTATGCCAAAGGCATCCAGCAGAGGAACACCCGCCCCGATAAGGGTGCTGAGCGTTTTGCAGAAAGAGGCCACAAAAGCCATCAGCAGAATTTTGCCGAAAATCGGCAGGGACAAGCTGATTTTGCAGAAATGCAAATGCCCCCGGCGTGTCCGTGCATACAGCGACAGCCCAATTCCTGCCGCTACCAATCCGAAAACAATGTACAAAGCATTGTGAGCGATTGCATCGTAAACCGCCATAAAGCCGCGGGTAAAAGCTGGAAGCTCCCCGTTGAACTCCTTGAACATTGTTGTAAACCGGGGAATAATCAGGGTCATCAATACAATCACTATTAAGACAATAAATCCGACGACAAAGGCCGGATATGCCATAGCTCCTTTGACCTTGCGGGCCAGTTTGTCCTTGTTTTCATAGTGCTCGGCAAGTCGTTCGAGGGCAACCGCCAGCGATCCGCCTGTTTCGCCTGCCATAATAATCGCACAGCACAGCTTGCTGAAAACCTTCGGATACTGCTTGACACAATCGGTCAGAGACATTCCCTTCTCAATTTTTTCGCCGATGCTTTTAAGAACATCTTCAAAATACGGATTGGAAATTTCATCTGCGATGGTCTGAATAGCACTGGTGATTGACAGACCGCCGGACAGCATTGTGCTCAGCTGCCAGCAGAAGGTTGCCAGTTCCACAGACTTGACTTTCTTATAGCGGACCGGTGCTGTCTTTTCCTGAACCGATCCGACAACTTCCGTAATAACCGCCGGCGTCAGTTCCTGACTGCGAAGAAAACTGAGCAGTTCCTCCTGACTGGCGGCCTGCCGGACTCCCTCCTGGCAATTGCCCGAATAATCCCATGCAACATATTCAAACGTCTTCATAACCAGCTTTCAAAATAGTGTCTTTCACTCTATTTTCCTTCCATCGTCATTTCGGAACGGCCGGTTCGGCTGAAAGCTCAAACAAGCCCTTAATTTCACAAATTTGAGCGTTTTTTCGGTCCGAAGCGTCCGATAACAAAAAAAACAGCTAAACCTCTATGTTCTCTGCATAAGTTACACGGATAATTTCTTCGGCCGTTGTGCGGCCTTCAATCGCACGGGCAAGACCGCTGCTGAGCAGACTGCCGTATCCTTTTTGGCGAATCATCGTTCGAATCTGTGATTCAGAAGCCCCATTGGCAAGAGCTTCGCGAATCTGGTTATCCATGATCAAAAACTCAAAAATGGGAAGACGTCCGCGGTAGCCGCTTCCGCCGCACTCCGAACACCCTTTGCCATGATAGAATGTTGTGTTGGCAATCTGTTCGGGCGTTAATTCCAGACGTTTAATCTGAGTTTCTGTCAGTGTCTGGGGGGCTTTGCATTTGTCACAGATGCGGCGCACGAGCCGCTGCGCCAATATCAGGTTCAGAGAAGAGGCCAGCAGATACGGCTCCAGACCCATATAAACCAATCGGCTCAAGGCACTGGGGGCATCATTGGTATGGAAGGTGCTCAATACCAGATGTCCCGTCAGCGAGGCCTTGATAGCAATTTCCATCGTTTCTTTATCGCGGATTTCGCCAATCAAAATAATATCAGGATCCTGCCGCAGAATCGTTCGAAGGCATGAGGCAAACGTCAGACCAATAGACGGCTTAATCTGTGTCTGGTTAATTCCCTCAAGCCGGTATTCCACAGGATCCTCGACTGTCGTAATGTTTTTGTGGGGGTCCCGCAGCTCATTGAGCGCTGAATAAAGGGTTGTACTCTTGCCGCTGCCGGTGGGGCCTGTAACGATGATGATGCCATGGGGCTGCTGGAGCGTCATCTTAAATTTAGCCAGTAGGTCAGGCTCCAGCCCCAGACTGTCAAGATTATGGGTGACTGCTCCCTTATCAAGGATGCGCATTACAATTTTTTCGCCATAGATAGTCGGCAGCGAAGAAACACGGACATCAATTTCTTCTTTTCCCTGGCCCCGTCTGATTTTAAAACGGCCATCCTGCGGCAGCCGCCGCTCGGCAATATCCATTTCGGAAAGTATCTTGATGCGGGCAATTACGGCCGGCTGCATTTTTCTTGGCGGCGGCACCATTTCCGTCAGTAGTCCGTCAATCCGCATGCGGATGCTCATCGATTTATCCTGCGGCTCGATATGAATATCGCTGGCTCGGCTTTTAATGGCCTGACTAAGCAGAAGATCCACAAAGCGGATCACCGGTGCATCCTGTGCCTCGGCCGCAGCGGACACTTCCATAGCCAGCGTATTTTCCATCAGGTCGTCTTCATCGCTGCTGATTTCCAATTCGACCAAGTCGCGAAGCTGCTGTTCTTCGACATCCGTTCCATGGTAGACATACTCAATGGCCCGCTGGATTTCCCGTTCCGAAGCCAGCACAACCTGAATATTTTTCTTCAGCTTGACTGAAACCGTATCAACGGCAATTACATTGAGCGGATCGGCCATTGCCACAAGAATGCGGTCGTCTTTAGCATCGACAGCCAAGCTATGGAAGCGTTTGGCAATATTTTCAGGGATTCCGCGTGCTACTTCCTTGTTAATAACAGAAAGATCTGACAGCGATATGGACTCCAGATTCAGATAAGCCGCCAGACACTGCGTCAGCTGTTCATCGTTTAGATAGGCCAGACGCACCAAATTCTGTCCCAGCCGGCCTCCGCTGGTTTTCTGGTCGTTCAGTGCTGCGGCAAGCTGCTGTTCCGTGATATAGCCGTTCTGAACCAGCCAGTCACCAAACATCTGATTCTCCTTGACGGCCAGCGGCATACCGGAATACTGCACTTGTCTGGATACGTTTGCTGTCATTTCTGGTCTGGTTTATGTTCTGTATTCATATGCTATGTTTTCTGCCGGACGGCCTGCCGAGGCTGCGGCCGTCGGTGCGGAATACTGAAACGAATCTATAAATTGTTCGAGTGTCTGTGCAAGCTTGCGGCCGTCAACAGGCTTGGTGAGAAATCCTTCAAACAAAGCTGTGATGCGGCGATGTTCTTCTTCATCAAACACCTTGGCCGATAAGGCAACCATGGGGACGTGATTCTGGCGGCGAATTTGTGCCGCTGCTTCATAGCCGTCCATCGTCGGCATTTTTAAATCCATCAGTATCAGGTCATAAGTATTCTGAAGGGCTTTTTGGACAGCCTCCCGCCCATCCTGAGCTGTGTCTACGCGAACGCCCATTGCTTCGAGCATTAAGGTAATAACCGTGCGGTTGGACGGCTGGTCTTCTGCCAGCAGTATCAAAGCCGGCTCAGAGGCAGACTTCTGTGTCTCCTGCTTTGGATGGCTGTATATCGGGGACTCCTGCCGGGTGGACAATTCCAATCCTGCGGGGATTCGCAGCGTAAACGTTGAACCGCTATTCACTTGGCTGGTTACCTCTATTGTTCCGCCTATCAGATGACATAACTGCTTGGTTAAAGACAGCCCTGCCGTTACTGTCAAGCCGAGATTAAAAAGTGTTTGGACTTGTTCATTTGATTCTTCCCGCTTCTGAGCCGGATCAAAAATAGAGTCGATTTTATCTGCCTCTATGCCGATACCGGTATCTATCACATCAAAACAAACTGCCGGTTCGGCCTGACTGTCATCCAATCGCACATGAATCCGAATGGATCCTTTGCGCGTATACTTGACAGCATTGGACAATAAATTGAGGAGGCATTTATACAGATGTTCCGAATCACAAACAATAGAATCCGGCAGCTGCGGATCAAGCTGCACAGCACAGGCAAGCCCTTTTTCCCGTGCGGCTGAACGCAAGATTGCCTCCAGACGCCCAAGAAGCTCTGCCAGATCGCATGATGTTTTGGAAACCGCAATCCGGCCGGTCATTACCTGAGTCCAATCCAGTACCTCATTGACCAGTGCCGATAAACCGTTGCCGGCCTGATTGATTTCTCGCACATACTCCAATTGATCTGGACTGAGCGGTTCAGAAAGAAGTAAATCGCTGAATCCGACAATGGCGTTAGACAATGTGCGGATTTGGTAGGCCATATTGTTCATCAGCCGGCCTTTGGCATAAAATTGCGCTTCCTGCAGGGCAATCTGTTTTTGCATGGCATCGGCTGCTGGGGTATCTTTTTTGTCCTGTTGTTCTTGTGCCACAATTTAGTCCTTATGCTGTTACCGATTAAATCCGACAGTTTCCCTGCATGAATCTGTACACATACGGGTACATCTGTCTGTCGTCATAAACCGCCAGTCAATTAACTTAAAAAAACTTATTTTGAAGGGATTGAGTGAATCAAACAGACTGACTGAATCATCGAATCGCTAAAATTGCATACCGGACAGTTCGTATGCTAATGCGTGGAGGGATACGAAAGCCCAATCAAGTCCGATAATAAATCTCTAAGGGATTCTGCGGAGTTCATAATTTGTGATATTATCGCTCTCTGGCGGTCTGTAAACACGACCGGCTGATTTGCATCAAAATCGTTTGTGCCTAGTGTTTTTCCTATCGTCCGGCCAAGCAATTCAATCCCTATGCCCTCTTTAGCACTGATGCAAAGGCCGTTTGGCAGACAGTGAGGAATATTTCTATCCTTTAAAAGGTCAATTTTATTATAAATATTAATAATGGGCTTTTTTTGAGCGAAATTTGCAATTACATTTGTATTAATTGATTGAATACCGCTATCTTCCAACGCAGCAGCATCGTGCAGATGCAGAATTAAATCACAGTTTTCCAGCAATTGCTGTGTAATCTGCTGAGCATGCCGCTGAAGAGCATAATCTTGTGCCAATGAGGTATCCAATCCGGCTGTATCAATAAACTCTGCATACAGCGGTTCCATCCGGCAGACAATACTGATCCAATCCCGCGTTGTTCCGGCGATGTCCGAGACAATAGCTTCCTGCCGCCCTGCCAAGCAATTCAAAAGGGTGCTTTTGCCTGAATTGGGGGGGCCGGCTATGACGATACGTACTCCGTGAATGATCCGTCGGGCAATGATGCTGTTTGCCAAAATCTGACGGCATTCATTTTGAATTTGCTCGCGTGTCAGTATATTGACGGCATCCATCATACGGCCTGCCCACAATGTCAGACCGGCAGCAATTTGGGCTTGAAGTATCCGCACGCCGGCAATGGTATATGAAGTCTGCATCGCCAATTTGGCTTCGGCTTCAATCAAAGAGCCGGACTGCCGTCGATAGCGCCTTAAAAAAAAGGTTTCCGCTTCTGTAAGCTGTGCTCCATAGGATTGAAGCAAATTGATAATTCGCTCAACCAGCAGAGGATTTCCGTGGCAATGAATAACATAAGAATCCTTTTCTTCACATCCAACAACTGCTTCATCAATCACTTGACTGCCATCCATAATGCAGCCATATAGGACCTGCTGAAGATCTATAACGCCGGTGTCTGCAGCAGTATTCGATCGATGCTTATTAAAAGGATTTTTTCTGAAAATTTTTCCAAGTATAGTTTGCGACTCCGGTCCTTCCAGAGCAATGCTGGCAATAGCCGCCATTTTCCGGCCGGTTAATACACACACTCTGGTTTGATTGTCTATCAATTCCATAGGTCCTTCAATTTACATCACTTGCCGCAATAATGAAATAATGACATCAACCATCACTTTTCTTTTGTAAAAATTTTACAGCTTTTTATTATCCAAAACTAACTATTTTATTTAAACTTGTCCAGTCAACTTACCGATTAAAACGGTAAGTATCTGGTTTCGAACAACTTATACGGAGATCGCTTATGAACGACTATTCTGTCAGCCCGTCCGGCGAGAAATTCCCGCTTCCCAAACCCGAGGAGTACCCTGCTGAATTTAAGCGTCTCGAAACTTTAGTCTCAACCGCACGTCAAGAAGGCAAAGAAATCGTCGTGGTCATGGGTGTTGGATTTGTCGGGGCCGTAATGGCAGCAATTATTGCTGATACAGTTGATAAAAAAACCGGCAAGCCGAGTAAATTTGTCATCGGCTGCCAGCGGCCCAGTACCCGCAGCTACTGGAAAATCCCGATGCTCAACAGGGGGCAGTCACCGGTGAAAGCCGAAGATCCGCAAGTGGACCCGATGATCGCCCGATGCGTGAAGGACAAAAAAACATTGGTCGCCACATACAACAGCGACTGCCTGTCGCTGGCAGACTGCGTAGTAGTAGATGTACAGTGTGATTTCAGCAAGCGTTCGCTGGGCAACCTGCGGACAGGGGAGGCAGAGATGAAAGCATTGGAAGCTACGCTTAAGACAATCGGTGAAAAAGTACAGCCCAATTGCCTGACGCTGATTGAGACTACTGTGGCGCCGGGGACAACCGAATTTGTGGCATGGCCGATTCTGAAGAAGGCATTCAAAGCACGAGGCATTGCATCCGAACCGCTGCTGGCACATAGTTTTGAGCGGGTGATGCCCGGCAGAGAGTACGTATCGTCAATACGGGATTTCTGGCGGGTTTGTTCAGGATGCAATGAAGCCGCCAAAATCCGGGTGGAAAAGTTTCTGCGGGAAGTTCTCAATACAGAGAAATATCCGCTGACAGTCATGGACCGTCCGATTGAATCCGAAACAACCAAAATTGTTGAAAATTCCTATCGCGCAGTTATCTTGGCTTTTCTGGATGAATGGAGCTTATTTGCAGAGCGCAACGGCGTTGATTTAATCAAAGTTATCAAGGCGATCAAAATGCGGCCGACACACAGCAATATTATTTTTCCGGGCCCCGGTATCGGCGGCTACTGTCTGCCCAAAGACGGAGGATTAGGATATTGGGCATACAGGCATATTCTGGGATTCAATGATGATATTTTCAAGCTGACTACCGCCGCCATCGATATCAACGATACACGCGGACTTCATGCAGCCACCCTCACACGTGATGCTTTGCGGAATATGGGGCGCTATATAGCAGGGGCATCTGTCCTCCTGTGCGGGGCCAGCTACCGTCAGGACGTTGCAGATACGCGGTACAGCGGATCGGAAATTGTTGTTCGAAAGCTTACAGAGATGGGGGCTGATGTAAAGGTTCACGACCCGTATGTCGAACACTGGTATGAATTGGAAAAGCAGGATGAGTATCCGGCTCCGGGACATTCATGGGCACGGTTTTTCCGCAATCAGGATGATTTGGTAAATCTACGCGTCGAAAAAGACCTTCCAGCGGCATTAAAAGGGGCAGAAGCAGTAATACTGGCTGTTCCGCATGCACCCTATCTGAATCTGGAACCCGATCAAATCGTCAACTGGGTCGGCGGCCCGCTGGCTGTTATTGACTGCTACGGCATCTTAGATGATGCCAAAATTCGCAGGTATTTCGAGCTGGGCTGCGAGGTTAAGGCACTCGGACGAGGCCACATCCAGCGGATTAAAGAAAGTGTGCGCAGCCGATTAAAGAAATCTTCACAATAGACAATTTGCAGATATCCTTTATTCGGACAAATCGTAAAAGGGTAAAATGCGAAAATACTGCGCCCTTTTATTAGTTCAGCAAGTCTTTCTTTGAATGGCAAATATCTGGATATTACAGATATACATATTGCATTGTATTCTTTTTCTAATCATACTTCTTGCCCTTAAAATTAAATTTTCTATAATACTATTTTGCTATGATATTGTTAGGCCAATCGAGAAATTGGAAATGAAAAAGCTAAATCTACAATCTGTTCGAATACAAGATATTATTTCTAAAGAACAGTTCGGAAGGATTGCCGCCGGCTTTTTGCGGAATTTCAAACTTCCAGTTGAGACAACAGATATAAATGGCCAAGAAATACGGTCTCTCTGCAGTTCAAACTGTCATCCGGCATTCTGTCAGCGGATTCGTCTTTCTAAAACAGGCCTGAAGCGATGCAGAGAGGACCGTGTCCGCAGTTTAAATATCTCCATTGAAACCGGTCAGCCCTACATCACTCTCTGCCATGCAGGCATTGTTTTGGGCTGTATACCAGTGATGGACGGTAATATTCCTTTGGGAGGTCTGTTTTTCGGCAAATGCCTTTGGGAACCGTTGGATGAAACCATTGAATCGGATGTACAGAAGCGTCTGCGAGGACTTCATATCCATGAGAATGAAATTCGTCAGACGCTGCTGAAGGTTCCGGTGGTCTCGGCCCGGCGTATTCACGAGGCCTCAGAATTTCTTTACGTTCTACTGTATCAGACAGCCGATCTGGATCCGCAGGTCATTCAGTGGCGGCGGCAGCGTTCGATGCAGCAGGCCCAAATCAGCCAAACCATCCAAGAAACCAAACTACTGGACTCGGATGAGGTCTATCCGTATGAGCTGGAATGTCAGCTTATCGGCAAGGTCAAAATCGGCGACCGAACGGGGGCCAAAGAAATATTGAATTCCCTGTTAGGCCGCATTTTGTTTCACAATCCCGGCAATATCAATCTCCTCAAAGCCCGTCTGGTCGAACTGCTTAGCGTATTGAGCCGAGCGGCAGCCCAGGGCGGCGTGGATATCAACCTGCTGCTCAATAAAAATATGGATTATATCAATAAAGTTTTGGCGCTGGATACACAGGAAGACATCTGCATCTGGATAAGCCACGCCCTCGATGAATTTATCGAAAGCGTCTACAATTCACAGGATGCCCAAAAGATGTCCCAGCTCAAGCCCGCTATTGAGTTTATGCAGTACCACTATTCGCAGCCGCTGACGCTGGCAGATATCGCCAAAAGCGCCCATTTGAGCGTATCGCGTCTGGCCCACCTTTTCCGCGAACAGATGGGCGTTACGATTGTGGACTATCTGACCAGTATTCGCATCCAGCATGCCAAACGGCTGCTGCTGACCTCTGAGAACAACTGCACCCGTATTTGCTACGAAGTCGGCTATAACAACCAGAGTTATTTTACCCGCGTTTTCAAGCAGCTTGTCGGCATGACACCGCGGGAATTCCGCCGGCAGAACAAGCGATAAAAAAACCCCGGCTTAACAGCCGGGGTCTTGTTCAATGGGTGCCGCTGCTGTATCCCTGACAATTTAGAGCGATTTAAGAGCGTCCACGATATCCTGTGCAACACGAAAAACAGTTCCATGGCGTGTACCTGCAGGAAATGACAGCTGGCTAGTAATATCGGTCCAGGCCTTCAGGTCCAGTGAAGCCGTTGCCTCCATTCGCCCTCGCGTATAGGCATCATAGTACAGATACCACTGTCCGCCAGCCTTTACAGCTGAGGGTCCTTCTACCCAAGCTGGGGAAATCGATTCGGAAGCAGGTCCCCAGGGTCCTGCGGCAGAGTCACTGAAAGCCATACGGATGTTTTTCTGGGCAATCGGCACTTTGGTCTCATTTTTAAGAAACATCACATAACCAGCGCCATGCTTGGCGATGAAGGCATCGATGCAGTTAAAGCCGGGATCATAAAACAGGGCTGTATTGCTATAGGTTACAAAATCCTGCGTAGAAACATAGTAAATGCGATGGTTGTTGTCATCGCTGGGATTATAGGTCTCTGGAAATGCGCCGTCGATTGTGGTGGACCAAAAGATGAGAAAACGGTCCGTTGCCTCATCGTAAAAGATCTCTGGAGCCCAGCAGTTTTTGGCATTCGGCTCATGGGCCATCACAGGCAGAAATATCTGCTCCGACCAGTTGATCAAATCGGGCGAATGGGCAATGCCAATGCCCTTATCCCACCAGCCGGTTGTCCAGACAAGATGAAACATTCCATCGGGGCCTTGACAGATGCTTGGGTCGC
The DNA here is from genome assembly GCA_018052735.1 of Phycisphaerae bacterium. Lineage (GTDB taxonomy): Bacteria > Planctomycetota > Phycisphaerae > Sedimentisphaerales > Anaerohalosphaeraceae > 4572-13. The sequence goes on along the minus strand of JAGPMT010000016.1, from coordinate 8,840 downwards.
GCATCAGCCGGCTGCCGACCTGCGGAGCAAGAAATGATGTGTCGCCTTTCAAGGCAGTAAACACCAGGCCGTCTTGACTGTATGCCAGATGAAGCCCATCTTCGCCGTTATTGCGAAACGAACTGTACAAAAACGCTGTCTTGTGCGGTTTGGACGTTCGGACCGTAACCACAGCAGCCGCATAACCCGGCATCTTAAACCGCAATGTCTGGTCATCCAGACCAATCACCTTGGCCTCAACACGAACTGCCTGCGGATTAGCCAATGTGTTGCGGGCATACAAACTGCCCGGCGCCACATAATGCATATAGGCCGATTCAGCCGTAAAGGACGGATCAATTTCAAAGGCGACCGATTTGCTGTCTGCATCCGGATTAACAATTCGGATATACAGTGTTTTTTCGTCTGCTGAAAGAGCTGAAACCACATTAAGATTGGTGTCTGTCCCGTTGGTTTGGACGCACAGAGGAGCGTAATGGTCATGCCACAGCTTCATAACAATATAATTCGGAGCGGCAAACCAGCCGGTATGGTCAAAGTTGATAAAGGCATTATCCCAACCGGAAGCCGACGTATGCCGCAAGAAGAGAGCCGGACCGCCGATTTCAAAAACATCTCCGGTGCGCTCAAAAGCATTCAGCAGGCCGCCAGCATACAAGCCGGTCCGCCAGTCGGTGCTCTGGGCATTCCATTCCGACATATAAATCTTCAAATCCGGATTGGCGGAGGCGGCAATATAGGCAGCCAGTTCGTTGATAAAGGCTTCATAGCTGCGGGGTCCCTGCTTAAAGTTGTCCGGCGATTCGTAATGGTGCGTGCTAATGTAGTCAATCAGCACGGCACAGTTATCAATCAGCGTACGGTTCCAGGACTGATCATAGCTGCCGCTGCCGCAGGCAATCAGCTTGACAGGAACGCCCAGCTGTTCGGCCTTGATCCGCATTGCCGGCGCAAACAGCTGGACTTTGGCAATATAGTTGGTTATGCCGCCGCCCCAGCTGGTTGACCATGTTTCATTATCGATTTCCCAGTACGTTACATTGTACGGCTCCGGATGTCCATTCGCAGCACGGACAGCGCCCCACGGCGTATCGACAGAACCATTGCAGTACTCCATCCAGTCCAAGACATCCTGAAGGTATTGTTCTTCGGTCAGCTTATAAGGAATCGCCACACCGCAGGTGCCGTTCAGCAGGCCGGTGTTGACACAAATGAGCGGTTCGGCGCCGATGCGTCGGCACATTCGCAGGAATTCATCTGTCCCGTAGGAGTTGGTATCCTGATCATCCCACAGACTGATGGGGTACTTGCGGCGCTGATGCTGCGGGCCGATGCCGTCTTTCCAGAAATACGCAGACGCGTAGCAGCCGCCCGGCCACCGGATAATCGGCGGCCGCAGCCCTTCCACTGCCGACAGCAGATCCGGCCGATACCCGCCGACAGAGGCGGCATCCTGTCCCATCAGGCTAATCTGGTCAATTTTAACCGTACCGGCACCCAACAGAGTAATGCGGAGCATCCCCTGATTGGTTGAGCCGGCAGAGTCTATTTGAAACGGATATTCCGCCCAGTCAGCCGAAGGGGCCGGAAGAATTGCCTGTCCGAGAACGGTCGTATTGTCCAGCAGCTCCACTTTGAGACCTGCCGGCAAAGACCCCTTCATCCACAGAGAACCGTTGTATTTCTGCGGAATAAATTTGAAATTGTTCTGCATCAGGCCGGCAGCGGAGCCGTCACCAATAATCTGCACAGCATAGCTGTCATTGAGAGCATCGGTTGTCATCGTCGCCTGCGCTGTTCCGAAAACCGACCAGAACGCCGCTCCAAAGGCCGTTCCGGGAAGGTCCGGCAGACCGCTGAATAAAATTGCCGAATCGGGAATTTGGGCAACCTGAATATTGCGGAATCGGGCCTGGGTAGCCCATGTCCCCACACCCACTTGTCCGGTCAGATGAGGATTGCTGGAATCTGTAAAGCTGATAATCAAAACATTATCTAAATAAATGCTGTAGGTATTGCCTTGACAGCGAATACGGATGGAGTACCACTGTCCTGTATTAATGCTGCCGTTAACAGTTGTTCCGGAAACCGTGCTTCGGCTGCCGTTAATTTCCTTCTCGACAGCATGACGGACATTGCCCCATCCGCCGAGATTGAGCCAGTAAAAATTATCGCCGTCGGCATAGCGGAACGGAATAAGAAAGCCCTCGCTGCCCCCGTCCTTTCGGGCCTCAAGGGTCAATTCATAATCGCTCCAGCCTGTATCGCCAAAAGGCAGGCGCACATCGGTTGACAAACTGGATTGAATAAGCTGATTATCCTCAATCGACCAGATGCCGCCGCCTGAATCGCTCATTTCAAAGCTGCGGTTCCAAACCAGTTCACCCCATAGGCCGCCATTGACCGAATGGTAGATATGTTCCAGAAAATGCCCATAGATTTTCTCGTCAATCGTGTTGGCAATATTGGCCGTGTTGACAAAAAACGGCTGGTCTGAACGCTGAATGGAGCGGGCATAGGTGGTTTCATTGTACGTCCATGTATTCATCAGCCAGTCTGTCGCAAAATCCGTCAGATTGAGCGGGGCATCGGTTATCAGCCACAGTCCTGCTAAAACAGCAAAGTCTTCCAGATCGACTTTGCAGTTGAAATCATAATCCGTTTCAAGATAGCCCCAGACGCCGCAGGCATCTTCTTCGATGTAAACAGCCACATCGCGGATGGATACGCCATTAAATTTCGGATCGGTGCTTTGAACTGAATGCCCAATGTATTCAATATCAGCCAGCAGTGCCCCTGCATCGGCGACACCCACTGTAATGGTGCGGGGCTGGTTCCAGTCTGCACTGGTAAAGGTTATCGTCAAGCTCTGGCCGCTTCCATTTCCCACCGTCAGACCGGCGGGGGGCGTAATCGTCACCGTGACATCACCGGCCGGGGCTTCTTTCAGAACAATGCTGTAATCATCCGTATACACCAGATCTTGCTTGAACAACAGGGTTTTGCCGTCAGATTCGTTCAGTAAAATAGGATTATAGCCAAGAAATTCATTCGGCGCTAAAACGGTATCGCTGAAACGGACATTATCAAAATACCCTGTAATATGATCGGTAAAACTGTTATTGTACCAGCCCCTGCCGAATGTCCAGTTTGCACCGGAAGCAGCCAGCGCATTCTGGGCGGGCGTCTGGGAGGAAATGTCCAGCGAACCGACAACCTGATAGCCGCTGCCGTCCAGTTTATCGCAATACATCGTCAGCTCTGCCCCATCGCTGGTTACAGCCAAATGATACCAGCGCCCGGCTTGGACTGTAAAGTTGGAATCCAATATCCAGCGCTGTCCGCCGACGGATTCATAATTGATGCGAAAGGCCCCATTGACATTGTTTTTCTGCAGATAGAAATCCGATTCCGGCTCTCCGTGGCTTGCTCCGTCGCGGCCGATGAGGGTTTCCCAACCGGAAATATCATCCAGCCGTGCTGAAATTTCGATAGTCCATGCCTGCGGCGACCATCCGTTAATAACGGAATTGGTTGTATAGCCGTCCTGACTGCCGTTGCAATAGGCGCCTAAGCCGCTGCCGTCAGGTGTTTCGGCTGTAAACGACGGGCCGTATGTCGTATTGTAGCCGCGCATGACATAGCCGTTGACAATATCGACCGAGCCGCGTCTGGGCATATTGTAAAAAGGCAAACCTGCCGTACCGTCCTCAAAATTCCAATGGGCAATCGTCGCTGCCGATGCCGGCTGAACAAATAAAACAGCTGCAACGAGCAGGACAATACCGAAATAAGAACCAGACTTCATTTTAACCCCCGCAATGCAGATTTATAAAATAGCATATAAGCAAGCCACTCCGGCAGGAATAATCCTGCCGGAGTGGAGCCCAAACACATACACATTCTGAAGCGTAAATTCCAATCCCCCTGATTACGGGCAGGCCGTTGCCGGATAAAGACCGCAATCCAGCCATGTTGCTGCCATTATTGCCAGATCACCGAGATCTTCGATACAGTTGTTGTCATAATCATAGACCGGCTTGCTCAGACAGAACGTGCCCACTATATCATAATACATCTGGGCGATTTCGTCGGCTGTCAGCCCGTAGTTGTAAATCCGCACATCGTCCATTCGGCCCTGATACAGCGAATCGCCGTACCATTCGCTGCGTCCGATGAAGCAGTTGGTTCGGGTTACGATGTTGGGCAGATTGATTGTCCCTGTCACAAGCGGTCTGCCGTTGCGGTAGATGGTCGCATTGTTGGTCGCATTCTTATTGACCGTTACGACCAAAAACTGCCATTCGTTCAGGGTAATCCCGCCGGAAGGTGTTGTAATCGAAGTATTATTGGATGGATTGGTATTGTCATTTTCCAGACGCACGGTTGTACCGGTACCAACACGGGTAAAGTAAATGCTGTTGTTGGCGCCGTTGGTCCCGTTGCCAAATTCCACAATGCGTGCCCAGTTGGCCGCTGCTGTGGGATAGACCCATGCCCCAAAGGTCAGCCCTTGGCTGAAATCGGAGAAGCCATCGGGCAGGTCCACATACGGATCAACTGTATTGGTCGGGTTGCTGATTCCTGTTCCTGTAAAGGAAACAGCCTGTCCCATAGCCTCGTTGACGCTGGGTACATAGGCGATCGTAGCTGCTGCCCCGCTGGGGGTCATCACGGTTCCATGCATATTATTGCCGGAACTGTCGTTGGTATTGCCTTCAAACTGATACCACGCCAGAAGCCGCTTGACCACAATCGCCCCATTGGACGAATTGACGGATCCGCCGCTGTTGGTGGCCCGTGCATAGTATTGGGCTTCGTGAGCCAGCGAGATATTGCTGATTGTCAAGGTGCTGGTTGTTAATTCTCCATTGACGGTTTGCTGAATTGATACATCCGGATCAGCTGTGGTAATCTCCACATCGGGGGTGCCAACCTTGAACCACTGGATTGTACGGGTCAGCGGCAGCGTGCTGCTGCAGGTGGCCGTCAAAACAGCGCTTTCGCCGGGGAAGGCGCCTACCCGGCCGGGATTGACGCTAAAGACAGGCGACGGCGGGACTGTGGTGAAATTCCAGATCGGTCCGGTATAAACCGTGGTTCCGACAACCGCGTCCACACGCCAGTAATACTTGGTCGTGTACGCCAGCGGACCGGCAATCGCCTGCGACTGGGCAGTCGTCGTATAGTCCGGGGTCCGGGGCTGATTGGGATCAACCAGATTCGGATCGGTTGTAGGTCCGTAAATCTGATAAGAATCCGCTGTGACGCCGGCATTAATGAACTGCCAGCTCAAAGTCGGCGAACGCTGTGCATTCACTGACCGATGGCCGGGAGACGGATTGCCCAAATCGTACATCGTGTGCAGGAACTGGTCGGGCGTCAATGCCGCATCGCTGAACCGCACATCATCAATGTTGCCGATGACAAAGTCGACGTTGCCGCCATTGTACCAGCCGCGGCCGAAGGTCCAGACAAAATTGCCCTGTGCTAAAGCGTTATTCGTTCCAGAAAAAGCTCTGGAACCAACCAGCTGGTAGCCGTTGCCGTCAATTTTATCAACATACATCTTAACGGTAGTTCCATCCGAGACCACAGCAATATGGTACCATTTTCCGGCTTCGACCACAAAATCTGAATCGAGAATAAAGCGTTCCCCGCCAACCGTGCCGAAGTTGATGCGCCAGCGGTCGTCGATGTCATTTTTCTGCAGATAGAAATCCGCCTCAGCCACACCCAGTGAAGAGCCGTTCCGGCCGATCACCGTCTGCCAGCCGGACAAGGAATCCAATTTTGCAGAGACTTCAATTGTCCAGACAAGCGGCGACCACGTATTGATGGCATCAGCGCCGGCTGTGTAGCCGTCTTTGCTGGCTACCGGATAACGGGCGCTGGTTCCATAACCGGTCGGGGTATCCCCTAACGCAGAAAAAGACGGACTGTTGTTGGCAGTCCCGGACGCCCAACCCCACATATGGTAGCCGTTTCCAGAAAGATCGCGTGAAGCAATCGCCGGAGCCGTACCCGGATTCATTACTGTTTCTGGTGTGCCGTCCTCGAAATCATACCACAGCAACGTTGCTGCTGATGCCCCTATTGACAAGGAAAGCATCAGAGCAATTACAACTGCTGAATTCAATTTTTTCATAAGTTATACCTCCAAAACTCATATGCTGTTTTCAAATCCGATTTTCAACATTCAGAAAGGATACCCTTAATTCGGGCAGTCCGATGCCGGGTACAGACCGCAATCCAGCCACTGTGCTGCAAAGATAGCAAAGTCTGCCAAATTGAACAAGCAGTCGTTGTTGAGGTCATAGGTCGGTCTGGTGCGGCAGTACGGTGCGCCCGTATCAGCCACATACCGGTCGGCCACTTCATCCGGCGTCAGAGCATAGTTGTAGATGCGTATTTCATCCAGAAGCCCGTTGTAATAGGCGTCAGCCGCCCAGTTGCTCTTGCCGATATAGTTGTTTATACGGGTTACCACATTGGGAATCTGAACGGTACCGGTAGCAATCTGCAGCCCATCCTTGTACAGCCGGCAGCTTCCGCTGGCGTCCATTGTAATCGTAAACATCTGCCAAGCATTCAGAGCAATTGTATTGGTGCGGGAAACCGTACCGGAGCTGGTTGAGCCTTTATAAATGGTGTACTGCAGTGTTGCGGATGTCCCATTGCGGGCAAAATAGATGTTGTCGGCATTGGCCCCATTGCCAAACTCAAGGAAACGTGCCCAGTTGGCAGCCGAGCGCGGATAAGCCCAGACGTTGAAGGTCAAACCGCCTACAAAGTCGGCAAATCCGTCGGGCAGATCAACATAGGTATCGGTAGCGCCGCTCAAATCAAGGGCTTGTCCTACCTTGCCGGCTGCATAGGTCAGATTTCCAACCGCTGTGCCGTGATAGCCGGTGCCGGAGGCATCCGTCAGATTGTTTTCAAACGGCCAGTAGGCAATGAGCTTCTTGAGGACAATCTTGGCCGAAGATGAAACCGCTGAGCCGCCTGCATTGGTTGCCTTGACATAATAGCTGGCTTCCCTTGCCGCATCCACATTAGCAATGCTCAGCGTTGTAGTCGTCAGGTCGCCTACGGTAACAGTCTGAATAGACACATCGCCGCCGGCGGTAACTTCAACATCCGGCGTGCCGACCTTGTACCAGCGGACTGCATCGGTAAGCGGAGTTAAGCTCTGGCAGGTTGCCGTCAGCTCAGCTGTCTGGCCTTCAAACACATACGCGGATACCGGATTGACGGTAAAAGCCGGGAATGCAGGAATTGATGTAAAGGTCATTCCCGCACCCTGATAGGTGGTTAAATCGGTTGCTACTGTATCAACGCGCCAATAATAAACCTTGTTGTTAAGCAGTTTCTGCGCTGACGGAACCGTATAGCTGGGGCTTGCCAGATTGGTTACGACCAGCGTGCTGATGCCGCTGACATCAGAGCGGTTGGGGTCCATAATATTGGGATCTGTCCCCAGATAAAGATTGTAGGACAATACATCAACATTGGCTTCAGGCGTCCACGAGAGCGTGGGCGTTACCGGAACCAGCGTCTGGCCGTAAATCGGATTATGACTCCGAATAACCAGCGGATAGGCATTGTTTTCCCCGAAATGATTTGTAAAGCGCACTTCACCGGGATTGAGGGCCTTGTCATAAATGCGGAATTCGTAAATAGACCCATTCAATTCAGGGTCATTCGGATAGACGGCACTGCCCAGATAGGCAAAATTGTTATGCAGGCCTGACAAGGGCATCGAAACAGCCGTATTGGAGGCGGCTAAAACCCCGTTTTGATAGATACGCATAGCGCTCAAGCCGCCTGACCCGCCGTCGGCTTCATACACGCATACAATATGGTATTTGGTGGCAGATGTAAGAACGGGTCCATCTACCAGCTGTTCGCCTGTTGACCAGCTGGGGAAACCATTGGTCGAAATAGCCAGTCGGGAACGGCCGGGGCCGGAAGGCGTGTAAAACAAACAATAGCCGCCGTCTCCACCGGAGGTATCGCCGAAGTCAAACACCCGCGTCCAGCCGCTGAGCCCATTGTCCATAAACCACGCTTCAATCGACACACTGGTATAGGTATTGATCGCTATCCCGGGACCATCCAGCACTGCACGAGCACCGGGCGAACCTCCGCCCAGCACCAAAGCCCCATTTTGTACGACCGCTCCATTTTCCAGTACAGTCTTGAGACCGCCGACAAGGTCATTGGCATCTGCCTCAAAATCGTACCGGTGGGTAATAACCGCTGAAACCGGAACGGATACTGCAAGGGCCAATAAAAACATAAGTACCTGCTTCATAGATATGTCTCCTAAAAATATGTATATAGATGCATTTTGTCCTCTACCTGTCTTGCTCCCCTTTTAAGACCCTATGTTACAACTCCTTTTTGGGATTTCCTGCTGATGGCCTTTTTCCGAGGCCATCAGCAGGATTTCGGCTAAAAAAACAATCTGCTTTACTAAAAACTAGCGTTTGCGAGCCAACACCGCAGCTCCCATACCCAGCAGCAGCAGCGTTGCCGGTTCCGGCACAACCATCAGGAATTGGTCCACGCTCAACGCAGCATCGGAAATGCGAACTTCATCAATAAATCCGTAGGCACGGTCGCCGTGCCCGCCGGCATACAGGCCCCGTCCTACCGACCACGTGCCGGCCACCCAATCCCCACCGCTGCCAAGGCCTTTTGTCAGCGCCGTGTTCGGGCTGCCCGACTGCGTCATATCCGTCTGGGCTATCAGCTGCCAAGCCTGACCTTCGGTCACATTGCGAAGATACAGCGACAGGGTTGATCCGTCACTGACGGCCGCCATGCTGTACCAC